>NZ_JAGPXB010000013.1 GCF_018069925.1 Flavobacterium erciyesense | reverse complement strand
ACGGATGCTTCGAAAGATACACCCTAAAAGCTTCAAAGACAAGATCAAAGTGAATTGGCGAAGCAAGCTTGAGGTTTTTTTATGGTTTATTTTTTGAAAAAATATGGTAAAATAACGGTTCGAATCCGTCCCGAAGCTTAGGTAGATGTATCTAAAACCTTCAAAGACACTTGATTTTTTTTTTTTAGAAAAATTCTCTTTTTAAACCAGTAAGGTATTAAGGAAATTAAGAGTGAAACCGGAAAAATAAATAAAAAATATTTATATTAAAAGCTTAAATGACTTATATGTTAAAATAAAAAAGCCTTGAAACTATTGTATTAGAATCAAGGCTTTGTCAATTATGTAGAATTTAAAATTACTTATTCTCTATTTTTTCAAATGCTTTTTTAACCATTTCTTTTTCTTCAGGAAACCAACCTTGAGTGATTAAAACGATTCCAAAAACCATCATCACTACACTTATTCCTTTTTTTATTTTAAGAATATTGTGTGGAGTTAATCTCGATTTTAATTGTTTAGCCAACAGTATTTTAAAACAATCAATAATTAAATACGAACCAATTACTGATATGAAAAAAGTTAGCATTCTTGATGTCTGCATTTCTAGTTTTGGACCAACAGATATAATAATTGCCAACCAAAAACCCAACACACCAATGTTGATAATGTTAAGCAGAAAACCTTTCATAAAAAGACTGAAATAATTCTTCTTTACAATTTCTCTGTCAATAGAATCGGTGTTTATTTTTTCGACTTTTTTGAGTTGAACAAATGAAATCACACCATAAGCCAACATGATAACTCCTCCAAAAATAAACAGAGCAGGCTGATCTTTCAAACTTTGAATCAATCTGTAACTGCCTAAATACGCAATTGCAATAAAAACAATATCTCCTAAAACAACTCCTAAATCAAAAACCAAAGCTGCACGAAATCCCTTTATAATACTCGTTTCTAGTAAAATAAAAAAAACGGGACCAATCATAAAACTTAGAAAAATTCCCCACGGAATTCCAGACAGTATATCGTTTATCATTAAAAATCTATTTATTATCCTAAAAGGAAAGGCAAAGTACTACTTTTTTTCCAAAATAGTACCACCAATAAATACTTCCTTATTGATTTGTTTGGGTGATCCGTAGATAAAAATTGATCCACCAGCACGTACTTTTGCGTTAACAAGTACACTTGCTTGAATCTCTGATTGTCCTCCCGCAGATACATTGATACTAGTTTGTGATGTATTTAAATCTCTTGCTTCAAGAATGCCTCCAGAAGTAATTTTTACGTCTTGTGTGCTCGCTTTTCCGCTTAGATGAACAATTCCTCCAGAATTTGATTTTACCGTCGTATTATCAACGTCAAGCTCTAGTTTAACATTTGCTCCCGAATTAGAATTTACAGTAAGGCTAGTTTGCTTAAAAACATGTTCACTCTCTACACTACTTCCTTCACTTGCTGAAACAGCTTGGAGTTCTTTAAAATACAATTTGACAGTAATATCCTCTCCTGCTAACAGTTTAGTAAGTGGCATTCTGATTTTTAATTCACCATTTTTATTTACTGTTTCTAACTCATCAGCACGAGCTCCTGTGGCTTCAAGTTTATTCTCTTTACTGGGAATTAACAGTACATTGATTTTGTCAAAAACCTTAACTTCGTCAAAATCACCTAAATTTCTTGTTACTTGTGCTTGGCTCCATTGTGCAACAACAAGGCATACCAATAGTGCTATTTTTTTCATACTTTTTTGAAATAGTTATTATTCATTTCTTCTTAAAAAATTAAAATCCAATTGTTTTTTAACTAAATCGGCATTTTTAACTTTAACGAAAATTTCGTCTCCTAATTGCAATAATCTACCCGAAGTAGCTCCTGTTAGTGCATATTGTTTTTCATCGAAAGTGTAATAATCATCACGAATATCGCGAATACGTACCATTCCTTCGCACTTATTTTCGATAATTTCAACATAAATTCCCCATTCTGTCACACCCGAAATTACACCCAAAAACTCTTGATCCTGATGATCTTGCATGTATTTTACTTGCATGTATTTGATAGAATCACGCTCCGCATTGGTTGCCAAACCTTCCATAGTTGAGGAATGCAAACATTTAGTTTCATACGTTTCTTCATCAACAGATTTTCCTCCATCAAGATAAAACTGTAACAAACGGTGTACCATAACGTCAGGATAACGACGAATTGGTGATGTAAAATGCGAATAATATTCAAAAGCAAGTCCGTAATGACCAATGTTATCAGTAGAATATTTGGCTTTACTCATACTTCTAATAGCCAGTGTATCGATTAAATTTTGCTCTTTTTTACCATTAACATCCGCCATTAATTGATTCAAAGACTTAGAAATATCGCCTTTGTTTCTGAAATCAATTTTGTAACCAAACTTAGCAATTACGGTTTGCATGGCTATTAATTTGTCTTCATTAGGCTCATCGTGAATTCTGTAAATGAAGGTTTTCTTTTGTTTACCAATGTATTCGGCTACTTTTTTATTTGCCAAAAGCATGAACTCTTCAATCAAATGATTGGCATCTCTAGATACTTTAAAGTAAACACCTTGTGGTTCACCCGCATCGTCTAAGTTGAATTTTACTTCGACTTTGTCAAAAGATATCGCACCATCAGCCATTCTCTTTTTTCTAAAAATCTTCGCTATTTCATCCATTTTGAGCGTTGCTACAACAATTTCTGCAGGAACTTGATAAGCTGCTCCAGTGATCGAAATTTCTACAGGAATAACATCTTGTTTCGTTTCTATGATGTGTTGCGCTTCTTCATATGCAAAACGTTGATCCGAGTAAATTACAGTTCGACCAAACCACTGGTTCACAACTTGCGCTTTTTCAGTAATTTCAAATATGGCCGAAAAAGTATATTTCTCTTCATGCGGACGCAAGGAACACGCAAAGTTTGACAACACTTCAGGTAACATAGGTACTACTCTATCCACTAAATAAACCGATGTAGCACGTTGATAAGCTTCATCATCAAGGATAGTTCCCTCTTCTAAATAATACGATACATCAGCAATATGAATTCCTATCTCGTAATTACCATTTTCTAATTCTTTGAAAGACAAAGCATCATCAAAATCTTTAGCATCTTTTGGATCAATGGTAAATGTTAATGTATCACGCATGTCACGACGATTGGCAATTTCTTCTGCCGTAATCGAAGTATCTATTTTTTGTGCATAGGTTTCGACTTCAATAGGAAACTCTGATGGCAAACCGTATTCAGCCAAAATAGCATGAATCTCAGTATCATGTTCACCTGGTTTACCCAAAACTTTCACAACGGTACCAAACGGACTATCGGCACGTTTTGGCCAATCTTCAATATGCACCAAAACCACATCACCTTGCTCCGCCTCTCCTATTTTATCCTTTGGAATAAAAATATCAGTATACATTTTTGGATTGGCAGTAGAGACAAATGCAAAATTAGCTTGAATATCAATTACACCCACAAAGTCAGTTTTGTGTCGTTCTATGACTTCAATTACTTCACCTTCAGGACGTTTTCCTTTTCTGCGGTTGTACACATATACTTTTACGATATCTTTATCTAAAGCATGATTCAAGTTTGCAGTAGGAATAAAAACATCATCCTCAAGATCTGGACAAACAAAAAAGGCTGTTTTACGACCCGTCATATCAATTTTACCTTCGTAATAATCTTGACTGGCAGCTTTTACCAAATACTTACCTGGTTCCGACTCAATAATCTTATTTTGTGAGGCTAATATTTTTAAATCTTTAATGATTTGATTTCTACTAGCTGTATCATCTAACTCTAACTTAGCTCCTATTTGTTTATAATTGAATGCTTTATTGGCACTTTGCGATAATATTTTTAAAATTTTATCTGAGAAATCTTTCTCTTTCTTTATCGGCTTTCTTAATCTTTTACTCATAAATCTGTTCTTAAAAGTCTAAAATTACGAAATACTAAACTGTATTCGACCAAAGCAACCTAGTTTTAAAGAAAATATAACTATAACGGAATAATTGTATCTTTATAAAAACAACACTAATGGACACATTTAAAACGATTGCCATATTCAATTACGCTCACGAAATTGTAGTTATCAAACATTTGCTCGAGCAAGAATCGATTGCCCATTTGTTCGAAAACGAAAATCTTGTTTCAGTCGATCCGTTTGGCAGTTTTGCCTACGGCGGAATCAAACTCAAAATTCATCAAAACGATTTTGAAAAAGTACAAGCTCTTTTGGATCACCTGAACAACAATTTGAAAATCGTTTGAGATCAATTTTAAAAATTTTTGAATTTTCTTTTTTGAAAGTTGTGAACATATATTTAAATAAACAAAAAGAAAATTTAAATTTTAAATCCTTCTTGGTTGTTATTATAGTGTGTTAATAGTGGCAATAAATTTTTTAAAAATAGTATTGTATTTCAGTTTTAAGATGTTATTTGTAGTTATCAACATACTTGTAAAATAGTAAATAGTTGATTTTAAAAGTCTTTTCAATTTTAATTAACAACGGTTGATAATTGTAAACAATTAAAAATTGTAAATAAGTATTTTTAAAAATTCAGTTGATAAAGTGGTTTTGAGTATTGATAACTTTTCTAAAAATTCATCAAACTAAATTAGGAATTAATAAGTCAATTTTTGCTTAGTTATTTTTTCGATTCAACCAAAAAATACTTCTTATTTTCTATCCCAAGTTATGAACAATTTATGTTAACTTAAAGTTAACTGAATATCAAGTAGTTGCGTTTTGGTATTAACAATGCAAAATTTTAACATTTAAATCATACATTTTTTACTGATTTACAAGTATTTATACACTTATTAAAATTGTTAATAACTGCTAAATATTTCATTATTAAGTCTTTAAATAAAATTATAAAAATGGCCTGAAAATAGTGTTTATAACAATCAATTTTCGGCAACAAACTTAGCGGTATTTACTCCTTAATAGTTGAATAGTTTCTCTAAATTTGCAGCACACAACTTAAAACACACAAAATGAAAATTTCAATAGGAAACGATCACGCCGGACCAGATTACAAAAAGGCAATTGTTGAAATGCTTATCGCAAAAGGACATCAAATAACCAATTACGGAACTGATTCAGTTGATAGCGTTGATTATCCTGATTTTGGGCATCCAGTGGCCACTGATGTAACAGAAGGTAAAGCTGATTTAGGAATTGTAATTTGCGGAAGCGGAAACGGAATTGCAATGACTGTTAATAAACATGCTCAAGTTCGTGCTGCTTTGTGTTGGACTAAAGAAATTGCAGTTTTAGCACGCCAACATAATGATGCCAATATTATAAGTATTCCTGCTCGTTTCACTTCAATTCCACAAGTATTAGAAATGGTTGAAGCTTTTATTACTACTGATTTTGAAGGTGGCAGACACCAAAATCGTGTCAATAAAATAGCCTGTCAATAAAATTTAGGCTGCTTCGCAGTTCTAAAATTACATTAAGCCCGGTTTTTCACTGGGCTTTTTTTATTTTCATTGACTAAATTAATGTTTTATCACTTAAAATTTCAAAGTTAAAACATAGATAGAGCAGTGCAATTTGTAAAGTAGCAAGTAACCAAAACTTCCATAAATAGCTTTTTTTGGCTGTTTTATGTCTAAAAAGTAACATTGCAATTCCTGAACCAATTGTTCCACCTAGAAATACAAAACTCAAAAGAGTTCGTTCTGATATTCGTCTTTTTTGATTTTTAGCTAAAAATTTATCATAACCTATACTCACAAAAGCGATTAGGTTTATCACAAAAAAGAAACAGAATAAAACAATCATTTGATTTAAATTGAAGTCAAAGATATTATTTTAGCCTTTAGAAAATAGAGACAATGACAAATATAGATTTCATTAAAAAACAGGTTGCTACAGCAGCCATAAACATTCAAAATACAGTTCAACTTTTACAAGAAGATTGCACGATTCCATTCATTTCCCGTTATCGAAAAGATACCACTGGAAATCTTGATGAAGTACAAATCGAACAAATTGCTAAGCTTCAAAAAGAATACGAAGCAATTGTCAAACGCAAAGAAGCAATCCTAAAATCAATTGAAGAGCAAAACGGATTAACCTCAGAATTAGAAAAAAAAATACAGCAAAGTTTCGATTTACAGGAATTAGAAGATTTGTATTTGCCATTTAAAAAGAAGAAAAAAACCAAAGCTGATGTGGCTCGCGAAAATGGTTTAGAACCTTTAGCGAAAATTATCATGGCTCAAAACAAAGAGGATGTTGATTTCCTAGCTACTAAATATTTGAATGATGCTGTAACTAATGAAGATGCCGCTTTGCAAGGCGCACGAGATATTATTGCCGAATGGATCAACGAAAATATTTTTGTTCGTAAACAATTGCGTCGCCTGTACGAGAGGAAAGCAACCATCACGACCAAAGTAGTAAAAACTAAAAAAGACGAAGAAGGCGCTCAAAAATTCAATCAATATTTTGATTGGTCAGAACCCTTGACAAAAGCACCTTCGCATAGATTACTGGCAATGCTTCGTGCCGAAAACGAAGGTTTTATCAAGTTCAAAGTAGAAGTCGATCTTGATGAAGCTTATGATATTATTGTCGAATTGGTTTTAAAAGGAGACAGTCCAGCCACGCCACACGTGCAACTAGCGATTGAAGACAGCTACAAGCGATTGCTAAACCCTGCTATTTCAAACGAAGCTTTACAGGAAGCTAAAGCCAAGGCTGATGCCAATTCGATTCAAGTTTTTGCTACTAATTTAGGGCAATTATTATTGGCTCCACCGTTGGGCGAGAAACGAATTTTAGCTATTGACCCAGGATTTAGAAGCGGTTGCAAAGTAGTTTGCTTAGATGAAAAAGGTGATTTAATTTACAACGAAACCATTTATCCGCATGCGCCACAAAACGAAACCGCAATGGCCATGAAAAAGATAAAATCAATGGTAAACTCCTATAATATCGACGCCATTTCAATAGGAAACGGAACGGCATCTCGAGAAACCGAATTCTTTATCAAAAAAATTGCTTTTGATAGAACGGTTCAGGTTTTCATTGTTTCAGAGGCGGGTGCTTCGGTATATTCGGCATCAAAAATTGCTCGTGAGGAATTCCCTAATTACGATGTCACGGTTCGTGGTTCGGTGTCTATCGGTCGCCGATTGAGTGATCCTTTGGCCGAGTTGGTAAAAATTGACCCAAAAGCCATTGGCGTAGGCCAATACCAGCACGATGTGGATCAAAGTAAATTGAAAGAAGAACTAGATACCACTGTGGTGCGTTGTGTGAATTCAGTTGGAGTAAACATCAATACGGCGAGTAAACATTTGTTGAGTTATGTGAGTGGGATAGGAGAGAAGCTTGCCGAAAATATTGTGAATTACCGTTCTGAAAATGGTCCTTTTGAGGATCGTAAACAACTTAAAAAAGTACCTCGTTTGGGCGAAAAAGCTTTTCAGCAAGGAGCAGCTTTTATCCGAATTAAAGACGGGAAAAACCCACTGGATAACTCGGCAGTTCACCCCGAAGCCTATTCAATTGTGGAAAAAATGGCTAAAGATTTGAAGCTGAAAGTAACCGATTTAATTGGAAACAAAGAGAAAACAGCCTTAATCAAACCAGAAAATTATGTTACGGCTGAGATAGGTTTATTGACTTTAAAAGACATTATTAAGGAATTAGAAAAACCTGGTTTAGACCCTAGAAAAGCTGCAAAAGTTTTTGAATTTGATCCGAATGTAAAAACTATTAAAGACGTAAAAACAGGAATGATTTTGAACGGAATTGTCAATAACATTACCAATTTTGGTTGTTTTGTAGACTTGGGGATTAAAGAAAGTGGTTTGGTACACATCTCTCAACTCAAAGCAGGCTTTGTTAGCGACGTAAACGAAGTGGTGAAGTTACACCAGCACGTTACCGTAAAAGTCACCGAAGTAGATGAGGATAGAAAGCGAATTCAGTTGACGATGGTTTTGTAAAATAGAAAAATCCCAAAATTCAATATTTTTCATTGAATTTTGGGATTTCTAAATTTGTATGCAAACGGTTTTTATTTTCTAGCGCTTATCCAAGAGCTCATTTTATCAAGCACTTTTGGTGAAATGGTTTGCTCAATTTCCACATATTCGCTCATAGCACCTGTTGTACATTCCTGAAAAAGATGATTCATGCCTTGAAATTCGTAGGTTTCGAAATTTTTATTTTTAGCCTTTGTCAATGATTTTTTTATGGCTTCCAAATTTTCTTTTGCAGGTACTTGAAAGTCTAAACTTCCGTTGATAGCCAAAACAGGAATCTTTAGCTTAGAAACATATTCGTCTGGATTAAAAGCGATAAAGTATCTGAACCAAGCATTTGATACTTGTTTTTTAACATCGTCTGGCAATTTTTCTGAGGATGAATTTATAAACTTTTCAAAGTCGGAATCAAAAGTGCTGCCTTTGTAATTTTTTATAAAATCATAGATCATTCGGTTTATTTGACTGCTTTTTTGAAGCGCTTCTTCACTCATACCCGCTAGTTTTCCCGCCAAATAATTTTGCTGTACTAAAAGTTCGTTTATAGGTTGACCAGGTCCAGCCATCAAAACCAAAAATTTAACGTCTTTGTTTGTACTAGCCACGATAGGAGCAATCATGCCGCCTTCGCTATGACCAATTAAACCAATGTTTTCAAAACCTATTGCTTTTAAAAATAATACTGCTGCATTGATATCAGTAGCGTAATTGAAAGAGGTTTCATCATTACTCCCTTTTGATGAGCCACCAATTCCGCGATCGTCTAGTCGGAGAGTGGCAATACCTTTTTTAGCAAAATCATCAGCGATTACTGCAAAGGGTTTGTGGCCAAAAAGCGCTGAATCGCGATTTTGTTTTCCTGAACCAGTAATCATAATCAAAATGGGCTGTTTTTTATTGAAATTGTTCGGTTCAGATAGTGTCCCGGCCAAAGTATTCTTATCTGTGGAATTGATAAAAGTTACTTCCTCTGTTTTGTATGTAAAGGGTGCTTTTGGAGTTTGTGGTCTGTACAATTTTGGCGCAAGCCCATCACCTTTAATTTTAGAAAGTATTAATGGTAATTCCATTCCACCTTGTTTAAAAGTGCCGTTAATGCTTTCATTTGTTACTTTTCCGGAGTAGTAGATTCCCAATGCAGGTAGCTCGAGGGCTAATTGATCAGCAGTGTAGCTGGTTGTACTGACTGGAATATTTGTAGCCCCTTGTTTTGGACTGTCAAGAGTTGAAATGAGTTTTTCACCCTCTTTTTTAATGTGAAAAATTAGTGGCAATTTCATTCCTGGAACGTCTAGTTCACCTTGCCAAGAACCAGTTATTTCTTGTGCAAAAAGAAGTTGAATACTTAAAAGCAATACGGTTACAAGAGTTGTTTTCATTGTTTTTTGATTTTAATCTCAGTCAGTTAGTAGCAAATTGATTTTTATTTTATTCACGTAAATTTTTTCCACAAAGTTTTCAAAATAAACTTCTACAAGAAATTAATCTATTATTGAAAAAACAAGTATCAAAAAAATTTACAAAAAAACCCAAACAGCAATTGTAGTTGCTATTTGGGTTTTTCTATTCTAGTTATAAAGAATTATTCTTTTGTAGAAGCTTCTTCTTTTTTATTGGCTGGTTCACCGTCTTTTGCTGCGTTCTTGAATTCTTTGATTCCGCTTCCTAAACCTTTCATCAATTCTGGAATTTTTTTACCTCCAAAAAGTAATAAAACGACAGCTAATATTATAAGGATTTCTGTAACACCTAATCTTCCCATGATAGTATAATTTATGCCGAAGCAAATTTGTAAATAACCTAATAGCAAAGGTATATAGAATTACTGAATACAAATTCATTTTACAGCATTTATTTAATGGGCGAAGCGTTAAAAATTTATTAATGTCACTGCACCAATTGCTTTTTGTATTGCTGTAAAGACAGTAAATGCAAGCACAATAATTGTTATATTTGTTCAATAATCAATGAATATGTCCAAAAAAAGACAAAAACGAAAAGTCATAAAAGAAAATTTATTCAACAAAAGACGTCTCGTAATTCTAAACGAAGATACTTTTGAAGAGACCTTTTCATTAAAACTCACCTTAATGAATGTTTTTGTTGTAGCTAGTGTGGGTGCTATCTTAATCATTTTTGTAACTACATTTATCATTGCATTCACGCCTTTACGAGAGTTCATTCCGGGCTATTCGTCATCGCAATTGAAAAAAGAGGCTACTGAATTGGCTCTCAAATCAGATTCGCTTTCTAAAGCCATAAAACAGAATGATTTGTATTTAAAAGCCATCAAGAAAGTTTTAACTGGTGAGTTAGAATATGCTAAATTCAACAAAGATTCTATTTTAGAAACTCCCGAAGTAACAGCAGATAAAGTAGATTTAACTCCATCAGAAGCAGAATTGGAATTGCGCAAACAAGTGGCTATCGAGGAGCAAAAAGCAGCATCAAATTCGGCTGCGTCCAAAAGAAAAAGTTCTAAATAAATCGTATTTTACATTTCAAAAGTATCTCATCAGGATGTCATTAAAATCAATTATAGCAAAGATTTTTGCCAAAAATATATATCAAAAAACCCAAGCTTGGGCTACAAATCCAGTAGTGGCTCAACAAAAGGTGCTGCAGCAATTAATTACTCAAGCACAACATACGGCTTTTGGCAAGGACCACCATTTTAATAAAATTACAACTGCGGCCGACTTTGCCAAGTACGTTCCCGTGCGCGATTACGAAGCACTAAAACCTTATGTTGATCGAGTGGTACAAGGCGAAGCCGATATTTTGTGGAAAGGGAAACCGTTGTATTTTGCCAAAACATCGGGTACTACATCTGGAGCAAAGTACATTCCGTTGACTAAGGAATCCATGCCGTATCATATTGAGGCCGCCCGAAATGCCATCTTGCATTACATTCATGAAACCGGAAATGCAGATTTTGTAGATGGTAAAATGATTTTCTTGCAAGGAAGTCCGATTTTAGAAGAAAAAAATGGAATAAAACTAGGGCGTTTATCCGGAATTGTAGCGCATTTTGTTCCAAAATACCTTCAAAAAAACAGAATGCCATCTTGGGAGACGAATTGTATCGAAGATTGGGAAACCAAAGTAAATGCCATTGTTGAAGAAACGTTTCATGAAAATATGGCTGTGATTTCAGGGATTCCATCATGGGTGCAAATGTATTTTGAAAAACTGCATCAAAAAGGAGGGAAGCCTGTTAGCGAAATTTTCAAAAACTTTAATTTGTTCATTTACGGCGGTGTGAATTACGAACCGTATCGGGCCAAATTCGAGAATTTAATAGGAAGAAAAGTAGACAGCATTGAATTGTTTCCGGCTTCGGAAGGATTTTTTGCCTATCAAGATTCTCAAAAGGAAAAAGGAATGTTACTACTGCTAAACTCCGGAATTTTTTATGAGTTTATCAAAAGTGACGAATTTTACACGGAGAATCCAAGACGTTACACCATTGGTGAGGTTGAATTGAATGTCAATTATGTTTTGATAATTTCGACCAATGCAGGACTTTGGGGGTATAATATTGGCGATACCGTTCAGTTCACGAGTTTAAAACCGTACCGAATAATTGTATCGGGCAGAATCAAACATTACATATCGGCTTTTGGAGAACATGTTATTGGTAAGGAAGTAGAAAGTGCTTTGCAAGAAGCCATTATCGGAACATCAATCAGAATTAATGAGTTTACAGTAGCACCACAAATCACGCCAGCAGAGGGATTGCCGTATCACGAATGGTTTATAGAGTTTGATTCCCAAGGATCGGGAGAACCAGAAAATTTAGAGAATTTTGCGGAGGCGCTAGACAATGCCATGCGCAAACAAAATGTTTATTATGACGATTTAATTGTGGGCAAAGTGTTGCAAAAAGTGGTGGTTACCAAAGTGGTTAAAAACGGTTTTCAAGATTATATGAAATCGATTGGGAAATTAGGTGGCCAAAATAAAGTGCCGCGCTTATCTAATGACAGAAAAATAGCAGATTTGTTAAAGACCCAATAAATGTCATACATTTGCAGGTTAAAAAATAAGTAGAAAATGAAAGAAACAAAAAATATATCGCGCTCAAGAGCACAAGAATCATCGGCAGCCATTGAAAAAATGTACATAACAATGCGCCACCTTTTTAATAGAGGATTTTACAAACCAATGGGAGTATCAGGCGATACGCTTCGCGAGGCATTACTTGCTTTACGACCAGAGATTTACGGGAATATTGCCGAAGAGAAAGTAGAATTGAACGGACTTTTGTACGTAATTGAACGTTTACCAGTAGGAATTGAAGAATGTCGTTTTATCAATCTTACTTCGGATGAAGGTTACTCAAAATCGCATTTTCAAGCGATTGTTCCTCCAAAAAGACGTCGTAATTGCTACCGTATTGATGAGGAGCAAATGAATGTAGAAATTACAAGAGGAAGATCTGATATTTATGATATTTTAACGCACTTGACTTTTGTTTTTATCGAATCACATAAAATCAGAAACCGTGTTTTATTAGATGATGCCGGCGAGGTTTCTCGTGATTGGATCAAGCTTGAGCAGGCCGTTTCATCAAAGAAAAAGCTAACTCAAATAGAGAAAGAAAAAGCTATTTCGCATGCAGCTAACATTTTAGGTAGAACTTTTGCTGAGGTTTTAGATATTTATGATGCCTTTGGTTCAGCAGCTGCTCCAGACCGTTTTTTACACGTGATTTTTTGGTTGGGTAAACTAGCCATTGAAGAAATTGTAGAGGATAATAAAAGAACGATTACTTTCAGCCCAATTTTAAGAGAGCGTTTAGGACACCACATTCACGGTGAAATTTGGGCAACCAATATCAAAGAAGTTTTAAAAGCCAATCAACTTTTAAACCGACCAATTCACGTAATCAGTGCCAACATGCACAGTGTGATGAATTCGATTTTTGCTACCGAAGTTTTGAAAACGAAGTTCAAAGACAAATCGGATTTCTTTATTTATGAAGAGCTAAGTAGATCAGGTGCTGATGAGGTGCGCAATCAAGTTACAGCTGTTGCCTTGAAGCAAGGAATGATTTCATTACCAGACACATCAGGAACTAATATTGACGTACAAATTTTTGATACAGCTAAAATCAATTGGACCAAAACATCGTTTCCTACGGCGCAAGTAGATACTGAAAAACCGGTGCTAATTGTTATGGATTATGCTTTTGGAGAACAAGCTTATGAAACTATTGATGAGTTATTGAAACCATTTAAGAAAGATACTTTGCTGAATGTAAAATCGGTTTCAATCATGGGTAAAGCAGGAATTCTTGAGGGCGGAAAGGGAGATATCATGATTCCTAATGCACATATTAACGAAGGAACTGCTGATAATTATTTCTTTGAAAACGAATTAACTGCCGACATGTTTGAAGGAAATGACATTGCGGTTTTTGCAGGTCCAATGGTAACTGTTTTGGGAACTTCATTACAAAACAGAGATTTATTAAAGTTTTTCCACGAATCAACTTGGGGAATTATTGGTCTTGAAATGGAGGGTTCTTATTATCAAAAAGCCATTCAATCGGCCTCAAAAATTAGAAGAAGTGTACCAAGCGATATAAAAGTTCGTTATGCTTATTATGCCTCAGATAATCCTTTAGAAACAGGAAGTACTTTGGCTTCAGGTGGTTTAGGAACAACAGGTGTAAAACCTACGTATTTGATTACCATTAAAATATTGGAACAAATTTTCAACGTAAAATAACAATCCTATGAGCGAAAATAAGCCGCTTAATTCGAGTGATCAAGAAGTTGATTTGTCTCAAATATTTTCAAAAATGGGTCTTTTTGTAGATCGTGTTTTTTTGCGACTATTTGAAGGTTTTTTGTTCCTGAAACGAAATGTTTTGGTATTGATTGTTTTGTTTGTTTTGGGAGCAGGGCTAGGTCTATTTTTAGATAAATCCAGAACAGCTTATGATCATGAAATCATTGTGATGCCTAATTTTGGATCGACGGATTATTTGTATGGCAAAGTAGCTTTACTAAATTCTAAAATCAAAGAAAACGACAGCTTGTTTTTGCAAAAATTAGGGTTTGACACGAGGTTGAAATTACGAAATATAGAGATAACTCCAGTTATTGACGTCTATAAATTTGTAGGTAATGATGAGCAGCGTTTAGAGTTGGTAAAACTCATGGCCGATGAAGGCGGTGCGGCAAAGTCAATTGAAAATGAATTAACGAGCAAGAATTATCCGTTTCATCAACTGTCTATTTCTACAGCTAAAAAAGTAGGTCAAGATGATTTTGTGAAACCTTTGCAGGAGTATTTGAATGATTCAAAATATTTCTCAGCTATTCAAAAAGAAAGTTTGAAAAACCTTGAAATGAGCCGCAAAGAGAATGATTCGATACTCAAACAAATAAATACCTTACTCAACAACTTTAGCAAAAATCCGAAAGGACCAAGCAGTAGTTTGGTATATTACAACGAAAATACGCAGGTAAACGACTTGATCAAAAATAAAGAGCTACTAATCAAGCAGCAAGGTAATAATCGTTTAGACAAAATTAACTTTGATAGTGTTATCAAAGAAATTAGTTTAGTGACCAACATAAAGAATGTAAAATCTATCAATGGCAAACTTAAATTTTTAGCTCCATTATTGTTTGTGGGGCTGTTCATATTTGGTAGCCTATTCGTTAGTTTTTATCAAAAACTAAAAGTTAAATACAATAAATAACTACCATGAAAGGAATAATTCTAGCAGGAGGTTCAGGTACGCGCTTGCATCCGTTAACACTAGCAGTGAGTAAACAACTGATGCCTATTTATGACAAGCCTATGATTTATTATCCTTTGTCATCCTTGATGTGGGCAGGAATCAGAGAGATCTTGATTATTTCGACACCACATGATTTGCCTTTATTTCAACAATTGTTAGGCGATGGTTCTAAATTGGGTTGTCGTTTTGAATATGCCGTGCAAGAACATCCAAATGGTCTTGCCGAAGCTTTTATTATTGGTAAAGAGTTTATTGGAGGCGATAAAGTAGCCTTGGTACTGGGAGATAATATTTTTTACGGAACAGGTTTGTCACAACTTTTGCAAGCCAACAACGATCCTGATGGCGGTATCATTTATGCCTATCACGTAAACGATCCAGAGCGATATGGTGTGGTTGATTTTGACTCGGAAGGAAATGTACTTTCTATTGAAGAAAAACCATTAGTACCAAAATCTAATTATGCTGTTCCCGGAATTTATTTCTATGATAACGATGTGGTAGATATTGCTGCGAATATAAAGCCAAGTCAACGCGGAGAAATTGAAATTACTGATGTCAACAAAGAATATTTGCGCAGAGGTAAATTAAAAGTAAGTATTCTCGATCGCGGTACTGCATGGTTTGATACTGGAACATTCAATTCGTTAATGCAAGCCTCTCAATTTGTACAAGTAATTGAGGAGCGTCAAGGATTAAAAATAGGATCAATTGAAGAAGCTGCTTTTAGGATGGGTTACATCTCAGCAGAGCAATTAAAAACGATAGCACAACCTTTATTAAAGAGCGGATACGGTTCGCATTTATTAGAGATAATTTAATAATTTATGATATTTAATACAACCAAACTGGAAGGCTGTTTCATCATTGAACCCAAAGTAATTCAAGATGAAAGAGGCTACTTTATGGAAAGTTTCAATGCTAAAACGTTTCAAGACGGTGTACAAAAGGAAGTTCATTTTGTACAAGACAATCAATCGTTTTCTACCAAAGGAGTGCTTAGGGGATTGCATTACCAAACCGGAGCGCATGCGCAGGCTAAATTGGTTCGTGTTTTAAGTGGCGAAGTTCTTGATGTAGCAGTCGATTTGCGTCCCGAATCTGCGACTTTTGGCGAGCATGTTTCGGTTGTACTTTCTGCTGAAAATCAAAGGCAGTTTTTTGTGCCAAGAGGTTTTGCACATGGTTTTGTTGTCCTAAGCGAAACGGCAACCTTTTTCTACAAATGTGATAATTTTTATAATAAAGAGTCGGAAGGTGGATTAAAATACAACGATCCTGCTTTGCAAATAGATTGGAAATTTTCTGAAGAAGATTTATTGATTTCAGATAAAGATAAAATTTTGCCTAATCTAGATCAAGCCAAATGCGTTTGGTAGTGCTTGTGACCGGTGCCAACGGTCAGTTAGGCCAAGCCTTGCAGCATATTGCCTCAGGATACGCTGAAATCGATTTTGTGTTTTGTGACTCAAAAACGCTAGATATTACCGATAAAGCAGCCATTCAAAGTCAGTTTGAAAAATACAAACCTGATTTTTGTATCAATGCAGCAGCTTATACTGCGGTTGACAAAGCAGAGCAAGAACCTGAAAAAGCAATTGCAATTAACACAACCGCCGCACAATATTTAGCCGAGGTTTGTGATGAGTTTAAAACGCAATTGTTGCACGTATCCACTGATTTTGTTTTTGATGGACTTGCGGAAGAGCCCTATCTAGAAACTGATATGCCTAATCCGCAAAGTGTGTATGGGCAAACAAAACTTGACGGTGAGAAGGCAATTCAAGCGGTTTTTGGTGCTTATTTCATCGTTAGAACGTCATGGGTTTATTCACAATTTGCAGGTAATTTTATGAAAACCATGTTGCGATTGGGAGCTGAACGAGATTCTCTATCAGTTGTTGACGATCAAATAGGCACGCCAACACATGCAGTTGATTTGGCTCATGCATTAGTACAAATTATTCTTTTTGCATCAAAAAATCCTGATCACCAAGCGCATGGATTGTATCATTACAGCAATGAAGGCTCCTGCAGTTGGTTTGAATTTGCTAAGGAAATTTTTGAGGTAAATAATGTCAGTATTGATTTGAAACCAATTCAGAGTAGCAGTTATCCAACACCTGCACAACGACCAAAGTACAGTGTTTTAGATAAAAGTAAAATTAAAACTGTTTTTGGCATCTCGATTAAATCTTGGGAGGATAGCTTGAGAAATACCGAGCTATAGCCATTTTTTTTTCCGGATAGGCTTTTTACAATAAGCAAATGAAAAATGTTTTAAAAACCAAATTGACTAACGTAAAATGCCGGGAAATTGTTTTTCTTTTGGCGGTACTTTTATTGGTTGTTATCCCAAAAGGAGGTTTTAAAATAGCTGGAATTCCTATCACATGGGGATATTTGTATTTAGGTTTTTTATCGGTTTTAAGCTTATTCATTATAGGTTTTAAAAGCGAGTTTAAAGTACCTAATAAAGCCTTTATTGCTTACGTAGCAACCTTACCCTTCGTAGCTTATTTCACGCTTCATTTGCTTATCAATGGTTATCAAGGCAGTTTAGGAAACCTGATTTCGTTTTATGTAAGTTTTGTTTTTTTGCCGTTGCTGTTTTATATCTTTTTGAGTTCATTTCTAAAAAAAATAAACACAGCTTACATGGCTAATATCATTAGCCAAGCGGTTTTTATCGTGGCCTTGTACGGGATTTTTCTGTTCGTGTATAAGCAAGTTGTGGGGCATTTTCTAGAAATTCCATATTTAACTGTCAATGCAGGTGATTTAGGCGAGTTAGATTCTTCCAAATTCAATCAACGTGGCTCCGTTAGTAAATTGATATCAACTTATAATAACGGTAATATTTTTGGGGTTTGTACTTTGATGTTGTTCCCGGTTTTTTACCAAAATACCAAATCGAAAATAAAAATAATCACTGTGGTATTGGCGTTACTACTCACTTTATCACGAACAGTGTGGATCGGTTTGATTTTTTATTTTCTGTTTTTGTATCGCAACCAAGTCCTGAAATTAGTTAAAGTTTATTTGTTGGTCGGACTTTTGTTGCTGTTTTTGGGATCAATTATTATGACGCGTTACTTTCAATACGGTTCTCTTGGAGGTTTTATTTTGGACTCAAATCTAGGCGGACGAATTTTGCAAATCAGAAAATCAAACGAAATCACCTTATTTGGAAGCACGGTCTACAATGCTATTGAAGAAATCGTGTATTTATCTATTTTTAAACAGTTTGGTTTAATTGGATTGGCGTTGTTTTGCCTTTCTTTTTTTACGCCTGTTTACCTTTTTTTAAAAACCAAAAACAACAATTTCATTTATTTCATGGGTGTGATCACCTACTTGTTTGTGTGTTTAAGTGACGGCTGCATTTTATTAATTCCCACCTTAGCTTTCTTCTATTTCATTTGTGTTATGACTTTTATTAGGGACAATAGCTCCCAGCAGCAGGATATCGCATAAAAAATAACAGTAAATACCGTACTGACGAACTAAAATATTTTCAGTTATAAAGGCAAAGCAAAACAATAAAGTGACTGAAAAGTACAAGTAGTTTTGTTTTTGATAAGCCAGTCGCAATTTGGTGAACAAAATCATAACAAAAGCCACAAAAAGCAAAATACCACCTTTTAAAAAGTAATCTAGATATTGATTGTGAGAGTTTATGTTCTCTTTTGATAATTCCGAAAAACCATACCTATCATAACAAGAATTGAGTTGATTTTGTAGCAAATTCGGGTTTGTTCCGAGTAAAAAAGAGTCGGTAATTGTTTGTAAACTGCAGTAATTAATGGTGTATCTAGAGGAACTGGCAAGCTTATTTTCGAATAAATAAACAACATCATCCCAATACCTTTGCGAAAGCATAAGTATAGCACAAAAAGATATAAAAAGTATTACTACCATTTTTTTTGAAAAAACTAATTGATTGCTTTTAATGGCATAAAAATAATACAACAAAACTCCCAAGAATAGCATTGAATACAACATCATTCTAGAATTAACAATGAGTAAACTTGCTACAAAAATCAAGCAAGAAAAACTATAAAACACCTTTTTGATGGTGTTTTTGGCAGTATTGGTAATCCAGGTATTTGTAAGTATTAGTAGCGCAATGCTAATCCATAAACTGAAATAAGTGCCATGAATGTGCAAATGATTCTCGATATTAAATCGGGCAAAATACCAATTAAAATTATGGTTGGGAATATCAATGAGGTAGAATACAATTGTATATAAACTGAGCAATCCTACGCTACCGCAAAAACTGAGCAGTATACGTGTTTTATGCTTTAAGAATGTTTGGGATTGATATAAATACCGACTGCACAACGGGATTGCAAATAACAATAAAGTGTTAGCTAGCAAGTTGATGCTTTTGGAACTGAAATACCACAAACAAACTCCTGAAAATAGTACAGCTGCAGAGATAAAAGGTAAGTTAAAAGTATTTATTTTAAGAGATGTCCTCTTTATTTTGGTTAATAAAAGAACGCTGCAACCAATCATTGTAATAGATTGAAACGCTTCCCAAAAATACAAAACGGGTGAGATAGCCAACAGGTAAAGAAGGACTACGAGTAAAAGATCATCTTTGAGTAGCGTTTTCATTTTACTATTTTTTTAAATGCATCTCGAATGCCATTTTGCAGCCAAAGAGGTAAATATTCGCGGATAAATTGAATCAATTTTTTCTTCCATTTTAATCGAAATAAATCCCAAGTGCTAATATTTAATTGCAATGAATAAATTTCATCTTCTGCAATAAACCCTAATGAATTCCATTTTGTAGGATCGTTTTCATGCAAGTTGGTGAAAGTGGTGTAATTGCTAAGA
Organism: Flavobacterium erciyesense; assembly: GCF_018069925.1. Taxonomy (GTDB): domain Bacteria; phylum Bacteroidota; class Bacteroidia; order Flavobacteriales; family Flavobacteriaceae; genus Flavobacterium; species Flavobacterium erciyesense. Next base: position 85,162 of record NZ_JAGPXB010000013.1, on the reverse strand, counting down.
TCAATTTTTTTCCAAAACTCAAAAAAAGCCAAGTTATCTGAGTCATCTCGATGTGACCAATTGGTTATTTTGGTATAAATTTCGTCTTCGTCTCGAGCCCAAGATTGGTGCAATAAAATGAATTTTGTAATTATTTTATTCGAGTGTCTTGTGGCACGCATGTATTTGTAATCAGGCCAATTGGTAGCTACTTCAATAGTATCGAGTGAATCTTTTACGTAGAGGAAACCACCCTCTACTTTTTTAAATAGAGTAATCCATTGTACCTGAATTTCAACGGCTTGTTGCTCAGGATTATCTAAGTAGTGTTTGTTTTGTTTTAAAAAATCAGTAAAACCTTTAAAGTCCTTAAAATATTCATCACTATCAATTTGAATGTGCCAGCCACCTTTTCCCATGGCCTGTGCTAATAAATTGCGCTCTCTAGTATCGTTTTGAGCTGGTGTATTTTCGGGGATGTAAAAGGTATCTTCGTATAAGACAATTTTGTTCGAAACATCAAATTGGCGTACCCATTCAAAAAATTCTGGAGAAATGTATAGCGGATTCCCACTCCAAGTTTTGCGTTCTCTATCTATGGCGAGCACAATCAAATCAGCCTCTTGATATACTAAAGGAATGGATTGGTACAAATACTTGAAATCATACGAAACTAAAAATCCAACCTTAATCATGTTTGAAAAAATTTAATGTGCTATTGGTCCAGGTTTTATAATTTAAGTACAGGCAAATAAAAAGTTCCGTCAAAAGTAAGGCTGCAATCATACCTTCAACATGAAAGTAATACGTAAGCGCAAAAGACAAAATCAAATTAAGCATCAAACCAATACCATAAGCGCTAAAGTAAATATTTTTTTGCTCATGCAGTACTACCGACATGTAAGCTGATTGATTTAGTGCTGCAATAAGTGGTAGCGGAGACAATAGCATCAAGTACCAACTCGATTCCGCAATATTTTGACTACTTAAAAAAGGAACAATCCAATCGGCAAAAAACCAAATAATAAGCATTCCAAAACTGTACAAAACCAAATACGATTTAAAAATATAACGCAAGTAGCGATTCAATTGGTCTAAATTACGAGTTCCTATTTGTACTATTTTCGGGAAAACACCTTGAAATAAAACGCCAATAGTATGTTTGCAAAGCATGATTATTTTTTCGGCAACACTATAAATACCAACAATTTTTGATTCAAAAAATAATCCTAGAATAAGTGTTCCCGAGTTTAAAATGGAGCAAATACTTAAGTTGGTCAAAAACATTTTAAAACCATCTTTTAATTCAGAAATAAGGGCTGAAATAGAAGTTTGGTGGTATCGAAATTCACATTTAAAATACAAATAAAATAATGCTGCAATAAACTGCAGACTATCAAATAAGGCTAGTATAAAAAACACTAAAGCAACGGTTTTAAATTTGGGTAAAACCAGCATTAACGTTAAAATTGCGCTTATTTTGAAAATAGTATTCAGGATAAAATACACGTTAATTTTATTGAGGCCAATGAAAATCCAGTGGGTATTTTGAGATCTAGAAAACAACAAGGCAAATAGCGATAAGCACAAAAGTAAATTGTTTTGAATGTCATCGTAAAATTGTACGCAAACCAAAAGCAGCAACATTGATGGGATGAGCAACACTGCTTTGGTGCTTATTACAGAGGAGATGTAGGAGTTTAAGGCTAGCTTGTCAGTACCTAATTGACCAATTTTCACAGGTCCTAAAATACTCCAAGAGTAATCATTTATTACGGCAATATAGTTGATTAGGGAAATACAAATTGCGATTAATCCGTAGGTCGTTATTCCAAAAACACTGATGTAAAAAGGAATAAGCAAAACCGGAAAAAGAAAGTTGATAAAGTTGATGCCAAAACTTAAAAAGACATTTTTAATCACAATTGTGGGTATATAAAATAGAGGTTACCTCATTAGGAAAACCTCTATGTTTTATTTCAAATTTAATATATCAGCGATCTTATTGTTGTGAATCATCCACACCGCCTTGCGAAGTCCATGCACCTGATTTGTCTCCACGCATAGTTACTTCACCAGTTTCAGTATCTAAGATAAATACACAAACTTCTCCGCTATCCGTACGTTGAATTACTGACATTTGGTATCTGCCTTTTGCTTCTTGTTCTGCTTTCTCTTTTGATGGTTCTTGACAAGCAGCTAATAATGCAATCATGGCAATACTAAAAACTATTTTCTTCATTTTTTTTTCCTTTTAAAAATCAATTCAAATGTAAATTTTTTAAAGCACACTACAAAATTATTCGAGTGAGAGCCTTTTTGATAGCGGATTTTTAAGTTGTAAAAAGCACTAATAAATTTGCGAAAGAGTCTTGATGTTTGTGAATTGATAATTCTTATAATCCAATAAAAAACTACCTTTGTGTGAATAGATTTTGATCTGAATAGAATACCGAAGAACTATGAAAAAAATTGTTATGCGACTTGTAGATGCTCTTGCCAATGTTTGCAGCTTTTTAATGTCGTATTCGATCATAAAGTACAGCAAGTATTTTAAGAACAGAATCTACGCTTTCATGGTCAAAAGAAACTTTAAAAACTGTGGTTCCAATTTTTACCTTGAAGCACCTATTTATCTCCATAATGCGCAGCACATTACCATTGGTGACGATTTTTATTGTTTTGAACGCTTGCGACTAGAATGTTTTGAGCGCCACAATGGCTATTCTTTTCAACCCAAAATTACCATTGGAAACAATGTAAGCATCAACTACGATTGTCATATCGCTTGTATCAACTCGATAACAATTGGTAACAATGTACTATTGGCCAGTAGGGTATTTATCACCGATCATTTTCATGGTTCGGTTGATGCGATTTCGTTAAAAACTGCGCCAAACAAACGTCCTTTGGTTAGTAAAGGTCCTGTAGTTATTGAGGATAACGTATGGATAGGCGAGGGTGTGAGTATTATGCCAAATGTTACCATTGGTAAAAATTCTATAGTAGGTGCCAATGCTGTTGTTACAAAAAGTTTTCCAGCTAATTCAGTACTTGCGGGTAATCCTGCAGTTTGTATAAAAAGTATATCATAAATGCATAACACTATTTTAGAAAGCGGTTACAGTATTGCTATTCCGGCCTACGGACGACCGGTAGAATACGAGGCGCTTTTGCAATCTATTTTAGAAATGGATTTGTTGCCAAATGAAGTAATAGTTGCCGAAGATTGCTCTAAAGAACGCAATCAAATTAGGCAAATAAGCGAGCGTTTTCAAATTCTTTTTAGTTCAAAAAAAGTGGTTTTACAGTACCATGAAAACGAACATAATTTAGGTTACGACGCCAATATTCGAAAATTGATTGGCTTGTCTCAGTTCAAATGGGTTATTTTGATTGGCAACGACGATTTATTCTTGAAAGACGGTTTAACACACATTGCCGACTTTTGCGAAAGGCATCCTGATATTGCTATGGTTTCACGACCATTTATTCGTTTTGAAACTAGTTTGCATGAACCTATTGGCGTTTCGCGTATTTTGCCAGCAGAAACGTGTGTCAAACAAGGAGACGATCCCAAGTTAATTTTTAGGTCTTGCGGCTTTGTTGGCGGACTTGTTATCAATACTGCGTGGGCAAATGAAAAAGCTACAACGCAATACGACGGCACTTTATACTATCAAATTTACCTCGCGGCCCATGCCTTTTGTACACAAGGAATTGGATATTTAGCACAGCCTTCGGTTGGTGGGCGTGCGGGTAATCCACCTTTGTTTGATGAATCAGCCAAGGACGGAGCGCATCATATTCCAGGGGCCTATTCGGCGAAAGCCAGAGCCAAAATGTGGCGTGGCGTATTACAAATTGCTAAAGATGTAGGCGCTCAGTACAATTACAATTTAGTGGATGCTTTGCGACAAGAGTTAATGGTTAGGCAAGCCTTTCATATTTTTGAAATGAACGTGGGAGCAAGCAATGCCACTTTGAAAGAATTACGAGCAGAATTGACCAAATTGGATTTGTTTAGTCATTGGCTGCCTAAATCATTATTTTACCTTAATTTTATTTTTGGCAAATACGCCTATTATTTTTATTTCCTAATTCGAAAAGTAGCACAATAAGCCCGAATGAAAAAAGCATTAATTAACGATTGGTATTATGTAAATGGTGGTGCCGAAAAAGTAATTCATTCACTCAATGCGATTTGGGATGATTTTGACCACTTTGCCTTAATCGATTTTTTGAATCAGTCTGATCGAGATTTTATTTTGAATGGCAAAAGTGCTGCTACCACTTTTGTTCAAAAATTACCTACCGCAAAATCAAATCACCGTAAATTTTTGCAATTGTTTCCAAGCGCCATGTCTCAATTTGATTTAAGTGGGTACGATTTGGTTTTAAGTTCTTCATCGTCAATTGCAAAAGGAGTGCGCACCAAGCCGGAGCAATTGCATATTTGCTACTGTCATTCGCCTATGCGTTATGCGTGGGATTTGCAAACACAATATTTGCAAGATGCGGGTTTACACAAAGGTTTAAAAGGCAAATATGCACAATATGTGCTGCGTAAAATGAGACAATGGGATTTACAAAATAGCCCTCAGATTACACATTTTATTGCCAATTCAAAATATGTTGCACAACGCATTAAAAGCATTTACCAGCGTGAAGCAACGGTAATTTATCCACCAGTAAACACTACTTTTTTTACTCTTCAAGAATCGAAAAAGGATTATTTTTTTACAGCTTCCAGAATGGTTTCTTATAAAAAAATCCAACTTATTGTCGAGGCTTTTAACGAAATGCCTCATCATCAATTAATAGTGGCAGGAACGGGACCAGAGTTGGATGCGATTCAAAAAATAGCCAAATCGAATATTCAACTTTTGGGTTTTGTAGATCAAGAACAACTCAAGTATTATTTACAAAATGCGAGAGCATTTGTTTTTGCTGCTGAAGAAGATTTTGGAATTGTTCCCGTCGAGGCTCAAGCTTGTGGTACTCCTGTAATTGCTTTTGGAAAAGGTGGCGTTCTTGAAACTGTACTTCCAGAGCAAACGGGTTTGTTTTTTCACGAACAAACTGCTCAATCCATTCAAGCTGCGGTCAAACTATTTGAAACCAAAAAATTCGATCTCAAAACGATTCGGGAACACGCTGAAAAATTCTCAAAAGAACGTTTTGAATTGGAGATAAAAAACTTTGTCAATGAAAAGTACGAACTACATCAAAAGCAGTTTGTCATTTAAAAAAGTAAACCCAATAATTATAACTATTTTTGTTACCAATAAACTAGGAGTAACCATTTACTATGAAAAGAATTTTAATCACCGGAGCTGCAGGATTTTTAGGTTCACACCTTTGTGACCGTTTTATCAAAGAAGGATATTTTGTAATCGGGATGGATAATCTCATTACCGGAGATTTAAAAAATATTGAGCATTTGTTTCAATTGGAACATTTTGAATTTTACCACCACGACATCACCAAGTTTGTACATATTCCTGGCGATTTAGATTATATTTTGCATTTTGCATCGCCTGCAAGTCCTATTGATTATTTAAAAATTCCAATTCAAACCCTAAAAGTTGGATCCTTAGGAACTCATAATTTGTTAGGTCTTGCTCGAGTTAAAAAAGCCAGAATCCTTATTGCATCCACTTCTGAAGTATATGGCGATCCTTTGGTACACCCACAAACAGAGGAATATTATGGGAACGTAAATACCATAGGACCAAGAGGAGTTTATGACGAAGCCAAACGTTTTCAAGAATCAATCACGATGGCGTACCACACTTTTCATGGTGTAGAAACTAGAATTGTTCGAATTTTTAATACCTACGGACCAAGAATGCGTCTCAATGACGGTCGTGTTATTCCTGCTTTTATAGGTCAAGCTATTCGTGGCGAGGACCTAACTATTTTTGGCGATGGCATGCAAACCCGTTCTTTTTGCTATGTTGACGATCAGGTAGAAGGTATTTTTAGATTGTTACATTCGGATTATGCTTTGCCCGTAAATATTGGAAACCCAGATGAAATCACCATTAAAGATTTTGCCGAAGAAATCATTAAACTCACAGGTACCAATCAAAAAGTGGTGTACCATCCCTTACCAATAAATGACCCATTGCAGCGCCAGCCAGATATTACCAAAGCTAAAGAATTATTGGGTTGGGAAGCTAAAGTTGGCCGTGCCGAAGGAATGAAAATTACTTATGAGTATTTTAAATCTTTATCACCAGAGGAACTTTCTAGAGAGGAACACAAAGATTTTTCGAAATATATATTTTAAATCGAGCTTTTTTGGGTTTATAACAAAAGTTAACCGAGAGGTAAATTGGTACTATGAAAACACTAGTTTAAGAGGAGGTTAAATTATGCAAAAGTTTCAATCAATCAGCTTAAATGCTCCTCCAGAAAAGTTATTTTAGCCCAACTTAGTAAATGGCAAGTGCGAATTGCGTACTATTTTTAATTTGAACCAACAGTGAAAACCAAAACAGGAAGATATTCGGGCTACATTCGTCCTTTTTCTTTTATAGTTGATATGAGCATTCTCAATATAGGTGCAATTTATCTGACTGATTTTCCTATGGATTTCATTTTGTACCCGCTCAGTATTAGTTTGAGTTGGTTTATCATTGCTGCAAGTTTGGGTTTTTATGAAGTTTACCGTTATACCAAAGTAATCGCTATTCTAAATTGTGCTTTAAAACAAATTATTTTATTTAGCCTTTTCTGCATGGCTTTGGCCTTTTTTCATTCTGATAACTCGAGTTTTTATAAAATAGTCTCGTACACAAGTACAACATTTGCCCTAATCATGACGGTGAAATTGTGTATTTACTACTTTCTTAAAAAATTCAGAGTGCTGTACGGAGGGAATTTCCGAAAAGTAATATTGGTTGGAAATGCCAAAAGCGTGTCTCCGTTGCAACATTTTTTTACCGAAAATCCAGATTATGGTTATCAATTAGAACATGTTTTTGACCTAGAAAAAGAGAAATCAATGCAATTGCAAAAATGTTTTGCATTTGTTTTAGAAAATAAAATTGATGAGATCTATTGCGACATGGGCGAATTAAGTCAAAAACAAATTAATGATTTGGTATATTTTGCAGATAACAATTTAAAAACACTCAAGTTTATTCCTAGCGAAAAACAAATTCTGTCTCGTAATTTCACTTTTGAGTATTACGATTATATCCCGGTGATTTCCTTGCGCAATATTTTGTTAGATGATACACTCAATAAATTTATAAAACGCATTTTTGATATTGTATTTTCATTATTGGTAATTGTTGGTGTTCTATCTTGGCTCAGTATAATACTAGCCATTATAATCAAATGGCAATCCAAAGGACCGTTGTTTTTTATTCAAAAAAGAAACGGTTTAAATTATAAAGAATTCAATTGCTACAAGTTCAGATCGATGGAGATTAACGATGAAGCACACATCAATCAGGTTCGAAAAAACGATGCTAGAGTAACCAGAATAGGTCGCTTTATGCGCAAAACAAGTATTGATGAACTGCCTCAATTTTTTAATGTATTGCTTGGAGACATGTCGGTTGTGGGTCCTAGGCCGCACATGGTGAGTCATACCGAAATGTATGCGCTAAAAATAGATAAGTTTATGGTGCGTCATTTTGTGAAACCAGGAATTACCGGCTTGGCGCAAACCAAAGGGTATCGTGGCGAAGTAGAAACAGACGAAGACATCATCAACCGTGTGAAATACGATATTTTTTACATGGAAAATTGGTCTATTTTATTGGATATAAAAATCATATTTGACACTATTTACAATACCTTACGAGGCGATACAAAAGCGTACTAATATGCAAAACGAATTGGTATCGATACTAACTCCTTCTTTTAATTCTGCTCCATTCATAGCAGCAACAATCGCATCGGTACAAGCCCAAACCCATACCAATTGGGAGTTAATCATTATTGACGATGCTTCTTCCGATGACACTGTTGCCATTGTCAAAGCTTTGGCACAAAATGATAGTCGCATTCATTGTATTACATTGCCAAAAAATCAAGGAACAGGCGTAGCTAGAAATACCGGATTGCAAGTAGCCAAAGGAAAGTATATTGCTTTTTTAGATGCTGATGATTTGTGGAAACCGAATAAGTTGGCTACTCAAATCGCGTTCATGAAAAATCACCAGTTGGCCTTTACTTATTCTTTTTACGATTGTATTGATGAGGTTGGATTGCCGCTGAACAAAACCATTACCGCACCGCTAGTATTGCGATACCAGCACTTGTTTTTTTGTAATTTCGTTGGTAATCTCACAGGTATTTATGATAGAAATATTTTAGGTACTGTACCTATCCCTACTGCCCGAAAACGACAAGATTGGATGCATTGGTTGTCTATTTTACAAATAACAAAAAAAGCTTACGTAGTTCCTGAAAGTTTGGCCTACTATCGTGTTAGAAGCAACTCTATATCAGCATCAAAACTAGAGTTGATCAAGCATAATTTTGCAGTCTACACTCAATTTCTTGGTTACAATTTTATAAAAGCAAGTTTTTGTATGATGGGTTTTTTGGTAGTGCAACTTTTGATAAAACCTAGATTTAAAAAGTATCTACAACAACGAACTAAATTGTTTTAATTTACCTCTTTGGCTACGGTTTAAAGTTTCTTTACGGACAAAAGTAAAATGCAAGTTAGGTTCTAAATACAAGGCAATAGCAGCTTCAATTTTTTGTATTTGCGCAGGAAGTAAGGTTGTTGCGCTCACATACTCAATCTCAAACTGATCCAAAGCAATCTGTTTGATGACGAATTCTTTCACATTGCCATCATCTTCAATAATGCTTTTGGTCACATAATAAAAAGTTAAGCCTGCTGCTTTTTTTCCGCTAGGCAAAACAGCCACATCATTGGTGCGACCTATAAGTTCCTTTAAAATAGGTTTTTGGACTATACTTTTTTCATCAATCGTGCCAATATCGCCAATATCATAGCGAATAAAAGGATGCGCTTTATTGAACAAAGAGGTAATTACAATGCGCCCGGCAGTGCCATTGGGAACTACTTGGTTTTGATCATCCAGAATTTCAACAAACAGTGTTTCGGCATTTACTTGCCACTCGTTTTCAAGGTTCTGGAACGCAATTAAATCCAGTTCTGAGGCACCGTATTCATTCACAACCGGAATTCCGAATTGGTTCTCTAGCAGTATTTTATCTGAAGTAAAAAGCATTTCGGAGGTGACAATACACACTTTTAAACTCGGACAAATGTTCTTTAAAATGATATTTTGCTGTTGCAAATATTTAGCAAACACCACAATTGCGCTGGTGTAACCGTTGATGTAATCGAATTTTTTAGTTCGAAAATGCTGAACATAATTGGCCAAAACGGCATCCGATAAATCAAAAATCGGGAAACGGTACCGATTACCCAACCAATCTTTAAAACGTTCTTTTTTGTAGCCAACAAAATCAAGTGGTATACCGTAAAAACGGGCCTGATAGGAAGAGTTAAAATCAATTCCGTACCAACCAAATCGGTATTTATTGGATGCCCAAGTCATGGCATGCGACCATTTATCTTTGGCAAATACAAATGGAGTACCGCTAGAACCCGAGGTTTTATTGGTATATAAAGCTTTTGACTTGTAAGGTAAAGACAACCGATCTTGCAAGGTAGTTTGTAAATTAGCCTTGGTCAAAACAGGCAAGTCTTCCCAATTGGGGGATGAATTTTTACCGACTAATTCAGCATAAAAAGGATTGTTTAGCAGGTGATAAGCAACTATTTCTTGTTTTTTTTGCGCCAAAAAACTTTGGTGTTCTTCTGCTGACAAGGTATTGATAGCACGCAACTGAGCACAAGCTTTCTTAATTGGAAAGCCATTGATTTGAAGCGATAAATCAAATAATGGAAGCATAGAGCGGTAGCAATTTTTTCAAAAATAATATTAAGTAGCAACTTAAACGGGGTAAAAGGGAAGTTTTTAGTAATTAATTATTTTTTGAGTACAAAAGCAATTATTTTTGTGCCACAACTAAAAACAACACACATGACTATTTTACTTTTGGGTTCTGGCGGTAGAGAACATGCTTTTGCATGGAAAATGCTTCAGAGTCCGCTTTGCGAAAAACTTTTTGTAGCCCCAGGAAATGCAGGTACCGCTGCCATTGCAACCAATGTGGCTATTAGCCCAACTGATTTTGATGCACTTAAACTTTTTGTGCAAGAAAATCAAGTAAACATGGTTGTGGTTGGTCCAGAAGATCCTTTGGTAAAAGGTATTTTTGATTATTTCCAAAAGGATCCGCAATTGAGTTCAATTCCGGTAATAGGACCCTCTCAACTAGGAGCGCAACTAGAAGGTAGTAAAGAATTTGCTAAGGAATTTTTAATGCGACATGCCATTCCTACTGCTGCTTATGATAGTTTTACAGCAGAAACAGTAGAGAACGGTTGTGCTTTTTTAGAAACTTTACAACCTCCGTATGTTTTAAAAGCCGATGGTTTGGCAGCCGGAAAAGGTGTTTTGATTATCCAAGATTTAGAAGAAGCCAAACAAGAATTACGAAATATGCTTGTTCATCAAAAATTTGGTGCAGCGAGTGCTAAAGTGGTTATCGAAGAATTTCTTGATGGTATTGAGCTTAGCTGTTTTGTTTTGACTGACGGAAAAAGCTATAAAATTTTGCCAACAGCCAAAGATTACAAACGTATTGGCGAAGGCGATACTGGTTTGAATACAGGCGGTATGGGAGCTATTTCTCCTGTTCCTTATGTTGATGCTGTTTTGATGGAAAAAATAGAGACACGCATTGTAAAACCTACAATTGATGGGTTTCAAAAAGATGGAATTCCGTACAAAGGATTTGTTTTTATTGGGCTTATCAATGTAAACAACGAACCTATCGTAATTGAATACAATGTACGTATGGGCGATCCTGAAACCGAAGTAGTTATTCCAAGATTAAAAACTGATTTAGTCGAGCTGTTTTTGGCTGTAGCCGATCAACGTTTGAATGAAATAGAGCTTGAGGTTGATCCTCGTAGTGCGGCTACCGTAATGGTAGTTTCTGGCGGTTATCCTGAAGATTTTGAGAAAGGAAAAGTAATTTCTGGACTTGAAAACGTAACTGATTCGATCGTTTTTCATGCAGGAACAAAACTAGAACAAAACCAAGTGGTAACTAACGGCGGACGTGTTTTGGCCATTACATCGTATGGAACTGATTTTGAATCGGCCACCAAAAAATCTTATCAAAACATAGATCAACTTGATTTTGATAAGATGTATTTTAGAAAAGATATTGGCAACGACTTAAAGTAATATGCTAAAAAAAAACCTCCATCAGGAGGTTTTGCTTTTTTATTTTAAGAACGAATGTGCTGTGGTATCTTGATTTTCAGTACCCGCATCGTCAAAAATACGTAATTGCTTAATCCAGTAAACGATTGCTGCCGTACAAATAATCATAAAAATCCAGTTGATTGTGTTAGCTGCAAACCAAGAAGTAAGCTCTAATGAACGTAAAAAATCTAGTGGAGCAAATAAAATATCTACGAATAAATATTGTATGCCTTCAAAAAATGCCTTCATAATATGTCAAATTAATTTTTAAACTAAATCATTCAGTAATTCAGACTGCTAACGCTTCAAAAGAAAGATTCTTTCTTAGCAAGTACAGTTACTTTTTAAACAAGTCTTATATTTACCACCACAAAAGTATAAAATATCCGTATGATAACAAGTGTTTTTAGAAAATCTACACCGTTAAATTTTGCATTAGTGGTACTATTGATGCTGGTTTTCTTTTCGTTGTACCATTTGCAAGCACATCCTGCTGCAATTGCGGTTCTTGAATGGGTAAAAATGGGTGCTTTATTTTTAGTCTTGATTGGTTCTATTTTCTTAACTGATTTTATTGCTAAGCGCAATGGGCTGAGTAAAGACAGTACTTACACTGTGTTTTTTTACTTTTTGTTTCTGCTGTTTTTTCCTGATGTGTTAAACAATACCAACCTGATTGTCTCTAATTTTTTTCTGCTTTTGGCTTTACGCCGATTGATTTCATTGCAATCGCTCAAGGCATCTAAAGAAAAAATATTTGATGCCTCGTTGTGGATTTTCATCGCAGCCTTGTTTCATTTCTGGAACATTTTGTACATCGTACTGGTTTTCATCTCCATTTTATTTCACGTAGCCCGTGATTACAGAAACTGGATTTTACCATTTATCGCTTTTGTAGTGTCGGTAATTTTATTTTTACTCTTTGGAACGGTATTCAATTTTGACCTTGTAAATTATCTTATTAACAGCGTTCAAGTTGATTTTGCCTTAGATTATTTTACTAATAATTATCAAAACGGAGCTTTGTCGCTTTACGCTACGGTGGTTTTGTTTTTTGTGGTATCCATGTTGGCTACTTTATCTAACAGACCGCAGCTGTTGCACACATCGTATAAAAAAATTGTTGCTGCGCTTTTTATTGGTGTTTTAGTGTATGTGTTATCGGCTAATAAAAGCAACGATATTCTCATTTTTACCATGGCACCTTTGGCCATTATGGCCAGCAGTCACATCGAAATCCCACAGGAAAAACTCAAACAAGAGCTCGTGTTTGGTGTATTAATTTTGTGTAGTTTATTTGCTTTTTTCTCGCAGCTATAGTTTTTTACCATACGCCAAGTCGCCAGCATCGCCTAAACCGGGAACAATATAACTTTGTTCGTTCAACTTTTCATCTAAGGCCGCAACCCATAAGTGGCAATGGTCGGGCAAATGTTGCTCTAGGTACGCTATACCTTCGGGAGCGGCAATTACAACTGCAATATGAATTTCTTTGGGAGCACTGTTTTCCATTAATTTATTGAAAACAGCTACAAGCGATTGTCCAGTCGCCAACATCGGATCTACAAGAATCATATTCTTTCCGTTTAAATCAGAAATAGCTTGGTATTGCACCAGAATTTCAAAATTTTCATCGTTATTAGGGTAGTTTCGGTAAGCCGATATGAAACCATTTTCGGCATCATCAAAATAATTCAAGAATCCCAAATGCAAAGGCAATCCTGCCCGCAGCACAGAACACAATACCAATTGCTCAGCTATAGCAGTCGTGGCTTTTGTGCCAAGTGGTGTTGGTATTGCTACGGTTTTGTAGGTCATATTTTTACTCAACTCATACGCCATAATTTCGCCAATGCGTTCAATATTTCTGCGAAAACGCATGCTATCGTTCTGCACGGTAACATTTCGAATTTGCGCTAAAAAGTGATTCAATACGCTGTTTCCTTCTGATAGATAATGAATTTGCATGACGATTTTAAGGTATTTAAACTTGTGATTATTTTTTGACGGGATAAAAGTATAAAAAGTATCTTTGCTTTTTAATATATAAAGATATGTTTTCAAAATTAGCGTACTCCGTATTCGAGCAAAGCATCAAGGATTATCACCAGTTTGATAATGTTGATCAGCCTATAAACAATCCTTATCCAAAGGATAAATTTGAACATTTGTTGTACCACAAAAATTGGATTGACACCGTTCAATGGCATTTTGAGGATATTATTCGTGATCCAAACATTGATCCGGTAGCAGCTTTAACTTTGAAAAGAAGAATTGATGCTTCTAATCAAGAGCGTACTGATATGGTTGAGTATACAGATAGTTACTTTTTGCAAAAATACAGCCATGTTGTGGTAAAAGAAAATGCCAAAATCAACTCTGAAAGTCCTGCTTGGGCCTTTGACCGTTTGTCTATTTTAGCATTAAAAATCTACCACATGCAAGAAGAGGCTACCCGTGCAGAAGCATCGCAAGACCACCGCGACAAATGCCAAGCTAAATTGAATGTATTGTTAGAGCAGCGCACTGATTTGTCAACTGCAATTGATGATTTATTGGCAGATATTGAAAACGGCGATAAATTCATGAAAGTGTACAAGCAAATGAAAATGTACAACGATGATGAATTGAATCCTGTTTTGTACCAAAATAAAAAATAATTTACGAAGCTATTCCAGCTTTCCATTACAATTCCTCACCCAAGCAGTGCCGTTTTTATGGGTTTAAAAAGAGCTTCCGTTGGTCGCTTTTTTAAACCCAAAAACGTTGCCGCTTGAGTTCCGGGATTTTCATTTCAATCTGGGCTAGAAAGCACAATAAAACACACTAATTGTTAATTACCGCTACACATATCGCTGTAATGCGCCTTTCCGCAATGGGAGATGTCGCCATGACGGTTCCTGTTGTAAGAGCACTAGTAAACCAACATCCACAACTTAAGATTACGGTTATTTCCAGACCTTTTTTTAAGCCTTTTTTCGAGGGAATCCCCAATCTTACTTTTTTTGCTTTTGACGAAAAAGAACGCCACAAAGGATTTCTTGGATTGTTGCGTTTGTTCAAAGATTTGAAAGGTTTACATATTGATGCTTTCGCTGACTTACACAACGTATTACGCTCTAAAATTGTTCGAAATCTTTTTGTGTTAAGCGGTAAAAAAGTAGCAGCGGTTGATAAAGGCCGACAAGGCAAAAAAGAACTCACTCGTGCCGAAAATAAAGTATTTCAGCAATTACCAACCATGTTTGAAAGACATGTAAAAGTATTTGAACAACTCGGTTTTCCAGTTGATTTATCTCAACCACAATTTCCTGAAAAAGCAGTTTTGACTCCTGAAATTGCAGCATTAATTGGAAAAAATTACAAGAAATTAATCGGAATTGCTCCTTTTGCACAATACACCTCAAAAGTATATCCTCTCGATTTAATGCAACAAGTAATTGATCAATTAGCATTAGATACAACCCAAACCATATTGCTTTTTGGTGGCGGAGCGCATGAAATTCAACAATTAAATGCCTTAGCGGCACAGCATAAAAATATGGTGGTAGTAGCAGGAAAAATCAAATTTCAGCAAGAATTACAACTGATTAGTAATCTGGATGTAATGCTCTCTATGGATTCTGGCAATGCACATATTGCAGCCATGTTGGGCGTAAAAGTGATCACACTTTGGGGTGCAACGCATCCGTATGCTGGATTCTTACCTTTTAACCAACCATTTGAAAACGCACTAACCGCGGACAGAAAACAATTTCCTATGTTACCAACTTCGGTTTACGGCAATAAAAATGTGCCAGGTTACGAGGATGCTATGCGAACAATTATTCCTGAAACGGTAGTTACCAAAATTCAAAAAGCACTTTAAATTTCCACTTAAGCTTTTTGCAACTGTTTTTATCACCTCCGATTGCGAATAAAATGCCTTTTCGCGTAAGAAAAACTTTAACACATTTATAACAATTCGTAAAGATTACGTAGTACGAATAATACTATTTTTGGTCCGTCTGCGTTGTAAGTAACGAAACTAAAATTTAGAGTTAGTAGTAAAGTACTATAATACTAGTTTTTATTTGTTTCAAAATGCATTAACCAAAAACCAACTAGTATTTATGTCAAACTTTAGGGTAACTCTTGCCATTTTATTTTTTGTAACCTTTACAGCTTTTGCCCAAAAAAGCAAAGTATCAGGAACATTAACCGCCGGAAGCGAAAAAACACCTATTTACAATTCGGTAATCGCTTTATTAACACCCGTTGATTCGGTGCTTTATAAATTTACACGTTCTGACAAAGATGGTAAATTTTTAATGAACAATGTAAAACCAGGCAGCTATATCTTGATGACTTCTCACAGTCAATATGCCGATTACTTGGATGATATTACTTTAACCGAAACAGATCGTAATTTAGGCAACATCAACTTAATGAGTAAAATGGAATTACTTCGAGAAGTGGTCATTAAAACCGGATCTATTAAAATAAAAGGCGATACAACCAGTTACCGTGCTAGCGATTTTCAAGTGGATGCTAATGCTAACGTAGAAGAACTTTTAAAAAAATTACCCGGAATTCAAGTGGATAAAAACGGAACAATCAAAGCCATGGGCGAAACCGTTGAAAAAGTTTTGGTTGATGGCGAAGAATTTTTTGGTGATGATCCAGGTATGGCGGTAAAAAATTTACGTGCCGATGCTATTAAAGAAGTGCAAGTTTTCAATAAAAAAAGCGACCAAGCTGAGTTCACAGGAATTGACGACGGCGAGACTAAAAAAACCATCAATCTTAAGTTGAAAGAAGACAAAAAGAAAGGCTATTTTGGTAAAATTGACGGAGCAAATGAGCCCACGGCAGATAATGATTCACGTTACAACAGTAATATTTTGGTGAGTAGTTTTAAAGGAAAAAGAAAACTATCAGCTTTTTTATTAAATGGTAATACGGGCCAAGATGGTTTAAGTTGGGAGGACAGTGATAAATTTGGAGGTGGTGACGGTAATGTAAGTATGAACATGGATGATGATGGTAATGTGAGCTATGAGTGGACCGGTGGTGAAAATGATGACGAGCCGTATGTAGATACTCAAAATGGATTTATTAAAAATACCAATGCAGGTTTGCAATACAATAACAAATGGAACGACAAACACAGTTTAAATTTGTCTCCTAAATACAACCGACAAAGTTATCAAAACAATAGCAGCCGAAATACGCAAACACAAGTAAGCGACACGCAACTCAATCAAAACAGCTCTACGGTAAGTAATGTAAACAGAGATAATTTTAAAGCAAACATAGTTTATGATGTAAAAATTGACTCTATTAATACTTTAAAGGTTACGGCAAAAACTAATTTTTATACTACCGAAAGTGACGAATTTACTAACGGAGATACCAGAGGAAATGATGGTTTACTGCGCAACAGACAAGAGCGTATGTTTACCACAAATTCTGATAAGCAAGCGCTTTCTGCAAGTGTTTTATTCAAACATAAATTTGCAAAACCACGTAGAACTTTATCTGTAAATAGCAGCTGGAACACATTAAACAGCAATTCTAATAATTTTTTGAAATCAAGTAATGAAAGCTACGAAGGCGGAGCTTTGGCTTTTAGTAATGAAGTAGATCAAAATAAAGTGGGCGAGAAAAACACACAAAATGTGAGTGTAAACACTACTTATACAGAACCTTTGGGTAAAAAGATGGCTTTGCAATTGTCTTATCAAATTACTAATAACAGCGGCAATAGTAATTTTATTACCTATGATTTTTCTGATTTGAGCGGACGTTATGATGTAGTTGTTGATTCGTTATCCAATCAATTTGAGCAAAACATTACAACACACAAACCTTTAATTAAGTTGAGTTACAATGCAAAAAAGATCACTTATAGTTTTGGTAGTGGTTTTGGTTTTACTTTTTTTGATTTACAAGATTTATCGCAAAACAAAGAGTATAACCGCAGTTTTACTAACTTTTTCCCATCGGCAAATTTTTCATATAAATACAAAAGCAATAGTAACCTGCGTTTTAGCTATCAAGGAGCTACAAGACAACCAACTATTGATCAGTTGCAACCGCTTCGAAACAACCAGGATTTTTTCAACCAAGTTGTAGGTAACCCAGATTTGAAGCAATCATTTACGAACAGTTTTAATGTTACACACAGTACTTATAGCATTTTAACCGAAAGCAATTTTTTTCAGAGTGTATCTTTTAGAACAACAGCAAACTTGATTTCTTTTAACAGAGATATCGATCCAGAAAGTGCAAAAACAGTAACGACACCTATAAATACCAATGGAAATTTTTCGGCAAATGTTTATATGGGTTATGGTTTTAAATTAAAAAAATTAAACCTATTTGTTAATTTGAATCCGTCTCTTAATTACAACAGGTCTGTAAATAGCATCAACAAACAAATTAATAATTCGGATAATTTGAACTCTAGTTTTGGTCTCTATATTAACAAATCGAAAGAAAAAAAATACGATTTAACTTTGAGCAACACCTTCTCAAACAGTCGTAATAGTACTTCGCAAAACAATCAAGTTAGGTCTTTTAATACCAATGAACTAGGTTTTAGAGCTGGTGTTTATTTAACACAAAAATGGAAAATTGAATCAGATTACAATTGGTACGCCCGTCAAAAAACACTTGAATTTCAAAACCAACTATCTAACCAACTTTGGAATGCAAGGTTACAACGCACCTTTAAGAAAGAGGAGTTTACAGCTTATTTCTTAGTGAGAGATATTTTGAATCAAAACGTGGGAATTAATCGATTTATCTATGAAAATACGATTGGTGAGGAGCGTAACGACAGATTGAAACGATATGCTATGATTGGATTTACATGGAATTTTAAAAACAAAAACGTAGAAGAAAAAAAATAGAATAAGAGAAAGCAATTTTCTTTAAATCATAAAAAAATACAACACTATGAAAACCTATTATGTATGCCTAATGCTACTTGTATTTACAGCCAATAGCTTTGCGCAACAGTTTGTAGATAAAGCGGTTATTGAATATGAAGTGAGCACCAACCTTAAAAAAACAATGAGTAATGACAGTTGGAATGAGCAAATGAAAGAGAGCATATCTGATCTTAAAATTTCGTATTACAATTACACTTTCGAAAACAATAAAAGCTTGTTTAAATTTGACCGTTGGAGTCCAAAAACTAAAATTCCGAATTACGAAAAAGAGGCAGACGAAGAGAATATTTGGTTTTTTGATTTTGCGAATCGCAAGATGAACGTTCAAAAACAAATTGTAGGAACCAATTTTGTAATAACAGATAGCATTCCAAAAATTGAATGGAAAATTACAAATGAACATCGTGAGATTGCGGGTTACAATTGTAGAAAAGCTGTCGGCAAAATTTTTGACGAAGTATATGTTTTTGCTTTTTACACCGATGATATCACCATTTCTGGAGGTCCGTGCACTATAAATGGATTGCCAGGAATGATTTTAGGTTTATCAATACCACGTTTGTACACCTCGTATATTGCAACCAAAGTAGATTTAAAAATAAAAGACCCAAGTATCATTCAACCTATAACGGCCAAAAAAATTTATGATTTGAATGGTCTTAAAACTTTGATTGAGGAAAAAACAAAAGATTGGTACAGCTATGGCGAAGATAAAGAGGAGAATAAGCGCCAGAAAAGCATGTTTTTATGGAATGCCTTTTTGTAAATAATTAGACCAGAACAGAAAAAAAAATTCCAAATCCCAGCTTTAAAAGTTGGTATTTGGAATTTTTAATATTGGATGATTATTTTTTAAACATCATCATAATCTACATAAATCGTATCCGATGTAGGATGCGCTTGACAGGTAAGTATCAAACCATCTGCAATTTCTTTATCTGTAAGGATAGAATTCTTAGACATTTCAGCAGTTCCAGAGGTAACACGAGCCAAACAGCTGCTGCAAATTCCGCCTTGGCAAGAATATGGAGCATCAATTCCTTGTTTTAAAGCCGCATCTAGAACGGTTTGTTTTTGCGACATTTCAAAAGTAGTCTCTTCGTCATCTACCAAAACAGTAATTTTTGAATGACCGCCTAATGATTTTTCGATCTTATTTTCTTTGGTTGACGAAGCAAACAATTCAAATTTAATATTTGATTCTTTTACATTATGCTCTTTTAAAACTCCAGAAACGGTATTAATCATTTCCTCAGGTCCGCACAAGTAAAATTTAGAAAACTCAAGTTCTTTGTGTTTTGTGTTTAAAACAAAATTCACGCTTGATTTTTCAATACGACCAAACAAAACATTTTCAACTTTAGCTTGACTGTACACATAATGTACAAACAAACGACCTACATATTGCAATTGCAAATCGTGTAACTCTTGATGAAAAATAGTGTCTTCAGGTGATTTGTTGCCATAAACCAAAACAAAAGTGCTGTTGGGTTCGTTGCTTAAAACCGATTTTAAGATCGACATTACAGGAGTAATTCCACTTCCTGCCGCAAAAGCAGCGTAGTTGCGTTGGCGATCAGCCTGAGGTTCAAAAGTAAATTTTCCTTCCGGAGTTCCTACTTCAAGAACGTCACCCGCTTGGAGTTTGGTGTTGGCAAATTGCGAGAACAAACCATTAGGAACGGCTTTAACAGCAATTCGAAGTTCATCACTATCAGGCGAAGAACAAATAGAGTAGGCTCTGCGAATTTCTTGACCGTCAAGGGTTAGTTTTAAGTTCAAATATTGACCAGCAATAAAAGCATAATTGGCTTTTAATTCTTGTGGTACGTTAAAAAGTATGGAAACTGCATCTTTAGTTTCGCGTTTTACTTCTTTTATAATAAGTTTTAAAAAAGACGACATGTGATAATTTTTTTTACAAAGATACTAAAGTCAATAGGTAAGTTAAATTAAAGTAATTGAAAATTTACATACCTAGAAGTTTTATGTATAAGAATCTTATGTATATTTGTTTTTCCAAAAGAAAATGAAAATGAAAAACTCACAATTGTATAAAGGAAGTCTGAATACGATTATCATGAAATTGCTAGAAGAAAACGGCAAGATGTACGGCTATGAAATCACTCAGAAAGTAAAAGCGATTACTGCGGGTGAACTCAATATTACTGAAGGCGCATTGTATCCTGCCTTGCACAAGCTTGAGGCCGAAGGAATTTTGGATGTTGAAATTGAAAAAGTAGACAACCGCATGCGCAAGTATTACAAACTAACCGAAGCAGGCGAGAAGGAAACGATTAATAGACTTTCAGAACTTGAGGATTTCATCAGAAACATGCAGAGTTTAGTGAACCCTAAGCCTAGTTTAGAATTTTAATTTTTTAAGAATGAAACTAACCACCGAACAAATAGATTGTATCAACCAAACCTTAATTGCAAAAGGACTGAATTTTGACGATTTGAAAGTAGAAGTTTTAGATCATATCGCTACTGAAATAGAAGAGAAAATGCAGAATGCAAATTGCACTTTTGATGTTGCTTTTAAGGAAGTTCTTGAAAAATGGGAGCCAGAATTTAAACCATCCTTTTCGGGATTTATAGGTTTTACAAACCCAAGAATAATGACTGTCAAATGTCACAAAATAGTGAAAAGACAATTTTTAACCGCAATTGTAACTTCAACTTTGCTTACGCTCGTATTCTTGCTTTTTGTCAGAAACTCAAGCCTCGGATTGTTTCTTGCTGATATTCAAGTAACCCTCAGGTTATTAGTTCTTTTAGAATTTGGGTTAGTTGCTGTAGCTTGGATTTTAATTTGGAGGTCAAAACACCAAACTACTTACGGTTATTTGATGAAGAAAAAAAGCGCTGGCATAATGATCTTTTTACTTATGATGGGGATTGGTTTATTTCCAGTTAAAATAAATCATCCAGATGTTAAAATTGCTTTCGTATCAGTATGCGCAGCCATGGCTTACATTGTCATCACCGGAATTTACTTGAAACTAGCATACAAACATTTTGAGTTTGTAAAGAAAATATCGCTCGTAAAACCATAAATCCAAACCTGGGTTTTCTTGATGATTTGTTTGTTATCCATAGTTGAGACGCTTCGTTCCTCAGCATGACAAATAGCAAGAATGAGTCAATTACAATCAGTAATTACTGTAATTAAGGACAATATAAACTTTATCAGATAACTAATTTTAGTAGCAAACGTTCCCACAAATTTGTCATGCTGAGGCACGAAGCATCTTAACAAGTTGCTCACAGTTCATTTAGCTAACGTATATATTTGGAGTTGTAAGGGATTAATTTACAGAGATTACCAATATTATTGAGATGCTTCGTGCCTCAGCATGACAAATAGCAAGAATGAAGCAATTACAATAAATAATTACAGTATTTAAGTCTAAAATAAACTTTAGTAGATAACTAATTTTAGTAGTAATTGTTCCGTCAAAGTTGTCATGCTGAGGTACGATGCATCGCTACAAACTAGGAATTTATTTAAAAGAGAAAGCCATGATTGAGTATCAAGAAGGTTATCATACCTATTGTGTTTACATCTTAACTAACAAAGCCAAGACAGTCTTGTACACGGGCGTGACAAATAATTTAAAGGTAAGATTACAGCAGCACAAAGACTCCTTGAATCCAGACTCATTTACAAGCAAATACAAGGTTTTTCACCTGTTGTATTTTGAGAAGTTTACATGGATTCAATTAGCAATTGCAAGAGAAAAAGAAATCAAAGGTTGGAAGAGAGATAAAAAAATAGCACTAATAAAAACCATAAATCCAGACCTGGGTTTTCTTGATGATTTGTTTACACTTAATCGTTGAGATGCTTCGTTCCTCAGCATGACAAATTGCAAGAATGGGGCAATTACAATCAGTAATTACAGTGTTGAAGGTCTAAATAAACTTTATCAGATAACTAATTTTAGCAGCAAATGTCACCACAAAGTTTTCAGGCTGAGGTACGAAGCATCTTAACAAGTTCCTCACAGTGCATTTAGCTAACGTATATATTTGGATCGCACAGAACAAAGTTAGTCAAATTATCAAATGTGCTGTGATGCTTCGCTACTCAGCATGACAAATAACAATAAGCAAGACTGTAAATTTCCGACCTTTAAAAAACCAAAACACAAAGTCAAAAGAACACTTTTCTTTCAAAAAGAATTACTTCGTTGTAACATTTTCTGACTTTGACTTACTTACTAGCAAACCAAAAAACCAAAAGATGATTTCAAAATTCCTTTATCTCGAGTGGAAGGCTTTCACAAGGTCAGCATCCTTCGCATCTAACTTGGCACTAAAAATCCTGATGGGTTTTGTAGCGGCTTATTTCATTTTAATATTTTTAGGATTAGGAGTAGGTGCATTCTATATCCTCAAAAAAATGAAATTGGATCCTATTGTAGCCGTGAATCAATTTTTATTTTATTACGTGGTGATGGATTTAATTGTTCGCATGATGCTTCAAAAAATTCCCGTGCTCAATATTCGTCCTTTATTGAATTTTCCAATTAAAAGAGAAACCATCGTCCATTTTTCGTTAGGCAAAACAATCCTTTCGTTTTTTAATTTGCTACACGCATTTTTCTTGATTCCGTTTAGCGTAGTCTTGATTATTGAAGGTTACAATCCGCTATTGGTAGTGTTTTGGTACTTGGCCATTTACGCGCTTTTGTATTGCAATAATTTCATCAATATTTTATTGAGTAACAAAGACGGATTATTCATGATTTTCTTGGGACTTTCAGCAGTTTTAGCCGGCTTGCAGTACTATGAGATATTTGATATTACCGCTTTCATGGGTCCAGTTTTTCAGTCTTTTTACAACACCTATTGGGCGTTTGGTATTCCGGTTTTGGCACTAGTTGCTTTGTACATTATTTCATTTAAATATTTCAAAAATAACTTGTACCTCGATGCAGGTTTATCTACCAAACACGATGAAGCAAAAACCGAAGACTTAACTTGGTTGAACCAATTTGGAACCATCGGTACCTTCCTAAAAAACGACATCAAATTAATCAAAAGAAACAAGCGTTCCAAAACTACAGTTGGTTTGAGTATTATGTTTTTATTTTACGGATTGTTATTTTTTACCAATGGTATTCCAATGTATAACAATCCTACGATGCATATTTTTGCAGGAATCTTTGTTTCTGGTGGATTCCTTATCACTTTTGGGCAGTTCGTACCAAGTTGGGACAGTTCGTATTACCAACTAATGATGACACAAAATATCCCGTACCGTGGCTATTTAAGTTCAAAATGGTGGTTGATGGTTATTGCAACAATTATAACCACAGTAATAGCTGCGCCCTATTTGTATTTTGGTTGGCAAGTATATTTAACCATAATTGTAGGTGCTATTTATAACATCGGAGTCAACTCGCATTTGGTATTACTTGGTGGCGCATTTACAAAAACTCCCATCGATTTAAGTTCAGGCAAAGGTGCCTTTGGTGATAAAAAAGCATTCAATATAAAAACTATGCTCATCTCATTACCACAATTAGGTTTACCAATGCTCGTGTATTGGTTAGGTTCAAGATTTGACAGTGCAACAACCGGTTTGGCCTTGGTAGCACTGCTTGGCGTAATTGGTTTTGCATTCAAAGAAAAAGCATTTACCCTAATCGAAAAAACCTATAAATCAGAAAAATACGCTACCATAGCAGCATACAAACAAAAAGGATAATTAGGACTCTCACTGAGCAAGCTTACAAATCCTTAATTTTCTTAATGGTTTAAAAAAAAGAGACAACAACAAACCAACCTATTAAACTAATAACAATGATACAAGTAAACAACCTTACCAAAACATACAACGGAACAACCGTATTAAACATAGAAGCATTAGAAATCAAACAAGGCGAAAGCTTTGGCTTAGTGGGTAACAACGGCGCCGGAAAAACCACTTTTTTCAGTCTCTTGCTAGACTTAATTCAAGCGTCAACAGGGAACATAGTAAACCACGGCATAGATGTAAGTAAAAGCGAGGCTTGGAAACCTTTCACCGCTTCTTTTCTTGATGAAAGTTTCTTAATAAGCTATTTAACTCCCGAAGAATATTTTTATTTCATAGGCGATTTACGCGGTCAAAACAAAGCTGATGTTGATGCGTTATTAGCCAAACACGAAGAGTTTTTTAATGGCGAAATCCTAAAAAACAAAAAATACCTGCGCGATTTATCCAAAGGAAACCAGAAAAAAGTAGGTATCATTGCCACCTTAATTGGTAATCCTTCCGTGGTTATTCTCGATGAGCCTTTTGCGAACCTTGACCCAACCACGCAATTTCGACTTAAAAAAATCATTAAAGAACTAGCCGATGATCCAGCCGTGACCGTATTGGTTTCAAGCCACGACTTGCAGCACACCGTTGAGGTAAGCGACCGTATTGTAGCGATGCAAAAAGGCCAAGTGGTTAAAGACATTCAAACCTCACAAGAAACTTTAAAAGAATTAGAAGAATTTTTTGCCGTATAATTTCAGTAAAAAACGCCCTAATATAAACCGCTAGTTGTTTCAGTAGTCACGTTATTTCATTGTGATTGCTGCAACAATTAGCTTTTTTTTGGCGTAACCCTTCGTAAAAACTTCGGGTCGGGCTTTACGCTCTATCTTTATTTTCGATCCAAAAATCGAAAAATAAAGGATGCCGCTGCAATCCCTTACGCAAACCCGTTGCAGCCAAATAAAAGCTCATAATTTTCACGATATCAAAAAGAAATGTATTTTTACCAATGCATATACTAAAAAGTATATTTCATAGTTAATTGATAAAAACGTTTTCCATTGAAAATCAATACATACAAATCCTTACTTACACTCCTTTTCCTTGCTGTAGTAGTAGCGTGTTCGACCAAAAAAGACACTTTTTTAGCCAGAAATTCGCATGCTTTGAGCACAAAATACAACATTCTGTACAACGGCCAAGTAGGTCTAGACAAAGGTATTAAGTCCCTTCAAATGGGTAGCGACGATAATTTTTGGGATATTTTACCCATCGAAAAAATGCAAGTTTCGGATGAATTTACACCCGAAAAAGCCAAAAATCCAGACTTTGAATTAGCCGAAACTAAGGCAACCAAAGCCATTCAAAAACACTCCATGAATATTGGTGGCAAAGAAAAAAATTTCCAAATTGATGAAGCTTATTTGATGCTAGGAAAGGCAAGGTACTATGATCAACGTTTTGTACCTGCTCTTGATGCATTCAATTATATCCTTTACAAATATCCCAACAGCAGCAAGATTTACGAAGCAAAAGTTTGGCGCGAAAAAACCAACATGCGTTTGGGTAACGATGCACAAGTAATCAAAAACATTAGTAAATTATTAGATGACCGTAAAGTACAAAAGCAAGTTTACGCTGATGCCAATGCACTTTTAGCAGCCTCTTTTTTGAATTTAGAAGAAAAAGACAGTGCAGTTGCTAAATTAAAGCAAGCCATTAATTTCACCAAAGTAAATCAAGAAAAAGCCAGATATCGTTTTGTTTTAGGACAATTATATCAAAAAGCTGGCTACAAAGACAGTGCAGTAACAACCTTTCAAGAAATCATTGCAATGAACCGAAAGGCTGAACGCAGATTTGTTTTGCAAGCGCATGCCAAAAAAGCAGAACTGTTTGATTATCAAAACGGAGATACAGCTCTGTTTGTAAAAACATTTGATAAATTACTTAAAGATAGAGAGAACAGACCTTTTAAAGATTTGATTTTGCATCAAATGGCAGTTTTTCAAGACAAGCAAAACAATCAAAAAGCGGCTATTGCTTTGTATAATTCTTCACTCAAAACCAATTCAAAAGATTCGTATTTGGTAGCATCCAACTACCGCAATTTGGGTGATATGTATTTCAAGAATGCATCTTACGCTTCAGCTGCTAAATACTATGATAGCACTTTAGTTAAACTCAATAATAAAACTAGAGAGTTTGCTAAAATTGAAAAAATCAGAAAAAATCTAGACGAAGTAATTGCCTACGAAGCCATTGCGCAACGCAACGACAGTATTCTAAAAGTTGTTGCTATGAGTCCAGAGCAGCAAAACTCTTTTTATGAAAACTATATTGCACAACTCAAAGAGAAAGACGAGCAAAAAAAACTGCTTGAGGCTAAAAATAAAGAACTTCAAGAAAACCGAGAACGAAATGCATCTATTAGCTCTGCCGATCCTAGTGGTGGTTTTGATACCTTGAATGCAGCTCCAGTTCCCGGTATGGCGCCTCCGTCTATGAATCCTATTGGGGCTCCACAGCCTGGTAGCAGTTCTTTTTATTTTTACAACGCAACCACTGTAGCCTTTGGTAAAGTCGAATTTAAAAAATTATGGGGCGATAGATCTCGTAATGGCAATTGGCGCTTTTCAGGAACCAAAGTAGGTAACACTGCTGTTGCCGCTGATGACGCAACTACAGCAACAGATACAACAGCTGCCGTTGCTACTATTGAAAAGCCAGAATACAGTACGCTTTTTTATACCAAGCAATTACCCACTGATGCAAAAGAATTAGATAGTATTGCCAAAGAGCGTAACAGCGCCTATTATAATTTAGGTATTGTTTACAAAGAAAAATTCAAAGAAAACGAACTAGCAATAAGCAAGCTAGAGCAGTTACTTTTAAACAATCCAGAGGAAAAGCTGGTGTTACCTACGCTGTATAATTTGTTTAAATTGTACCAATCAACAAATGCTGCAAAGGCCGATGCTATGAAAACTCGAATTTCACAGGAGTTCCCTAATTCTCGTTATGCGCAAATTATAAACCAAAATGCGCAAAGTACAACAGCAATAGCTGATTCTCCCGAAACGGAGTACAACAAATGGTATAAATTATTCGAAAAAGAAGACTTCAATACGATTTTATCTAACATTGATAATTTGATTGTACAGTTTTCTGGTGACGAAATTGTTTCAAAATTCGAATTGCTAAAGGCCAATACACTAGGTAAAGTTAAAGGACTTGCAGCCTACAAAAAAGCGATGCAAGATGTAGTAGACAATTATCCTAATAGTGAAGAGGGTAAAAGTGCAGCCTTGATTTTAAAAGAACAAATTCCAGTATTAGAACAATTGAACTTTAAACCTGCTGTAGCTAGTAACTACAAAATTTTATACCAAGTAGGCGCTCGTGACGATGAAAAGACAAAAGCTTTGGAGGCGAGTTTGAAAGCATTTTTTGAGGGTGAGAATTTACAAAAGCTATACCTATCTTATGACTTATATACCGATAACAATGCGTTTATAACAATTCACGGCATACCTACACAAAACTACGCTGCAGATATTTTAACAGTTTTAGCAGAAAATAAAAAATACAATCTCACAACACCTGCTATAATTATCGCATCAGAGAATTATAGGATTGTGCAAATCAAGAAAAATTTAGAGAGTTACCTAGCCCTCGAAAAAAAATAACTATGTTCGATAAAAAACAAAAATCATACACCGATCTTTTGGGTAAAACCAATAGGATTGTTGAAGGGACCACTATTAAAGGAGATATTATTTCGCAAGCTGATTTTAGATTAGACGGTCACTTGGTGGGTAATTTTCAAACTGCTGGTAAAATTGTAATTGGCCCCGCCGGAAGTGTTACCGGAGATATTATTTGTAAAAACGCAGATATTGAGGGGAAATTTGAAGGCAACATCAAAGTTCAGGAACTTTTGAGTGTAAAAGCAAAGGCGAGTATTCAAGGGCAAGTAACTGTTGGAAAATTAGCAGTAGAGCCAGGTGCAACTTTCTCTGCGGCTTGTTCGATGCAAATTCAATCTAAAAATCCAGAGGTACATGAAAAAGAAAGCAGAAAATAATGCCAAATGGTTGGTCTTTCTAGCAATACCTTTTCAAATGGGTACTATTATTTTTGCATTTACCTATCTTGGAATCTGGCTAGATGATAATTACAGCCAAGCTGATTCTTCTGTTTATACTATCGTACTTTCACTAATTTCTGTTTTTATTGCCTTGTATAATGTAATACGGCAAGTAAAAAATTTAAACAATTCTAAAAATGAATAAAATTTTACCTTTTCTTAAGGCTTTAATTCCTTTTACCTTATTACTTTTTGTCGTACAGTATTATGCAGTACAAACTTTTGGTTATCAAAAAGACCTGTTTTACAGCACAGAGAGCGTTTATGGATTTTTACTAATCACCACTATACTTATATATGTATTACTGCTTTTTGTGAATCAAAATTTTCCTGATTTTACTGGCTTTGCATTTTTAGGAACAACATTTATAAAGATGATGGCAGCGGTGGTTTTTTTGTGGCCATTAATTAAAGCCGAAAACGTTGCAACTAATCTTAATATCGGAGCTTTTTTCATTCCATATTTCCTATTTTTACTTTTTGAAACCGTTTTTGCGGTTCGATTGATAAATAAAAGATAGGTTGACTGCAAATAATGCAATAGCACTCAAAATTGATTTTTTAAAAACATGATTATAATTTTCAATTTTGAATTAAATATGTACCTTTGCAAAAAATTTTAAAAACGTAAAATCAGATACACAATTAATAATGGTAATTTCAAAAAAATCACTTCAATTCCTGTTAGTTACTTTTGTAGCGTGTATGCCGTTGGTAAATTTCGCAAACCCAGCCGCGGATAGTCTTCAAAATCATACCGAAAGCGTGGCAACTGTTGCTGATGCGCATGCTGAAGCGGGTCATTCTGCTGAAAAAGAATTCAATGCTACGGAATTGATCAATGAGCACATTGGTGATTCGCATGAGTTCCATATTGCTGATTGGGCGGGTCACCCGATTTCGTTTTACTTACCTGTTATTTTATGGACAAACTCTGGTTTAGAAATTTTTTCAGCAGAGCAATTTCACCACGATAACGAAGGACATCATGTTGTAGATGTAAACGGTCAAAAATTGGTTCGTTTTAATGAAGTTATTTTTTATGCAGATAAATTTGAAACATTAACTGAAGATCAAAAAAAGGATGCTGCATTTCAATTTCAAGCAAGACCTCTTGATTTTTCTATAACTAAGAATGTATTCTCTATGTTAATGTCGGCTTTAGTGTTGTTCTTCTTGTTTTTTGCAGTAGCAAGATCGTACAAGAAAAACCCAAAAGCACCAAAAGGAATCGCTGGTTTCTTAGAGCCATTGGTTATTTTTGTTAGAGACGAAATTGCTATCCCAAATATCGGAATCAAAAAATACGCGAAATACATGCCGTATTTGTTAACGATCTTTTTCTTTATCTGGATCAACAACCTTATTGGTTTAATTCCGTTTTTCCCATTTAGTGCCAACCTTACTGGTAACATCTTCTTTACATTTGTATTGGCTTTGTTTACTTTTATCGTAACTACTTTCAGCGGAAGCAAAGATTACTGGAAACACATTTTGTTGCCACCAGTTCCAAAAGCATTATATCCTATTATGATACCAGTAGAAATTATTGGTATGTTGACAAAACCTTTCGCATTGATGATTCGTTTATTCGCTAACATCACTGCAGGGCATATTATCATCTTGAGTTTAGTCTCATTGATTTTTATATTCAAAACAGTAGCGGTTGCGCCAATTTCTGGAGCGTTCGTATTGTTCATGAGTGTACTTGAAATGTTGGTTGCTGCGTTGCAAGCTTATGTGTTTACGTTGTTAACTGCATTATTTATTGGTCAGGCTGTTGAAGAGCACGACCACCATTAATTTGTGTTTTATTAATTATTAACTATATTAAATTTAGTATTATGGTATTAGCTGGAATCGGAGCTGGATTAGCTGTTATTGGTGCAGGTCTAGGTATTGGAAAAATTGGTGGTTCTGCAATGGACGCTATTGCTCGTCAACCTGAGGCTGCTGGAAAAATCCAGACTGCTATGATTATTGCTGCTGCACTTATTGAAGGTGTTGCACTTTTCGCAGTAGTTGTTGCGTTAATCGCACAATAATTAAAGCTTAAAACTTCTTGATACGGTTGGTATCAAGAAGTTTTTATTTCTAAAACAAACTTTTTAAATATAAAAATATGAATTTAACAGCACCAGAGAGTTTAATATTTTGGACCTCTATCATCTTTATAGTTTTCTTTATCTTGCTTGGTAAATTTGCTTGGAAACCAATTTTAAGCGCCGTAAAAGGAAGAGAAGACTCTATCAACTCTGCTTTGGCTGCAGCCGAAACAGCACGTTTAGAAATGCAAAATTTAACTGCAGAAAATGAGCGTATTTTACAAGAAGCACGTTTAGAGCGTGATGCTTTGTTGAAAGAAGCTCGTGATATGAGAGAAAAAATGATCGCTGATTCAAAAGCGGATGCGCAAGCAGAAGGAGCACGTATGATCGAGCAAGCTAAAACAGCTATTGCTGCTGAGAAAAATGCTGCTATGGCTGAATTGAAATCACAAGTATCTACTTTGTCTTTGAGTATTGCTGAAAAAGTATTAAGAGAAGAACTATCTAACAAAGAGTCTCAAACTAAATTGATTGAGAACATGTTGGGTGACGTTAAATTGAACTAATTATGGCAAGTACTAGAGCAGCAAGTCGTTATGCAAAAGCAATTTTAGACCTAGCTAATGCTAAAGGTGTGGCTACTGAAGTGAATAGTGATATGAATAGTATTGCTACAGCTATCAATGGCAACCTAGAATTGAGTACTTTTATTCAAAACCCAACTATCAAAGTTACGGTAAAACAAAATGCTTTATTAGAAGTTTTTGCTGATAGCAATGCGGTTACTAAAGGTTTGTTTCAATTGTTATTTGAAAACAAGAGATTCGAAATCTTAGAATCTATTGCAGTTGAGTACGGGAAATTATTTGACTTTGCTAACGGAATGGAGCAAGCGCAAGTAACTACTGCTGTGCCAATGGATGCTGCATTAGAAGAAAAAGTTTTGGCTAAAATAGCATTGTTATCTGATAAAAAGGTAAGCATACAAAATATAGTAGATCCAGCAATTATTGGAGGATTTATTTTAAGAATAGGTGACAAGCAGTACAATGCTTCTGTTGCTAACAGATTACAAGTATTAAAAAGAGAGTTAAGTAATTAGTTTATTGCACATTTAAGTGTTTAAATCATAAAGTAAGATGGCGGAAATTAAACCTGCTGAAATTTCAGCAATATTAAGAAAGCAAGTAGAAGGTTTTGAATCTGGTGCTACACTAGAAGAAGTAGGAACCGTACTTCAAGTTGGAGATGGTATTGCTCGTATCTACGGGCTTTCTAATGTTCAATATGGAGAGTTAGTGGAGTTTGACAATGGTTTAGAGGCTATTGTATTGAACCTTGAAGAAGATAACGTGGGTGTGGTACTTTTAGGACCATCTACTGGTATCAAAGAAGGTTCTACTGCAAAAAGAACACAACGTATTGCTTCTCTTAAAGTAGGAGAACAAATGGTAGGACGTGTAGTAAACACACTTGGTTTTCCAATTGATGGAAAAGGACCAATTGGTGGAGACTTATATGAAATGCCATTAGAAAGAAAAGCTCCTGGAGTTATCTTCCGTCAGCCAGTTACTGAGCCATTACAAACAGGTATCAAAGCAGTTGATGCAATGATTCCAGTAGGTCGTGGACAACGTGAGCTAGTTATTGGTGACCGTCAAACAGGTAAATCAACTGTTTGTATCGATACTATCTTAAATCAAAAAGAATTTTACGATGCTGGAAAACCAGTATTTTGTATCTACGTAGCTATTGGACAAAAAGCTTCTACTGTAGCAGGAATTGCTAAAATGTTAGAAGAAAAAGGTGCTATGGCGTATACTGTGATTGTTGCAGCTAATGCATCTGATCCAGCTCCAATGCAAGTTTATGCTCCTTTTGCAGGTGCTGCAATTGGTGAATATTTTAGAGATTCAGGTCGTCCTGCTTTAATTGTTTATGATGATTTATCTAAACAAGCGGTTGCTTACCGTGAGGTTTCTCTTTTATTAAGAAGACCACCGGGACGTGAGGCTTATCCTGGAGACGTTTTTTACTTACACAGCCGTTTATTAGAGCGTGCTTGTAAAGTAATTGCTGATGACGGAATTGCTAAAAACATGAACGATTTACCAGATTCATTGAAATCTATTGTAAAAGGTGGTGGTTCATTAACAGCTTTGCCAATCATTGAAACACAAGCTGGTGACGTTTCTGCATACATCCCAACTAACGTAATTTCGATCACTGATGGTCAGATTTTCTTAGATGGTGATTTGTTTAATTCAGGAGTTCGTCCAGCGATCAACGTAGGTATTTCGGTATCACGTGTTGGAGGTAACGCTCAAATTAAATCAATGAAAAAAGTATCAGGAACTTTAAAACTAGATCAAGCACAATTCCGTGAATTGGAAGCGTTTGCTAAATTTGGTTCTGATTTGGACGCTGTTACTTTAAACGTTATTGAAAAAGGAAAAAGAAACGTTGAAATCTTGAAACAAGGTTTGAATGATCCTTATACTGTTGAAGATCAAGTAGCAATTATTTACGCAGGTTCTAAAAACTTGTTGAAAAATGTTCCTGTGAACAAAGTAAGAGAGTTCGAGAAAGATTTCTTAGAATTCTTAAATGCTAAGCACAGACCTACACTTGATGCTTTGAAAGCAGGAAAGTTAACAGATGAAATTACAGATGTAATTGAAACTGTAGCTAAAGAATTATCAGCAAAATATAACTAATTTAGTGAAAAGTGAAAAGTGAATAGTATAATTGTTCACTTTTTACGATTCACATTTCACTATACAAAAAATGGCAAACTTAAAGGAAATCCGTAATAGAATTACTTCCGTTTCATCGACGATGCAAATTACATCGGCTATGAAAATGGTTTCTGCAGCAAAGCTAAAGAAAGCACAAGATGCAATCACAGCAATGCGCCCTTATGCCGAAAAATTAACGGAATTATTGCAAAATCTTTCTGCTACTTTAGAAGGTGATGCCGGTGGTGAGTACACTACACAACGCGAAGTTAAAAAAGTGTTGTTGGTGGTTATTACTTCTAACAGAGGTTTAGCAGGTGCGTTTAACACCAATGCGATCAAAGAAGCAAAAAACCGTGCCGATTATTACACAGGAAAACAAGTTGATGTTTTTGCCATTGGTAAAAAAGGAAACGACGTATTGAGCAAAACTTTGAACGTTGTTGGTAATCAAAGTACTGTTTTTGATGATTTGACTTTTGATAATGTTGCTAAAATAGCGGATACTTTAATGGAGAAATTCGTTGGAGGTGAGTATGACAAAATTGAGTTGATTTACAACCAATTTAAAAATGCTGCTACGCAAATTGTTCAAACAGAGCAATTTTTACCTTTAGCATCTTTAAAAGCTAATGCTGCTGAAACTGCTGGTGATTATATTTTTGAACCATCAAAAGAAGAAATCGTGTTGACTTTGATTCCTAAATCATTGAAAACACAATTGTATAAAGGTATTCATGATTCTTTTGCCTCTGAGCACGGAGCACGTATGACAGCAATGCACAAAGCAACTGATAATGCAACTGAATTGAGAAATCAATTGAAATTAACTTATAACAAGGCGCGTCAAGCTGCAATTACTAACGAAATCTTAGAGATTGTTGGTGGAGCAGAGGCTTTGAAAGGATAAGAAAAACGTAGTTTTTCAAATCTTCAAAACGTTAGGATTTGAAAGTATAAAAATATTATTGTTTTATAATACAAAGAGTCAACTTCGGTTGGCTCTTTTTTTTATACTTTGGTTTGCGATAAATTAAATATCATCGTTAAGCTCATGAACTTAATCCTTTTCCTTGTTTTTTCTTGTTCTATTCCTCTGATTTTTTCTCTAATTTTACATTTTTAAAACGAACATGGAATTACACCTTATAGAACTTACTACCAAAGAAGAAATGCTGGCGCAATACGATGTCATGCTACATTTGTACACCAACTTCACTTACGAAAAATACGATGCGTATCTTACGGATATGATTCCGCACAACTACAAACAAATTGCTGTTTTTGAAAGGGATGTTTGTGTAGGACTTTCAGGTTTGTGGTCTGGAACCAAACTTTGGTCGGGCAAGTACCTCGAAATTGATAATTTTATCGTTCACCCTGATCACCGTAAAAAAGGAATTGGTAAAATGATGACCGATTATGTAGATGCGAAAGCCAAAGAACTTGGCTGCACTATGATTGTATTAGATGCTTTTACAGGAAACTTCAATGCACATCGTTTTTACTATAACCAAGGATACGCGCCCAAAGGTTTTCATTTCTTAAAAATTATCAACGAAGACGGTTTATCTTAAGAATGCTATTTTTAATAGAAAACAGTTTTCACAAATCAAGTAGGATTTCTACTTCATCAATGGTTAAAATCACCATACAATTGTCTATTTTTGTTCCTATTGACCCCTTTAAAAGAAAATAATTTTGGGATTATATAAAAATCTTTTTAAACAAACAGCCATTTACGGACTCGCTACGGTTGTCCCACGAATGTTCAGTTTTATTCTGGTTCCATTATACACTGATTTACTTCCTAAAGCTGAATACGGTAAGGTTTCTGTCATTTTTGCTTACATGATTTTCTTTAATGTACTTCTTGCCTATGGGTTTGAAACTGCTTTTTTTAGGTTTTATAATAAAGAGAATGATAAAAAATCGGTTGTTGAAACAGCATCCGTTTCACTTTTTTGGTCCTCAATTGTATTTTTAGTCATAGCCTTACTTTTCCGCAATAAATTAGGCATTTGGTCTGGTCTTGATGAGCAATATATCACCTACACCATTTGGATTTTAGTGCTTGATGCCTTGGTAATTATTCCTTTTTCAAAATTAAGAGTCAACCAGCAACCTATAAAATACGCTATAATCAAAATAGGAAATGTTGTAGTTAATTTGGTTCTAAACTTATTCTTTTTGAGTTATTTACCCGCAATTGCAAAGTCAAATCCTGATGGTTTTTTAGGTTCATTGTACATAGCTGATTTTCAGGTAGGTTATATTTTCGTATCCAACATTGTTGCTAGTTTGCTCACATTTTTAGTATTGTCACCATCCTATTTAAAACTAAAATGGAATTTTGATTATCAACTTTGGAAACGCATGATGCAATACGGAATGCCCATTATGGTAGCCGGAATTGCATTTGCCATCAACGAACAGTTTGATAAAATTTTATTGGCAGAACTTTTGCCAGCCAATATTGCCGATGCAGAGGTGGGCGTTTACTCCGCTTGTTACAAACTCGGTTTGTTTATGGTCTTGTACCGTACTGCCTACACTTTAGGTATCGAACCTTTCTTTTTCAGCCATGCTGATAGTAAAGATGCACCACAAACCTATGCCACAATAACCAAATATTTTGTCATTTTTGGGTCGTTCATATTACTCTCCGTTATCGTTTTTGCCGATGTTTTAAAACTAATTATGATTCAGGACGAGTCCTATTGGGAAGCTATGAAAGTAGTGCCCTTAATTATTCTAGCTAATTTTTTCTTGGGCATTTACACCAACCTTTCCGTATGGTACAAACTCATTGATAAAACGTATGTAGGTGCTTACATCTCAATCGTAGGAGCCATCATCACACTAGCGCTCAATTACCTGCTAATCCCAACCATGAGTTATTACGGTTCGGCCATAGCCACCATAGCCGCTTATGGTAGCATGATGACCATCTCTTATTATTTCGGAAACAAATACTATCCCATACCGTATGACAGCCGTAAAATTTTTATGTATCTCATTATTTCAATCGGATTTTCAGCGATTTCATTTTACGGATTCCGGGAGAATTATTTCATAGGAATCCCGTTATTGCTCGTGTTCCTTTATTTTATATACCACAACGAAAAAGAATTATTAACCCAAATACTCAAACGTAAAGCAAAGTAGTATCAATTTTTTTAGAAGCTTATCGCGCCCTTCGTTTCAAGCTTTTTCCTAAAATTGTTTTTTTCTACGGCTCAAAAGGAGCTTCTTGCAGTCGCTCTTTTCACCCTCGAAAAAAATACAATTTTATAAAAAAAGGCTTTCCACTTCGGTCACGGCTAAAAAAGCGCACTTTCTAAATAAGACAATCTGATCCTGAAGACTAGCTCAAACAAATACATTATGAATATCAACATCATCAACAAATCACAACACGACTTGCCTAGTTATGAAACCATCGCCTCGGCAGGAATGGATTTACGAGCCAATATAACCGACCCAATTATCTTAAAACCATTAGAAAGAATAATCGTAAAAACAGGTCTTTTTATTGAACTACCTATTGGTTACGAAGCACAAGTAAGACCACGCAGCGGACTAGCTGCAAAAAATGGTGTAACCGTACTTAATGCACCTGGAACTGTAGATGCGGATTATCGCGGAGAAATTGGAGTAATTTTAGTAAATTTATCCAATGAAGATTTTACCATTCAAAACGGAGAACGCATAGCGCAATTAGTTGTCGCAAAGCACGAACGCGCCGAGTGGACTGTAGTTCAAGAACTATCTGAAACTTCAAGAGGTGAAGGTGGTTTTGGTAGTACGGGAGTAAAGTAATCAGTCGCAGTATTCAGTCACAGTAATCAGTCGCAGTTAACAGTTTTAGAAAATTATTAAACGAGAGGTTTCAAATATAAAGTTTCAAAAATCTGTTTAATCTTTTAAATCTGTGGGTCAATAAAATAAAAAAACTTTGCGAGCTTTGCGAAATCCATCGTGAACTTTGCGTTTAAAAAGTAAAATAAATTTAATAACTCAAAGATTGAAAAATTTAAAGATTTGTGACAATCATTAAATTTTTCAATCATTTAATCTTTCAATAAAAACAGCATGAAAATAATCGTTCCTATGGCTGGTCGTGGATCACGCCTTCGCCCACATACATTAACCATTCCTAAACCATTAATTCCTGTTGCGGGTAAACCTATTGTACACCGTTTGGTTGAAGATATCGCGGGAGTTTTAAATCAAGATATTGACGAAGTAGCTTTTATCATTCATGAAAGTTTTGGTCAAAAAGTGGAAGAAGAACTTTTGGCTATAGCCCAAAAACTGGGTGCTAAAGGAACCATTTATTACCAAAACGAAGCCTTAGGAACGGGTCACGCCATTATGTGTGCCAAAGAATCCTTGAGCGGACCAGCGGTAATTGCTTACGCAGATACCTTAATTCGTGCCGATTTTGACTTAGACAAGGAGGCCGATAGCGTAATTTGGGTAAAACAAGTAGACCAACCAGAAGCTTTTGGTGTGGTAAAATTAAATGCGAACAATGAAATCGTTGAGTTGGTTGAAAAACCAGCTACTTTTGTTTCAGACTTAGCGGTTATTGGGATTTACTATTTCAAAGATATTGCAGTACTTAAAAACGAATTACAGTTGGTACTTGACAATAACATCATTCACGGTGGCGAATACCAAATCAATGACGGAATCAAACAAATGATGGCCAAAGGCATGAAATTTGTCCCTGGCAAAGTGGAGGAGTGGATGGATTGTGGTAACAAAAACGTGACTGTAGAAACCAATTCTAGAATGTTAGGATTTTTACATACTGATGGTGAATCCTTAGTTGATGAAAGTGTAAAACTAGAAAACGCAACTATTATACCGCCTTGCTATATTGGTAAAAACGTAGTGTTGATTAATGCTACTGTTGGTCCAAATGTTTCCCTTGGTGATGGTTGCCATGTGGTAAATAGTACTGTAAAAAACAGTTTAGTACAAACGCATTCGCATATCAAAAATGCCGTTTTAGACAATGCCATGATTGGTAATCACGCTAGTTTTGATGGTAATTTTACCAGCATCAGCATAGGTGATTATTCTGTTTTAGAGTAAAAAAGTTCAATTCATTTCAAGTGGTAAGAATAAAAAAACCTTTTTTCACCATATAAGTCATGTAAGGTTTAGTTTCAATTGTGCTAGCCTTATATGACTTATATGTTTTCAAAAGAATTCTTGAAATAGATTTTTAAACCATTAAGAGATTTAAGAAAATTAAGTTTTTTGAGAATAAATTTTAAAAAACTTATATGACCTTATGTGTCTTATATGGTTATAAAAATAATTAGCTAAAAATGTTTACTATTTTTGAAGTATAAATTTTAGAAAACTTAAATTCCTTGTATGTTTCACAAGAACTCATAAAACAGTTTTTTAAACCATCAAGAGATTTAATAAAATTAAGTTTTTTGAGAATAAATTTTACAAAACTTATATGACCTTATATGTCTTATATGGTAATAAAAATAATTAGCTAACAATGTTTGCAAACCTTTAGAAAACTTAGATGTTAAAATAAATATACGGCAAGGATGCTA
Organism: Flavobacterium erciyesense; assembly: GCF_018069925.1. Taxonomy (GTDB): domain Bacteria; phylum Bacteroidota; class Bacteroidia; order Flavobacteriales; family Flavobacteriaceae; genus Flavobacterium; species Flavobacterium erciyesense. The sequence continues at coordinate 46,615 of NZ_JAGPXB010000013.1, read as the reverse complement.
GTATTTGTAAATGGTATTAAACAACAAGATTAGTATTAAAAAAAACAGCATGAAAAAGAGCGCTTTTTTATTTTTATTTCTGGTTTTGCAGTGCAATTCAGCTTTGCTATACGCACAAATAGAACCCGAAGAAATCAAAGTTGATACGGATCAATTTCAAGAACTATTCTACGAATCCTTGCTACAAAAAGGAATCGAAAATCACGATAAAGCCATTGTCGCTCTTGAAAAGGCCGATAAAATCAGCCCTAACAACGCTACCGTTTTTTATGAGTTAGGGAAAAATTATTTAGCCTTAAAAAACTATCCCGAAGCCTTTACTTTTTTTGAAAAAGCCAGCACCATCGATCCTAAGAATAAGTGGAATTACATTGGCATGTACGATGTGAGTTATGAAACCAAAAACTATGCGCAGGGAATCACAGTTTTAAACAAACTAATCCCAATCGATTCGAAGTATAAAGAGGATTTGACTTCGCTTTACATGGCTACCAATCAATACGACAAAGCTTTAACTTTGATACAAGAACTCAACGAAACCGTTGGAAAAACAGATAGAAGAGAATTATACAAAAGTCAAATTCTATCAGTGGGAAAATATCAAAATTCGGAAATTGCAAACCTCGAACAACTCATCTCAAAGAATCCAAAGGAAGAATCGAATTATTTAAATTTGATTTTTTTATACTCTAAAAATAACGACGAGAAAAAAGCTTTTGAAGTTGTTCAAAAATTAGAAAAAGCCATACCTACTTCAGAGTGGGCCCAAGTGAGTTTATTCAAAAATTATTTAGATAATAATGACGCCGTAAAAGCCATCAGTGCTATGAATACTGTTTTGGGTAGTAGCAAAATCGACTCAAAAATTAAACACCGTATTTTAAACGAATTTTTAATTTATGTCAATAAAAATCCACAGTACAGCGCTGATTTAGAAAAAGCGGTTTCTTATTTTGATAATGATCCAAACATCAATGTCGCTAAAGAAATTGGTTTGTTTTTTCAAAATAAAAAGCTGTACCAAAAAGCGATTCCTTTTTACGAAAAGGCTCTGAAAACCAATGCTGACAGCGATATTGCAACGCATTTATTGCTTTTGCAAGCACTTACGGAAGTGCAGCAATTTGACCAAATAGATAAAAAAGCAACTACTTTGGTAGAGAGTTTTCCAACACAGGCTACCTTTTATTATTATGCAGGTTTGGCCAACAATCAATTAAAACAATTCAAGAAAGCAAAGGATTATCTCGAAATGGGCATGGATTATGTAGTAGAACAATTGGATTTAGAAGTGAATTTCAACATCCAATTAGGAGAAGCCTATAACGGTTTGGGCGATTTCAAGAAAAAAGACTTGTATTTTGCCAAAGCCAATCAATTACTTAAAGCAAAAAAATAATGAAAAAATGTGTCCTACTCTTTATACTTTCAGTCTCGTTGTTGTCCTGCAAGTCCAAATCAATGGCGGTTGGAACAACTCCTGAAGCTCCTGCAGTTCCCGCAGTTGCTAGCGCTGAAATGTCTGCTAAAAAAATTATTGAGCAGCATTACAACAATAAAATCGATTTTTCTACATTGTACATTAAGTCGAGCGCACGTTACGCAGATGATAAATTAACACAAAACGTAACGGCTGAAATTAAAATCAAAAATAATGAACAAATTTTGGTAAGCGTCCGTTTTCTGGGTATTACAATGGCCAAAGCCTTAATTACACCAAAAGCAGTAAGTTATTACGAAAAACTAAATGGAACTTATTTTGAAGGCGATTTTAGTAGTTTGAGCCAATGGTTAGGCACCGATTTAGATTATGAAAAAGTGCAAAATTTATTGTTAGGCAAGGCTATCGATAATTTAAGCAAAGGCAAATATCAAGTTAAACTTGAGGAGCAAAGTTATCAACTAGTAGATCAAGATAGTGGGAGTACCTCAAAATCTTATTTTTTAGATGCGTTGCGTTATTTAGTTCAAAAACAAGAAGTGGCTCAAGCTACTGAAGAACGTAACATTAAAGTAGAGTATGGCGCACACCAAGATTATGCACAAGGAACCTTGCCTACGCAAATTGCAATTCAAACTCAACAAAAAAAAGGAACTACGGATATAAAATTGGAGTATAACGGAATTTCTTTTAACGAAGAACTTTCTTTTCCTTATAGTGTGCCAAATGGCTACAAAAGAATTTTAATTAAGTAAATTTGCCAAAACATTTTTTTCACATGCCAAAATTGATCCTAAGCCTAATTTGTATTTGTATGACTTCCTTACTTTGGAGTCAAGAGTCACAACAAGAAAAATTAGAACAACGCAAAGAGCAAATTCAAAAAGAAATTCGCGAAAACGAAAAACTTTTACAATCCGTTAAGAAAAAAGAAAAAACGGTCGTGAACGTTATCGCGATTCAAAGCAATAAAATTAAGCTAAAGGAAAAATTAATTAACACTACCGAAAAGCAAACCAAATTGCTTAAGAACGACATGTATATTAATCAAGTACAGATTAATAAACTGAAAAAAGAACTAAAGATTTTAAAAGAAGATTATGCTAAAATGATTGTGAAATCATACAAGAGCAGGTCTAGTGAGAGTAGAGCCATGTTTTTACTGTCGTCTGAAAATTTCTTGCAAGCTTACAAACGTGCGCAGTACATGAAGCAATACACGAGCTACAGAAAAATGCAAGGAGAAGAAATCAAAACTAAAACAGATAAATTAGCCGATTTCAATCAAAAGCTAGACGTTCAAAAAACGGCCAAACAAAAATTGATTGCCGAGAACGAAAAAGAACGTTTGTCTCTCGAAAAAGAAAAGCAAGAGCAACTTAAGTTGGTGAATTCTATCAAGAAGGACAAAAACAAGATTGCGCAAGAAATTAAAAAACGCCAGCAAGAATACAGAACAATTGACAGGCAAATCAATAGGTTAATTAGAGAAGCCATTGCTGAAGCCAACAGAAAAGCAGCACTAGAAAAAGCAAAAGCAAACCCAAGCGCGCCAGTATCTAAAGCGGCAGTTTCATCATCAAAAATTGAATTGACGCCAGAGGCCAAATTAATTGCAGATAATTTTAGAGCCAACAGAGGTCGTTTGCCTTATCCAGTTGAAAAAGGATTTATCTCTCTAGGCTACGGAAACCAAACGCACCCGCTTTTTAATACGATTACCATTCACAACAGTGGTGTTGAAATAACTACCGAAAAAGGGGCTAGTGCTCGTGCGGTTTTTGGCGGTGAGGTTACAAGTGTAATGGTAATTTCGCCAGTGAACAAAGCCGTTACCATCTTGCATGGTGATTATTTTACGGTGTATCAAAACTTAAGTTCGGTATCAGTAAGTAAAGGCGATAAAGTAAGCATTAAACAAAGTATTGGTAAAGTAAGAACCAATGGCGACACCGGAAAGACAGTTTTAAAATTTATGATTTCTCAAAACTCAACGTTGATCAATCCTGAAGGTTGGTTGTCAGGAAGGTAATTTATAACGAGCCTTAACATAAAAAAGCACTATCGTTTCACAAGAAATGATAGTGCTTTTTTAGTTTTTAAAGGTGATTTTTCAACCAGTAATTCACTCCAATTTATTGGTACTGAATGTAAATTGGCTTTGGCGTAAGCTGAACCAATTGTTCTGGCGTATACATACTCCAGTTGTTCCAATTGTCATTTTTGTAAAATAATTTGAAACCCGTAAACTGTACAGGCTCTCTATAAATGTAACGTAAGTAAGTTGATTTTTTTAAAATTTGGCTTCCAAAACCATCCATGTGCATTACGATTTGTACTTCGGGAACTTTTTTAATATTTTGGTAATTGGTAACCATTCCTTGTGTAAAACGGTGAACTACTAGAACTTTTGGCGGAAGCTTTTTCTCGCGTACAAGTCGAGCCAAAATTTCAATTGCATCGTTGATATCGGATGCGTCAAGTGTACCAATTTTTTTGCCAGGCACGTGACCTCCTTTCATCGAAAATTCAGGATCAATACCCAAATGTACATTGGGTTTTGCCAAATACGATTCTAGTTGCGTTACTTCTTCTTTTACAGTACTATGGCCAATTTGCACATCCAAAAACACCAATGCTTTAATTGGTTTTGCCCAAGCTAGCAAAGTGTCAATTTGTTTAAACGGCATGCGCATGTTGTATCTGTTGGCTTTTCCGGGTTTGCTTTGCGCCGAAACTGCGATGTAATGTAGCGCAGGTATTGCTTGAACTGTTGAATCAGCGGCTTGCCATTTGGCTACTTCTGATTGCAGTTTTTGGAGCATTTCGTCTTTTGGATATTCACCTAAAATGCCCATTCTTTTAGAGTATAAATTACCATAAAATGCAATGATGCGTTGGTATGGCAAAACAGCACCCACTAACGGATACGGACTTTCTGCAGGCCATCTTCCTGTAGTGTCTTGGTTGCTTAAAGCGAGCATGCGCATGTTATAATCTACTGTGTCAAGCTGTGGTTTTTGACTTTGAATTTTTTTTGTAATAGGAGTAGTGGCTGGTTTTTTTGCAGCCTTTTCATCTTGACAAGAAAAAAATAGAGGTGAAAATGCTAAAGCGAAAAATAGATTTAAAATGGGTTTCATTGTTAAGGAATTACTGCATCAAAAAGCTGCTAATTATGACAGCAAGGTATTCATTATTGGTTGAAATAAAGTTTGAAACCGTTACATAATTTACGGTTTTTGACAATATGAAATCGTGTTTGGACTTGGTGCCAAACGGAAGAAAAGAGTATCTTTAAGCACCAATTTAAACCGCTAAATAGTAGTCTCTTGTTAAAAAAAATAACTCTTTGTTTCCTTCTAGTTCAATGTGCCAGCGTAACTTTTGCGCAAGCCAAAAAAGACACCATCTCTTTGCCAGAAGTAGTTTTGAAAGGCGCACCGATACAAAAAAGCGTTCAAAAAACTGCTGCGGCTGTTGCAGTACTTACTGCTGCTGAAATCAATAAAAGCGATGGTTTGATTTTAACTCCGCTTTTAAATACAATTCCGGGAGTGAGTATGCAGCAAGGTGCGTTGAACACCAACCGAATTATGATTCGTGGTATTGGTGCACGCGCACAATTTGGCACTACCAAAATCAAAGCTTATTTTGACGGGATTCCGCTAACTACCGGCGAAGGTGAAACCACAATTGACGATTTAAATTTAAGTGCAATTGAAAAAATAGAAATCACAAAAGGTCCCAATGCCACGAGTTTTGGATCGGGTTTGGGCGGTGTTATCCAACTGTTTTCAAAAGAGACGCCTGCGGGAGAGAATTTTGCAAAAGCGGCTACCACTTTAGGAAGTTTTGGTTTGCTACACCAACAATATACTGCCGGGTTTGCTAATGCAAAAAGCAATTTGTACAGCAGTTATGCCAATGTACAGCAAGACGGATTTAGAGTGAACAGTGACTACAGTCGAAAGACATTCAACTTGCACGGCAAGCACCAGCTGGGAACGAAAGGGAAATTGTCTTTTCTGGGAACCTTTACACGATTGAAAGCGTTTATCCCGAGTTCGATTAATGAAAATGATTTTATTAACGATCCCGAGAAAGCCGCTCCTACTTGGGCTGCCGCAAAAGGATTTGAATCTTACGATAAAGTACTTTTAGGAATTGCACATCAACATCAATTTACAAATAAATGGTCGTTACAAACGAGTGTTTTTGGTAGTTTTAAAAACGCTTACGAACCACGACCTTTTGATATTTTAGAAGATAACACCAATACAGTGGGTTTGCGAGCGCATGCCAACTTCAAAGACCAACTTTTATCAGTACCCATGGAATTGAGTTTTGGAACTGAATTACTCAAAGAACGATACAACAATACTTTGTATCGCAATTTGTATCAGTCGCAGCCGGGTCAAGGAAGTGTGCAAGGAGAAGCTTTTAGTACCGTAAATCAAAATAGAAATTACAGTACTTTTTTTGTTCAAATGGAGTTGCAACTAAATTCAAAACTGCAATTAGAAACCGGTTTGGCTTTCAATGAAACTTCCTATTCATTAGAAAACGAAACAAATCAAGGTGATCCATATTCCTTTGGCGCTGTGTGGTCGCCACGAGTAGGATTGTCATATCAAGTAAGTAAAGGAAAACATCTTTATACGGCAGTTAGTAATGGTTTTTCGGTGCCATCGGTTTCAGAAACCTTAACTCCTCAAGGCCAAATTAACAACAGTTTGAAACCAGAATTGGGTTGGAATTATGAAGTTGGTTTCAAAGGAAAGTGGTTGGGTCAAAAGTTATACACCGAAGTAGCTTTGTACACTACTCAAATCAAAAATTTGTTGGTAGCACGTCGCACTGCCGAAGATCAATTTGTGGGTATCAATGCGGGTAGTAGCTCACATTCAGGTTTTGAGTTTGTATTGCGTTATGAAGTTTTAAATAGCGAACAAGTGCAAATTAAAACCCAAGCTTCGGGAACTTTGAATAATTTTAAGTTCAACGAATTTATAGATGGCGATGCTGATTATTCTGGAAATCAACTCACGGGCGCACCGCAATCGCAATTTAATTTCGGGATTGATGTACAAACAAAAATGGGAATAAGTTGGAACACCTCTTTGCAAACCGTAGGTAAAATCCCTATGAACGATAGCAACACCAAATACAGTGATCGTTATGCGCTTTTAGATAGTAAATTGACTTATTTATTTACCTTGTTTAATTGTTTGAAAACAGAAGTAAATGTTGGAGTGAACAATGCTTTAAATCAAAAATATGCTGCTAATATTTTACCTAATGCAGTAGGATTTGGTACTGCTGCGCCACGTTATTTTTATCCGGGAAATCCAATCAATTATTACGGAGGTTTTTCGGTAGCCTATTACTTTTAAATCTAAACTCTAAAAAAACTTTATTTTTTAATAGCGGCAACCTCTGTTACAGTCACAACTTTGGTTTGTTTGTTGCTCCACGAAGTCATAATGTAGTTCATTACATCAGCTACTTCTTGATCAGTGAGGCCCATGGCAGGCATGTTACCATTGTACCATTTACCATTAACTATCATCATTCCATTTTTTCCGTATTTTACAGCTGCGATACTTGCTTTTCGTTTGTTTTTTAACCAGCTAGATCCATCCAAAGGCGGAAAATTAGTGCCATCTCCTTTGCCTGCAGCGCCATGACATTGTATGCAAAAATCGGCATAGATTTCTTTACCCGGATTTTGAGTAGTTTCAAAGTTGTTGTTTTTATCAATGCGGCTGTATGTAGCTGTTTCAATAGAGCTCTTCGTAGCGATGCTTCCAAGCAATGCCATACCCAATCTCAAAATTAGTTTTGTGTTGATCATGATTTAGTTAGGTATAATTTTTACAATTCCTTTTCCTTCTACACCCATGTAAATGTAACCGTCTGGACCTTGCGCTACATTGCGGACACGACCTACACCTGTGGCAATTTTTTGACGACCTACAATTTCATCTCCTTTTAATTGAACCAATTCGAGGTATTGAAATTTTAATGATCCTACTAACAAATGTCCTTTCCAATCTGGATATTTATCACTGGTTACAAATGTCATTCCGCTTGGCGCGATAGAAGGCAACCAGTAATAAATTGGTTTTTCAATTCCTGGTTTTTCGTTTTGTGTACTAATTGTAGTGCCATCATAATCGATGCCGTAGGTCACTACTGGCCAACCATAATTCACTCCTTTTTGAATGATATTGATTTCATCGCCGCCTTGAGGTCCGTGTTCAGTTTCCCAAATGGCGCCAGTAACTGGATTTTTTGCCATTCCTTGTGGGTTGCGATTTCCATAAGTATAAATGGCTTCTTTAGCTCCTGATTTACCCACAAAAGGATTGTCTTTTGGAATACTTCCATCATCATTTAGGCGATATATTTTTCCGCCATCGCGAGTTATATCTTGTGGATTGACAAAGTGTTCCCCACGTTCTCCCACTGAGAAAAATAAATAACCATCATTATCAAAAACAATTCGGGAACCAAAATGCTGTCCTTTGGTTGTATTTGGAGTTGCTTTGTACAGCGATTCAATTTGGGTTAAACCGCCATCAACTAATTTAGCGCGAATTAATTTGGTATTTCCGCCGGTGCCTTCACCTTCTTCGGAGGCGAAAGTCATGTAAATCCAACCGTTTTTAGCGTATTCCGGATGTAGAGCGATATCCAACAAACCACCTTGTCCGCGAGTATAAACTTTTGGAACATTTTTAACGGCTGTTTTTTGTCCGTTTTTAATGTGAAATAAAGTCCCACTTTTTTCTGTAACCAATAGCGCACCGTCTGGCAACCAAGTCATTCCCCATGGAATGGCAATGTCCGAAGCCACGGTTTCTAAAGTATAATTTTTAACTTCGTCTTTGACAACTACATCATTTGGTTTGGTTTGTGCCTCACAATTTAGTGCAAGCATGGAGAATATAGAAAGGGAAACTAGTGATATTTTTTTCATGATAGAAGTTTTAACAAAATTGTTTTTAAAGGTACTAAATGCCCAATAAAAATTGATGATTGGATTTAATTTTTGCTTCGAATTAACACAATCAAGTCGTTGCGTTTAATTAGTGTTTTTTTGAAAAAAGAAAAATCTAAAGTTTCCCCATAAAAAAACCACCTTTTGAGTAGGTGGTTTTGAGAGATTGTGCTTTATTTTTTAACACTGTATTTTGCTGTTCGGGCATCTTTGATGGTTCCTTTCCAATTTAATCCGAAACCAAAATCATATACATTTCCGGTGGTGTCTTGGTACGGAATCATATCGTGTGGTACATCTTCGAGTTGTTTTTCAACCGTAGACATGTTGGCGGGCATTTGCAAAGGTAACAAGCCAGACGGTTCTGTTTTACCAGAAACAATATCTAACAAAGCTTCTACTTGTACGCCAAAATCTCCCAGTATTGCATCTACATTTTTTTCGAAATCACTAAAAACCATCGGATTTGAAATGGATACAGCTACTAAAACTGGTTTGTCTTTCATGGCTTTTTTTGTATCTAAAATGGTATTTAAATCAGGATACGAATTGGATTTACTCGTTTTATTCACATACGAACGGTTGTTGATAGTAGGATCAATCACGGGATCACCAGCAGCAATACTTTGCGCTCTTGCATCAACAGCGGTGTAGTCACTCAATTGCAAACTAATGGGTACATATCCGTTTCCGCCAGCTTCTCTATCCGTTCGGCTGTAGCCGTTGCTGATCGGACTTTTGATAAAAACCATTGCAAAGTCAGCTTTTTTCGGATCATCGGTTACGGTGTAGTATCTTTTAATCAATTCTAAATTAACTGGATATTCTATTTTTTCTGGCGAAGGTTGTCCAAAAAAATTAATTCCCGCAGGTGTGGTGCGCTTTGGTACATAAACCGTTTTTCCTTTGGCAATTGGTAGCGTTTTGTTTTGATTTTTAAGCAATACTACTGATTTTAATTGCGCATCGTAACCCGCTTTCATAAACTCGGGTTTTCCAACAATAGCTTTGGTTTCGTTCGGGTCTAAATAGGCATTTTCGAACAATCCCACTCTAAAAATATTTAAAAGTAGCCGAACTGCTGATTGCTCAAAACGCTTTCGCATAAAGGATTCGCCTTGCTCTTTTACACCCATTTGATAGGCTTCCAGAACAGGTTTGATATCGTTGTTTCCTCCAAATTGATCTACGCCAGCAATCAGCACTTTGTAATGTCTTTCGGCCACGGTTAATGATTCAACTCCCCAAGATTTTCCAGCAAATACATCTGGTTTTGGACCTTCATCAGCAGTAATGAGCCAATCGGTACAAACTACGCCATCGTAATTGTATTTATCTCGCAACAAATCAGTGATGATGTATTTGCTAAAACCGTTCCCTACGTTCTCGCCATATTTTTTATCTTGACCAAATGAGATGGTGTAGTACGGCATCACCGCCGATGCTTTTTTAGTAGAACCATTCAGTTGAAAAGCGCCTTCGGTAAATGGTTTTAAGTGCGTTTCGAAATTGTTTCCAGGATATACTGCAAATTTTCCGTAGGCAAAATGTCCATCGCGTCCGGCTTCTTCAGGACCGCCACTTGGCCAATGTTTCACCATGGCATTCACACTTTGATGTCCCCAACCGTTGTAGTTGGCAATTGGTTTTTTCGGGGTTTGAAAACCATCTACATAGGCTCTTGCCATGTCGGTAGCAAGTTTTGGGTCTTCGCCAAAAGTACCCACAAAGCGATTCCATCTTGGTTCTGTTGCCAAATCAATTTGAGGTGAAAGCGCCGTTGCGATTCCCATGGCACGGTATTCTTGTGCAGCAATACTACCAAATTGTTGCGTAATGGTTGCATCAAAAGTGGCAGCAAGACCTAATTCTTCGGGCCATTGTGAGATAGCACCTCCGGAACCCGCATTGTATTCGGCATCTTTATTGGCTCCATTTCTAGGATCGGAACTGTTGTTGGCTGGAATTCCCATCCCGATACCTTCGACTAAAGTTTGAATATTGTTGTTCCACTGTGCTGCAATTTCTGGCGACGCTACCGAGGTCATTAATATATGTCGCAGGTTGTCTTTGGTTAAAAAAGCAATTTGCTGATCGGATAAAGCAGAAGCTTGCGCTCCACTTTTGGAAAAAGGTTTTCCGTTATAGGTTCCTGTAAACATGCCTGCTTCTTGCGCCGGAATGGCTTGGTGCCTGCTGTACAACATTAAACCTGCGATTTGTTCTACGGTCATTTGTGCGGCTAGGTCTTTGGCTCTTTCGTTTACGGGTTTGCGCCAATCTTCATAGAGATCTAATTTTCCGTTTTTATTCAAGTCTTTAAACGCAAAGCCATCTACTTGAATGATTTTGATACCCGATTGCGGTGAATAACCTAAGGTTTCACCACCTTTGTTGGCTACTAGTTTATAGGTTTTTTTGTTGGTTTCGGTCCATTTGGTTTGTGCCTGCAAGCCTACAGCAAGTAGGAGCAAAGAGGGTAGTATTACAATTTTTGATTTCATACGGGTTTGTTTTCAGGTCAATAGCTTAAATTGAAGCGTTTCAAATGTAACAAAAAATAATATGTGTTGTATAGACGCAATGAAACTATTTTTATTTTTGAAATCAAAGTAACAAGGAATATCGACTAGAAAACTATTTTTTGTTTAACTTTGCGGAATTAAAATTAAACAAAATAATTATTCTTTGCATAAGCTGAAAATAAATGGAAGAAAAAAAACCAGATAATGTTGTTTATACTGCCGAGGCGGGATACAATGCCAATATATTGCCCTACGCAACAGGTGTTGGTGCACCAGTTATTCGTGTTGATGATGTAGTTTCTTGGAAAAGCAGAGGAATTGACAATGTGAATAAAGAATTGGGAAATAAGTTCAATGAACTCAAATTACAATACGAAAAATTGATGCAAGAATACGAATGGAACGAACTCGTGTATAGTGCCAAATTTTCGTTTGAGCCAGTTATTGGCGAGATTTATCATTTGTATCGCGATGCACAAGGCGTTCATTTTTTATCCTTGATAGGCCCACACGAGTGGAATAAAGAACATATTGGTACTTTTAAACTCAACAGCGATAAAAAGTGGATACATTTAGACGGCTATTCCAACTTTTAACAATTGCTTTTACTTTTCAAAAAGAAATATTTTTAAAAGAAGAAAGGGACCGTTCACAATGAGCGGTCCCTTTCTTGGTTTTGTAATGCTTTATATTCGCTACAACTTATTTTTTATCCTCATCTAAAATAATAGCGGGAACCTTTTGTTGCATCACATAGCTGTTAAAAGCTTTGACATCTTTATCCATCAGTTCTTGCAATTTACTGATTTGAGCGTCTATTTTTTGAGCTAAATCTTGGTAAACTACATAGGCATTGCGCGTAGGTTTTGACTCTGATGAAGAAATGTTTGATCCCAAACCAGCCATTTTATCATTCAATTGAATAGGGAAGGCCAATACATCTTGTGGTGCTTTGGCTTTGGGTTGCATTAAAGTTCCTTCGATAGCGTCAAGACTTTCTAAAGTAGTTTTTGTCATTTTTTTCATTTCTTCTATCAGCACAGCATCTTTTACGCTACCGATATAAGAATTGATTTGCGATCTAATTTTGCGTAATTTGTTGATCGCTTTATGTGCTTCGTCCACTTTTTTGTTCACCTTTTGATGCAAATCAAATTGTTCTTGCAAGTCGGCTGCACTTGTATTTACTCTTGGGTCTAATTTAATTTCGAAGGCTGCTTCGCCAATTACATTTTTTCCCTCTAAAAGTTTAACAGTATAAGTGCCAGGAACTACTTTGGCGCCAGCTCCAGAACCAGCCCACATTACATTAGTACCTTCTACTTCAGTCACATTAGGATATCTCATGTTCCACACAAAAGAATTCATACCAGCTTGCGCTGAAATTGTTCCTGGTTGTGCTTTATTGGTATCAGTATAAAACTCTTTTGAAGGTGCCATTTCTTTGCCTTTCAAGTTTTTAGTAGACGAGTAGGTGATAATAGTATCTCCTTTTGGAGTAGCAAATTGCAGTTTTATCTCGTTCGTAGGTTTCTTTTTAAAATAGTAACGCACAATTACACCATTTGGTGCATTGGTCCCTGTGCTTGTGTCATCACTTTGACCACCTGACATACGGTAGGCATGACGTGGTTTAAATAAGTGTTTGTCCGCTTTTACTGCTTGGTCTTTGATTTCGTACAATGGAGTAATGTCATCTAAAACCCAGAACGCACGACCATGTGTAGCTACTACTAAATCTTTCTCTCTTTTGTGAACACGCAAATCACGAATTGGTGTCAAGGGAAGGTTTAAGTTGAGTTTTTGCCACGAATCGCCATCATTGAATGAAACATAAATACCGCGTTCTGTACCAGCATAAAGCAATCCTGCTTTGTTTGGGTCTTCGCGCATTACACGACAATATTCGTCACTCGGGATTCCGTTCGTTATCTTGGTCCATGTTTTTCCGTAATCAGACGTTTTAAATAAATATGGATTGCGATCGCCGTACATGTATTTGTTCGCCGCTACGTAAGCTTTTCCTTTTTGATGCTCAGAAGTATGAATCATACTAATCAATGAAAAATCAGGTAAAAGCGTTGTTGGTAATGAAATATTATCCCATTTGGCACCATTGTTTTTCGTGATGTGAATCAAACCATCGTCAGATCCTGTCCAGATAACACCTTCTTCAAGAGGCGATTCTGATAAGGTGAAAATAGTAGCATAGGCTTCGGCACCGGTTTGGTCTAAAGTTATTGGACCACCTGTTTCGCCAGTAGTTTTAGGATCATTACGCGATAAATCAGGACTTATGATTTGAAAAGAATTTCCTTGATCTTCGGTAACGTGCACTACTTGTGAGGTCACGTACATTTTCTTAGGATTGTGAGGCGAAAAAACAATCGGGTACGTCCATTGAAAACGGTATTTTTTGGCATTAGATGGCGCTCCAATATTCGACTCCGGATAAGGAGAGATGTCTTTTGACTGTCCTGTTTTTTTGTTGAAAGTACTTAACTGTCCGTCGTATTCACCGCCAAAAGTAATGTCAGAATTGGTTGGATCAGCTTCGATATAACCGGCTTCGCCACCCGCAACCGGATACCAAGATTCTGTACCGATACCATAACCATTGGTTCTGGAAGCGATACGAACAGATGAGTTGTCTTGTTGTGCACCGTAGATGTTATACGGAAATTCATTGTCTACCGAAACGTGGTAAAATTGGCTCGTAGGTACATCAAGGGCAGTAAAAGTTTCTCCGCCATTATAGGTAACTTCTCCGCCACCATCATCACCAATGATAAAATTATCAGGGTTGTTTGGGTTAATCCAAACATCATGTGTATCACCGTGACCCACATTTATTTTTTTGAAACTTTTGCCGCCATCGCTGGTTTTCCGGGCATCAACATTCAACACAATTAATCCATTTTCGTTTTTAGGATCGGTTTGTAAATTCATGTAATACCATGGGCGTTGCCACAAATTTTTGTCTTCGTTAATCAATTGCCAGTGTTCACCAGCATCATCAGAGCGGTACAAACCACCTTTGTTGTTTTCGATTAAAGCATACAAACGGTTTGAGTTTACAGGCGAAACGGCTATTCCTATTTTTCCAAGCAAACCAACAGGCATTCCTGGTTTTTCATTTAAAGAAACCCAAGTATCGCCACCATCGGTAGATTTGTAAAGTCCAGAACCTTTTCCGCCAGACGACATCGAGTGTCCGTTGCGATAAGCTTCCCATAAGGTAGCATACACAATTCGCGGATTAGAAGGATCAATGCGTACGCACATCGCTCCGGTTTTAGCATCTTTAGAAAGGACTAATTGCCATGTTTTTCCACCATCTTTTGATCGGTAGACACCACGCTCCGGGTTCGATTGAAAAGGATTTCCCATTGCTGCTGCAAAAACGATATTGGCATCAGTAGGATGTACCTCAATATTACCAATAGCATCAGCCTTATCTAGTCCTGCTTTTGCCCAGCTTTTTCCGCCGTTTACTGATTTATAAACGCCGTCGCCAAACGAAATGTTAGACCGCATATCGGCCTCGCCCATTCCTACATAAATCACATTAGCATCAGAAGGCGCCACGGTAATAGCACCAACAGAAGACGATTTAAACACACTGTCAGAGATAGGAAACCATTCGTTTCCGCCGTCAATGGTTTTCCAGACACCGCCACCGGTTGCCCCAAAGTAGTAGGTGAGCGGTTGACTGGCGTGACCTGCAACTGCCAAGGACCTACCGGCTCTAAACGGCCCGATGTTGCGCCATTTGAGCGCGTTAAAAACACTATCTGTAGCAATGGCTGCCGTGTTTTTGTTTTTTACATTCTTTTTTTGAGCGAATCCGCTTGGCGCGTTACTCACTAATGCTGCTGCAATGATAAGGCCATGAAAGACTTTTTTACAATGCGTTCGATTCATATGGTTTGGTTTTTAGTTAGTTTATAGTTTTAAAATGAAAACACAATTTAGAACTTTATTTTTATGAGAAGTTATTTTTGCATATTTTGACTTCTAAAATTCATAATGTTGCACGGATTGTGTTATTTATTTTTAAGTTTTTCAGCTACATTGTCGTAGTACTCCTGTGTTAGGACTTCCGTCCAAATCGTAGGTAGTTTTCCACCATATAGAGCAAGATAAGTTATATTATTTTCTTTGCTAGAGGCGTGCCAATGTTCGATATCTTTATCGCAAACTAAAATATCACCTTGCTTAATAACAATAGGGTCTTTGCCTTTTTCTTGATAATATCCTCGACCTTCAACTACAATCAATGTTTGTGGAGTTGCATGTTTGTGCCAATCCAAGGTGGAGTTGGCTTTAAAAGTAGCTTTGGTAATGTTGTATGGAAGAGAATTATTCTCTTGCATCATAGTGTTTAACCATGCTGTTCCCAAGTAGTGTGTATTAGGAGCTTTAGTTCCTTCAACATTATAGGAAGTTATTTGATATGATGCAACTTGTGCAAAAGTCAAAAGTGGCTGTACTAGTAAAAGGAAAATGATGTATTTTTTCATAGGATATGTGTTTTGATTCAAATATAGTGAATAATCAAATGGTTTGGTTATGAACTGTTTGCAGATGAGGTGTTTTTGAAATTCTGTTTTTTTTAAATTAGAAATCACTAGTAAATAACATATTATCAACGACTTATTGTTGCAATTATTTCTGAAAAAGCTACTGTGTAATGCTATCGAAAACGCGGACTTTTTCCCAAAGGTATTGGTGTTTTTTTACGAATTCTAAGTGAATGGGATGGTCTTGATATATTTTTTGGTCGGATTCATTGTCAAAAAACAACAATTCTGATACTTGCCAAGAGGTATCAACCACTTCGCGTTTTTCCGTTGATGCTAAGGTGCCTATGTGAATTTGTCGCACTGTTGGTATTGATTCTAGTGTTTTTAAGCCTGAGATAAGTTGTTTTTTGTCAGCTTCAGAATCTGGATTTTTTAACCAAAAGTAAACTTGGTGTAGCACAGATTGCGATGCTGCTTTGGTTTTTAATCCCATCAAACTTGCCAAACCAATTGCTGTAGTAGCTCCAATAAATTTTCGTCGTAACATGTTGCTGTAGTTTTAGTACGGGAAAATAAGAAAAATATTGGGAATAATAATGTAAATTACTCAATTTGAAGGTGTAGTAAAAGCAATTGTGAACAACATTAAGATCGTTATCAAAAAGGCACTCCATTTTAGGCTTAAGATTTTACAGGTTTTAATTTTTTAGCTTTCTTAATTATGTTCCTTTTTAATATTTTTCTTATCTTTCAGAATCGCTTTTTAATTGCTGTTTTAACTTAAGATTATCTTTTAGTGGGGCTATGTTTTTTATTATCGGTTAACGATAAAAGTTGATAAACGATAGGTAATTGAAATGATGCTATTTTTAGAGTTGTTAAGGATATAAAATATGATGTTTTACTTGAAGAAGAAAGACGATTGTTTTATGTTGCAATAACGAGAGCCAAGGACGAATTATTTCTGATTACAGAATTAGGAAACGAGTCGTCATTTGTCGATGAAATTCCTCAACATTTCTACAATGTTAATAAGCCGATAATTAAAAACATAGATTCACAAATTATTAATTGTAGCGATTGCAGAGCAACTATTAATATGTCAGACAAGTTTTGTCGAAATTGTGGAAAAAAACTTTAACGGAATAAATTATTAATAATCTAAGCTTGATGAACCTTCCAACTTCAAATAATTTACCTATTCAAAAATTAGCTTCTGTTTTCGGAAGTACAGTTGCAACCTATAAATATTATTGGTTAATTGCTATAATTGAATTAATTGAAGAAGGAAATTCAGTTATTCTTAAGAAAAACATTTTTTCTAGAATGATTAGTAATGCATGGTATACCATAAATTATTTTAAACTGTCATTCGGAAAATCCGATAATTTACAAATCGCTGTTAAATCTATTTTGAATTCTGAGAAACTACATGAAGATGAAAATAAAATTAATCTTATTGATCGATTACAAAATTCTAATTTAAAAGAAACTATAAATCAATTATTACATTTTGACAATAATGTCCCGCATTGGTTTCTTTCACCATGGTTTCCTAAAAAAAGTAAAACGGAGATTTATAAATTATCCAAAACTTTTAATAATGATTGTTTATACGCTCTACATAATGATTTTATAGAGATAAATCCACTATGGATTGAGTATCTAAAATCGAATACAAAAATTATTAAAGATTTCTGTTATTGGAATTTAACTTTATTTCTTCAGACAAGAAATCCTAGCGTTCCTGATATTGCAAATAAATTAATAAAACCAGCAACAAGAAATGGTTTAAGCAAACAAACTAAAGATTATTGGAAATTAGTTTTTGAAAAGGAAAATGGGATAGAATGTATTTTTACGGGTAAAAAATTGATATTTGATGAAAAGAATTTTGCATTAGATCATTTTATACCTCATAATTTTGTTATGCATGATCTTATTTGGAATTTAGTTCCTATTGAAAAAAAGTTTAATAGTTCTAAAAGTGATAAACTTCCGTTGTTTGAAAAGCATTTTGAAAAGTTTTATAAATTGCAAAAAACAGCTTTTGAAATTAATAAACAAAATGATTGCAAAAGCATTTATATGGATGAATACTTAGCAATATTTCCAAATTTAGATGCTTTTGACAAAGAAAAGTTTTCAAACACGATTCAACCATTGATTACCATTGCTAGTAATAACGGATTTTTATTTATGAATGAGTAGCCAAAACCCAAATAGTCACTTAACAGCAATTGAAAGAACATCACTTTCTTATCCTGCTAGGATTTTACTAAATCAAAAAGAGATTAAGGGTAAAGTTTTAGATTTTGGCTGTGGTATTGGTAAAGATGTAGAATTATTGAAAAATGAAGGTTTTGATATTACTGGATACGATCCCTTTTATTTTCCAACATTTCCAACCGAAAAATATGATACAATCTTGTGCTTTTATGTTCTAAATGTTTTGCTTCCTGAAGAACAAGCTGAGGTTTTAATGAATGTATCGAGTCTCTTAAAGCCAAACGGAAAAGCCTTTTTTGCTGTTCGTAGAGATATTCAACACGAGGGTTTTAGAATTCACAAAATCCATAAAAAAGAAACTTATCAATGTTTAATCAGATTAGGTTATTTGTCTATTTATAAAAACGAAAACTGCGAAATATACGAGTACCAACATTATACTGTTTTAAACAAAGGAAACGTAGATTTAAGCCCTTTTTTAATTGGAGAAGATACACGAGAATTAATTGTTGAAACAGCAACAGTTTTTTCATTTTATGATAAGTTTCCAGTTTCAGAGGGCCATGCTTTAATTGTCCCTAAAAGATTAGTCTCAAATTATTTTGATTTGACTTTAAAAGAACAAACCGCTTGTTGGATTGTCGTGAATAAATTAAAAAATATACTTCAAGAAAAATTTCGACCAGATGGTTTTAATATTGGTATAAACATCAATGAGGATGCTGGACAAACTATATCGCATTGTCATATACACATTATTCCACGATATAAAAATGATATTGAAAATCCGAGAGGTGGAATTCGAGCAGTGATTCCAAGCAAAAAGGATTATTAGCTTATAAAATTATTTTCCCCGTAATCTCTTAGTTTAAGTCTGATATAAGATTCGGGTTGAAAAAAAGCGTTACCTTTTCTGGAGAGAGTACTCCCTTTTAACTCAAAATAAAAGGTCAACATTCAAAAGTGACTTTCTAATTTAAAATTAAAAAGAAATTCTATTAGTTTCTAAGAGCTCCTCCGCCGCGGCGGACTCGAACCAAGGCCCGAAAAAGTTTAAACCAAAAAAAAAGACCATCCTTGCTGATAGTCTTTTTAAAAAAGCTCCCCTTATTGACAGAAGCTGCAACTATAATGCGATTATTGAATATGTAACTATCAGAAAAATAAAAAGTTAAACTTCTTGCAAATCGACAGGGAGTTTAAATACCTTCCTGTTTTTCTTCTTTCTTGATTGGAGCTTTATAGGGTCTTTTTATTATTTTCAAGTCCTTAAAGTATCCAACTGTAGCTATATCAACATAAAGTCCAACTCCTCCTTTTTTAACTTTACCTAACATTTTATCAACGATAAAAGAAGAGTATTTCATATTGTTAATAAACATTTCGGCCGTTTCTCCATTTACCTCAATTCTCATTGTTATCCATTCATTTAAAGCAACTGGTGCTGAGCCCTCATACGATCCAGGAGGATAATTTTTTCTAAGTGTTTCAAATTTTGCATCCGGATAAGAAAAATATTGAACAGCGTGGTTTCTAAACATTTGATTTGAGGCTCTTCCAACTTTAGGTCGCAAATAAATTGACTCAAACGCAGAATCGTTTGCAGCAATTCGATAATACAAGCCAATAAAACCGGCAGCTCCTGCAAAAGGGGATGGATCTTGAATTTGACTATACATCTTAATCTCTATAGTTCCATTTTCAAAATCATTTAATCCAACTAATTTTGCATAATGTTTTTCATCTACAGTCGCCTCTAATCTATTTGGGTCAAATGGCAAAGTGGTTAAATCTCTTTCAATTTTAAGCACGGGTTCACCTTGAAACTTAATGATTGATCCTGTCACGTTATGTAATTCAAAAACTTGTTTCCCTAAAGTCAATTTTGTTTGAGCAAAAACAGAGGAAACAAAAAAGAACTTAATTAATAAAAAACTGATAATCTGTATGTAATTTTTCATTTTATATTTTTTTTACAAATCTATTTCAAATTTTATACATTCGTAACTAAGTTAGTAAATACAAGTAACCAAAAGGTAACCAGATTATGAGCAGCAAATTCATCGACAACCCATTAAATTGCCCCGTAACCCGCACAATAAGTATCATAGGAGGTAAATGGAAGCCCATCATACTAAACTGTATTGGAGATAGGACAATTCGATTTGGGAAACTAAACCAAATCATACCATCGATTTCAAATAAAGTATTATCTGGTGAATTGAAAGAATTAGAGCAATATGGATTGATTCATAGAATTGAATTCACTGAAATACCGCCAAGAGTAGAATATTCTTTAACTAACACTGGCAAGTCGTTACTTCCATTATTACACGAACTTGCTAATTGGGGTAGTACTCATACTGCTAAAAAGATCATTAAAGAATTTACTTGATTTTTAGAAAGATACAGCCAAAACCCACTGATAACCAAAAAAGCCACTCAATTTCTTGAATGGCTTTCTAAAAGTTTCTCCGCCGCGGCGGACTCGAACCAAGGTTCGCAATGATGTAAAACAAAAAAGCCACTCAATTTCTTGAATGGCTTTCTAAAAGCTCCCCCTCTTGGGCTCGAACCAAGGACCCTCTGATTAACAGTCAGATGCTCTAACCAACTGAGCTAAGGAGGAAACTGTATATTTTTATTTTTTTTAAAGAACGTCTTTTTTATTTGCTTTTGAACAACTCTGTTTGTTTGTCTAAGCGGTTGCAAAGATAGGCTATCATTTGGTTTCTGCAAATAAATTTCAAACTTTTTTTCATTTTTTTTACTTGCCGATGATCGCTTTGTAAATGTCGTTTCCGTTAGCAAATAGTAAGAGTGTGATAAGTAAAACAAAACCAACCATTTGTGCATTCTCTAGGAATTTATCGCTAGGTTTTTTGCCTGAAACAATTTCGTATAATAAAAACATCACATGACCTCCATCAAGTGCCGGAATTGGCAAAAGGTTCATTACTCCGAGCATTATTGACAATAAAGCGGTGATATTCCAGAATACCTCCCAGCTCCAAGTTTTAGGAAAAATATCAAAAATAGCCTTGAATCCGCCTACTTGTTTGTATGCGCCCGTGCTTGGACTGAAAATCATTTTTAATTGCTTACCATAGCCAACAAGCTGGTCTTTTCCTTTGGTAATTCCTACCGGGATAGATTCGGCAAAACTAAATTGTTGCTTACTTACTTTATAGTAGCCCAGTTTTTCTAGCGATTCCATACCCAAACGACCAATTCCAATACCAAGTTTTCCATCAGCTGATATTACAATCGGTAATTTAATTTCTTTCTCCTCACGAAGTATCGTAGCGGTTACGGTTTTATTTTTATTGTTTTCAAGAACGGTTTTGGCTTGATCAAAGTATTTAGTAGGCGTACCGTTAATAGCAAGAACAATATCTTTTGGCTGCAAGTTGGTGTTTTTTGATCCTTCAGAAATTGCACCAACAACAAACGGCATTCTGATATCTAATAAAACTCCTTTTTCAACTTTGTCAAGTTGATCTACAAAATCAATAGGAAGTTTTACAGTAGTATCAGCACCATTGCGGTGTAAAACAACTTCTTTTGCGGTAAGTACTTTTAGGGTTAATTCTTTATCAAATTTCTCGATAGTTTCTCCATCAACAGCTTTTATTTGATCTCCGGTACGGAAACCAATTTTTTGCAGGATCGTGTTTTCTACGAGCATTCCATCCTTCAAGTCTTTGTTAGCAATATAAACGTCGCCGTAAACATACGCCATTCCTATATATATAATGAAAGCCAAAATAAAATTGACCGTAACACCACCCAACATGATGATCAAACGTTGCCAAGCTGGTTTCGATCTAAATTCCCAAGGCTGTGGAGGCAAAGCCATTTGTTCTTTGTCCATGCTTTCATCAATCATCCCCGAAATTTTAACATAACCGCCTAGTGGCAACCACCCGATTCCGTATTCGGTTTCGCCAATTTTCTTTTTGATAAGAGAATATTTTACATCAAAAAACAAATAGAATTTTTCGACTCTGGTTTTAAATAATTTGGCAGGAATGAAATGTCCTAATTCGTGAAGTACAATCAGTAATGATAGGCTCAATAAAAATTGAGAAAGCTTGATAACTATGTCCATTTTAAATTTTTAGTTCTTTTATAACTCACAAAAGTAAGGTTTTCTGTTTGTATATTTTACAATATTTATACCATCGCTTTTTAAAAGTTTGTTAATTATCAAAAATTCAATTCCTACTTTGGTAATGGAGCCTTAACTTTACTTTTTTGGAAACTTATTACAGTGTTTCTTTCATTTTAAATTTAACTCAACATGGCATCAGCATTATTTTCTCCATTAACAATAAAAAGTATAACATTAAAAAACCGTTTGGCTATTTCACCGATGTGCCAATATTCTGCCGTAGATGGCTTTGCCAACGATTGGCATTTGGTACATTTAGGAAGCCGTGCCAGTGGTGGCGCAGGTTTGATTATTCAAGAAGCTACTTCGGTATCGCCAGAAGGACGTATTTCGCCAGAAGATTTAGGACTTTGGAAAGACGAGCAAATCGAGAAAATGCAGCAAATCAACCGTTTTATTATCAGTCAAAATTCAGTTCCTGGCATTCAGTTAGCTCATGCCGGACGTAAAGCCAGTGCTGCTTCGCCATGGAACGGTGGTCGAAAAGTAGCTATCGAAAAGGGTGGTTGGAATACCGTGGCGCCAAGTGCAATTCCGTTCTACGATACGGATCCTGCGCCTTTAGCACTTGATTTGGATGGGATTCAAAAAGTAATTGCTGACTTCAAGTCGGCTACCAAAAGAGCAGTTCAAGCGGGTTTTCAGGTAATGGAAATTCATGCTGCGCACGGTTATTTAATGCATCAATTTTTATCGCCTTTGTCAAATACCAGAACAGATGCTTACGGTGGTAGTTTCGAAAATCGAATCCGATTCACACTCGAAATAGTAGCAGCAGTGCAAGCGGAATGGCCTGAAAATTTGCCTTTGTTTGTTCGAATTTCAGCTACTGATTGGGCTGAAGGTGGTTGGAATTTACAAGAGTCGATTGCTTTATCAAGAATTTTAAAAGAAAAAGGAGTCGATTTAATTGACGCTTCTTCTGGCGGAGCAGTAACGCAGCAGCAAATTCCTGTTGGTCCGAATTACCAAGTTCCTTTTGCGGAAAGCATAAAAATGGAAGTAGGCATTTTAACAGGAGCAGTTGGTTTAATTACTGAAGCAGCTCAAGCGGAGGAAATTGTAGCCTCTGGAAAAGCCGATTTGGTTTTGGTAGCGCGTGAATCATTGAGAGATCCTAATTTGGGATTGACATTTGCACACGAGTTAAAAGCAGAAATTGCTTGGCCTAAACAATACGAGCGAGCTAAACTTTAGGTTTTGTAAACATATAAGTCACGTAAGTTTTCTTTTTTTTAAACTATTTAGGCATTAGTTAAAATCAAGGCTGTTGCTACCTTTACAAATCTTAAAAACTCATATGACTTATATGTTAAAAATGAAAATGTCACAAATTTGAAACTTATTTTATGCAAAAAATAAAAACCGCATTACTCTCCTACGGAATGTCAGGAAAAGTATTTCATGCTCCTTTTATAACCAATCATCCCGGATTTGAATTACTTGGCTCGTGGGAACGCAGTAAAAAGTTGATTCAATTGGATTTTCCAGCGGTAAAAAGTTATCCTTCGATCGAAGCTGTTTTACAAGATGAAGTTGATTTAGTAATTGTCAACACACCCGTTGCCACGCATTACGAGTATGCCAAACAAGTTTTATTAGCCGGAAAACATGCCATTGTCGAGAAAGCTTTTACCACAACAGTTGCGCAAGCACAAGAATTGGCCCAAATTGCCCAAGAAAAAGGGGTGAAATTGGCCGTTTTTCAAAACCGCCGTTGGGATAGCGATTTCAAAACGGTTCAAAAAGTAGTTCAGGAAGGACTTTTGGGCGAAATTGTAGAAGCCGAATTCCATTTTGATCGTTACAATCCTTTGTTAAGTCCTAAGCAACACAAAGAAACAACTAATGATGGTGCCGGAATTCTAAAAGATTTGGGGCCACACTTAATAGACCAAGCATTGTGTTTGTTCGGAATGCCAACAGCTGTTTTTGCTGATGTTCGTATTACAAGAGCAAATTCATTGGTTGATGATTGTATTGATATTCTCTTGTATTACAATTCATTTAGAGTACGTTTGAAAGCTGGTTTTTTTGTTCGCGAAGCCGTTCCGTCGTTTGTTGTTCATGGTAAAAAAGGATCGTTCTTAAAAACCCGCGCCGATGTGCAAGAAGACAATTTGAAACTTGGCATGCAGCCCAACACAGTAACTTGGGGTACAGAGCCGGAATCGCAACAAGGTTTTTTACATACTGAAGTTGATGGAATATTGAAAAAAGAATTCGTACCCACGCAACAAGGCAATTACATGGCGTTTTTTGATGGTGTTTATCATTCAATTACAAACAATACCGTTGAGCCTGTAACGGGCCAAGATGGTGTCCGCGTAATGCAAATTATTGAGTCAGCTTTGCAAAGTAGCGCTGCGCAGAAAGTAATTTCACTTTAAAGTAGCCTTCAAAATAATGGTTTGCAAATAGCTATTTATAAACAATAACGTTGTATTTATTGGTATTAGTGTTGTATTGACGCAATCAATAGTTGGTTTTTGTAATTTTGTACCTCTAATTACTAAATTCATTATTTTGATAGTGCTCAACTTTTTAAACAGGTCTCGTACCAAAGCCAAATTCAAAAAATCATATAAAGATGTCAAAATCTCGTATTTAAACCGCATTCGTTGGGCGGTTTCTATGTTTTATTTTGGTATGGGTTTGTCTTTTGCTACTTGGGCAAGCCGTATTCCGGACATTAAAACTGCCTTGCACCTTAGCGAAGGCGATTTGGGGAGTATTCTTTTTGCCTTACCTATGGGGCAATTGGTAATCATGCCGTTCTCAGGCCAATTGGTTACTCGTTTTGGTAGTCACAAAGTTTTGGTATTTTCTCTTTTTATGTATGTGCTGAGCTTAACCAATTTGGGTTTGGCTACCGCGGCCTGGCAATTATCGCTTGGCTTGTTTGTGTTTGGTATCTTCGGAAATCTCTCTAACATTGCTGTAAATACACAAGGTGTGTACACCGAAGTTTTATTCAAAAAAACCATCATGAGCTCCTTTCATGGTATGTGGAGTTTTGCCGGTTTTACAGGTGCTTTGGTAGGTTTAGGCATGCTCGCTTTTAAACTATCTCCTTATGCTCATTTTCTTATCGTAGGTGCTTTAGTGCTTTTATTAATGGTTTTCAATTACAAATTTTTAATCAAAGCCAAAGAAACTACCAAAGCCGCTAAGAAAAAATTATTTTCTAAACCTGACCCTACTTTAATATGGCTCGGAGTAATTGGTTTTTGCTGTATGGCCAGCGAGGGAGTCATGTTTGACTGGAGCGGAGTCTACTTTAAAGATGTCATAAAAGCACCAGGCGCATTAGTAATTTTGGGTTACACCTCGTTTATGATCATGATGGCCAGCGGACGCTTTGTTGGTGATAGTTTGATACATAAATTCGGTCGTAAAAAAGTATTACAAATTAGCGGAGTCATGATTTCTGCAGGGCTTTTTACAGCCGTATTTTTCCCTTTTGTTATTCCTTCAACTATTGCATTCATGTTTGTTGGTTTAGGAGTTTCAACCATTGTCCCTACCGTGTATAGCGTAGCGGGCAAAACGCCTAATGTAGCGCCAAGTGTCGCCTTAACCACTGTTTCGAGCGTTAGTTTCTTGGGTTTTTTAATGGGTCCTCCTATTATTGGTTACATCGCTGAGCTGTCAAGTCTGCGTTTTTCTTTCGCTTTTATTGGTGTTTTCGGACTGCTAATTACACTTATGGTTTCCAGAATCAAAGCCATTGCATAATTTTTTAGGAGTAGTCATGCTGTTTTCAGCAGCTATCTATTCCCGTTCTTAGCTGTATCTTTTTTATAAACGCACTCGAGTAGTGCTAAAACGCCAGAAATACTAGCGTTTATAAAAAAGGATACCTGCTGCGATCGGGGCTATGCTAGTCGTATTGCTTTTTCTCACACTTCCCATTTTTTTAAAAAGAAAAATACTGCTATTTTTTTTAAAAAATGAAACAACTAACAAAATTTTTTATTATTTTTAACATAATAATTCGTTCGAATAGTTTTTAAGTGCTTGAAATTCAAATACCATTCATCAGCCTTGAGCTTTAAGATTTATACCACTTTTCCAAAATTTATTTTTTAATTCTAACACGAAGTATCCACAAGAAAGTGGGTATAAAGCCTGCTTGCTGTTCAACCTTAAGTCATAACTTTTGGTTGAACTTTGGGCATGCTGGTTTCAAAAAATATTTTTTGTTGATGTAAAAATCTTATGCATTGGATATGGTAAAACTCGGAATTTGTTTGTGCTTTGGCTTGTTATTCAATAGTGTTTGGTCGCAAAATAATGCTGCTGTTCGCGGTACAGTTGTAAATGCCAAAACTCAAATTCCTATTGCAGGTGTCGTAGTGAATATTCAAAACACGTCACAAATGCAAATTACCAATCCTGATGGTAGCTTTCAAATTCAAGAAATTCCAGCCGGAAAATGGTTTCTTTTGGTGCGCAATCAAGGTTATCAAGATGCGTTATTTCCTATTGAACTCACCGCAAATCAAATCCTAGATTTAGGTACAATTCCACTTCAAGAAGACCAATCCTTCGAACAACAATCTAGTATTATAGCTTTATCTGAAAGTGATTTTAGTGATGATAATTCCAGTTCCGAAAACACGGCGGGCCTGCTACAATCTACCCGAGATGCTTTTTTACAAGCGGCTGCTTTTCATTGGGGACAAGCCCGTTTTCGAACCCGCGGATTAGATAGTGAACAGGCCATAATGATGATTAATGGCGTAAGCATGAATAAAATAATTGATGGCCGACCGCAGTGGGGCGATTGGGGCGGACTCAATGATGCGCTCCGTAATCAAGAGTTTACTATTGGCACAACTCCTTCTGATTATACCTTTGGAGCACTTTTGGGTACTCAGGAAATAAATACTAGAGCATCTATTTATCGGCCGGGAACGCGTCTCACTTTTTCAGGAACCAACAGCAATTATAATTGGCGCACTATGGCTACTCATGCATCAGGCATGAGTTCATCGGGTTGGGCATATGTTATTTCGGCTAGTAAAAGATGGGCGCAAGAAGCCTATTTTGACGGCACTTCGTATGATGCGAATTCTTTTTTCGTGAGTATCGAAAAGAACCTCAGTCAACGGCATGCCCTAAATCTGACCGCTTTTTATACACCCAACACCCGAGCAAAAAATTCACCGAATACAGATGAGGTTACGCAACTCACCTCCGAAAATTACAATTCGTATTGGGGTTTCCAAAACGGAAAAAAACGAAATGCGCGCTTAAAAACGGTCGAAGAACCTATAGTGATGCTCCAGCATTTTTTTAAAATTAAAGAGCAAATCCAATTGAACACCACTTTAATGTATCAAATGGGAACTATAACCAATAGCAATATCGATTTTCAAAATGCCAACAGTCCGGATCCAGCTTATTACCGCAAATTACCTAGTTTTTACAGTTCGCTTTACGCTCCTGATGATGGTGAGTTTTCTGGGGCTTTTACGCCAGATGAAGATAATGCCGCCAAAAATAAAGCTGCTTTTTTAGCACAACCACAGTTAGATTGGAAGGTATTGTACCTGACGAATCAAACCGCTGTAACCAATAGCAATGGCGTCATCACCGGTTATGAACCCGCTCAAAGCAAGTATGTGCTTTATGATGATGTAGTAGATGATCAGGTGGCAGCGGCGACAACCAATTTGAATGCGCAACTGTCCGATAATATTAGTCTGAACGCTGCTGCTTCGTACAAGAAACTTTTTTCACGCAATTACCAAAAGTTAACTGATTTATTAGGAGGCAAGTTTTATGATGATATTGATGCTTTTTACAACGGCGACGAATCACAATCTGATTTAAATAATCCGAACCGTCAGGTTGTGGTGGGAGATATTTATGGCTATAATTTTAACTACACAGCTCAAACAATTGATGCCTTTACACAGTTTAAATTCAATTACAACGATGTCGATTTTTATTTAGCTCAAACCTATTCCAATACGGTATATCAAAGAGAAGGCTTGTACAAAAATGGTTTGTATCCCAACAGTTCCTTTGGAAAAAGCGAAACGGTGCATTTTGAGAATTTTGGGTTTAAAGCGGGTTTGATTTACAAAATTTCTGGGAAGCAACTCCTCAGTTTTCATGCGGCACACTTGAGTAAAGCGCCAGCGCTACGAAATGTATTTTCAAACGCTAGACTCAATAATGTGGTGGTTCCAAATGTAAAAAGTGAACGCAATAGTAGTTTAGAGTTGAGTTACACCTATCGGTCTCCATTGCTTAAGGCTCGTGCTACGGCGTACCATACCTTACAACGCGATATCACTCAAGTATCTTTTTTCTATGCCGAAGGAATTTTTGACGATGGTGCCGGATATGAGAGTACCGATGCTTTTGTGAGTCAGACTTTAACAGGTTTAAACAAAAAAAATACAGGTGCCGAGTTGAGTTTAGAGTACCAATGGTCGGCAACATTTAAGACCACTTTGGCGGCAGCTTTTGGTTTGCATACGTATGCGAGTAATCCAAATGTAACTTTGGTTAATGATGCGCAAGCAGCAACAATCAATGAAAATCCTCAATTCGATTTCGGCAAAGCTGCATTGACCAACTATAGACAATCGGGGACACCGCAGCGCGCTTACTCCTTTGGTTGCGAGTATCGTGATCCTAAATATTGGTGGTTGGGTAGCACCATAAATTATTTGTCTCATAGTTTTCTGGATGTATCGCCAATAGCACGCACTGATATTTTTTACAGAAACCCAAGTAGCGGACTTACTTTTCCGGAGGCTACTTTTGAACGTGGCAAAGAGTTGTTGCAGCAAGAACAACTCGATCCTATTGTGCTTTTGAATCTTGTAGGTGGCAAATCATGGATTGTGAAAGGTAAAAATCTGGGAGTCTTCTTTAGTGTGAATAATGTGCTGAATCAACGCTTCAAAACAGGCGGTTTTGAGCAAGCTCGTAATGCAAATTTTCGAGAGCGAAACCAAGACATTTCAAGCGGCACACCTTCTTTTGGGCCAAAGTATTTTTATGGTTATGGCCGTACTTATTTTGTCAATTTTTATATCAACTTGTAATATGATAGCTATGAATATAATGTTTAAAAATACGATAGTTGTGTTAAGTTTTTTATTGATTTTTGTGGGTTGCGTTCCCGAGGAAACGGCAACGCCTGAATTAAAATGTTCACAACCTGATATAGCTGTAACGACATCGGTTGCTAAGGTATTAACTCAAACAACTGCTACCGCAACGCAATTCCAATATGATGATGTGGTTGAGGCTTATGTGGTATCGAGTGATGAAGGAGGGAATTTTTTCAAATCGATTTCCTTTCAAACTTTGGCTACAGCCAACACAGCACCGCAAGGTTTTAGTATTCCTATTGATGTGAGCAACTTGTATATTGAGTATCGTGTGGGTACAAAAGTGTATGTTAAACTAAAAGATTTATACACCGATTTGTATTTTGGAGGTTTACGAATTGGTGGTCTCTATGTAAATGCTTTTAATCAAGGTGGAGTGGGGCGACTTTCGCAAAATGATTATAAAAAAATAGTAAATGCTTCGTGTACACAGATTCAGGAGGAGGCGTTGGTGCGAAAAATGAGTTTACAAGAGGTGTTTAATGATGCCAATTTAAATACACTTATTGAAATTAAAGAAGTTCAATTTGCAGAAGAAGCCATTGGACGTAGTTTTTTTGAAGAAACTAACAATGTAGGAGGAGCGAGTAATTGGAACATAGTAGATAAAAGTGGCAATCAATTGTATGTGCGAACGAGTAGTTTTGCCGACTTTGCCGCTCAAAAAATACCTGAAGGAAACGGGACTATTCGAGGGATTTTGACCAAATTTGGAGACGATTACCAACTCCTTCCGCGATCGGTTAAAGATATAGTGATGACAGGCAAAAGAGCGATTCCTTTTTTTAATCAAGATTTTAAAACTGTTGTAGATCGTTCTGTTATTAGTTTGCCAGGCTGGGCTAATATTGTACAAAACGGATCTTTGGCTTGGCGTGGTGGAGTTTCGTCAGGAAACGGATATGCGGAGTTTTACTTTTCAGGCACTCGTGTGTTGAACAATACTGCGTGGTTAATTTCGCCAAAAATTGATATGGACGTTTACACCAAGGAAATCCTCACTTTTAGAGCGGCACAACATCACTTGGATGTTGATTCGCCTTTGAACGCGTTAGAGGTATACTTGTCCTCTGATTTTAATGGGGTGAATGTAACTACTGCCACTTGGACTAAATTAAACCCTAAATTACCAACTCAAGCAACGCCTTGGAATCTATTCATAGGAAGTGGCCCCATTGATTTATCTGCTTATCAAGG
The DNA here is from genome assembly GCF_018069925.1 of Flavobacterium erciyesense. GTDB lineage: Bacteria > Bacteroidota > Bacteroidia > Flavobacteriales > Flavobacteriaceae > Flavobacterium > Flavobacterium erciyesense. The sequence goes on along the minus strand of NZ_JAGPXB010000013.1, from coordinate 16,378 downwards.
TAAAATTAATATAGCATTCAAGTTTGTAGGATCAGGTCGGAACTTGGCTCTTGACGGTTCGTTTATGGTGGATGATGTACAACTTTATGGAGAAAAATAATTTTAACTAACTCATTAGTTGAAATTAGTATATTTGCCAGCAAACTAAAAAATTACATTATGAAATATACAGTATTAGCTTTGATTTCGTTCTTATTTGTTTCTTGTTTGCCGGAAAATGATAAAGAACCAATTGATTTTACAGCGCAAAACGAAAAAGAAATTACAGATTATATCGCTGCAAAAAACTTAACTGCAACCAAAACCGGAACCGGATTGTATTATGTAGTGACCGAACAAGGGACGGGAGCACAGCCAACTGCAAACTCTAATGTGACAGTGGCGTACAAAGGATATTACACCAACGGTAATGTGTTTGATCAAAGTAAACCAGAAGGAATTACTTTTGGATTACAACAAGTAATCAAAGGTTGGACCGAAGGGATTCCATTTTTTAAAGAAGGCGGAAGCGGAATGTTATTAATTCCAGCGCACCTAGGTTACGGTAGTTTTGATTACAGCGGTATTCCTGGAGGTTCTGTTTTAATTTTTGATATTAAAGTTATCAAAGTCAATTAAGACTAAAGGTTATTTCTATTTATAAAAAAGGCTGTCAAATCAATGACAGCCTTTTTAGTATTATTTAATTTCTATTAAACTAATGGCGTAACCACCACCAGGAGCGCTAGATAATTTAATTTTTGAAGTACTACTTACCTCCTTTTTTTGAATGGTGTAAGCTTGCGGATTAGTTTTAAAATGGGCATCTTTTGCATCAGCGTAAATTACAGCATTGTATTTTTTACCTTTCTCTAAAAAATCAAATGTGATTGTTGCCGTTCTCGGTGTTTCACCATTTACGTTACCTACAAACCAGTTGTTTGTTCCTTTGGCTTTACGTGCAACGGTTACGTATTGCCCAGGTTCTGCTTCAAGGTATTTGCTATCAGACCAATCTACAGCTACATCTTTGATAAACTGAAAAGCATCTGGAAAACGATTGTAATTCTCTGGTGTATCAGCAGCCATTTGCAACGGGCTGTACATAGTCACATACAAAGCTAACTGATTGGCAAGTGTACTGTTGACATGAGAGTTGTTGTCCTTGTTCATTTTACTCAAGTCCATTTCAAATATTCCTGGAGTGTAATCCATTGGTCCACCAACTAAACGTGTAAAAGGTAAAACGGTTACGTGATTGGGTTTTGACCCACCAAAAGATTGGTATTCTGTTCCTCTTGCCGCTTCGTTACCTATTAAATTAGGATAGGTTCTCGCAATTCCTGTTGGTCGAACGGCTTCGTGAGCATTCACCATAATTTTATAATCGGCTGCTTTTTCAATAGCGTATTGGTAATGATTGATCATGAATTGGTTGTAATGATTCCCACCGTTTTCAATAATGTCACCAACATAGCCGCTTTTTACAGCATCGTATCCGTTGTCTTTCATGAATCGATAGGCTTTTTCTAAGTGACGTTCATAATTGCGCACTGATCCTGAAGTTTCGTGGTGCATGATCATTTTTACGCCTTTTTCTTTAGCATACGCTTGCAAACCTTTTACATCAAAATCAGGATAAGGCGTCACAAAATCAAAAACATAATCTTTTAAATGACCAAACCAGTCTTCCCAGCCTTCGTTCCAGCCTTCAACTAAAACGCCATCAAAACCATGTTTAGCAGCAAAATCAATATACTTTTTTACGTTGGCATTGGTAGCTCCGTGTTTGCCGTTTGGTTTTACTTTTGAGAAATCAGTAACTCCCAATTGTACAGTCGGCAATTCATCGGTGTAAGCCCAAGAACTTTTTCCAGTAATCATTTCCCACCAAACACCCACGTATTTCACAGGCTTAATCCAAGAAGTATCTTCAATTTTGTTGGGCTCGTTGAGGTTCAATGTCATTTTAGAGGCTAGTATTTCTCTTGCATCATCACTCACAATGATGGTACGCCATGGCGAATGTTGAGGTGCTTGCATGTAGCCTTTATCACCTTTTGCATCAGGAGTTAACCATGATTCAAAAACCATGTTTTTATCGTCAAGGTTCAAGTGCATACAAGAATAATTGATTAATGCTGCCTCATGTAGGTTAATGTATAATCCGTCAGTTGTTTTTAGCATTAATGAAGTTTGAACTCCAGTGTTCGAAAATGATTTTTGAGATACATTGGCCGTAGTAGCTTTTTCTGCCAACCCTCTTATTTCAGATAATTTAGAGGTGGTATAATCGTATTCTTGTGTATCATAATCGCCCGGGATCCAGAATGCAGTATGATCGCCAGTCATGGCAAACTGGCTTCTTTCTTCTTTGATTACAAAGTAAGTCAAGTTTTTTTGCGAAGGAAATTCATAGCGAAAACCCAAACCGTCATTGAACAAACGAAAACGAATAATCATTTTACGTTCCGTTTCTTTCTGTTCTAAAGTAACGGCTAGTTCGTTATAATTATTTGTTATGGTGGCAACTTCGCCCCAAACAGGTTGCCAATTTTCGTTAACAGTACTTGTTTTTTGGTCAACAACCGTGAAATCATTTAGTAATGATTTCTTGTCATTTTTCAATTCAAGACCCAATTTACTGGTTTTAATAACCGCTTTGTTTTTGTAATTCAGCTGGTAGCTTGGTGTTCCGTCGTTTTGTAATGTAAACTCCATTACAAATTTTCCATTTGGTGATTTTAGCTGCTGCGATTGTGCAGGGCTAAAAAACGCGAGCCACATTAGGGCTGTGAAAAGAAATTGCTTCATTTTTTAAATAGAATTTGATAAATTAATTTTTCCGGTTTAGTAATAGATTGTGATCAACATGACCTTCACGAAATCGATTTATTGAAAAATCCATAGTTTTCCAAATTTCGAAAAGGTAAAAGTAAACGCTTTATACACTACATATTTTTGTCATCATAAAAAAGTAGATTGCTTTACTTATTTTTAAACGCAAGACACTGAATAACTGTCTATTATGTAAATTTGGTATTTAAAAAAAGTGGTAGATTTATAATAAAAAAGACGTCCTTGAGATTTTTTTAATCCCAAAGACCTTCTAGAAAAACAGTATTTTCTATTTTAAATTGGTTCCAATCCGCATTACATTAGCTTCAAAATCTTCTCGTGGACCTGCTGCTTTGTTTTTGATTTGCGAACGGTAATTGTAAATTGTGGATACAGAATACCGAAGAAAAGTAGAAATTTTTGCGCTGTCTTTAATGCCCAAACGAATCAGTGCAAAAATCCGTAGTTCCGTATTCAACAGTTCGCCTTCCTTTAATTGTATGGCTTCTTCATCAATCAATAAAACTCTGAATTCTGCTATGAAATTAGGAAAGAGTTGCAGGAATGTCTTGTCGAAATTCGTGAGAAATACAGCAAGTTCATTTTCAACAAATTGTTTTGATTTTACGGCACTGATCAGTTCGTTCATTTTTCCTGTTGTTGCCATCACATTCAATTTTCGACGGTATTCGTCTAATTTTCCGATGTAGTCTGAACACTGATCCATGTAACGGCCAATGTATATTTCTTTCAAAAGATTGGCCTCGGTCAGCGTGTAATTGGTTTCGTTCAATTTCTCATTGAAAGCATTTAGTTCAGTATTTAATTCCGAAAGCTTGTTGTTGGCTAAACTTAAATCCTGCTTTGCTTTGGATAATTTTTTCATTTGCTTAAAAAGTAAAAAAAGCAACACCAAAAGGAATACGGATAATATACTCACACTTATTAAAAACAGTATCAACTGAAATCTATTGGTTTCATTTTGTTTTTGATACGCTTCGTTGATAATAGGCAACATCTTCGATATTTCGTAGGTTCGTAAGCGCGCATTACAAAAAAGGGCATCTTCAAGCGAGCGTTTTATGTATGTGTAAGCGCGGTCAAAATCCCCGTTTTCATACATCAGAAAAGCCAACGAACGCAACGAAATATATTCTTTTTTGGCCAATTGCAAATCGGAAATAGCCGAAATGGTCAACCATTTTTTCTCCTGCTCAGCATCTTTTTTTTGGCGATAGGCCTGCGAAACAATGTATGCAATAACCGCTCGATCATCACTGTTGTGAGCAATTTTCGGAAAATAGTTCAGCAATAAAGTCAATGTTTCCTTGTGTTTTCCGGCATCAAGAAGCGTACTGGATTGCGCCATAATATAGGCGCTTGATTGCGGTTTGTAATAATTTAAAGAGGAATCACGGTGCTTTTTTGTTAAAATAATATACTTCTTTTTTTCCTGAAGAGAGGCCGCATAATCGGACATATAGCCATAAACGACGCTATTTACGGTAAAATAATAACCCTTTAATTTGGGTGTAATATTGATTCGATTAAGAATATCGGTCGCTTCCTTGTACATTCCTAATGTTCCCATTATGGAAGCTAGATTTAATCGGGCATGATTTAGCTTTTCAATATCATTTAGTTTTTCGGCTATTTGAAAACTTTTTCGAGCATAAATCAATGCGGAATCGGACTGATATGACTTATATTCTGCATACAATTTTCCGTAAACATCATATTTTTCAATATCAGCAGTAGTATAGGAAAGTAATTCCTTTAGTTTGTTTATTTTTAGCTCTTTTTTATGTGAATAAACAGCGTAATCAGTTACCGTTTGATCCAATTCATTTAGTAATTCCACAGAATTATTTTGTGAAAAAATAAAAACAGGAAACAAGAATGCAATAAGTACTGGCAAAAAACGATTCATTCAAATTGGATTAGATAGGTGTAAAAATAATTAAAAATCCAATGAAACCTCTAACGCATACTTTGCAAACCCACAAGATTTTCAAATTAAAGGTCATGAGTTGCTATTTTTTTATTTTTAAAACAAATTGCATTTAATGTCCGTAAGCCTGCTTTTGATTTTTTTTTTAGATTCATATTCGAGTTAAAACTTTCCTTTGGCTTGACCGAAGTTACATTCTGTTTAAACGTTCTTTTTTTATAATCAGATAGCTTCATAAGTCGCTGACAAATCCGTAAATTTGTAGCTTATTCAAAGACATGTTAGAAACAGAAGTAATCAATTTCGAAAAAACCGCTTTAGTAGGTATCGTAACTCAAAATCAAAGTGAAGAAAAGTTAAACGAATACCTAGACGAATTAGAGTTTTTAACCTACACCGCTGGTGGAGAGGTAATCAAGCGCTTTTCGCAAAAAATGGAGCGCCCTAATCCCAAAACGTTTGTTGGTACCGGAAAAATAGAAGAAATTCACCTTTTTGTAAAAGAAAATGGAATTTCGACCCTGGTTTTTGATGACGAATTATCGCCGTCACAGCAAAAAAATATATCCAAGATTATCACCGAATGTAAAATTCTAGATCGTACCCACCTTATTCTAGACATTTTTGCGCAACGTGCCGAAACTTCTTATGCCCGAACCCAAGTGGAACTGGCACAATGTATTTATATGTTGCCTCGTTTATCAGGACTTTGGACACACTTAGAGCGACAAAAAGGGGGAATTGGAATGCGCGGACCCGGTGAAACAGAGATTGAAACCGACCGTCGTATTGTGCGTGATCGCATCTCGTTACTCAAAGACAAAATCAAAACTATTGATAAACAAATGGGCATACAACGCAGCAACCGCGGTGCTATGGTTCGTGTGGCGCTTGTTGGGTATACCAATGTTGGGAAATCTACTTTGATGAATGCCGTGGGTAAAAGTGACGTTTTTGTAGAGAATAAACTCTTTGCAACGCTAGACACTACCGTGCGTAAAGTGGTTATCAAAAACTTGCCTTTCCTGCTTTCTGATACCGTAGGATTCATCAGAAAATTGCCTACGCAGTTGGTTGATTCCTTTAAAAGTACTCTTGATGAGGTACGCGAGGCCGATTTATTGCTGCACGTAGTAGATATTTCGCACCCAGATTTTGAAGACCATATCGAGTCGGTAAATCAAACCTTGCAGGACATCAAGGCGCATGACAAACCGGTGATCATGGTGTTCAATAAAATTGATGCTTACAAACCGCTAGTCATTGACGAAGACGATTTGATGACCGAAAAAACACCAAGACACTTCACGCTAGAGGAATGGAAAGCCACTTGGATGAGTAGAGTAGGAGAGCAAAACGCTTTGTTTATCTCGGCCACACACAAAGAAAATTTCGAAGAATTCAGAGAACGCGTGTACGAGTCTGTGCGCCAGATACACATAACCCGTTTCCCGTACAACAAGTTTTTGTATCCAGATTACAATGACGCCATCGAGAAAGACGACGAACAAGACGATGAATCCGAAATAGATTAATAGTTTCACAACCTTATACCATATCCCTTTTGAATTTCAAGAGGGATTTTTTTGGGCATGCCCCAGCTTTCACTAGCGTTGCAGCTGCGTCAGGCTGTTCGCTATATCTTTTTATACATTTTAGGCTACTAGCCTAAAATGTATAAAAAGGATGCCGCTTCCATCCTTCATGCATTTGGGTAGCATTTTAAAGTGCTACTTACAATAATTAACACGTTTCAGTTGGATAGTTGGGTACGAAATGTCTTGTATAAGTTCCTTTTTTCAGTATATTTGAAAACAAACGCAGAGCCTAAAAAGCTACATATATTTTCAACTATGGTACTATTTTCAATCTTTTTAACAATCAAATGACCTCATCAAATAAACGACAAAATCAAGCAAAGTTGCTTCGAACTTTCAGAGAAATTCACCGCAAAACGGGTGCCTTACTCTTTGTGTTTTTCTTTGTCATTGCATTAAGTGGTTTGTTTTTGGGATGGAAAAAACACAGTAACGGATTACTATTACCACAATCAATTAAAGGAACATCAACTAATTTGAAAGAGTGGTTGCCACTAGATAAGTTGCATCAAAAGGCGTGTAAAATTGCACACGATTCAATTGATCCTCAGCTCTCGCTTGAATTAGACCGAATCGATATTCGTAAAGATAAAGGAATGGTCAAATTTGTATTTACCGATAGTTTCTGGGAAGTACAATTGGATGGCGCTACCGGTAATTTGCTACAAGTAGCACGCCGTCGTTCTGATTTTATAGAAACCATTCACGACGGGTCGTTTTTAGATCAAATATTTGGTACCACGGGCGGAGAATTAAAGGTGGTGTACAGTTCGGTCATGGGTTCGGCATTGCTCATTTTTACCGTAACCGGATTTTGGCTTTGGTACGGACCGAAGCGCATGCGCAGGCAATCAAAAAATGTTGATTAAACCTCATTTTAAAAATAATTAGTAAAAAACACAGCCCAAATTAGGCGTATTAAAGTAAAATAAAATAATATGAAAAAATTAATGCTAGCCTCAGCGGCTTTCTTTTGTCACTTTTTAATTATGGGTCAAGATTTGAAATCAAATGTAGTACCTGACGAAAAGGAACACGATCCAAGTTTAGTAGGCTGTTGGAAAGGCTCTGAAGTAAATCAACAAATAAAGGGTGTGAGTAAGTATTGGGTGTCTTGCAGAATGGCCGATGGTACGAGTACACTTTTATTTATAGCTATTGATAAAAAAGGGAAAGTTACTCAAGAAACAGAAAATGGCAGGTGGTGGACCGAAAACGGAAAATACTACGAGCTACACAATTACGATGGCGTAATCGATACCTATATTTATGAAATGACTCCTGAGGGTGTAAAGTTTAAGTCGGTAGAATTAATGGGAAAAATGGACAGTAGTTACAAATTTGTTGACTATAAAATCGAGGAAGATTAATACAAAATTTTAAAACCAAAGCACAGCCAAATAAGTGCACAACCAAACAAGTTTATGAAAAAAATCATTTTAGCAGGTTTACTTTTATTCAGTCTCAACTCATTTTCACAAAAAAATGCAGACTACGTTTCCTTTGTACAACAAATTAAAAAGGATGCTAAGATTGATACCAAAGACCAAACGGTACTTAACTTATTAACTGATTTTTACGAACAAATTTTACAGTCGGAAACAGGTGAATTACAAGCTAGTATGTCAGAGCGAATCCAGAAATTGTATGCTGATAAAGATGCTAAAAACCTCCATATCTTGAATCTGTTTTTGGCGTATCAAGAACATATCAGCCAAATGGCAGTTAAGGGAAAAGTACCGGATGCTACGTTTCAGAATAATTTGTTAGACGATTTGCAAACTGAATTGCAAAGCACCTTTGGTGTTGTGCCGGTTATTATCAAAATTTACAAAGTAGAAGCTTTACAATCGGCTGGTAAGTTCAGTGAATCAAGTGCGTTATTAGCAAAAAGTTTGCAGGAGTTTCCCAAGTCTATTCCGTTAAAAGTATATTCGTACTTAGATACGAGGAACGAAAGTTTAAAGAAAGAATTGATATCGCAACATGCTTCGCACTGGATGGTCCAACAGTTTCAAATTAAATAAGATTAGAAATCAGTTGTTAAAACAAATAAACGTGTTTGAGTAGTCCTAAATATTTGCAACACATCAATTATGAAAAAAATTGTAGCAATTAGGGTATAACTTGTAGCGCTATTTTTTAAGTAGGGAAAGAGGTAGTGGTATTGCTTCATTCGGGTCTGTTGGTTCGTATTAGTACGGAGCAAACCTCAGAAATTTTAATAATGTCTTGCTAAAGTTAGATTACAAGTAAGATGGCAGAAACCCTCGAGCTTCAAAAATCGCAAAAAAACTTCCATAAAAAGATAACATTACCTAAAATAATGTAAAGATATTTCGCAATATTAAATACTTTTCAAATTTTGTAACTTGCGAGCATTAAATTTCAATGATGCTTAAAACAATTCAAATTATTGCATTACTTCAAGGACTTTTCGTTCTTTTTGTTTTATATAACAATCGCAAAAGTTATAAGAACACAACTTTTTGGTTATTATTCGGAAGTTTATTTTCCATCGTTCTATATATTATTGGAGATGACAAGAATAATTTATTTGTTAATAACACCGATTGGTTTCTTTTCGATAACACACTTTTTATAACATTTCTATTTTTGTTTTTTAGGTATTTCAAAAGCAATAAAGAAAAGTTCATAAAATCAGATTACTGTTTTTTCATACCAAATATCATTTATCTAATTCTTGAAGCAATTGAAATAAAATTAAATCAAAATTTTGTAGTTATCGAAGTTTTAGAAGTATTCTGCGAATTAACTTTTATCATCTACCTATCACTAATTTTATTTTCCATAATTTCAAGTCAAAGAAAAAATTGGATTATATATTTTATTATTCCAATCATTATTTTATTCGTTTTTTCACTCATTAATGATATTCTGAAAATCGTTGGATTGTCAGAATTACCGTTTTTATCCGACCAAAATTTCAATTCATACCTTTTATTAGTTGTTGCGTTTTTATTCTATTTTATAGCTTTTAAGTTGTTTAATGGTAATAAAGAAATTTTACCTAAAGTAGAAATCGGTAAATACAAAAACTCAAATCTGAACGATGAAACAATTAATAAATATAAAACGGCTTTAATCAATGCAATGCAAATTGATAAAATATACCTTGATGGAAAATTATCCATACAAGATGTTTCAGATAAATTAAATATTCCGCGTCAATACATTTCTGAAGTTTTAAACGAACATATGAATACTAATTTTCAAGATTTCATAAATGAATATAGAGTGGAAGAATTTGTAAACCGACTAAAAAACGACCAAAACAATAATCTTACACTTTTAGGAATCGCTACAGATGTAGGTTTTAATTCTAAATCTTCTTTTAATGCTACATTCAAGAAATTCAAAGGGGTAACACCAACACAATTCAAGAAAAATCTTTTGTAAAAAAATAATTGGTACAAATCAATCATTTTGCACTTATTTCATTTTTAGGAGAACACAATCACTTACGATATTTGCGAAATAATTAAAGAACCTTAAATTATGTCGCAACTTAAATTAATTAAAAAGATTCTCTTTTGCTTAGTTTTAACTATTTCAACGTACTCTATTAACGCACAAGTAAACGATACACTTTCATTTGTGAAATCAAAACGAATGTCAGATGACGACCTTGCAAAAAAACGAGAAGGAACTTTCATAACTGGTTTGCCTGACTTTTCATCAGATCCTGTTACCGGTTTTGGTTTTGGTCTTAGAAGTAATGTTTATTGGAACGGCGAAAGAACGAATCCACTTTTTGCCTATACTCCTTACTTAGCAAAACTAAAAGCTAATGCAGCATATTACACTTCAAACGCAAGAGAATTAATTTTATCTTTAGATGTACCCTATTATAAAGGGACACGTTGGAGATTTAAAATTGATTTTAAAGCACAACAAAATCCAGCAAATTTATATTTTGGCTCAACAGAATCAACGTTGGGTAATCTCCGATTGCCATCCAATGAAAACATTACTTTTTCAACATATGATGCATTTGACAAAGCAAGAAAAACACTAAGACCTGGTGGAATTGGAGAAGGAAGTTTTGTAACAGATGCTTTGTCTAACCGGTTTAGGGAAACAGAATATATGCTTAATTTAAAAGGTGATTACGCAATAGGAAACGGAAAATGGAGAGTAATGGGCGGTTATGAAATTCAAAATTTGAGTTATAAAACTTTTGAAGGAGAATCAGCCGAGGCTATTAATCCAACAACTGGTGCAGAAACAACAGCTCCAAATGGACTATCACTTTTAAGAAGAGATTTTAATCAAGGCTTAATATCTGGCTTAAATGGTGGATGGATTTCAATTTTACAAACTGCATTAATTTATGATACGAGAGATTTTGAACCCGACCCAACCAAAGGTTACTATTTTGAAATAGCAAACGAATATTCTAGTAAATATATTGGGTCACAATTTAATTTTAATAAACTTTTTATTCAAGCGAGAGCATATCAAAAGTTACCTTTTGGAAAAAGAACTGTTGTGGCTGGAAGATTTGGAGTTGGTAACAATTTTGGATCGAATGCCCCATTTTTTGAATTTCAAGATCAATGGAGTCCAGAAGGTAGTATCAACGCACTTGGAGGAAAGCAATCTTTAAGAGGTTATCGAGCAAATCGGTTTTTAGCACGTTCAATGTGGTTCACAAATATTGAATTAAGATATAGAATTGCAGAAACAAAATTTGGAAAACAAAGATTTGCTTTCGGTGTCGCTCCATTTTTTGATGCAGGAACAGTAAGAGACGCATGGCAAAATCTAAACTTTAAAAACGTTCGTTACTCGCATGGTTTAGGTGCAAGAATTGCTTGGAATCAGTCTACAATTTTATCATTTGATTACGGAATATCAAAAGAAGATAAACTATTCTACATCGGCATCGGCCAAGCTTTTTAACAAATTAATTAGGTAATATTTGTGCAGATTTTGGAAAGATAGTAACATTGTATTTTAAAAACAGAAATATAAAACTACCTAGCTGATTTATATTTATTGCTATTGCAATTATATTTATACGCTTCGCGGTTATATAAATTTGTTTCGCACTTATATTTTTGTTTATCCTATTTATAATTATTGTAATCCGATTTGTATTTATAACTCTCCGGCTTTCATTTATTGAAACCCGCAACATAATTATTAAAGGATTGCAAAAACATAATGGAAACAGAAAGAATAAAGGGCATCTACCAACAGTCGTTTCTCGCAATTACTTCGTCTGTTCGCTACGCTCGAGTGCGAATCTTGTGGTAAGTTCACGTTTGCGTTTCACATTAATTTTTATCTCTAACACAAAATAATCAGTTCCGAAGCTCGCAACTGTCGAGAAGCGCCAGAACGAAGAAGGTTACTTGATTATTTATGGGTAAAATAATATTTCTTTTGTGCAATATTTATTTAATAGTAATCTGTTTTTTGGGTTTTAGATATTCAAAATTTTGCAACTAAATAAAATAAGCAGTAAAACCCTAAGCTTTATTTATGGTGGTTTTACTGCTTTATAATTTTATTTCGAGTGGAATTAATTTTTCATTTGTAATAATATCACAGATGAAATTTTTGAATGCAATCACTTCTCGGAACCAAAAAATTCTTTTTTATTTTTGAATCTTGAACAGCGGTACTGCGGAGCACGCTTCGCCATACATAATACTGCGGGCCACTTGTTGTAAATGTTGTACTGCTACGATATAAGCACGAGTTGGAACTGGTTTTTTGGAACATCCTTTCAAGATAACAGGTTTATCTTGATACACTGAATAGTCGATTTTTGGCAGTAATTCTTCATATAAAGACGCTTCAAGATCTTCTAAATTCCCATTGACTATTTTTTTTGCAAAAGGAACAAGTTGAATAGCCACCAATATAGATGCCCAAGCCGGAACTATGGCATCAGTACTGCAATTAATAGCTACGTAGTGATCTTGGTAATGCGACCAATCGTGATTTTTGAGACTTTCTCTAAAGTCTTTTTCTCTTAATAAAAATCCTTCAGCAAGCCATTGTGAGATGTCAATTTGCGTACGAATCCCTTTTGGATAATAATCCTCAAGATCGAAAACTTCGAGTACACTATTGGCTACTTTATTGATTATTTCTTCCATTTCGAAAAGTTTAAAAGGTTTAAAGTTTAAAGTTGCTCAACCTTAAACTTTAAACCTGAAACAAATTTTACAACATTCCCAATTCTAATTTGGCTTCTTCACTCATTAAATCTTTGCTCCATGGCGGGTCAAAAGTAATTTCAACTTCAGCATCTTTTACATGCTCGATAGATTTAATTTTATCTTCTACTTCTTTTGGTAAACTTTCAGCAACCGGACAATTTGGAGAGGTAAGTGTCATAAGAACTTTTACTTCATAATCTGTGTTTACCATTACGTCATAAATCAAGCCTAATTCGTAAATATCTACAGGAATCTCTGGATCGTAAATAGTTTTTAATTTTTTTACGATTGCTTCTCCTAATTCGTTAGTGTCTATTTCTTGTGTCATGTTTCAACAATTTATTTTCTTATTTTTTACTGTTATCTTAGTAATATCAGGTTGTTTAAGTTTTATTGTAAATTTTTAATTTTAACTTATGTGCCCTTATATGTCTTATATGGTTTAAAGAAATTTAGTTTTTCGCCTCAAAAGCCAAAGCATACATTTTGATGTTTTTTATCATCGAAACTAGTCCATTAGCGCGAGTGGGCGATAAGTGTTCTTTCAGGCCAATTTCATCAATAAAATCCATATCGGCAGATAGAATGTCGGCGGCTTTTTGATTGCTAAAAGCGCGAATCAAAATGGCAATAATTCCTTTGGTTAAAATAGCATCGCTATCGGCAGTGAACACAATTTTATCGTCGGCTTGCTCTCCTTGTAGCCAAACTTTTGATTGACAACCTTTGATGATGTTATCTTCTGTTTTGAATTCTTCTTTGATAAGGGGTAGTTTTTTCCCCAGTTCAATGATGTATTCGTAACGATCCATCCAATCATCAAACATCGAGAATTCCTCTACTATTTCTTCTTGTATATCTTTTATAGTCATGTTTGTTCGTGTTTAATTTGCCTCAGCTAAAGCATTGATTTTTTTTACTAACTTTTCAATTTCTTTTGGAGGAGTACCATGATCAAATGATGTGCTTTGATAGGTTTTATCTTGATGTACTATTTTCAGATTTGCAATAGCAGCTCCGTCGTGAAATCGTTTTTCAGAAGGTGCTTTTAATGTTTCCACTTTCTCAAGTTCAATAGTTTGAAAATCCGTTACAAGTTCCTTCCAATCTGCATCAGAAATTGGAGTTGTGGTAGGTTTCTCAGTCTCATTTCTGTCTTTACTTACACTCAATTCTTGGTTGACAACGGTGATTTTTTGATAAAAACCTCTTGTATTAGCCGTATACTCGATCACTGTGTTTTCTAGATCAGATTGTTTCTTGTTGCTGCATGTAGATCCAAGAATCACGGTGGCAACTAAAGCTAGTACTGTTTTCATAAGGTTGTGTTTAAGTGTTAAGCAAGCATGTTTTGAGCTCTTTTTACAGCGGCAACTAGGCTATCAATTTCTTCTTTGGTGTTATAAAACGCAAACGAAGCTCTTATGGTACCCGGAATCTCAAAGAAATTCATGATAGGTTGCGCACAATGGTGTCCTGTGCGCACCGCTATTCCTAATTTGTCAATTATGGTGCCAATATCGTACGGGTGAATTCCATCAATATTAAATGAAATCACAGAAGTTTTTTCTTTGGCTGTACCGTAAATTTTCAAACCTTCAATGGTTAACAATTGTTGGGTTCCATACTCCAGTAATTCTTTTTCTTGCTGCTGAATGTTCTCAAAACCTACTTCGTTCATATAATCAACAGCGGTTCCTAATGCAATTCCTCCAGCAATATTAGGCGTTCCTGCTTCAAATTTATGAGGAAGCTCTGCATAAGTTGTTTTCTCGAAAGACACTTCTTTGATCATTTCGCCACCACCTTGATAAGGCGGTAATTTATTCAACCATTCTTCTTTACCATATAAAATTCCTGTACCTGTTGGTCCGCACAATTTATGTCCTGAAAACACATAAAAATCGCAATCTAATTCTTGTACATCAGGTTTTAAATGTGGAACGGCTTGTGCACCATCAATCAAAACTGCAGCGCCAACTTCATGCGCTTTGTCAATCATGTATTTAACAGGATTGATCGTTCCTAGCGCATTCGAAATATGATTTACCGTTACAACCTTAGTTTTATCCGACAATAATTTGTCGTATTCTGCCATAATCAACTCGCCATCCGTATTCATAGGAATGACACGTAAAATAGCTCCTGTACGTTCGCACAACATTTGCCAAGGCACAATATTACTGTGGTGCTCCAATGCCGAAACTAAAATTTCATCACCCGGTTTTAAAATCGAAGCAAATCCATTAGTTACTGCATTAATACCATGTGTAGTTCCGGAGGTAAAAAGTACTTCGTGAGCAAATTTTGCATTGATGTGATTTTGAATTTTCTTTCGGGATTCTTCGTAAGCATCCGTTGCTAATTGGCTCAAGGTATGTACACCACGATGAATATTAGCATTGATTTCTTGGTAGTATTTCGCTATCGCATCAATCACCACTTGCGGTTTTTGAGTGGTAGCTCCGTTATCGAAATAGACTAATGGTTTACCGTTTACTTTTTGTGTAAGTATCGGAAAATCGGCTCTTATTTTTTGAATGTCTAGCATAGTTATCGTAGAAAAAATCTAGATACAAAAGTACTGAAATTAAAACGTTTTGAAATTAAGAAACCCAAGTTTTTCATACTTTCTTGTTATGCTTTGATAGCCAAATTATTTGCCAAACAGTCCTTTTTTAAACCAACGTAATTCAAATGTTTTTAATAAATTGCAGTCAAAAGAATGGTTTATGAAAAAAATATTTAAAATTGCTGCGGTTGTTCTATTAATCGGAATTGTGTATATGGGTTTTACAACTTATCCAAAACTCGATTTAATTTCTGGTTTTTCAGCCAAAAGCATTGCTTCGGGACATTTTCTAGATGGTAGATCACAAGCTATGATTGAAGCGGGCGATAATGATATTGATTTGATCGATTTGGCAACAAATCAAATTGATGAGGCCGGAAAGTTTGCTACTGCTTCAGTTTATGGATTAAAGGAGCGAAAAGCCATTTACCGCGAAGGTTTGGGAGTTACTTTAATCAACGATGACTTTGATGTTTCAAAACCGTATTTGGTTCCCAAAAGAACAAAATTGAACAATATTTTACCTTTTCCATACGGAAATAACGAACCTAAAGATACCATTTTTGCTAACGTTGATTATGCTAAATTGAATTTGGCCGTAGCCAATGCTTTTGATGTGAAAGGAGAATTGAAAAAAAGAACGCGTTCCCTATTAGTAATTTATAAAGACAAAATTATTGCCGAAAAATACGATACGGGATTTACTAAAAACAGTAGAATATTAGGTTGGTCCATGACCAAAAGTATCACGAGCGCCATGTTTGGCGTTTTAGAAAAGCAAAGAAAATTTGACATTGATGCTCCAGCTCCTATTGCAGAATGGGCAAATGACGAACGTAAAAAAATTACAACAAGTGACTTGCTCCACATGAATTCTGGTTTAAAATGGGTAGAAGATTATGCTTCTATTTGTGATGCTACCAAAATGCTTTTTCAAGCCGAAGATATGACCCGAACGCAACTCGAGAAGCCAGCGGAGCGTAAGCCAAACACGCGATGGAATTACTCCTCTGGAACTACGAATTTACTTTCGGGAATTCTCCGAAAGCAGTTCAAAACTCATCAGGAATATTTAGATTTTTGGTACACCGATTTAATTGATAAAATAGGAATGAATTCTATGGTTATCGAAACTGATATGGCTGGGAATTATGTAGGCTCGTCCTACGGTTGGGCAACAACACGCGACTGGGCTAAGTTTGGCCTACTCTATTTACACAACGGCAATTGGAACGGGGAGCAA
>NZ_JAGPXB010000012.1 GCF_018069925.1 Flavobacterium erciyesense | reverse complement strand
CTATTACAGTGAGTACACAAAATGGAGTGGAGTATAGTTTGAATGGAACCAACTATCAAACATCAAATGTGTTGTCAGGATTAGCTCCAAATACATATACACTTTACGTTAGAAGTACAACGGATAACACTTGTATTACTTCATCAACACAAACGGTAACTATTGATGCGCTACCACAGTTACCAACCATTCCTACTGCTACTACAATTGTGCAGCCCACTTGTGCGGTTCCTACGGGAAGCATAACTATTAGTGCGCAGCAAAATGTGCAATACAGTATCGGTAATGGATATCAAAATAGTCCAGTTTTTTCTAATCTAATACCAGGAAATTATACTATTACAGTTCGTTTTACTAACAGTCCTGCATGTATTGCGACAGGCGGAATAGTTACTATCAATGCAATTCCGCAGCAAATTCAATTCGAGACCGGATCCAATTGTGTAAATAATGAATTTGTGCTAACGGCTATTCCGCGTAGTTCAAGTTATGACCCTTCCCAAGTTACCTATCAATGGAAAGATCCAAATGGTATGGTAGTAGGTACAGCAAGTAGCCTTAATCTCTCTCAAGTAGCATCTAATTCAAATTCAATTGTGTTTCCTGCAGTTTTTTCGCTTTCAATTCGTTCTGCGGCGACTGGATGCGAGACTACTCAGACTTTTACAATTGAGTCTATTTTTTGCAACATTCAAAAGGGGATTTCTCCGGATGGAAATGGTTCTAATGATTCTTTTGATTTAACTTTTATGAAAGTTAAAAAATTAGAAGTCTTTAATAGATATGGTATCAAGGTGTACAGTCAATCTAATTATACAAATCAATGGACAGGGCAATCCAATTCTGGCGAAGCTTTGCCAAGTGCTACCTATTACTATGTAATTGAATTTGAATCTGGAACGCCAAAAACGGGTTGGATTTATTTAATTCGAGAAAAATAAAAGTAGTACTAAAGCAATAGTCTCAAGAAGTATTAATTGACTTTGATAAAAAACAAAAACGATATGAACAAAATACTATTAATTTCTCTGTTAGTTTGCTTTTCTCTTTGTGAGGTAAGTGCGCAACAAGATCCACACTATACGCAATACATGTACAATATGAATGTCATTAATCCAGCTTATGCGGGATCAAAAGAAAATTTATCTTTTGGACTGTTGTACCGTAAGCAATGGGTTAATATCGAAGGAGCACCCTCTTCATTTTCATTTTCAGGTCATACTCCGGTTGGAAAAAATGTGGGTATGGGTATTTCTTTTCTTTCAGATAAAATAGGTCCTGTTACAGAACAAAACGTCTATGGAGATTTTTCATATACGCTACAATTAAATGAAACAGATAAACTTGCTTTTGGTATAAAGGCCGGAGCTTCTTTTCATAATGTAGGACTACGTGATTTACAATCTAGTTTACCAGATCCTTCTGAGGGGATTTTTGGACAAGACATAAGTGACGCTACCTTAAATGTAGGAGCTGGACTTTTTTATTATTCAGATAAATATTATGTAGCATTTTCAGTACCTAATATGTTAAAGGCTGCTCATCTTGATTTTAATGGAAGATCTTATGGTTCCGATGTGTCGCATTATTTTTTAACAGCAGGATATGTAATGGATTTGAATTATGATTTAAAATTCAAGCCTTCATTCATGTTGAAATCTGCCATAAATGTAACGCCTTCACTAGATCTATCAGCTAATTTTTTATACCAAGAAAAATTTGAGATAGGGGCAACATACCGATTACAAGATAGTTTTGGAGGTATGATTAATGTAGCCGTTAGTCCATCATTACGAATTGGGTATGCATATGACCATATTGTTTCTGATTTGAGAGTGAGTACGCCGTCATCACATGAGTTTATTTTGTTGTATGATCTTTTCGAATCTAAAAAAGTATCTCGCTCTCCGAGGTTTTTCTAACGTTTAATTCAACTATTTGATGAAAAAATATTTTCTATTGGTTCTTGTCGCAATAATTAGTTGTTCAACTATTGCACAAAATAAACAAACCAAAAATGCTGATGATTTAGTGCGTAGTTACGATTATTACGGTGCTATTGAAGCATACTTAACTTTAGTAAGGCAGGGCAACAATGATTTGTACATTAAGAAGCAATTGGCTGATTGTTACTACTACATTGACAACTTTAAAGAAGCCGGGAAGTGGTATGATCAAAGCATAACATCGCAAAAAGATGCCGAAGTATTTTTTAGATACGCACAGGTTTTAAAAGCCAACTTAAAGTATAAAGAAGCAAATATTCAATTACAGCGTTTTGCTCAACTAAGTCCAAATGATAGTCGTGCTCAAAAGTTTGGTGCTAATCCTAATTATTTGGATCAGTTGGAAAGAATTGATGCTGCGTATGAAATTAGAAAATTGAATATTAATTCTGCTCGCTCGGATTGGGGCGCAACCTTATACGGCGATGTATTGTATTTTGTTAGTGCGCGCAACGAAAGCAAGAAAGTCTACAGCTGGAATAATGAACCATTTTTAGATATTTATCAAGCAAAAAGATTGTCTAATGGAAACTTCGAAGCGCCAGAGGAAGTTGCGGGATTAAATTCGCAATTTCATGAAGGGTCAGTTTCACTTACGAAGTCTGGATCAATTGCGTATTTTACGAGTGAAAGTTTTAAAAATGATTTATTTGAAAAAGATAAAAATAGAAGGTTAAAATTTGGTCAAGTTAGTCTTTACAGTGCTAAAAAAGAAAATGATAAATGGTCAGTAATAACTCCATTGCCTTGGAATAATAAAAGTTACTCAAGCGGAAACCCTTCTGTAAATAAAGAGGGAACTGTTTTGTATTTCGCCTCAGACATGCCTGGAAGTATTGGCGGTACAGATATTTGGAAAGTACAAATTAATGCAGATGGTAGTTATGGCCAACCAGAAAATTTAGGTCCAAGTATTAATACCGCAGCAGATGAAAATTTCCCTTTTATAGCTGATAATGGTGTATTGTATTTTGCATCAAATGGTTTGTTGGGGTATGGCGGTTTTGATGTATTTGCTGTTGATTTAGTAGAAGTTGGAGGTACTCCAAAAAATTTAGGGAAACCTGTCAATTCTGAGAAAGACGATTTTTCTTTTACATTCAATACTGAAAATAACATTGCTTTTCTCTCTAGTAACCGAACAGGGCAAGATGATATTTATGTGCTGAATCCAATTTGCAAATCCAATTTGATGGTAGCTGTTAAAAATGCCAAAGATGGTGCTGCTCTTGCGTCTACCAGAGTTGAAATAGTTATGGATGGTCAGGAACAAATAGTAAATCAGATGTCAGATGATAAGGGAATATTATCTTACGACATGACTTGTGGTAAATCATATAAGGTGCAAATTTTAAAAGATGGTTATGTAACACAAAGTAAAACAGTGATCGCAGTGGCTGGTTCCAATTTAGTTGAAGTTGCTTTGGAGCCAATTGAAGTAATTGTAACTGAGACGGAGATTATATTGAATCCTATTTATTTTTATTCTAATAGAAGTGAAATTACAGAAAAGGGAGCTGCTGAGTTGGATAAATTAGTTTATGTAATGTCTCAAAATCAAAAATTACAAATTGATGTTGTAGCTCATACTGATTACCGTGGAACTGATTCATATAATTTGACTTTATCTGAAAAAAGAGCAAAAGCTACAGTAGCTTATATAATTGAAAAAGGTATTGCTGCCGAACGTATTTCAGGTAAAGGATTGGGAGAAGGTGCCCCAAAAATTGACTGTAAAGAAGATTGTACCGAGTTAGAGATGGCCTTAAATAGACGTTCTGAGTTTTTGATTAGAAAATAAATCAGAATTCTAAGTATAAAAAAAACAGCATAGCTTTTAGGTATGCTGTTTTTTTTATCCATGTACTGTTTCGTTCTTGCCGTAATTTGTAATTATCGAGGTTTCGTAAGCAATCCATTCTTTCCATCTTTTATCTACATCAACATTATCTGCATATTGTCTGGCAAAGCCTAAAAAGGTTGTGTAGTGACCGGCTTCACTAATCATCAAGTCTCGGTAAAATTTAGCCAATTCAGGATCTTTTATGTTTTCAGACAGAACTTTAAAACGTTCGCAGCTGCGCGCTTCAATCATTGCCGAGAAAAGTAAACGCTCGCATAAGGCATCGTTTCGACTTCCATCTTTTTTCATAAACTTAAAAAGCTCATTAACGTAACTGTCTTTTCGTTCGCGACCAAAAGTAAGTCCACGTTTTTTGATTAATTGATGCACCATTTCAAAATGCTCCAATTCTTCCTTAGCAATAATAGTAAGTTCAGTGACTAATTCCTCTTTTTCAGAATTTTGTGTGATCAAACTGATAGCATTTGATGCTGCTTTCTGCTCGCACCAAGCGTGATCGGTAAGTATTTCCTCGATGTTCGATTCTACAATAGTAACCCATCTCGGGTCTGTAGCTAACTTAAGTCCCAACATAATCGTTTTCTTTTGCTACAAAATTACTCTTTATTTCAATGATTTTGTTTGATAACAAAGCTTTATCGATAAAATTACTATTATTTTGTATTCTAAAGATGGAGAAAATATGAGCGTACAACCAATAGTTCTAATTATAGGTTTTGTGTGGCCGGAGCCAAAGTCATCCGCAGCAGGTGGAAGAATGATGCAATTAATTCGATTGTATCAATCGCAAGGGTATGCCGTAACTTTTGCCAGTCCAGCGCAAGATTCTGAATTTATGGTGGATTTAAGTGGATTTGGAGTTATTAAAAAAAATATAGTCCTGAATTGCGGGAGTTTTGATGTTTTTATTGCTGATTTAAATCCGGCGATCGTTCTTTTTGATCGGTTTATGATGGAAGAACAATTTGGGTGGCGTGTGGCTGAATTTTGCCCTAAAGCATTACGTGTATTGGATACCGAGGATCTACATTGTTTGCGTTTAGCAAGACAGCGCTCATTTAAAGAAAAGCGTGATTTTAAGATTGAGGATTTACTTGTCGAGGAAGTAGCTAAAAGAGAAATTGCTAGTATACTCCGGTGTGATATCACTTTGATGATTGCTACTTTTGAAATGGAATTACTGCAAACAGTTTTTAAAATCGATGCGGCTTTGTTGTTTTATTTGCCTTTGTTGGTTCGAAAACAAGAAATGTTTGTCGCAGAGCAAGTTCCATCTTTTGAGGACCGAGCTAATTTTGTTTTTATTGGAAATTTTCTGCATGAACCCAATTGGAATGCAGTTCAGTACTTAAAAGAAACTATTTGGCCTTTAATAAGGAAACAGTTACCTGAAGCGCAATTGCATGTCTATGGTGCTTATCCGTCACAAAAAGTAATACAATTGCATCATGAAAAGTCTGGTTTTTTAATTCTTGGTCGTGCTGCTGGGGCTAAAGATGTGGTACAAAAAGCGCGAGTGGTTCTAGCACCTTTGCGTTTTGGTGCAGGTATTAAAGGTAAATTGTTAGAAAGTATGCAATGGGGTACACCTAATGTGACAACGAGTATTGGCGCAGAGTCGATGCACGGGAATATGCCTTGGAATGGTGCTGTAGTTGATGATCCTATACTTTTTGCTCAAGAAGCTGTGCGTTTGTATCAGGATAAAAGTTATTGGTTGAATTCACAGGATAATGGTTTTATGTTGGTTGAAAATTTATATGACGAAGTTATTTTTGCTGAGAAATTTGCACGTCAAATGACTGACTTGATTGAGAATTTAGAAGCGCACCGTTTGGGTAACTTTATGGGTGCTTTGCTACAACATCATACTTTAAAAAGCACCAAGTATATGTCGAAATGGATTGAGGCAAAAAACAGCTAAGTTAGCGAGTCTTGCATGAGGGGTAGAAGCGGCATCCTTTTTTAGGCTCGCTTTTTTGCGAGGCTTAAAAAGATAAAGCGGATGACCCGGCCTTACTGTAACGAAAGTGAAAGTAAGGGCATGCCATAAAAAAACTCGCCTTAAAATACAGTAAGGCGAGTTTTATATTTTGAAGATTTGATTTACAATGACATCAAACCACGTGAAATTACAATACGTTGAATCTCTGAAGTTCCTTCGTAAATTTGAGTGATTTTTGAGTCACGCATCATGCGCTCTACATGATACTCGGCTACGTAACCGTTTCCTCCGTGAATTTGTACCGCTTCATTGGCAACTTCTAAAGCGATTTCCGAAGCGTAAAGTTTAGCCATAGCTCCAGAGTGTGCAATATCTTTTCCGGCGTCTTTTTCGCAAGCGGCTTTCATTACTAATAATTTGGCTGCAGTTACTTTTACATACATATCGGCCAATTTAAAAGCGATAGCTTGGTGGTTAAAGATTTCTTTACCAAATGCTTTGCGTTCGTGTGCGTATTTTAAAGCGGTTTCGTAAGCACCAGTTGCAATTCCTAATGCTTGAGAGGCAATACCAATACGACCGCCATTTAGTACATTCATAGCAAAAGCAAAACCAAATCCGTCAGCACCAATTCTGTTTTCTTTTGGAACTTTTACGTCAGTAAACATTAGTGAATGGGTATCGCTACCTCTAATTCCCATTTTCTTTTCTTTCGGTCCAATGTCAAAACCTGCCCATCCTTTTTCAACGATGAAAGCATTGATTCCTTTATGTCCTTTTTCGATATCAGTTTGAGCGATAACGATGTATGTTGATGCAGTACTTCCGTTGGTAATCCAGTTTTTTGTTCCGTTTAAAAGGTAGTAATCGCCTTTGTCAATTGCAGTAGTTTTTTGTGATGTAGCATCAGATCCTGCTTCTGGCTCCGAAAGACAAAATGCTCCAATCACTTCTCCTTTTGCAAGTGGCACAAGGTATTTCATTTTTTGTTCTTCGTTGCAATATTTCTCTAAACCGGCGCAAACTAATGAGTTGTTTACAGACATGATTACCGCTGCCGAGGCATCAATTTTTGCAATTTCGGTCATAGCCAAAACATACGAAATGCTGTCAAGACCTGATCCACCGTATTTAGGATCGACCATCATTCCCATGAAGCCTAAGTCGGCCATCATTTTTACTTGTTCAGTAGGGAATTTTGAGTGTTCATCACGTTCAATAACACCTGGTAATAATTCTGCTACAGCAAAATCTTTAGCCGCTTGTTGAATCATTAAATGCTCTTCGGTTAGATTAAAATCCATATTTTTATTGTAAATTAAATGTTCTTAAATTTGACCACAAAAGTAATTATAAAATAGTAGATTTCAAACGTTTTCGTAATTTTAGCCTATGTTTAAAGAAAAGTATTTTGTAGTAGGTGTCATGTCAGGAACATCGCTAGATGGCGTCGATTTGGCGCATATCGTTTTTACTAAGGTTGAGAACGAATGGTCATTTGAAATTTTAAAGGCTGAAACGGTTCCGTATTCTGTTTATTGGTTAAACAAACTGCAAACTGCTGTAACACTTACAAGTCTAGAACTAAGAGCCCTAAATAATGAATACACCAGTCATTTGGCAACGGTTATCAATGATTTTATAAAAAACAACGCTATTAAAAATTTAGATGCTGTGTGCTCACATGGGCATACGGTATTGCATCAACCTCAGAAGGGAATCACACTACAAATAGGGAATTTACCGCAGCTTGCTACCTTGATTCAGCAAAAAGTACTTTGTGATTTTAGAGTTCAGGATGTAGCTTTGGGAGGACAAGGTGCGCCTTTGGTGCCAATTGGAGATCGAATTTTATTTTCCTCTTATGATTATTGCATGAACTTGGGAGGTTTTTCAAATATTTCGTTCGAGAAAGATGGACAGCGTATTGCTTTTGATATCTCGCCTGTAAATACCGTATTGAATTTTTATGCGCAACAATTAGGTTTCGAATATGATGATAAAGGAGCGATGTCACGTTCAGGTAATTGTTACCAAGAACTATTGGACGAATTGAATGCGCTTGAATTTTACTCGCAAAAATATCCTAAATCCTTGGGTTTTGAATTTGTAAAGGGCGTTGTGTTGCCTTTAATTGAAAAATATAATTTAGCAGTGGCCGATAAAATGAACACTTTTACAGAGCATGTTGCCTTACAAATTGCTGCTGCGCTTCCTGCCAAAACCGGTCAGATTTTTGTAACCGGTGGTGGTGCCTATAATGATTTCTTGATAGAGCGTGCGCAATCCTACTTACCTAAAATGCAAATTATAATTCCTGATCGAGAAGTACTTGAATTTAAAGAAGCAGTAATTTTTGGATTGTTAGGCGTTTTGAAGTTAAGAGGTGAAATTAATGTGCTGTGCAGCGTAACTGGAGCCCAACAAGACCATTCTGCTGGAATGGTTTACAAGCCATGATACCATCTAGAAAAAGCTATTTAGTAGTGGCAATGGCAACTATTTTGTTGGGATTGTGCAGTCGAGTTTTTTCCGTAGTACCGCTATTTGTTGGAGATTTACTTTACGCCGTTTTAATTTATTTTATTTTTCGGTTTTTCTTCACCACACAAACAGCGGTCGTCATCGCGATAATGAGTTTATTCTTTTGTTTTGCGATCGAGACTTTACAATTGGTGCGCTGGAATTGGTTGTTGCAAATTAGAGGTACTGCAGTTGGGCGCTTGGTTTTGGGACAAGATTTTTTATTCGCAGATTTAATTGCCTACACATTTGGTGTGCTGCTGGCGGTGGTTTTCGAGCGGGTAGTATTAGAGAGGTCTAGTAATGGAATAGATAAACTTTTGAAATAAACTCGAAAACACATAATTCACATTATTCTATTTTTTATATTTGCCAAAATTAAACATATCGCAACAAATGAAAGATTTATTAAAGAAATTCGAAAATAAAGAACCTGAAATAGTTTTCCATTGGAAAGATGCTGAAACCGAAGCTGAGGGTTGGACAGTTATCAATTCGCTTCGTGGAGGCGCTGCTGGAGGTGGAACTCGTATGCGAAAAGGTTTGGATATGAATGAAGTTTTGTCATTGGCAAAAACCATGGAAGTTAAATTTTCGGTTTCTGGTCCTGCGATAGGTGGAGCAAAGTCGGGTATCAATTTTGATCCGAATGATCCCCGCAAAAAAGGAGTTTTGCAACGTTGGTACAAAGCGGTTTCCCCTTTGTTAAAAAGTTACTACGGAACTGGTGGCGATTTGAACGTTGATGAAATTCATGAGGTGATTCCTATGACTGAAGAATGTGGTGTTTGGCATCCGCAAGAAGGTGTTTTTAATGGGCACTTCAAACCAACCGAAGCAGATAAAATCAATAGAATAGGTCAGTTGCGTCAAGGAGTTGTTAAGGTAATTGAAAACCCAAAATTCTCTCCTGATGTTTCAAAAAAATATACAGTTGCTGATATGATAACTGGTTACGGTGTTGCTGAGGCGGTTCGTAATTTTTATGCTATTTATGGTGGCGATGTTAAGGGTAAAAAAGCAATCGTTCAAGGATTTGGAAATGTAGGTTCAGCTGCCGCTTTTTACCTTGCAGATATGGGCGCCAAAGTAATTGGTATTATCGATAGAGATGGTGGAGTGATCAATGAAGATGGTTTTTCTTTTGAAGAGATAAGAGCTTTATTTTTAGCCAAAGACGGTAACAAATTAGTGGCTGAGAACATGATTCCTTTTGAAGAAATCAATCAAAAAATTTGGACAATTGGTGCCGAAATTTTTACTCCATGTGCAGCATCTCGTTTGGTTACGCAGTCGCAAATTGACAGTTTAATGGCAAATGGTTTAGAAGTTATTTCTTGTGGAGCAAATGTTCCTTTTGCGGACAAAGAGATTTTCTTTGGTCCAATTATGGAAGATGTAGATCAGAAAGTAAGTTTGATACCTGATTTTATTTCGAATTGCGGAATGGCTCGTGTATTTGCCTATTTCATGGAGAAAAAAGTACAAATGACTGACGAAGCTATTTTTTCTGATACTTCAGAAATTATTAAAAAAGCGATTGAGAAAGCACATGCACTTAATCCTAGTAAAACTAATATTAGCGCTACTGCTTTTGAGATTGCATTGAAACAACTTACTTAATTCAAGCACTTATAATTACAAGTATACAAAATGGGAATTGGTAGACATAAAAGGCTACTGATTCCCATTTTACTTTGAATGCAATCTAATTTATAATTGAACACTAGCTTTCTACTCTTGACAATTTTTAGTACTTTTCAACGTTTTTAGTCATATCCTTTTTTCAAATACCAATACAATGAGTTCTACTAATTCAACCAATCAAAAGAAATCTTTAATCATTACCACTCTTTTGTATGCGGCAATGTTGTTGATTTTGTTTTTCATCCGTTTTTGGCCTCCGGCAAATGGAGTGGAGCTTGCAGGCGGTGGAGGCGGTGGTGGAGTTACGGTGAATTTTGGGGATAGTGATTTCGGGTCGGGCTCGGATTATAAAAGTGAAGTCTTAGAAGTAAAAAATCAAGCGAAAGCGTTACCAGTTAACAGTACTCCTGACGAAGCAATTCTTTCTCAAGAAAATAGTACGGATGAAAGCGTGGTGATCCCGACTAAAGTTCCCGCTAAAAAGACACCTGTAGTTGTAAAAGAAGAAACAAAACCTGTGGTAGTAAAACCAAAGGTATCGAATGCGACCAATGATGCGTTGTCAAGTATATTGAAAGGATCTAATAAAGGTGGTGATGGTGATGATAAAACAGCTGGAAATAAAGGAAAGTCAAATGGGAATTTAAATTCAGGTGATTATTATGGTTTAGGCGGTTCTGGAGGAGGTACCGGAGGAGGAAACGGAACTGGAACAGGTACCGGCAAAGGTTCAGGCTCTGGAAGCGGTGGCGGATCCGGAAGTGGTTCTGGTGGCGGAATAGGATATTCTCTTGGTAATAGAAGAGCACTATCTAAACCCGAACCAAAATATACTTGTAATGAGCAAGGTAGGGTAGTCGTGGAGGTAGCTGTAGATCGTAACGGGCGCACCATGAGCGCTACTGCGGGAGTAAAAGGAACAACAAATACGGCAAGATGTTTGCTTGATCAAGCTCGAATTGCAGCCATGAATACGAAATGGGATCCTAGTTCGGATGCGCCGGAAAAACAAGTGGGTAAAATTACTTATAATTTTAGTCTTAATTAAACGTCACTTTTAAAAGATAATTGTCAATTTATACGATATTTCGCGTGAGGGATAGCAGCAAGTACCGCAGTACTGCGAATAGCCCGACGGCAATAAAAAAATGGAGCACATCAGCATAAAAGTTGATTGGCTCCATTTTTTTATTGCGGTCACGCCCAAAAGCAAGACGTGTCCTAAATTAATATCGTTTTTATTTCGGGCTGGTGGCGATTACAAATTTCAGATTGTTGCGTACTCCTATTTGTAATACATCTACCAAATCTTGCACCTGAAGATTGAATGGGATTCTAACCAAAACGGTTTGGTCTTTTGTTGTATCCATTTTAGACATGAGCGTTGCCTCGAGTTCTTCAAATGAAACAGGTTGTTTGTCAATATAGAATTTTTTATCCTCAGTGACAGATAAACTGATGAATTGCTTGTTGGTTTTTTCGTTTGATTGCGCTTTTGGCAAAGTCATCTTGATTACATTTGGGTTGGCAAGCGTTGAAATAATCAAGAAAAACAATAGTAGAAAAAACATGATGTCGCTTAATGAAGAAGTCGCGACCTCGGCATGAAATCTTCTTTTTCTTTTGATAGACATGTTATGATTTTTGAATAATATTTACAAATTCAAGTACTTGTTTTTGGATTTTCAATGCAAAATTATCAATTTTTCCGTTCAACAAGTGGTATCCACTGTAGGCAACAATTCCTACTATCAAACCCGCTCCGCTACTAATCATTTTTTCGTACAATCCGCCAGAGATATTCCCGATACTAATATTCTCAGTAACTGATATGCTGTAGAAAATTTTAATTACTCCGGAAATAGTACCAATGAAACCTAAGGTAGGCGCAATACCAGCTATGAGTCCCAAATGTCCCAAGTGCTTTTCCATTTCGCCAATTTCTATATCGGCTGCACGATCCATATTCGACTCGATTTCACCTATTGGGCGGCCAATAACAAGGATACCTTCTTTGATGATATTTCCCGATGCGGTATTATTTCGTTCAGCAAGTGACCGTGCTAAATCTAAATTGCCCGAATTTAACTGATCCCGTATATCACGTAAAAGTAATGAGTCTACTTTTGAGGATTTGTTAATGTATAAGTAGCGCTCAATAATGAGGTAAAAAGTGTAAAACAACAAGATCCCAATTGGGATGAGCCAAATACCGCCTTTTAATAAGAATCCTAAAGTAGAAATTTCGGTGTTTGGAGCAATGTTTTCAACAACTGCGCTTGATGCGGCATTAGTAAGGGTGTCTGCTTGTAATTGGATAAAACTAAACATATAATATTATTGTGTTTTAATCATTAATTCTAAAATTTGTTTCAATTTTGCAATAAAGATACTTTTCGATGTAGTATTAAACTAAAAAAATCGAAAAATATTTTAAACAATTCCAATTTACCTATAAAATGAATTATCAAGACACTATAAACTGGATGTTTAATCAGCTCCCGATGTACCAATTACAAGGCGCGCAAGCTTACAAAAAGGACTTAAGCAATGCTCGCAAACTTGCAGCACACCTGAATTATCCTGAAAAAAAATTGAAATGCATTCATGTGGCAGGAACCAATGGTAAAGGATCCACCTCTCATATGTTGGCATCTGTTTTACAAGAAGCTGGATATAAAGTTGGCTTGTATACATCGCCACATCTAAAAGATTTCAGAGAACGTATAAAGATAAATGGGGTCGAAATATCTGAGAAATTTGTTGAAGATTTCATAACGGAGCATCAACTATTTTTTGAAGCTAATGACATGAGTTTTTTTGAAATGACCGTTGGTTTGGCTTTTGATTATTTTGCTGCTGCAAAAGTGGATATCGCCATTATCGAAGTAGGAATGGGCGGAAGATTGGATGCAACGAATATTATCACGCCTTTGGTTTCTGTAATTACCAATATAGGATTAGATCACACTCAGTTTTTAGGCAATACACTTGAAGCAATTGCTTTCGAGAAAGCAGGAACTATTAAACCCAATGTCCCTGTAATTATTGGAGAGTACACATCTGAAACAAAACCTGTTTTTTTGTCTAGAGCCAAAGAAGGAAGCTCGGAGATTTATTTTGCAGCAGATTTAGTTTTCGAAAATTATCCTTCAGACTTGATTGGAGATTATCAAGTGCACAACAAAAAGACGGTTTTGCAAACCATACAGGTTTTGAATAAGCAGACTGAATTTGAAATTTCCCCTCAAAATATACAAGATGGTTTGTTACATGTGGTAAAAAATACAGGACTTCAAGGCAGGTGGCAGCAAATACATACAGCTCCAAAGGTTATTTGTGATACTGCTCACAATAAAAACGGTCTAGAGATCGTATTGAAACAAATACAAAAAGAGAAATTTGACGCATTACACTTTGTTTTGGGAGTGGTAAATGATAAAGATTTAGAAGAAATTTTGCCTTTGTTTCCAAAAAATACAAAATATTATTTTTGTAAGCCTAATATTCCTCGCGGATTGGATGCACAAGTTTTACAACAAAAGGCGGCATTGTTTGAGTTGCATGGCGAAGTATACAATTCTGTTTCAGAAGCTTATCAAAAAGCACTGCAAAATGCTGTAGCAACTGACTTTGTTTACGTAGGAGGAAGTACTTTTGTAGTTGCAGAAATTTTGTAATTTTTTTGTTTTTATAGTTGCATATTCAAAAAACAGTCTTATATTTGCACTCGCAATAAGGAAATGAAAATTATCGAATTGCACTAGGGCGATTAGCTCAGCTGGTTCAGAGCACCTCGTTTACACCGAGGGGGTCGGGGGTTCGAACCCCTCATCGCCCACTGTGAGGGATTACCGAAAGGTTTTCCCTCTTTTTTTTGTATATAAGACATCCCTTTTCCTCCATTTTAATGGCATTATGAGAAAATATATCTAAAATTGTAGGTGTTCGATATATACCCTCTTGGTAGTATAAGTTACCATTGAACACCATCTTTACAAACTCACGCTTTTGCAAAGTATCTGACTTTGTGTAGACATGTTTGATATCACCCAATAAATCCAGATTACGGTCTAAAATCTCGAAGGCCTTCCCTTGATTTGGGCTAAGTCTTTCTATTGCTGCTGTAATGGTCAATATATGGTCACTGTAGGTTGAATACCATCTTTCGTAGGTATCCTTGTTTATCTCGTCTCTAAACCATTTTTCTTCTACTGCATTTAATAGCT
Source organism: Flavobacterium erciyesense (assembly GCF_018069925.1). Classification (GTDB taxonomy): domain Bacteria; phylum Bacteroidota; class Bacteroidia; order Flavobacteriales; family Flavobacteriaceae; genus Flavobacterium; species Flavobacterium erciyesense. The sequence continues at coordinate 91,373 of NZ_JAGPXB010000012.1, read as the reverse complement.
GCTGTACTTCCTCCAGCTCATGTTTTTTGTCTGCTACTTTTTTCTTGTTTGCCTTTACTTCCTGTTCAATTGAGGAGTAACTGCCATCTCTTATCTCTTTAATTTGTCTTTCGGGAACGCTCATGAGATCGCAGACGTTTAAGAATTGCTCATGTGCTTTGATTGCACTTATATTGTTATGTTTTGAATGCTTGCATTTATAATAGTAGAAGTATTTTCCAGATTTACCACGAGAAGGCGCACCAGTAAGCGGAGTTCCACAATGGCATTTTACAACGCCCCGTAGCGGTATTTCATCATCGATAACTACCTTTACTTTATCAACTTTCTTCATTTTGGACTGTACCATTGTCCATGTTGTCTTATCAACTATTGGCTCATGAATGGCTGGAAAAAGACCTCCCGGCAGATCTTTGAACGGCTCAACCCTTACAAGCCCTGCATAAACAGGATTTGCAAGCACACGATCAATAGCCATGTTGCCTTTCCTGTCAAAACCTGATTGATAAGCTATTTCTTTGATTTTATATAACGGCACATCACGCAGATACATATCATAAATTGTTTTGACAATTTTAGCTTCTATCTCATTTACTTCAAGGTGGCGCTGTTTTCCTTCTCCAACCTTGCTGTAGCCGAAAGGTTTTTCTCTAGTAAGGAAGCGACCTTCTTTTGCACGGGCTGTATAGAGTCCGCCACGCACTTTTATACTCCTGTTGATATTGTCTTCTTCAGCTAGCAACAATTGTAAGCCTGCTCGGAAAAAGCTTCCCGGTGTATCATAATCAAAAACGATCCCTTCGGTCACGCTGATAATCTGAATACTGTATTTTTTTTGGAATTGTTTGACCAAACTCATAGCTTCACCCGCATCCCTGCTAAAGCGGTCAAGCTGGTCTACAAGAAGGTAGTCTACCGATTTATAATGCTTGGCAATGAATGCCTGTAATTTTATAAAATCTGGACGGTCAAAAGTCTTGGCACTTTTACCCCTGTCAATGAAGGAATCCACCAACTGTATATTATTATATTGCAGGTATTGATCGGTATACAATTCCTGTCTTTCAATCGAGCCATTACTTTGCCCTAATTGACTAAATCTTAAATATCTAATCGCCCTCTTCATATAATTCTTTCAATGTTAATGATACAATAATTTCAATCATTAAATCTACGAATTTTTGTTCTTTTTCCCGTTCTATATCTTCATAATTTTTTAAGATATATTCTTCTACATCAGTCTGTTTGATAAATTCCTGTTTCATTTTGTACCTCCTTTGTCTTTTGGTAAAACGATGTTTGTTTTTAAGTCTTATGAATTTAAACCATCTGACAGCTTAGGAGTAATTAAAGTCTCACCGAGGAACTCTTTGGCTGCATTAGTCTCAAAGCAATATTAGAAACAGTTGTAAAAAAACAAAGACAATCCCTCCTTATCGTCAGGACAGTCTTTGTTTTTAAAAAGAGTTGGTACAGCCAATTTGATGAATCACTCCTTTGTCGTGAATCAATAAAAAGGCTGGCGATTAAAATTGATAGTATGCACTATCTTTTTTTGCGTCTGGCTTTCTTTTTCATTTGGTTGACAAATAATTCTTCATCATAGTCTTCTGCTTTTCCAATGGATAATACCCCTCCAAAGACTTCAATAAGGTTGTTTTCTTCGTGGCTATAGGACATATTTTCCTTAACCAAAAAGTCAAACAGCTTGTGTGATTGTTTGACATCTTCATTTATAGTCGCATTGTTCTTTGAAGCACCATTTCCCTGCACAGGTTGCTCTATTTTATTGCCATTATTCCACCAGTCATTGAATACGTTAGCCGAAAGGTTTTTGCCTAATTGCGAACCATTCCACACGGATTTTGAACTATGGTCAATAAACGTTATTCCATAAACTCTGCCTTGCGTATTTCGTCTTACAACGGTATTAATACCTCGTTCCAACAACCGTTTTTTGAATTCTTTTTCATTCGATGCCGTCTGCAAGCACATCTCAATGGTTGTCTTAAGCAAAGCTTCGGATGGCTCATTTTTCAACAATTCTTTGGACTGGGCATAGTGTTGTTGAAGCTGAACATATCCTGCCTGTTTACCGAACAGCGAAGCCTTAAAGGGATTGCTTGCTTTTTCTCCCTTTTCATTTAATGCAAAATATACCAGTCCTTGTTTTGGGATTCCATTAAATTCGCCCTTGACTTCTTCAGCGGTAATATTGAAAAGGGAAAGCAGGGCATTGTAGGTGCCGAAACCCTCAAATTTGTAATACTTTGGCAAATTACGGATTACCGAAGCCATCTGGCTCTTTATGTCACCAGCCTTATAATCAACGGGTTTGAATATTTGATTTTGTGGATTTTGCTTTTTCTCGATAGCCGATATCAGGCAGTATTGATTTTCCAATTCGCGACAGACATCCATCGAACGCCTTTTTTCAAATTTATCCGATATTTTCCTGCCATTTTCATCCACACAAACTGATACGATATGAATATGGGTACGCTCAAGATCAGTATGTTTGAATACCACAAAAGGCTGTTCAGCGTAACCCATTTTCTGCATATACTTTTGCGCCAGCTTTTCAAATTGTTCATCACTTACTTTATCCTTCGGATCAGGATTGAGAGAGATATGTAATATTGGTTTTTCAGTCTTTCGATTGGCCAGCAGGTACGGTTCAAATGAACGCAACAGTTGACTAGTGGCGTAAATGCCATCAGGAGTTTCAATTATCTTATTGGTATACAAAACCTGCCCATTTTCCTTTTCCACTTTCTGCTGATTGTATGCCAATGCGCCATACAGATTGTTTCCTCTTCCTATCTTAGCTATCATTTTTTCAGGTGTTTTGCTTCAAAATCTTCAGTTAGTAGAATGATTTTTTGGCACAATACCGCCATTTCTGCTGTCTGTTTTTCCAATTTATAGAGATAGGCTGCGGCTTTCTTTTCAGAAAAATTGCGGTACAGTATTTTTACCACTTGGTTATAATTGGTTCCTACAGCCCTGAACTGTCCGAATAGGGTAGTCAGGCGCATATAGTAATCCATGGTTGCCTTGTCAACCGTTACCTTCGTAATTGCTTTTTGGAAAATACATGCCGTAATAAAATGTGCCATTACATCCATGCGTGAAGCTTCGTAGAGAGAAAGGAATCGTGCATTTTCCTCAGCACTAAGACTTATAGAATAGCGGTGAACGGCGGGATCTTTCTTGGGATGCCTGCCTCCTTTATGCGGGGTGGTTTTGCCGTTGCTTTCCATTACCGTTATTACTGGTTTCGTTTAAACAATTTAAAAACCAATATACTTTATCATTAGTAATGACCTCTAAATATTGGTGAATGTGGAAGCATTTGGCTTACTATTTCCGCATGTTGATTTTCGCCTTAAGGACAACTTCCGTCAAACAAAGCCACGACAGGACCCTTTCTAAGAGTGCCTCGCTTTCGGGATTAATTTCATGAGAAACGTGAAATTATGCTCTACAAAGAAACAGTTAGCAAGGAGATGTGGGAACTTCTCCAAAGGCTTATGAAAGATGAAAAATTGAAAGACTATATATTGGTTGGCGGTACGGCGTTAGCCTTACGACTGGGACATCGCTTATCAGTGGATCTAGATCTTTTTACAACAAAAACTTTTAATTCGCAGATGATGCTCAAATATCTGCATGACACTTACGATGTAAATGAAAAGGAAAGCCAGTTCTTCCCGAACACTGTTCTTACCTACATCGATGATATAAAAGTCGATATTGTTACACACAATTACCCTCTTCTGAATTCCGTGGAAACAGCTGAAGGAGTCCGCATGATTTCCAATGAAGATATTGGAGCAATGAAACTCCATGCGATTCATCAGAGCGGAGACAGGTACAAGGATTTTGTTGACATGTACTTTATGCTTGAACGAGAACCATTAAAGTTCTACCTACAAGCCTATCTGAGAAAATACGATAAGGATCCCTACTGGGCTTCCATAGGTCTGAATACATATGACAAGATTAGTACCTTTGAAGGTATAGATATGCTGAAAGAAAAAGAGCAAAACTGGAAAATTATCCAAAAACGGCTGGAACTGGCAGTAAAAAATCCTTTGTATAAATTTAAATCAGAAAGCCAGGATTTACCGATTAATCCCAACAAAAATAGAGGATTTCGCAGGTAATTAAGCAAAAAATACTTATATTTGATACTACACCAATTAAAAAAAACAATGAAGCCATTAACCAAACATATACCTAATCTTCACCCTAAATTCTTCTGGGATTTTAGATTCGACAGTATTGACTGGGATGGAGGATATAAAATGGTAATTGCCCGTATTGTTGAGCGTGGAGGTCAGGATCAAATTGACGAAATCGTCCGTTTTTATGGTCGTGAAAAAGTAATTACTTCTATCCGTGACGAGATTTTCTTTCTTCCCAACTATGCCATTGAGAATGCTCTTAAATTCTTTTCCGAACTCAAAAAGGAAGAGATGTATTGCTATCTTAACCGTAAAGATAAACCCTACAGCTGGATTTAGTGAATACCTAAATCCCTAAACGGGTTTTTCTTGGTTTGTTTAATTCCTCATCTTTGCTTTGTTCCGTCTCTTTTGACTGGTTGGACTTTATATTTTACTCAAAGAAATATTAAAAAGAAAACCAAGGTAGGACGTGCTGGATGAGCCTGTCCAAAAGACTACGGCATAATGGTTAGCTCGTGCCTCACAAACCACCCTTCGGGACTTATTCCGTTTCCTTTTGTCCTGTCTGCATCCCGTCCTTTGAAATTGCTTTCTTTTTCTTTTTTCCGATTTTCGGTTTTCTTTGGAAAATAAATTTATGTTTCAAGATATGGGTATATGTGTGTATCTAAAAGTCTATTTATTTACTTATTTACACAGGGGAGCATTCATGTCTTTGCGTAAAAGCATATATATGTAAAAGCATAAAACTGTAAAAACGTGTGTACATACATACAGCTATAAAAGCGCATTTACTTATGGGATTAAATACTTCTTTAAATCAGTGCATACGTACAAAATTGCATTGATACCTCAATAAGTATGAGAAGATAAATTTAAATATTTATGTTTGAAGGTACATATATGCATATTTTCTAATTCGGCAGATAACGGCAGTTAAGCTTCTCTGGAATTTATAGAGTTGACCCCATTAAAGCCAGGAATGTCAACACTATTCTATTTCTACACAGCCTTATCAAGGTTGATTTTGTTCAAGCCAATCACAACACATAACAATTCCTAAATATCCGCAAAACAAAAAAAGGGCCTCAAGCCCTTTCCATTAAAACCATCTGTAATAATATTTTCGAGAGAAAATAGCAAGTTGTGTTTTGAGATGCTTGAAATGAATTCAGCATCTCAAAACCACTTGCCCGTGCGGGACTGGAAAACACCTCCGAAGTCGGTGTTTTATTAAAATTATAAATGGATTTACGATTAACGAATAAGTGCAGTTTTTTCAAACTGCACTTATTTATTTTATTCCTTTAAATATCGGTCAAACCAATCGGTAATTCGTTTAGTAAGGTCCATTTTATTCTCCTTGATTACAATTACATGCTGGTCTTTTGGATACACCAATAAAACATTCTTTTTCTTGGCTCTCCTCAATGCATTATAAAAAAGTAAACTTTGTTCGTAGGGTAAATTAGTCTCCATTTTACCCACCCAAGAAAGTAATGGTGTAGTAACATTATCCGCATAAAGTATTGGTGAATTTTTTAGGTACAACTCTTTGTCTTCAAAAATAGATTTTCCTATTCTCCATTGTTGCGATTCACTTCGCCACAATTCTGGGATATTGAGACTTTTTGAGTTACTAAAATACCAACTTACCATGTCTGAAATTGCTGCACCCGACACTGCAGCTGCAAAAATTTTCGATTTTGTAATGATGTAATTTGTTTCATAACCTCCGAAAGAATGCCCTATCAAACCAATACGCTTTGTGTCAATCATTCCTGTTTTTACAACGGCATTGTTTGCAGCAACAACACAATCCAGTGCGCTATTTCCAGTTTCTCCTTCATAATATTTCACATCAGGCATCAATACAAAATAATTCCGTTGCACAAAATGTTTTACATTAAAACCGGTATCGTTGTATAAAGTCGGAATGCAATATTCGTGCAGTGCGTTAGTGATTTGAGAATACACATTGATTATCATCGGATATTTTTTGCCTACTTCATAATTTACTGGATAATACAATAATCCTTGCAGTTTGTCTCCTTTTGAATTCGAAAATGAAATTAGTTCTACCTTTCCTTGATTAAAGTTTTTATCATGGGTATTGCTTTCAAAAAGAACCTTATTTACACCGTTTTTAAATGATACAATTCTTGGAGACTCATTATGTGATTGTTCTCGATAGACATAGACTTCATTATTGGCTCTACGCAATTCATCTGATTTTGTATCATTATTTGCTACTGGAATTAAAGCGTTGGAAGTCGAAATTAATTTGAATTGTTGTGCTTTGGTGGTCGCATTTCTTGATGAAACGATTAAATTATTAGTCGCATTAATTTCAGTAAGAGCCCAACCATTGTAATTATCATTTCCTATTTGCTTGATGTTTGAACCATCTACAGTGAAGTAAGTATCGCTTTCTTGTCCGTTTGTAATGCGTTTTAGTTTACTTGTTTTGATGTGAAATTGATAGACATCGAATTCGTCTTGTACCAAAAGGTATTCTCCATTATCACTCCATCCTTTCATTCCAAAAACATGTGGTCTTGTTATGTACTTTAAATCATTTGAAACCCATTCGGAACCTGCAGGTGGCACAATTGACACCGTAGATTGTGTTTTTATATTGTACAGCCACCAATTTTTATCTTTAAAATAACATATGTACGCTCCATTTGGAGAAAAAGACAATAAGTAATTTTCGCCAGGTTGCTTTTCTAGAAATAGCTTTTTGGTACCATCAGCCAGATTGTACAAGAAATAGTCAACCTCACCATAACGTTTAAAATGAGGTGCATATGCAGTTGGATTGTAAAGTAATGCAACTGATTTACTGCCGTTAAGCTGTACAAAAGGAAGTTCTTTACTTGTAATCGTATTCCAGCGATTTTCTTCAATAAACCAAACCGATAAAGTGGAATACCCTTCTAAATTTTCCCTGCTTGCTTTTGGATAAATCCATAAATCTTCTGTATCCCAAACCTCGACATCGTCTTTTTTTGGTGTTGCCTCTTCTTTAAGTTTTGCGATTCCAAAAAACACTCTTTTACCATCACTTGAAATTTTGAAAGATTTTGTGGTAACAATTTCATGCTTTTTTGGAAAATTTAAGAATGATTTTGGTTCAAAGGTTTGAATAGTGTTATCTTGATTTTTGTAAAAGTTCAGTTTTGTGTATTTCCCGTTGATGCCCTCTTCGACCCAAAAAACACCTTTTCCATATTCTGCTAATGTCAGACCAGATAATTTGTTTTGCGATGTGTGATATTCTGTTTTTTGGTTTGTCCTAAGATTTATTGTTCCGAAACTACTTTTCCCTTTAGTGTTAGTGAGATAAGTCAGGATATTATTAAGCTGGTCTAATTGGTATTCTGTTACATTTGAAAGTTGGATGGTTTCTTTATTTTTTATGGTCCTTACCATTAATTCCCCATCATTGGAATAGGTCACAATAATTTTCCCATTATTTGCAAATTCAAAAGCAGCACTATTCGCTATAACAGTACTTTCACTATTTTCTAAGTTGGTTACTATTACTTTATCTCCTTGAAAGGCACCAAATGTAATTTCACCGCCAAATTTGCCCTGTGTTCCTAGTGGAAAACTAAATCCAATATTTTTCTGCGTATGTTTTACAAATAATGTATCTGAACCATTGCTGTACTGCATATCAAATGATATCCAGTTTCCTTTCTGGGAAATAGCTCTGTTTTCTAATTTGCCCCACCTTTCATACTCTGCTACAGCAATATTCTTTTTGGATTTATCCTGCCCGTAAATAGAGCAGGATATTACTATCCAAAATGTCAAAATTGTTTTTTTACAAGAATAACATAAAGTGTGATTACTATGGTTTTTTAATAGCTTCATAACTTTAATATCCTGTGTTTTGTGGTTGTAAATTAGGATTTGCGTTCAATTCTAGCTCTGGAATAGGCCACAAAATATCTGCACTGTTCCAACCTGGTTTTGAAACAGATAGTATTCCATCGGCTGTTCCACTGCGCTTTAAATCAAAAAAGCGATGCCCGTGTTCCGTAAAAAACTCAAATCTTCGTTGTTTTTGAATTTCAGCCAAAATTTCAGTGGCGATAGATGATGTAGTTACTGGTAAGCCAGCGGTCGTTCTTATTTTATTTAAATCTTCTTTTGCCCCCGATAAATCGCCTTGTTTTGCTCTAGCCTCGGCTCTGATCAAATATTGTTCTGCTAAGCGCAACACAATAGAATATTCCTGCGAACTTGTTGTTGCTGTACGTAGTTTGTATTTATTGGGATGATTCCAAGTATTTAGTCCGGTGGTAACTGACTTTGTCCAATTCACTTTGCGTTGGTCGCCTGTTTCAAATGCATTCATAAAATCGGTACGAAGCGCACAAACTGGTGGCGGTCCTGATACGAAAATAAAAGTTGTACCTTCATTACTATTTCGTACCGCTGTTGCTGATGCTAATTGCCAGATAGTAGTTTTACTATTTCTTAGAAAAATCTTGTTTAAATCCGTTTCCCAAGCATAAAGCGGGCTATTGATAACAGTAGTTGCTTCATTTGCTGCTGCTGTATTTTTATTCATGTATAAATATACTCTCGCCAGCATGGCTTTGGCCACCATTTTATTGGGTTTTGCACGATCCGAAGAACTATAATTTTCAGGCAATCTAGAACTGGCAATTTCTAAATCCTTCGCGATTGCTGCATATACTTCATCAGCAGCACTACGTGTAACTTTTCTATTAATTTCATAATTGGTTCCTGTAATATAGGGGATGCTACCATAAATTTGCAACAGATAAAAATGCACTAGAGCACGAACGAATAGTGCTTCACCCGACACTCTGTTTTTAACCGCAATAGGTAACCCAGTCGAATTTTCAACACCTTGAATAACTGAATTTGCATTATATATTTGACTATAGCTTGAAGTCCAAAGTGACGCCACAGTAGCATTGTCAGCCGTAAGCGCATTGTTGTAAATAGGTAAGGAAATTGTAGAGTTGGTATAATCTTGTAATTCATCAGCGTACAATCCCATTCTAACAGATGCACCAGTAGGTAATCCAGATAGGATGCCGCCGTCACGAAGTTGTGCATAGATTTGTGCCATTGCTGCATTTGCTGTCAATTCACTTTCAAAAACTGTAGTTCCTGTAAGCTGAGAATTAGGTAATGGAACCTCGACAAAATCACTACAGGAACTTGAAGACAGTATTAGTGCCAAAACCAAAAGAATGCGATACAGCTGGAATGGCTTTGTTAGTACCATTATAAATTGTAAATTTTTCATATTACTATTTTTTTGAGGATTAAAAGTTTAATGTCATTCCGCCACTGATCACTTTTAGCGGAGGGAGGAATCCTGAGAACTTAAACTCGGGATCACCTGCTTTGTAAGATGTAAATGTCAGTAGGTTTTGACCTTGAATAAAAAGTTTGCATTTTACATTAGTGGTCGCTTGTAACGGAATATCATAGGAAAGTGATATATTTTTTAGTCTGATGAAAGAGCCGTCTGTAATTACGGCATCACTTTCTATGTACCTATAATAGGTGCTTACCGCTGCACCATTTAGTCCCGTAGTATGCAGTTGCGAACTGCTTTGATTCCCAATTTGCTGCCAAGCATCGCCAATAGTGTTGCTTTGGTTTACTTGACCACCTCCCGGAACATTTGAAATGTAATCGTAATTGTCTCTTTTTACGAACTGCAATAAAAAATCCAATTGCCAATTTTTATAGTCCAATTGGTTTTGGATGCCTCCAAAATATTTAGGAGATAAGTCCTTAATAATTTGCTTGTCGCCTGCTGTTATGCTTCCATCCCCATTTAAATCTTCAAAATCGTATAATCCTGTTTGTGGATTAACACCTTTGCTTTGGTATAATTTTACAATATCAATTGATTGTCCAATCACATACCGATTTGCAAAAGTGGAACCTGAAAGATTCGGGAAAGAAAGTAATTTATTTTTTGAAACGGCCACATTGAAGTTTGTTGACCATTTAAAAGAGTTTGAATCAATATTTAGGGTTCGTACGGAAAATTCAAAACCTGAATTTTCAACGGTAGCATCAAGATTCGCATTCAATGACAAGAAACCTGTTGTAGCTGGCATAGGAATACCCACCAATTGATCCGACGAACGATTCCTATACAACGCTAGCGTACTAAAAATTCTGTCTTTAAAAAAACCAGTTTCTAAAGCTAATTCTAGTTTACGATTGGTTTCCCATCCAAAATCGGCATTATAAAGTCGTGTAGGTTGTAACCCAATTATGCCCTGATAATTAGCACCAGTTGTACCGTAGGTATCATAAAACTGATAATCTCCAATTTGATCATTGCCCGTAGTTCCATAACTAAAACGGAGTTTTCCAAAACTCATTTTACTGTTTTCTGGATTGAATTTTTCTTTGCTAAAAATCCATGCGGCACCAATAGCACCAAAATTAGCATATTGTTTGCCTGGTCCAAATCGGCTGGAACCATCCCGACGACCTGTAAAGTTTAAAAAGTATTTTTCGTCGTAACTGTAATTGATGCGACCAAAAAAAGCTTGATAACGGTATAAAAAAGTATCGCTATTGGTTGTGTTTTTTGTAATTGCAGAAGCTAAGTTGTTAATCAGATTGTTGTTTGCAAAACCAATACCCGATTGGAATAGGCGTTCTGTACGTTGCTGTTGGCTAGTCATCCCCAGTAGCACATCAAATTTGTGGTTTCCAAAATTTTTGAAACCTCTTAGTTGTGGCTCTATAATCCATGATTGTCTGCTGGTAAGGTTTAAGTACATTAAGGAATTGTCACTCCCAACTTCGTAAACGGGATTGTAAATGGTGGATGGTATCGTTCGCACTTCTTTGGTTTTTAAATCGGTAAAACCAAAGTTTGATTTTATTTCTAAACCTGGAATTAGTTCATATGACAACACACTGTTGGCCACCAAGTCATTGGTGTTCGCACGGTAGGTGCTTTTTAGAGGTGCCAAAGGATTTTCGAAGGTATCATTTTCCCAGTTTAAATTTCCATTTGAATCGTAGAGTGCGGGAGCGTTTGGTGCCAAATAACGCGCTGTTAATGTCAAATCTGTCGCTGCTTGTAGATTGTCTTGTGCCGTATAATTTCCCGAAAAAGAGATTTTGAATTTCTTATCTAAAGAAGTGTGGTTTATTGAGCTAAGAATCCCTCCTTTAATGTACCTGAAATCTCCCGGAAGGACTGTTCCCTCGGTTCTGTAGTTCCCACTCATCAAGAATTGTGTTGTTTCACTACCACCAGAGATACTGGTTCTAAAGTCATTAATTTTTGCTGAACCGCCTAATAATTCCTTTTGCCAATTGGTATATCGAGTTTGATCCCAAGCTCCATTTACATCATAATCAGTATCCGATATTGGAATTCCATCATTGATAAATGCTTGTTTACGCATCGACAGATACTGCTCCGTATTCATCAGATCTACAAATTTAGTCGCTGTACCAACGGCTGTTGAGGCAGTTACTGAAATGTTTGTTTTACCTGACTTTCCTTTTTTTCGAGTAATTAAGACCACACCGTTTGCTCCCCTTGAGCCGTAAATTGCAGTCGCATCGGCATCTTTTAATACTTCGATATTTTCTATATCATTGGGATTAATACTGTTGAGCGGGCTGGCTTGGCTTGGTAATGCCGTTGATGTGTTCGCACTTCCTATGGACTCGTTTGAATAGGGAACTCCATCAATAATGTATAATGGTTCATTTCCATCAAGGCGAATACTGTTACGACCTCTAATTTTAATTTGGAAACCACCGCCGGGAGTTCCCCCATCTTGAATGATATTGACACCTGCCATTCTTCCTTGCATTGCGGCTAATACATTTGTGACAGGTTGCTTGTCGATGTCTTTCGCAGTCATTCTCGCAATGCTACCGGTTTGCTCTTTTTCTTTAATAGAATAATATCCAGCATTTATTACGATTTCTTTTAAAGTCGTTGCATCTTCAGTCAATTTTACATTAATAGTTGCTTGATTTGCAACTACAATTTGAATCGTTTTATAGCCTAGATAGGAAAAAACCAAAACATCATTCTCAGCTGCTAGTATTGTGTAATTTCCATTTTCATCAGAAAATGCTGTTGTTGGCTTATTGTTAACCTTTATGGTTACGCCAGGAACTGTGCTGGTATCATCGGTGATTTTGCCTTTAATAGATCGTGTTTGAGCATTTAATCCTGCAAAGAAGCACAGGAAAAGGATGCAGTACAGTTTGGACAGTTGTGTTGTTGTCCAAAACTTCAAAAATGATTTTTTTTTCATACTTTTGAATTGGTTAAATGAGACTTCGGTTTAGTTTGCTTTGGTCCTCTATTCGTCCGCCAAGAAGAGTTAGAGGGCCTTTTTTTGTGATTAGCCTCGAAAGCGCTAAGGCATAGATTTTTATTTTTTAAGTCATAGGCGTTATCTGAATATTATTAGGTGTTATTACATCTAAGCACGCTGTGTGATGTGAAAATAAATAGTTATTTTTCTTAGTTATTGCTATTTATATAAAAGCATCGGAACCATAAAGCCAACAAATTATCAGTGTAATGAAAGCTAGAATTAAAGTAGCTTTTATAGTTTTATAGTATTTCATGTTTTCCTTGTTTGTTTCCTGTTTTTCAATTTATTATTTCGATTTGCGCTATTGCTGTTACCACAGATCTTGAGAGCACTCTTTTTTTGGGTGCAAAGGCTTTTGAATTGATGTTGTTTTTTTTAGGAAAGTACACTGCCGTTGCCAGTTGCAGCCCAACGCAGGCAGTGCGTTTCCAAACAAACTAATTCAATAAATTCATTGATTTACGATACTATAAAAAGAAGATTTGCTAAGAATAAAAGGGAGTAACTTTTGCGCATAAAAAATGGCATGGAACTCAGCTTATTGCGCCGAAGGTACTGGTATACCGTGCAACAATAAGTGAGCCCACGCCATGGGACGTGAGCATCTAACTTATCATCTCGTTGCTTAAAGTACCAGTTTTTCGACGCGAGATTCAAAGCGAATGCTTCAAATATTTTATATGAAGAATCGCAAAATTACATTTAATATGCAATTATATTACAAACATAATAAAAAAAATAACACGGTATGATATATCATACCATTAATTTCGTAAATAAGAATGAATTTTAGCAAAAGCTAATAAAAACGATGTGACTGAAAAAGAAAAGTTAGGAGAGGAAATGAGAAAACTCCGTGAAAAAATACCAAGCTCAGACTATAATAATGGAAATATTTCTCAGCAAGAACTTGCTGATAAAAATATTGGTTTAACAAAACATTTAATTGGTACAATCGAAAGAGGTAGTGCTAATCCTACGTTAGAAAAATTAATTTTTCTTGGAAAAGCATTAAATCTCAAAACTATCAATATCTTAAATGTAGAAATTAATGTAGATAAGTTTATTAAAGAGAATGCAAAACGGAAGTAAAATAAGTAAACACAGATAGAGAACTATAACGGATAAAAAAAATGAAATAAAAAGATGCTTAGGCATTTTTTTTATTGCCTATTTGGAAAACCGTAAAGAATTTTAGAAAGGGTTTTGTACGTTAGTTATTGAATATAAATTATCGAAATGAACTTTCAGTAATTTAACCAAAAAGGATGTATATACTAAGCTCAGTTCGAAGATATATACAAGAATTACCGGATCATAATCGTAGTAAAACAACTGAAATTTATACTTATGTAAGTACGAAAAGTATTCAGCAGATAAAAAGTCCATTTGATGATTTGTAAAAAAATATTTATACATTTGATCTGAAACAAAGTCTGACCGCAGTCAGACCTATCTTTCTAAATTTGGTGTGATAGGTCTGATTTTATCAGAACTATCCACTAGTTGGCAGAAATAATACCAGAAAAAACTAAAATGAATCAAACCGACACATTTCATTATCCACCAGAACTCTTTGAGCTTCTTGTTGAAACTATACCCATCTTGAACCGTTCAAAAAAATCGGTGATTTTATTTTTTCGTGGTGCAGGAATTGCAGATAAATTGCTTAAAGACCTTTCTGATAAACTAGATTCTAATAAGGATAGTATTAATAAATATGAAATTGCCAGAACTATTCTAACAAGAATAAATGAAAAAACAGATGCTTACATTCGAGAAAGAAGGGAACTTTTAAAACGTGTTGTAGAATTTGAATCATTTACTAATTGTTGGGAAACGGACCAATATAAAGCAAAAGGACTTGTTGCAGAAATTAGAAATATTGTAAACGTAAAAGATACATTTACAAGAATGAAACAGGAAAAAGAAAATGCACAAGCAAAACATAGTGAAGATTATAATAAAAAAGTTGCAGAAATAAAAAAGCGAACTGAACAGATTGAATTAACTAAAAAAGATTTTTATGGTCTTTTCAGTATAACTAATCCCCAAGAAAGAGGTAAAAAATTAGAAGGTGTTTTAAATTCACTTTTTTCCATTTACGGAATACTTGTTAGAGAAGCATTTGCTCGCAAAGGAGATAATGGTGAAGGAATTATTGAACAAATTGATGGAGTAATAGAAATTGATAACCAAATTTATTTGGTTGAAATGAAATGGAAAAAAGACAAAATTGGAAGTGAGGATATTTTTGCACATTTAGGAAGAATTTATCACAGAACAAGTGCGCAAGGAATTTTTATTTCTGCATCAGGTTTTTCAGATTCAGGAATTATTGCAAGTAAAGAAGCATTAGTTAATAAAGCCATTTTAGTGCTAACTGACCTTGAAGAATTTATTAATATTCTTGAAAATGAAAAAGACTTGACACAATATTTTAAAGCAAAAATAAGAAAAGCAATAATTGACAAAGAACCATATTCAAAACCTTAAAAATTACTTCTGCCAATAGCCACTACAACGGATTTGGGCAATAGGCTTAATGGGAAGTTGTTTTTGTATTTGGGATGATTTGGTAAATCCGAGAATAGGGCTTAATTTAGTACCAAAGACGCTGTAGTACCAGAACATTGGCGGTAATTTTAAAGAACGTAAATACTAAAGAGATAATATGAATTCATTCTTTAATTTTCAATTTGGAGAATTTAGTCAAGCTACTCCCAATTGGTTTGATTGGTTTTCGTTAATTAGTTCTTTAGTTATCAGTACTGCGAGTATATTTCTTGCATTTTATCTTGCGGAAAGAATTTATAAAAAGGAGAAGATTGATAGAAATACAGAAGATTTAAACATTCAAAATTCAGAAGTTCAATTATTCAAAAATAGTCTAATAGAATTAAATAGTGCTATTGAAAAACAAATTATTGATTTACAAAGTTATATTGTCAATAAAGATTTCAAATTAATATTTCATTCTGCCATTCAAGTTGATTTTCTACAATTTATAAATGTCAAATATTTATATAAAAATGCTGGTTTTAATAATATTGAGGCTATTAGTAATATAAATAATTTGATGACATCATTATACACACTTTATGATTTTAGAGAGTCGTTAAGAGATGAAGTTAGATCATACTTGAAAAAATATAATTATCATGAAAGTAAATTCTATTTATATCGTCAACTTCTTTATACAAAGTATTTTTCAATTTGTAATGTTAGGGCGGAATCAATTATTATAGACGAGGGTGTAAAGAAATGGAAATTTCACGACGATGATAAATTTATGCCGAGATATACTGAATTGATTTTGAAGACGTCCCAAGATACGTCGATTATCGATAACAATGGATTAAAAGACAGATCAAAATTGAATTCTGAGTTCGTTGTACCTTTAATTAATATCGCATTTGAATATGTGCCGGAAGATTTGAACGCGATTGAAATTAATGATATTGGTAATCAAGTTAACAGTGCATTCATAGATATGGAATCAATAACAGAAAAGCATTTTAATGTCATGGAATCATATCTTTCGAATCTACAATCAATAAGTTCGAAAGTTAAACTCTATTTGGCATAAGAAAAAGCTAACCGCCAACATCTACTACAACGGATTTGGACAATTGGCTTAATGGAAAGTTGGTTTTGTACTTAATTAAAAGTGATTAACCGAAAATCTCGCATCTTTATTCCCCAACCTCGCCAAGCGCAAGAACGTCAGGCTGTGAAAAAACCTTATTTCACTTTCAAAATCTTTAGATAATTCTGCTCAAGACTAAAATAGAAGACATTTAACGAGTCGTTTTTTTTAGGCTACAAATTTAGTTTGATAGAAATAGTGTTCTAAATTTAGCTTTAAATGCTCCATTTTTAGTAAAAACAAGACTTTTACCTTGTAGGGTGGGTTCCATTTTTTGAGTTTGGCAATGAGCTCGGGAACGCCGAGGATATTGATACTGCGTTTGATATTATACACCAGCATAATCAGGCTGTGTTCTCCATTTACTTTTTCTAATCCCGTTAAGTTGGTATGGTTATAGCCCCATTGCCGTTTGATGGTGCCAAAAATATGTTCGTTGATTTCCTGTCGCTTGCGGTAGAGCTGTGGATTTTCATGATAGCGCTTGTTGTTTTCTTCTACGGCATCGGCATATTGACTGCGGTCTATTTCCCGACCTGCTGCTCTACTGGTACATAAATGCTTTACTGGACATTCTTTACATTTTGGCGTTCGATATTTTTTAAACTCATAACTGTCTTTTAAGCTAGTTTTCTTGTGCCACCTTCCTGTAGTTTTGAGTGTTTCTCCTTGTGGACAAGTGTAGGTATCGGTTGTTTTGTCGTATTTAAATTGGGCTACTAGATAATCGGTAGTTGTGCCGTTTTCGTTACTTTTTCCTTGTTCGGGCTGTGCTACAATTGTAGTGATCTTGGCCTGTTTGCAGGCTTCCATTTCCCGCCCGTTATGATAGCCTTTATCAACTAAAGCTGTATAGGTGTCAATCCCTAGATTCTCTTTGGCCTCGATAGCTATTGCCGATAAAGCACTGCGATCATTACGGTTGATCGTGTGGGTAGCCACCACAAGATTGTGTTTGGCATCTACTGCCGCTTGCATATTGAAGGAGATTTCAACCACCTGCCCTTGAACCAACAATGCCCTGGCATCGCCATCGGTGGTGCTTATTTGAGGTTCACCACTTTCTTTCAGCTTTTCTTCCAGCAATTCATAGCGGATTTTGTTTTGCTTTAATCGTTCTATCTTTTGTTGAATGTTTTGGATTTTAGCCGGGTTTTCTTTAGCATCATTTTCTTCCAAAGCGTCTAGGTATTCTTGGGTTTTACTTTCAATATATTCAAGGTGTTTGTCGATTTTCTTTTGGTTGAAGTTGGCTTTTTTGCTATTGTGGGCTCGGCTTTTGGTGCCATCGATAGCAATGGTTTCTCCGCCTATCAAATCGGCTTCTTTCAAGAAGGAAACAAATAGTTTGAAGGTGTTCTTTAAAGCAACTGGGTTGTTTTTTCTGAAATCGGTAATACTGTGGTAATTGGGACGAATGTCTTCTAAAAGCCATTGCATTTCGATGTTTCTCAAACATTCCTTTTCTAGATTGCGACCACTCCTGATTCCGTTAAGATAGCCGTATAAATACATTTTTAGAAACACTTTACTATTGAAACTTGGGCGACCTTCGGTCTTGAGCGTTTTTATAGCAAATTCGAGCTTAGAAAGGTTCATATTCTCTACAAAGGCATCAATAAAGCGTACCTGATTATCAGGACCTATAGTGTCTTCTAAACTTGAAAAACGAATTTGTTGGCGGGAAATTCCGGTGATGTGTTGCATTCTTAAAAATAAGAATAATCTTCTTTTTATACAAGTATTTTGCTATATTTGGTGCTAATACAACGGAGGTTTTTTCACAGACTGACGTTACCTGCAAGTTATCAACACGATGGGACTAAAAACAAAAAGGGCTCTTAAATTTAAGAACCCTTTTTTTAATCTTTTACTTAATTACGTTTCCACGAAGGAAAGAGGCTTTATCAAGTCTATATGTTGCAAATTTACAAATAAATATTTAAATTGCAACACATATGAAAAAAGATTTACGCTATAAATATTTATCGAGACCAAGATATAATCGCTATTTAGCAGCAACTGCGAATAATAATGAAAGAGCAAAAAGATTATATAATGCAAATATAAGATTAGCTCAAGCATTTCATCCTATTCTGAGCCAATTTGAAGTTATTTTAAGAAATGCTCTTTGTTTAAAAATGTCAACTCATTTTGCTGACCCAGATTGGATAATTAATCAAAAATCTGGCTTTATGAGTCATCCTTCTTTGAATAGTTCTCATAATTTTCTTAGAAGTTCAGTCCGTAAAACAGAAAATAATTTGACACGGAGAGGAATTCCAATTACAAGTGGAAAAATAATATCCGATCAAAATTTTGGTTTTTGGTTGGCATTCTTTTTACCACATCATTATGCACTAGTTGGTGGTCAGCCTATATACATATTCCCAAATAAACCCGCAGTAGAAGATAGAGCAAGCCTATACTCAAAACTTGATGATTTACGAAGTTTCAGAAATAGAGTAAATCACTGTGAACCAATATGTTTTAACGCTCATAATATTGATTGCTCTGAAGCAATTGATATAAGGACAAAACTATACAGTCTTGTCGAATGGATAAATCCCGATTTAATAAATTTTCTAAAAACGGTAGACAATACTCAAAGTAAAATTGACAAGATAATGAATATATAACCTGCAGGTAACACACGCTACAAGCAATTTGGGGATTAGGCTTAATTTAAATATGGTTTTGTATTTGGAAGATTAAGCAAATCCGAATAATGGGCTTAATTTAATCCCAAACTACTTGTAGCGCGGGGACGTTAGCCGTCATAGTAAAAAACGAAACAGACGAAATTGAAAATAATAACTTGGAATTGTAACGGAGCATTTAGGAAAAAGTTTGAAAACATTACAGACTTAAATGCTGACATATATATTATTCAAGAATGTGAAAACCCATCCGAATCCAAAGACAAAAAATATCAAGAATGGGCTGAAAATTATATTTGGATTGGAGATAACAAAAATAAAGGACTAGCAATTTTTGCAAAACCAGAGATTAAGTTGGAAAAATTAGATTGGTCTAACCAATTCAAAGACCATTCAGTAAAGCATTTTTTGCCTTGTAAAATAAATATGGATTTTAACTTGCTTGCTGTTTGGACACACAGAAATAATTCGCCTAATTTTGGTTACATAGGTCAATTATGGAAATATCTACAAGTCAATAAAGACAAATTAAATGAGTCAATTATTGCAGGAGACTTTAATAGTAACACAATTTGGGACGAATGGGACAGATGGTGGAATCACTCTGATGTAGTAAAAGAATTTAAAGAAATTGGTATCGAAAGTTTTTATCACAAGTTTACAGGAGAACTTCACGGCAAAGAAACTATACCAACTTTACATTTTCAAAAAAAATCAACAAGACCTTATCATATTGATTACATTTTTGGTACTCAAAAATTTACCGAAAAAATAATAAAATTTGAAATTGGACAATTTGATAGATGGATAAAAATAAGTGACCATATGCCGATTATGTGTGAAATTGAACAATGTGAATAAAAACAACGACCGCCAACAGCCACTACAACGGATTTGGGTATTAGACATAATGGAAAGTTAGTTTTTTACTTGGATGATTTGGCAAATCCGAAAATAAGGCTTAATTTAATCCTAAACCCGCTGTAGTACCAGAACGTTGGCAGACAGCTTGTTGAACCGAACAGAAAATACACAATTAATGTCAATATTAAAAGAATTAAACGAATCACATATTTCAATAAAAGGACTTTCAATTTCATTATTTTTAGTTCCCTTTTGGTACATATCTTTTTATTTATTTGGAAATGATTTTTATAAATTGGCAGGTAATATTGTTGTTTTAGCATTTTGTATTATAGTTAGTGTAACTTCTTCTGTCTTAAGTTTAATGTTTTGTGATAAAGTAAATAGATTAGCAAGAGTAGAAACTTCTTTAATAAATAATATGTCTGTTTCGGTAATATTACTTACTTTTTGGATTTCATTTTTAATATTTATAACATATTCAATAGAGTTCTTATTCAACAAATTAACTTACTTATATGTTTTTATAGTTATTTATTATACGCCAATTCTCGGTTTTAATGCTTTAGCTATGGTATGGGATAACCAAAAAGCCAAAATAGAAGAGGAAAAAGAAAATCAAATTACTATAACAATTAATTCAGTTGATAAAGAAACCAAGCAACGTAGAGTTAATAAATTTGATACTGTAATCGTAAGAAAAGAAGGGATTGGGTATTTAATGAAAACTTTTGATAAAGTAGGACAATATGTAACAGATCCTACGGGGTCAGTTAAAATTAAGATTGATTCTTCAAAAATATGTGATATTTCAGTGTCTGGCTTAAATGTATTGGGTGGAGATATGTATAATCCTGGATATTTAAAAGATGGGCAAGAGATAAATATAGAAGTTGTCTCTATTAGAAATAAGTAAAAAGTAGTCGAACAAAGAAAGCCGAGCAAATGCTCGGCTTTCTTATTTTACATCATTGAGCAAACCCGAAACTTTGTTGATACTTGCCTGCCAAAACAATAAATAGCATATGTTTTAATGTGGTCTGTAATTACTTCCTTCAACTCTTTTTTGCTATGAAAATTCAATTGCACTCATAATTTTAAATTTTAGTTTATACTTATCCGAAAAATTGTATTTTTGTTTAGTACATGCAAGGAAGCAATAGATTGTGCCGTAACGACTAAGGGGAATTGTATCTCACAAAAGCAAGCTTGTTTTTACCAAAAATCGATTTTTTTTAAAGAATTTTAAATACCTTTGAACTATACGATGACAAGATTGCTTTGTATGAGAGGATGCTGAAGGAGAAAGATGAAATGATGCAACGACTTGAAAAACTAATCAATAAATTACTTCGGGATAATTCTTATTTATAATTAAGGCTCAACTAATTAGTTGAGCCTTTTTAATTGCATGATTATTATCTTTTACTAAAAAATGATTATTCGTTATATCCATAAGTCATAACACCAAAAGTTTATTACATTAGTGCCTTCTTAAGGATTATTAATCCCTAATCTTAATAAACAATTATTTCAAATGTCAGAAGAACAGAAAAAAATATTGGAGCAACAGCTTTGGAATATAGCGAATACTTTACGAGGAAAGATGAATGCGGATGAATTCAGGGATTATATACTAGGTTTTATATTTTATAAATATTTGGCTGAAAAAATGGAAATTTTCGCCAACTCTATTTTAGAACATGATAATATTCAATTCAGGAATATTGACGAAAACACAGTAGAGGGTCAAGAATATATTGAGGCAATAAAAGAGGAAGCTCTTGAAAACTTAGGCTATTTTTTGAAGCCATCTGAGCTTTTCAGTGAAATTGCAAAAAGAGGAAACAGTGGTAGTAATAATTTCATTCTGGAAGATTTACAAAAAATCCTAACCAATATTCAGTTGAGTACGATGGGGACTCAAAGTGAAGAAGATTTCGAAGATCTTTTTTCAGATATGGACTTAAACAGTAATAATTTAGGGCGGACTGCTGAAGCAAGAAACGCAATCATAGTAAAAGTTTTAGTGCATCTTGATGAAATTGATTTTAAGCTGGAGCATACTGAACTAGATGTATTAGGTGATGCTTACGAATATCTGATTGGTCAGTTTGCTAGTGGTGCAGGTAAAAAGGCAGGAGAATTTTATACCCCGCAGGAGGTTTCTAAAATTCTGGCAAAGATTGTTACAACAGGTAAAAATAGATTAAAATCAGTATATGACCCTACCTGTGGTTCAGGATCGCTATTGTTGCGTGTTGCCAAAGAGGTAAAAGATGTCAATAATTTTTATGGACAGGAGATGAACCGCACAACGTACAATCTTGCCCGTATGAACATGATACTCCATGGCATACATTATCTAAAATTCAATATAAAACAAGAGGACACTTTAGAGCACCCGCAACATTTGAATGATATGCCATTTGAAGCCATTGTGGCAAATCCTCCTTTTTCTGCCAATTGGAGTGCAAATCCTTTATTTCTGAATGATGACCGTTTTAGTCAATACGGAAAGTTGGCTCCGGCAAGTAAAGCCGATTTTGCTTTCGTACAGCATATGATTTATCATTTAGCGGAAAACGGTACCATGGCGATTGTATTGCCGCATGGCGTATTGTTTCGTGGCGCAGCAGAATTACACATTCGTAAATATCTAATTGAACAAAAAAATTACTTAGATGCAGTAATTGGTTTACCTGCAAATATTTTTTATGGCACCAGTATTCCTACATGTATTTTGGTTTTCAAAAAATGTCGAGAAACACCGGATGATATTTTATTTATAGATGCCAGCAAAGAATTTGAAAAGGTTAAAAATCAAAATATGTTGCGAGACAATCACATCACTAAGATTGTAGAAACCTATCGTAATAGAACAGTAATTGAAAAATACAGTCATTTGGCTAGTTTAAAAGAAGTTGCTGGGAACGATTATAATTTAAATATTCCTCGTTATGTGGATACATTCGAAGAACAAGAAGAAATTGATATCCAAAAGGTAATGTTCGAAATTAAAGAACTTGAAGCAAAACGAACCAATCTCGATAAGGAAATAGATGTTTATTTAAAAGAATTAGAACTAGTTTTTTAATTTCTTAAATCCTTAATGTTTTTAATAACGAAAAATAAATAATCGAGATGCCGAATAAAAAATTAAAAGTAGGTAACGTTCCTAATTTGAGATTTCCAGGGTTTGATAATGAGTGGGAAGTTAGAAAGATGGGGGAAGTAGCTACGTTTTCAAAAGGGAAAGGAATCTCAAAAAGTGATATTGAAGAAGGCGGTACTTACGAATGTATAAGATACGGAGAATTATACACATATTATGGTGAAACTATAGATGAAATAAAGTCTAGAACTAATGCTAATGTATCAAGATTGGTGCTTAGTGAAGCAAATGATGTTATCATTCCGGCATCTGGAGAAACAACGATCGATATTGCAACTGCTTCATGTGTTTTAAAATCGGGAGTTGTCTTAGGAGGTGATTTGAATATAATAAAAACGCAAAATAACGGTGTATTTTTATCCTATTACTTAAACAGTAAAAAAAAGATGGAAATAGCAAATTTGGCACAAGGAATTTCCGTAGTCCATTTATATTCAAGCCAATTAGCTATGTTGAATCTTAATTTGCCAACTTTAAAAGAACAGAATAAAATTTCTGCTTTTCTCTCTAAGCTTGATGAAAGAATCCAAACCCAAAACAAAATAATTGAGGGTTTAAAATTGTCAAAGCAAACGCTGATTAAAAAAATATTTTCCAGAGAATTGAGATTTAATAATGATAATGAAATTAGCTATCCTGATTGGCAAATAAAAAAGTTAGGAGAGATAACACTGCCTGTGAGCAAGAGAAATAAAAACAATGAAAAATTACCTGTTTATTCCATAAATAACAGATTAGGCTTTGTGCCACAAAATGAGCAATTTGAAGGTATTAGCAGTGACGATAGAGGTTATGACATCACACTTTACAAAGTAATTGATAAGTATACTTTTGCATATAATCCTGCAAGAATAAATGTTGGATCTATTGGATATAGCAGAGATTTAGAAAACATCATTATAAGTTCTTTGTATGTTTGTTTTATAACAAATGACTATATAGATGATAATTTTTTATTTCAATATCTTAAAACCGAAAAATTTAATAAAGAAGTTCTTAAGAATGTCGAAGGAGGAGTTAGAGATTATCTTTTTTATGAAAATTTTGCAAGAATTCTATTTGAAATGCCTTGCATCGAAGAACAGAATAAAATAGCTGATTTCCTTTGTACTTTTGATAACAAAATTGATATGGAAACGGGGTATTTAAAAAAGTTAGAAGAACAGAAAAAGTATCTGCTTCAAAATATGTTTGTTTAATCTACGGCGATCTACAAAAATCAACAAACTTTAAAAAAAAAAGACAGTTTTAGATAAACATTTGCTGTGATAAATATTCTTTCTGTTTCTTAAGCTGCATCAAAATTTCTTTTTCGTTCCCAATCTTTTGTTCGAAAGCTGAAAGGAACTTTGAAATTGTAAGCTGCTCTTCAATAGATGGAATTTTTACTTTTATTTTTTCGATTGTAGTTTTAGATAAACTTGGAACACCCGATGCTTCATTGTATTCTAACCAATTAATTGTCTGAAA
Source organism: Flavobacterium erciyesense (assembly GCF_018069925.1). Lineage (GTDB taxonomy): Bacteria > Bacteroidota > Bacteroidia > Flavobacteriales > Flavobacteriaceae > Flavobacterium > Flavobacterium erciyesense. The sequence goes on along the minus strand of NZ_JAGPXB010000012.1, from coordinate 66,987 downwards.
AAGATGAAATACAAATTTAGGAATACAATATTGGAATGAATGAGTATAGAATAATGTATCAACTGTCCAAATTTTACCATTGTAATACATCGGTTTGTTTATTGTACCTTTTCTTCCAATGCATACTGTTTCGCCATCGTATAGATATGAATTGACAGATGTCATATAGCCTCCACTTCCAAAAACAGGAATATCACCATGCACTAAATGTTTATAATCCTTTCCATTCCCAATTTTCAAAATGTCACCAATTTTTAGTTCAGACCATCCTGAAAATTCATTTCCACTTCCATCCTTAAATCTCAATTCTTGGGAAAAAATTTTATTGCTCAACGTAAACTTTAATGTTTCTAAACCCTTAATTATTTTGTTTTGGGTTTGAATACGATTATCTAATAGTTCAAAAAAAAATGCTATCCTGCTTTGCTCTAGGGAATTGGGATAATGTATTTTAATATTTCCTAAATCTGATGAATTAATTGCCGGATAACTTGTACCTGTGCATCTTTCAATAACTTTGTCAACAAACTTTTGATTATGTAGATACTGAAAAACGAACTGAGAATTTTGTAATGTTCTAATTTGTGCATATCCTGTAGAGGCTACATAGTCACCTTCTTTATCAAAATACAAATTGTTCTTCTGATAAGGTCTTACCATCTGAAATAATATATCACCTTTTGTTAATCTTCTTTGGGCTCTACTCGGGGCTTCATCTTTTGAAATTCTTTCTTCTTTTAACAAACGTCCGTTAACTACACTTTCCAAATCAATATAGATAAATGAAAAGGGCAAGTTTTCATTTTTAGGATTTATAATATTAATATCAGCCAATTTCTTCGTTTCCCATTCTTCAGTAAACCCTGGAAATCTCAAATTAGGAACCTTAGTGATATTTAAATCCTCAATTCTTTATTTCTTTCCTTTGAAATTAATAAAAAAATTAATTAATAATGAATGATCAAAAACAAATTTTAGAGGTAATTGACCTATGGAAAACAAACAAAAAACAGTACGTGAAAAAATCAAGTTTTTCTGCTTATACACTTTTAATCGAAAATCACATACTACCCATATTTGGTAATAAATATTCGATTGAGGAAGCAGAAGTGCAGGCTTTTGTATTTCAAAAATTGGAATCAGGTTTAAGTCAAAAAACAATCAAGGATATTCTAATTGTTCTGAAAATGATTCTTAAGTATGGTGCTAAACACAAGTGGACGGATTATATTCCATTTGACATACAATTTCCAACAGAACGAGAAAAATATACGATTGAGGTATTAAACCGTTCAGATCAGAAAAAAATTATGAATTACATACAAGAGCATTTTACATTTCGAAATTTAGGGGTTTATATTTGCTTAAGCTCTGGTATGCGTATAGGAGAAGTTTGTGCCCTTACTTGGGAAGATGTTGATACAGACAATGGTGTTATCAGCGTTAACAGAACTATCCAACGTATTTACGTTATTGAAGATGGAAGTAGAAAAACAGAACTCATTTTAGACACACCAAAAACAAAAAATTCTATACGTGAAATCCCAATAAGTAAAGATTTATTAAGAATACTCAAACCATTTAAAAAAATTGTTAACCCATCGTTTTTTGTTTTAACCAACGATGCAAAGCCAACTGAGCCCCGGACTTATCGCAGTTATTATAAAAACTTAATGGAACATTTGAAGATGCCAGATTTGAAGTTTCATGGGCTAAGGCACAGTTTCGCTACTAGGTGTATTGAAAGTAATTGCGATTACAAAACCGTAAGTGTCCTTTTGGGACATTCTAATATCAGTACAACCTTAAATCTCTATGTTCATCCCAATATGGAACAGAAAAAGAAAGCAATCGAACAAATGTTTAAAGCTTTGAGGTAAACTTTTAGATTATGAATTAGGAGAAGTGGAAGAAACCTCTTTATTTTGTTAAATTTGATATTTTAAAGCTAAACATAACAACTCCTAATTCATAATTATTTTGAGCAAACAGTCTGAACAAATCTTAGAGGAACAACTTATAATCCAATTACAAAAATTAGGATATAAATATAAGACTATTGCGAATGAAAAAGAGTTGTTGACAAACTTGAAAACGCAACTTGAAAAGCACAATAACATTCAATTTAGTGAGACTGAATTTGAAAAAGTACTGAATATTGTTAACAAAGGGTCAGTATTTGAAAAAGCCAAAATTTTGCGTGAAACAAAACATCATATCTTAAGAGATAATGGTGATAACCTCTATTTTGAATTTCTAAACATAGAACATTGGTGCCAAAATGAATATCAGGTTACAAATCAGATTACACAGGAAGGTAAATACGAAAATCGGTATGATGTAACCTTGCTAATTAATGGATTACCATTAGTGCAGATAGAACTGAAGCGTAGAGGGTTGGAAATGAAAGAAGCTTTCAACCAAATCAATCGCTATCAAAAACATAGTTTTGGAGCAGGAAAAGGCTTGTTTCATTTTGTGCAACTATTTATTATTAGTAACGGTGTAAACACCAAGTATTTCAGCAACTTCGGCACTCATAAACAGGAATATTTACAAACGTTCCATTGGACCGACGAGAACAATAATCCTCTTAATAACATTCTGAACGGTTTTACTGACACTTTCTTAGAGCCCTGTCATATCAGTAAAATGATATGTAAATATATTGTACTTAACGAAACTGATAAAAGGTTAATGGTACTTCGTCCATATCAATATTATGCCGTGGAAAGTATTATCAAAAAAGTTACCGAAAACGAAATATTAAATGGATATAATGTAGAGAAAAACGGATATATCTGGCATACCACAGGAAGTGGAAAAACCTTAACAAGTTTCAAAGCCAGCCAAATTTTATCAAAAATCACAGCTATTAAAAAAGTAGTTTTTGTAGTAGATAGAAAGGATTTGGATTATCAAACAAATAAGGAATACGATAGCTTTAGCAAAGGCTCAGTAAGCTCAGCAACCAACACAGATGACCTTATCAGGAAATTCAATGATCCGAATGCAAAAATTATTGTTACAACGATTCAAAAGCTTAATAATGCTATTTCAGGGCGGAATTTAGCTAAAATGAAAGGCCTTAAGAACGAAAGAATGGTATTTATATTTGATGAATGTCATCGTTCACAATTTGGTGATACGCACCAAAATATTGTTAGCTATTTTGAAAATATTCAATTATTTGGCTTTACAGGTACACCAATTTTAGCTGAGAATGCCAATGGAGAAAAAACCACAGCTAGCTTATTTGGCAAATGCCTTCACAAATATGTAATTACAGATGCTATTAGAGATGAAAATGTTTTAAGATTCTCAATTGAATATATTCAAACTTTCAAGAAAAAAGATAATATAATTGATTTGAAAGTTGAAAAAATTAATGAAGCTGAAGTTTTTGAAGCTCCTGAACGTAAAGAAGCGATAGTTGATTATATCATTCAACACCACGATCAGAAAACACAATCAAAAAAATTCTGTGCGATGATGTGTGTTCAAGATATTGATGCCGTTATTGAGTACTACGAAATTTTTAAGCATAAGAAACTGAATGGTGAACATAATTTAAAAATAGCAACTATTTTTAGTTATGCCCAAAACGAGGAAGAGATAGAGGATCAATTATCCAGTCGACTGAATATGGCTGCTGAGCCCCAAGAACAGTATGGTTTCAAACCACATCGCAGAGAATTATTGGAAACCTATGTGCAAGATTTCAACGAACTATTTGGAATGGCAGAAAATATCAAGGATAGTGAAGGCTTTTATAATTATTATAATGCTGTTGCCAGAAAATCAAAACATCCTAAACATGAAACGGATATTTTATTAGTTGCTAATATGTTTTTAACGGGTTATGATAGTAAAAATCTAAATACATTGTATGTTGACAAGAACCTACAATACCATGGACTAATTCAAGCTTTTAGCCGTACCAATCGCACATTAGACAAAAACAAGACACAGGGAAATATTGTATGCTTTCGAAATCTAAAAGATAAAACAGATGAAGCAATTGCCTTATTTAGTAATAAGGAGGCAATTGACGAAATTATTGTTGAACCTTATGAAGTTTATACAGAAAAATTCAATGAAGTAACTCAAAAATTATTAGAAATTGTTCCTCAGATTAGTGCAGTAGATGATTTATATACTGAAGAAGATAAGCTACAGTTTATTTTGACATTCAGGGCACTTATCCGCTTACACAAAAAAATGAGTCATTATTCCGAATTTACTTGGAATGATTTACGAATAGAGGAACAGCTATTTGCAGATTACACCAGTAAGTATCTGGATTTGAAAGATAAACTTAGCAACAGTACTTTCATAGAAAAAACATCTATTTTAAACGACATTGACTTCGAATTGGAGTTGATTAGACGCGATACAATCAATGTTACTTACATTATTCAACTATTAATTAAGTTTAAATTAAAACACAGTTCAAAAGATAAAGAAAGTATTGAAAAGGAGATCACAAACTTATTGAATACCGAAGTGTCATTAAGAAGTAAAAGAGAACTGATTGAGAAATTTATTCAAGAAAGTCTACCTCACATTGAGGATACTGATATTATCCCCGAAGAATTTGAAAAATTCTGGAATGAAGAACAAGAAAAAGCACTCCAAGATTTGGTAAAAACAGAAAACCTTTCTGAAGAAAAAACAGAAAAACTTATAGAAAATTATCTTTTTACGGAACGTGAACCTTTAAGAAAAGAAATTTTAGACCTTCGCATAGACGGAAGGCCTAGCGTTCTAAAATCTAAAGAAGTGGGTGACCGAATATTGAATAAAATTTTAGATTTCGTAGATACTTTTGTTAATGGTATATCTGGACTGTAATACCGAACAAAATTACAATGCCATATCGCATTAATTTTTTGCTGTATAAATCGAAGTATATTTCAACATAAATCATGATCTTATAAAAAAATGGGGCAATAACTATGACAATTGAGGAAAGGATATACAAAGAACTATTACACGAACCTGCATCAATTTGGTTTATCAATGATGATTTTGGAGCGAAGGTCATGGTAAAGATAACTTCGCCTCTTATAAAATCAATAATGAAAGGTTGTGTCATTGAATTTCTATTCGGCAAGGACTGCTTACATCAACCAGCAATATTTCATTCGGGACTACGAATTTATGACGATCTCATAAATTATGCTGCAGTTATAGGGACAGCACGTTTCCCCGACGAGCATAACTCTCTTGCTGCAATCATGAACCGTAGCTTTACGCACATTCATTTTCATAATGAACTTAGCATTTGCGTTGCAACTGCAAAGCTCTCATTCAGCATTGCCGACCAGTTCCGAGTACTAAATCTACAAATCAATCCCGAAAGTCTGTACTGCGGTAAATTTGATGAAAGAATTTCTCGTTCGCTGGATTGTTTTGACCACAGTATTAAAATGGAAAGTCAACACAAGAATGTCTACAAAATAGAAACCATTGCAATCGAGGGAAAACTACAGGACTGGATTATTATGAAAAATACAGTCATCGGATTTAACGAAACAAACCATGTAACGGTTGATGATAAAGATGAAGGGAGCATTCTCGAAAAAGAAGTAACAATCATTCTTGATGATCTTTTTAAACAAAAGCTATTCTTGAATCCACAAATTGCACGCACTAAAGGTTATCGTGAATTAACTGATGTTCTTGCAATTTCTGATAATGGTATTTTTTTAATAGAAAGTAAGGCACTCGGGGTCATAGACAGTCCCTCTAATAAAGCTATGGAGAAGAAGGTTAAGGGTCTGCAAAAGCAAATCTCCACAGGAATTGACCAGCTTGTCGGGGCTTCGAAAAAAATCACAGCCAACACAACAATATATGATAAGCATTTGGAGGAAATTATTTTTGACAAAGCTCCTTTTCTTCATTGCATTGTTTTGGTTTCTGAATTATTCCCTTTTGGTGATTGGAAGGAAATAGAATATAAGATATTTAATGCAATGACCGAAAACAGAATATATCTTAACGTCATCGATTTACGCGAATTTATGCAGTATATAGGTCACGCGCGAGGAAGTAATGACCGCCTCAATCTAATGCTTATTGAAAGGGTTGAAGCCTTTGTGAAAAATGAGAATATTCACATGAAGCTAAATATTATTGATAAATAGGATTTGAAGTTGTCTTTAAAACTATATAGTCGACTTTAAACTAAAGAAACAATCTATAATATTTTTTTTGTTAGCTCTCATTTCATCTAACATTTTAAAGCAAAAACCACTAATACTGCTCTTTTCTTCAAATGTCAATGTATTAGAAATAACATTATTTGAATTTGCTGTATCAACAATTCTGATGAATTGAATATTTCGCGCAATAAAATAAATTACATTGGTTAAACGCTTAGAAGCTGGAGATCTTCTAGTAAAAGGTTCAAATTTTTGTATATCAAGGTTCTCGTTTATTAGCATTTAAAAGTGTGACCATGATTGGATTTGAACCAAATTAATTTGATTTACAACTTACTCAATTTCTTCAAATCCTACATAAAATGGTTCGTAAACGGTACCGTATGGACCACCATTAAATTTAAAAAACTTGTAAACCTTTAGTTTTACTGACTTTTTTATGGTTCGACTATTTTTTTTAATTTTTTACAAAATAGATAATACACTTATAATAAGACATGTAAAGGTTCTGAACCAGATGAGTTATCAAATTAAATTCTATAACAAATACTATCTTGGCCCAAAGGGATAATTTATATATTTGATTTCGGTTCATATACAACCAGTTATTAAATCCAAATAGCAAAGAATAAATCAACTCCGTGTATATATTGTAAAATTCGCACCATTGGTGCAAAAAATGAATACGGTTTTGTAATTCCCAAGATGAAAATTATAATACTTTTTCCTAAAACAAAAAATATTAATATTTAGATATGGTCGTAACTTACTAAACTTTTTCTATTTTTGTAAAAATTAATTCTCTGAAAAAAATAATTGCCATATTATTCCTTTCCATATTTTTGTGTGCCAACACAGAGGTAGGGCAATTATTGAAACTATCCAACTTAGCAGAACACTTTACAGAACATCACGATCAAGATGATGATAAGCACGGGATTTCTTTTTTAGATTTTATAGCTATTCATTATAATGATAGCCAACATCATTCTAATCAGGAAAAAGACAATCATCAAAATTTACCTTTTAAGACTATTAACCAATCTGTTAATAATGTCCTTGCCTTTGAAAACATAACCGAGTTTTCATTTCGTCAGCCAAATATTATTTCTGTAAAGAGTTCAGTTCCATTTACTCCTGAATTTTACAATTCCGATGTTTTTGCATGCATCTGGCTTCCACCCAAATTGAGCTAAATTAATTTTTCAATGCTTAATTAATGATATTGTGAATATTTCTAATTAAGTATTAAAAGTACTTTGCTATATACGTATAGCGGATTTTTCTGTGAATCAATTTCACTAACATTCTGTATTAAAAAAACAAGTTTTTAGTGTGTTAATGCATCCGAATAACTAAAATCATTTTTTAGCCGTATACGCTATGAATTGACTTTTTAGTACTGTCTAAGACATACTCAATTACTTTTAACACTTCAACATCAAAGATGAAAATAATTAGATCCATTGCAGCTGCGATACTGTTAACTATTGCAGGCACAACAATTTCACAGGCACAAGTAAGCACTAATACTGTCAAAACGCCACACGGTGGAATAATACAAAATTCAGGCGACTACAAAATAGAAATGGTCGAAAGAGAAAACAATATTAGTTTTTACGTACTCAATGCAAAAGGAAAAACAGTTTCAAATAAAAAAATTACTGGATCGGCTGTTTTTGAATTTTTCAATAAAACAAAAGCAACTAATCCAGTTTCTTTGGACACCAACAATTCTTTATTTGTCTATGTTCCTAAAGCAAATATATATGCTTATTGTACAATTACATTACTAGTAAATGGAAAAACAATCTCTTCTAAATTTAGAAACAGCGAAGTTTCTGAACAAGATATTAATCATGGACATCAACATTAATTCAATTTTATTATTCTTTATAAACCCAATTTAAATTTACAATTATGAAAAAAAATTTAATCGTAGCAACGATCGCAATCGGAATGTTTATTTCTTGCAACAAAAAAGCAGATAACGAAACTAAAAACACTGAAGTTCAAACTACGGAAACCACAGAACAGGTGCAAGTAATGACAGATACTACTAACCAAAAAAGTATGGATAGTATTAATCAAGTGGAGCAAGACAAAGTTGATGCGGCTCACGGACACACGCATTAATATAATTTAACAGGCTGCTTCTCTTCCGAAAATTTCAGGAGAGGAGTAGTTTTTAAAAGAAAATAAAAATGAATTCAAAAAAAATAATATTTCTTGTTTTACTTTTTTTTGTTGGCATCACAGTCGTTTTTGCTCATGGTGTCGATGAAAATACACAAACTTTTTTGTCAGGAAATGATGGTGTTGCTTTTGGTCCGTTTCTTTACATTGGTGCAAAACACATGCTTACGGGTTACGATCATTTGCTTTTTTTAGTTGGCGTTATCTTTTTCCTCTATCGCCCTAAAGAAGTACTGCTTTATGTAAGTTTCTTCACGATTGGTCATAGTGCAACATTGTTGTTTGGCGTTATGAGTAATATATCAATCAATGCGTATTTAATTGATGCCATCATTGCACTTTCAATAGTGTATAAAGGTTTTGATAATTTAGGTGGTTTCAAGAGATTTTTCGGAACGCAACCCAATACAAAAGCAGCTGTTTTGATTTTCGGATTGTTTCATGGCTTCGGGCTTGCTAGCAAATTGCAAGACTTCAAATTTGAAAAAGAAGGATTGTTTACCAATCTGCTTGGGTTCAATATTGGTGTAGAAATTGGTCAGTTCATAGCATTAACTTTTGTGCTAATTCTGATTACTTTATGGCGCAGACATTCCAGCTTTATGAAATTTTCAACAATAACAAATACGCTGCTTATGGCGGCTGGATTTACATTAATCGGATATCAGTTAACAGGTTATTTTACATCTTAAAAAATTAAAAAATGTCAGAAATAAATCATCAAACAGTAGAAAAAAAACAAATTATCAAAGCTGTTATCTTCGCTTTAGTACTTTCTGTAATAATTTTAGTAAGCGCAGTTTTACCTGCTGAATATGGAATAGATCCAATAGGAACAGGCAAATTGTTTGGGTTCAGCAAACTTCATGTTCCAGAAAATGCGGAAGAAAATCAGCAGGAAACAACGACTCAAAAAGTATTTCCTTTAATAAAAATGGAAAAAGCAGGTTCAGGACCAGAAGTAAAAAGACCAGTCGAGGCAGATAACCCTGCACCTGAAAAACAATTTGCAGAAAGAGAAGATACTATTGAAGTTATCGTTCCAGCAGGAAAAAGCATTGAATATAAAATTTATATGCTGAAATACGGTAAAATGAAATACGAATGGACGACTAATAAAGGAATCGTTTATTTTGACTTTCACGGCGAAGTGAAACAAGCAAAAGAAGTTAATGATGTCTATTTTGAAAGTTATACGCTTGCCTATTCCAATAATATGGTAGGGACTTTCTACGCACCTTATGAGGGAAAACATGGTTGGTTTTTCAGAAACAATGAAAAAAAAGACATTATAGTTACTATAAAATTAAAAGGCCAGTATTCAATATAAGTAGTGAACATTCATTAATTCTAAAATTATGCTGAATAAAATCATAGAATTTTCAATCAAAAATAAGCTGATCGTTGGCCTTTTCATTGTGGCTCTCATAGGATATGGGAGTTATCAATTTACCAAATTACCAATCGATGCCGTTCCTGATATTACAGATAATCAAGTTCAGGTAATCACATCAGCACCATCGTTGGGCGCAACTGATATTGAACGACTGATTACATTTCCAATTGAACAAGCCAATAGTAATATTCCTGGACTGAAAGAAATTCGCAGTTTTTCTCGTTTCGGTTTATCAGTGGTAACCATTGTTTTTGATGATGCAACTGATGTCTATTGGGCTAGACAACAAGTAACAGAACGATTAAGTGCGGTAAAAGACCAAATCCCCAAAGGAATAGGCAATCCATTTCTAGCACCAGTAACTACTGGGCTGGGTGAAATTTACCAATATGCGGTTCGAACAAAACCCGGTTATGAAAAAAAATACGATGTAACCGAGTTGAGAACCATTCAGGATTGGATTGTTCGCCGTCAATTATTAAGCGTGGAAGGTGTTGCAGAAGTGAGTAGTTTCGGTGGAAAATTAAAACAATTTGAAATTGCCATTGACCCCAATAAATTACAATCGTATAATATTACGATTGCTGATGTTTTTTCTGCTTTAGAAAAAAACAATCAAAATACTGGTGGTGCTTATATCGAAAAAGGTCCGAAAGTTTTATACATCCGAAGTGAAGGATTGATTAATACCATCGAAAATATAAAAGACATTTCAATTAAAAACACCAGTAGCGGTAGTCCCTTATTTATCCGTGATGTAGCCGATGTTCGCATTGGTAGTGCTATCCGATATGGTGCTATGACTTTTAATAAAAAAGGAGTGCCATCTGGCGAAGTTTCAGGTGCAGTAGTGATGATGTTAAAGGGTGCTAACAGTAATGTGGTTATTAAAAAAATTAAAGAACGTATCGAGCAAATACAAAAAACCTTACCCGAAGGCGTTATTGTAGAGCCCTTTTTAGACCGAACAAAAATGGTGAATAATTCCATTTCAACGGTAGAAACGAATTTATTAGAAGGAGCATTGATAGTCCTATTTGTTTTAATTTTCTTTTTAGGAAATATAAGAGCAGGATTAATCGTTGCCTCAGTTATTCCTTTAGCTATGTTAATTGCAGTCATACTGATGAATATTTTTGGTGTGAGCGGTAATTTAATGAGTTTAGGAGCATTAGATTTTGGATTGATTGTAGATGGTGCCGTTATTATTGTTGAAGCATGTTTGTTTAGCTTACACAGCAGGAAAACTTCTCAAATCTCACAGCAAGAAATGGATAACACCGTATTGAAAACGTCTATAAAAATGCGTAATGTATCCGTTTTTGGAGAACTGATTATATTGATAGTATACATTCCAATTTTTACTTTGCGAGGTATTGAAGGAAAAATGTTTTTACCAATGGCACAAACAATTGCGTTTGCTCTTTTTGGTGCTTTTATATTGTCGCTGACTTATGTTCCCATGATGACTGCTTTGTTTTTGAATAAAAACATATCTCACAAAAAAAACTTCTCAGATAGAATGATGGAAAAATTAGAAAATTTCTATCAACCTCTTCTGAACAAAGCATTAGGAATTCCTCGAACAATTATTGCTGCAACTTTGGGATTATTTGTTTTGGCATTAATTACACTTTCGTTTATGGGTGGTGAATTTATGCCCTCATTAGAAGAAGGGGATTTCGCTGTAGAAACAAGGGTTTTACCGGGAAGTAATTTGCAAACTTCGATGACAGCTATTTCGCAGGGCGCAAAAATACTAATAGAAAAGTTCCCTGAAGTAGAGAAAATTGTTGGTAAAACTGGAAGCAGCGAAGTACCAACCGATCCAATGCCTATTGATGCCAGCGACATGATGATTATTTTAAAGGACAAAAGCGAATGGACTTCTGCCGAAACTTTTGACGAATTATCAGAAAAAATGGCAAAAGAATTAGAAGCTGTTCCAGGTGTTTCTTACGGTTTTCAATATCCGGTACAAATGCGTTTTAATGAATTAATGACGGGCGCAAGACAAGACGTGGTTTGTAAAATATTTGGAGAAAACTTAGATACCCTGGCTTTATACGCTAATAAACTGGGTAAAATTGTGAATACGGTCGAGGGTACTTCTGATCTTTATATAGAAACCGTTACCGGAATGCCACAAGTGGTAATTGACTACAATCGGTCAACAATAGCGCAATATGGATTGAACATTGAAGATATTAATCGAATAGTAAATACCGCATTTGCAGGACAAAGCACCGGAGTTATTTACGAAGGTGAAAAAAGATTTGATTTAGTAGTTCGTCTGGAAGGCGAAAAACGTCAGGATTTGGCAGATGTTCAAAATTTATTAATTCCAACACCAAATGGTATGCAAATTCCGTTATCCCAATTAGCAAAAGTTGAAATTACCGAAGGACCAAATCAGATACAAAGAGAAGACGCTAAACGTAGAATTGTGGTTGGTTTTAATATTCGAGGCCGCGATGTGCAAAGTATAGTAAAAGAGTTGCAAGGAAAAGTCGAAGCCCAAATAAAATTTCCCGCGGGTTACTATCCTACTTATGGCGGTGCATTTGAAAACCTAAATGAAGCCAAAAATCGTTTAATGATAGCTGTTCCGGTTTCATTATTATTAATATTTATTTTGCTTTATTTTGCATTCAATTCAGTGAAACAAGGACTATTGATTTATTCCGCGATTCCACTTTCTGCAATTGGAGGTATTTTCTTTTTAGCGTTGCGAGGAATGCCTTTTAGTATCAGTGCCGGAGTTGGTTTTATAGCCTTATTTGGTGTAGCGGTTCTGAATGGATTGGTATTAATTGCAGAATTTAACAGTATTCGGAAATCAGGTGAAACCGATTTGAAAGCGATTGTTTTGCAAGGAACTAAAATACGCTTACGTCCTGTTTTAATGACTGCATTTGTAGCCTCATTAGGTTTTTTGCCCATGGCATTAAGCAATGGTTCAGGTGCCGAGGTACAAAAACCATTGGCAACAGTTGTAATTGGCGGGCTATTGATTGCTACTTTATTGACCTTATTTGTTTTACCAATTTTATACATTATGTTCGAAAAAGGAGCTAAATTAAAATCAAAAAAAATGCAATCAATTACAACAATCATGGTATTGGGGTTGTTTTTTTCTTTTCAAAATGCAAGTGCCCAAGAAAAAATTTCACTTGAAAAAGCCATTGAAACTGCATTGGATAACAATATAAAAATAAAAAACGGAAAACTAAATTCTGAATATTTACAAAAAATGACCAAGACGGGCTACGATATTTCCAACACGGGAATTATTGGGGAATATGGTCAGTTTAACAGCAATGCTAATGATATAAAAATTGGCGTTTCACAAACTATTAAATTTCCGACAGTTTACAAAAGGCAGAAACAACTGCTAATTGAAGAAGCCAAAACTGGCGAATGGAACGAAGTCTTACAAAGAAAGGAATTGACAAGACAAGTGACAACAGTATTTTATGAAATGGTTTATCTCAAAGAAAAGGAAAAATTATTGCTAAAAAGTGATAGTATCTATTCTGAATTTTTAAGAAAATCAACACTTCGTTTTGACAAAGGAGAAAGCAATATATTAGAAAAAGCAACTGCCGAAAATCAATCAGGACAAATAAAAATTCAACTTCTGGAATTACAAAGTGATTATAAAATGACACAATTGCAATTCAAGTACATTCTTAATACAGATAAAGACTTTATCCCGGTTTCAGATAAATACAAATTGGATTTTGCTGAAAATTTAGATAAAAATGTTATAAGCAATCAACCCACTATAAAATTATTTGAGCAAGAAGTAAATAGCAACAAAGCGCAAATTTCACTTGAAAAATCTAAAAAATTACCCGAATTAATTGGCGGTGTTTATTGGCAGACATTCAAAACAAATACTGCGTTTCAAGATGGCTATAATGGCGTTTATGGACAATTTGGAGTGGCACTGCCGCTTTTCAATTCAAACATAAAAAACAGACAAAAAGCATTAGAAATCAACAGTCAAATTGCAGAAAATAATTTGACTAACGAAAAATTAAAACTGCAAAGTCAGTATCAGGAATTAATTCAAGAATCGAAAAAACACCAAGAAACTATTACTTATTTCGAAAATCAGGCTTTAAAGAATGTGGATTTGGTAACTAAAGCCGCTAATGATAAATTCATCAATGGTGACATCAATTATCTGGAGTGGGTAATGTTGATCAATCAAAATACAGAAATTCAAAGTAACTACATTGAAACGGTTAGAAAATTCAATGAAACAATTCTTAAATTAGGAAATTTAATATCAAAATAAATGAAAAATACAGTCATTACTTTAATAGGGTTATTTTTTCTGTACTCGTGTGGTAATAAAAAAACAGAAAACGAAACAGAAGCTACTCCAGCTATTGAAAACACAACAACACTTACCGATGCACAAATAAAAAATGCAGGTATTGAAACCGGAAAAATCGAGCAAAAAGAGATTTCATCATTATTAAAGTTAAATGGAAAAATAGATGTGCCACCTCAAAATTTAGTATCCATAAGTGTTCCAATGGGAGGATATTTAAAATACACCAAACTTTTAGAGGGAATGTATGTGACCAAAGGACAAGTTTTATGCGTAGTAGAAGACCAACAATACATTCAATTACAGGAAGATTACCTTTTGGCAAAAGCAAAAATAGGGTATGCAAAAGCCGAATTCGAAAGACAAAAAGAACTTAATCGAAGCAAAGCCAGCAGCGATAAAGTGTACCAACAAGCACAATCAGAATACAACTCACTATCGGTAATGGTACAATCGTATGGGGAGAAATTAAAATTCGCAGGAATAAATCCAAGTAATGTATCGGCAAAAAATATTTCAAAAAGCATCAATATTTATTCGCCAATAAGCGGATATGTGTCTAAAGTAAATGTAAATACTGGAAAATATGTAAATCCAAGCGATATTTTATTCGAGATTGTAAATCCTTCTGATATTCATTTGGCACTAACCGTATTCGAAAAAGACATTAACAAAATGGCAATTGGCCAGTCAGTTATAGCTTATAATAATACTGATCCAGAAAAAAAATATCCTTGTAAAATCATTTTAATTGGTAAAGACTTTTCCGAAAACAGAAGTACAGAAATGCATTGTCACTTTACAAGCTATGACAAATCACTTTTGCCAGGGATGTATATGAATGCTGAAATAGAATTAAAAAGTCAACAATCAAATGCGTTGCCATCAGAAGCTATTGTAAATTATGAAAACAAGAATTATGTTTTTGTTGCCAAAGAAAACAAACAATTTGTAATGAAAGAAGTTACAACAGGAAATACAGAAAATGAATTTACTGAAATTATTTCAGATGATTTGAATGAGGCTACTATTGTGATCAAAGGGGCTTATGCACTTTTGATGAAAATGAAAAATGTGGAAGAATAAAAAACGTAAATTTGCAATATGGACAGAAAAGAGTTTCTAAAATCAAGTACAATTATTTATTTACGTTTTTTAAAATATTTAGGGACATAGAATAATAAAAAGATAACTAGAATTATGAAAACAATTTCCATTGAAGATTTTTTTACAAATGTAAAACTATAAATTATTAATTCAGTTAAAAACACCCTTATTTCTTACGGATTCAAAGGGTGTTTTTTTACAATTAAACATTAAAAAAAAGCAACAACCCTTTTGATAATGTTACTTTAGACAACTGGAATTTTTCTCTCCTCTCTAAGTTTAATAAAAAATATATTAAACAAAAAAACTTATAAACAACTATAGATGAAATGGATCACTAGAGAACGACCTAAAATTGATAGAATAGCTTCCCCTTGGTTAATAAAAACTTTTGTGGACCTAGAGGCTGAATTTATTTATGTTCCATTCAACGAAGTTTTAGATAAAGCAAAAGAGTTTGAGGCCATTCCATTTGACATTCCTAATGTGGAATTTACACATTACAACGAGCAAAGTACCTTTGACTACATCGTAAAAAAATATGAAATTAAAGACCCTGCTATTCTAATTATAGCAGATATTGTTCGTGGTGCAGATACGGACAGACATGATATTGCAAAAGAATCCGCGGGACTTTGGGCTATTTCAGCTGGTCTTTCCTATAATATTACTGATGATTATAAATTATTGGAAAGCGGAATGGTTATTTATGATGCCCTGTACAGTTGGGCTACAAATTTATATGAACAAAATCATTTACAGAATAGTCCTTTTGAAAATATGTTGCACGAAGTGTATCATAAATTTTTAAAGGAGAAAAAAATAAATAATAAGAAAGCACCAGATTGGGTTAAAGACTTAAAAGCAATTATTCAGGATCAGATTGATACCCAATTCACTTTTGACTTAAAGAAGATTTCTAATGATTTAGAGCTTAATCCTTCCTACTTATCAAGGGAGTTTTCAAAGTATTTTGAAGATCTTAATTTTGGTGATTATGTTAGAAAATTACGAATAGAGAAAGCAATTACTCTTATTCAGAATTCAAGCTATACACTTACTGAAATAGCCTATATGACGGGGTTTTCAGATCAAAGTCATTTTACGAGAATATTCAAGCAGAGTACAGGAAAAAATCCTTCCTCCTATCGAAAAAATATACAAAAAAGTAATCCAGATACAAAAGGTAAATAACATACTATTTATACTTATTTAACCTATATAGTTTTGTAAAAAAAAACACAAACTATATGATTCCCTTCAAACATTTTCTGCTTCCTGCTTTATTAGTATTTTCTTTTTCTGCTATTGGACAAACAACCTATCCAAAAATTACGGGCTATTTTGGTGTAGTTCATCCTATAGTAACTTTCAGTGAAGATGAAACTACTTTAAACTTTAAAGATTATTACGCTGTTGGTTTTCCAACAGGAATTAACATATGGAAAAGCTCTAAAATTGGTTTTTCCTTTGAAATAGTTCCTAATATAAGAGCAGAAGATGGAATCAGTAAAGTCAATAGTTTATTATTTCATCCTGGCGTGCTGGTAGCACTAGGAAACGGCTACACATTTGCAGGCAGAGCCGCTTTTGAAACTAATGGTAGATATGGCGTAACTCCAGTATTCAACAAAACAGTAATAAAAAATGCCAACAGCAGTTATTATGTTGCCATTCCATTACCGGTTAGGTTTGGAAATGACCATCCAGCCAATTTTACTGTAGGTTTCCAATTTGGTATAGCCTTTTAGAATATCTTATTTATGAAAGAAAATCCAATATATAATTTAAAAGAGTTGCTTCTTTATTTCCTGAAATTAGGGACAACTGGTTTTGGCGGTCCAGTAGCATTGGTTGGTTATATGCACCGAGATTTAGTCGAAGATCAAAAATGGATTTCTGAAGATGAATATAAAGAAGGCTTAGCCTTGGCGCAATTAGCACCAGGTCCGTTAGCGGCACAATTAGCCATTTACCTTGGATTTGTACATTATAGTTTTTTAGGGGCAACGTTGATTGGTTTTGCCTTTATTTTGCCTTCTTTTATAATGGTGGTGCTATTGGGCATCGTTTACAAGTTATACGGAGGATTATCTTGGATACAAGCCGTTTTTTATGGTGTAGGTGCGGCTGTTATTGGTATTATTGTAATGAGTTCCTATAAACTAACGATAAAATCTATCGGCAAATTTAATGTAATCTCTTTTAAAACGAATTGGTTATTGTGGCTGTTTTTTGTAGTAGCAATAGTTGTAACATTGGTTACACAACAGGAACAAGTTTTGTTATTTGTATTGGCGGGGATTATATATATGTTTGTCAAAGCACCACCAAAATGGTTTAATGGTAAAACAACCAATTCTATTGTTTTATTACAAGTTGGTTTTTGGAACTATGACAATTCTACTCTTATGAAAATTGCTGTCTTTTTTGCCAAAGCGGGAGCTTTTGTATTTGGTAGTGGATTGGCAATTGTACCCTTTTTACATTCAGGTGTCGTAGTAGAAAACCAATGGTTAACGGAACATCAATTTGTTGATGCGGTTGCCGTAGCAATGATTACACCTGGTCCAGTTGTTATTACTGTTGGCTTTATTGGTTATTTAGTTGCTGGTTTTCCGGGTGCTTTGGTTGCTGCTTTCGCTACATTTTTACCGTGTTATTTATTTACAATCGCTTTGGCTCCATCCTTTAAGAAAATAGCGCAAAACCAATCTATCAAAGCTTTTGTAGATGGAATTACTGCGGCAGTTGTTGGGGCATTGGTGGGAGCTGTTGGTGTAATTGCATCTAGAAGTATTTTGGATATTCCAACAACGCTAATAGCTATTGCAACAATTTTTGCTTTACTTTATATCAAGAAAATTCAAGAACCTTATATTATTGCGGCATCAGCAGTTGTTGGGGTTCTTATAAAATTAATATTATGAACAGAAAAGATTTTTTAAAATCGAGTACTTTATTTGGAGCAGCAGCATTAGTGCTTCCTACTACGAATGCGTTTGCTGAAAATTTATCCGATAATTCTATTGATAAATTGGTTGATGCAAATGGCAATTATATTCAACAAACATTACCGTATAACGAAAGTTTTTTAGAACCTTACATGGATGCGGAAACCTTACATCTACATTATACTTTTCATCACGGCGGGGCGGTAAAAGGCGCAAACAAGGATATGCAAATGATTAAAAAAGCATTGGATGAAAACAATTTGGAAACAGTTGATTTTTGGACAAAAAAACTATCGTATCATTTTTCATCTCATATCTTACATTCAATATTTTGGACAAATCTTACGAATAAAAGCAACATGCCACAAGGAAATTTGCTGAAACGAATTGAGAAAAGCTTTGGTAGTTTCGACAGATTGAAAGTCTTAATTGCAGCTACCGCAAAAAATGTTGATGGTAATGGTTGGGGTATAGTAGCCTATCAACCTTATAGTGATGGGCTTGTAGTTCTACAATGTGAAAACCACGAAAAACTAACGCAATGGGGTGCAATTCCAATATTAGTTATTGATGTTTGGGAACACGCCTATTATTTGAAGTACAAAAATAAGCGAACTGATTTTGTAGATGCTTTGTTTAACATTATAAATTGGGACAATGTAGCGCAAAGATTGAATGACGCTGAGAAATTAATGAAGTAGAATTGTAGCCGGTAAAACTTTTAATTCTAGAAATTGAACAGTCCATTAATCACTTGCGTTTTCTAAATGCTTATTAGTTTAAGCTATCAAAAAATGCCAAAATTGGTATCAAGTGTTCGATTTCAATCCCTGACAGCCCACAGAAAACTCCTTAAGAAATTAAGGAGTTTTTTTATTTCTAATTCTACCAACCTTGGTTGATTCCGTTTTTAACTACTGCCTCGTATTTTTCTTTATCAAAGCGGTATAAGTTAGGTGCTTTGTGAGCAACATTGCTCTTCTTCTCGTCAAGTTTTATCAGTATCCCAATAGCTGTAATCTTTCTTAAAAAATTACGACGGTCTAATTTTTTTCCTAAAATGGTTTCGTATAATTTTTGTAATTCTGGAATTGTAAATTTTTCAGGTAGCAAATTGTAACCAACAGGTGTAAGATTTAATTCGTTTCGTAATGTAGCTAATGCTTTATCTAGAATTTCTTTATGGTCCAAAACCAATTCAGGAACGGCATCATGGTCAATCCATTCCACAATTTCATCAGCTGCCAATGGCTGCGGAATGGTTTGTAAAAAATCAACTAATGCATAGTAACCAACTGTAACAAAACGACTAGCAAACCATTTTCCATCTTCGATTGGTATGTTATAAAAGCGTAGAATGTTGTTGCTCACCTCTACATCGCAGCGGTTTGCGGCACCAAAAGTTGAAAATTGTCTTAAAAAAATTCCATTTAAACCTGTTCTACGGTGCAAAACCGTTACGGCAGCTTCATCAATTCCTTCATTTAAAGACACAAAACCTCCCGGCAAAGCCCATTTATTACTGTACTTTGTTTTGATTAATAACACTTTTAATTGGTTGTCATGAAATCCAAAAATCACGCAATCTATTGATAAACCGGGTTGGTATAATTCTTTATTTTCTAAAACGCTCTTTAACATGGGACTTTCACTCTTGAAATTAGTACACTTTTATGAGGCGCAATTTAGTATATTTTTACTCGGAAATTAAAACAGTAAATTTTTTTGAATGTGAGAAAGTTCCTTTTGGGAGAAATTAAATTCCGCAAGCGAATTTCCTAATTTTAAAGAAAGAATGTAGAAATATATTTTTCTGTTTCATTGTCGATTTGGTTATTTAAATTATGTAAAAATCATTAGCAAAAATATTGTAACGCAATGTTTTTCAAATGTGTTTTTTGCATTGCTTCATTATTACGAAACAAACGAGATTAACTGCGGATTAAAAAAATCATCGCTATGAGAAAAAGTTACTTTCAAATTGAGTTCTAAAGATTTGCCTGTAAAACAAGCGGCTTTTATTGAATCATCAAAACCTGCACATCTCGTTTTTACTGGTGAATCTTTATTTAAAGAATTCAAAAGGTCTCCAAAAACTATAGCATTTTATGAAAGTTTAGTGCAAATCTTTTTGGGAGCTTCAAAAAAACCAGAAACCGAAGATGAGAAAAAAGCAGTTTTATTTTTTGAAACAATGTTATCTGATATGCTAAAAAACAAATTGGTTTTGTTATCTGGAAGTAAATTTACTGAAGAAAATATTGATGGAATTTTAATAGCGGCCAATAAAAAATAAAAAGATTTTGAAAGCAAAGCATAAAAAGTGTCTCATTACAACGCTTTAAAAAGGAATGATTTCTTCTTATTTGAGTCGCACTGAAATTTAATTGTTGGTTAAATTGCAAACAAAAACGCAGTAAGCAGTATGTTGAAATACTGTTTGCTGCGTTTTTTAATTTTGAACTAATTTTTAAATTTGATAGGAACCTTTTAGCTACTGTTAAGAATTTATTTAGTTACCGTTCCGAATTCTAAAAAATTCAAGTTGAAGTTCCCTTTTTTAAAATAAATTTTTCATTAGATTAGTTTTAAAAACAGATGTTCTAGTATACCAAGGTTTGAATGCCGTGCGCGGGGATTTCGATTACTGTTTTTTCATTAGAGATGATCAAATTGTAAGTTACATTTTTATCTCCTTGATTCATTACTACCGTTACCATTTTACCGTTTTTATTTAAAAATGATGTACTGATTAAAGAGCTTCGGCTTACCGCCGTACTCACTCTTTTGGCATCTGGTCGAATGAATTTAGAAAAATGGCCAATGTAGTAATAGCTTGGTGTATAAATAAGTTCTCCCGAATTAGTGTCAGCGTGGATTGGTGCAAAACAGAAGTTCCCCACATGATTCGGACCCCCATTTTGGTCTAAAAGAATATTCCAGTCCGTCCATCCAACGGTGCCGTTATTAAAATCGTGAATCATGTTAGTGCCGTAACGTTCGCCATTAGCCCACAATTGGTATTTATTGGCATCAAATTTCTCCACGCAACCTTCAGTAAACAAGAGGTTTTTTGTGGGGTATGCCTCATTGACTTTTTGAATATTTTCAAACATAGGCGCACCGCCTGCCCAAGTTTCGTACCAATGAAATCCGATTCCCCAGGCATATTTTGATGCTTCTGGATCAGAAAAAATGACATTTGCTCTTTGATTTATTAAATCTCGGTTATGATCCCAAACAACAATTTTTTTATCGCCTAAGCCTTCTTTCTTTAAGGTTGGTCCGAGAAAGTTTTTTAAGAAATCGCGTTCAGCCTCGGCAGTATAAATACATGATTCCCAAGTTTGGGTAGCCATAGGTTCGTTTTGTACCGTAAGTCCCCAAATAGGCATTCCCTCTTTTTCATAGGCTTTTATAAATTTAGCGTAATAATTGGCCCATGCTTGATTGAATTCAGGTTTCAAAGTTCCGCCTTTCAACATATTGCCAGTGCTTTTCATAAATGCAGGTGGGCTCCAAGGTGAAACATACAGTGTTAATTTTCCACCAGCCGTTTTGATTGCTTCCTTGATCATCGGGATGCGGTATTTTTGATCGTGGTCAATGTTAAACGATTTTAGTTCACTATCGCCTTCTTTCACGTAAGTATAACTTCCACTTGAAAAATCAGAACTATGAATTGTTGTTCTTAGTAGCGAATAACCAATTCCGTTTTCAGTATTGTAATAGGCTTGCAGTAATTCTTGCTGTTTGCTTTTACTTAATTTTGCAAAAACTTCCGCGCTTGCGTCAGTTATTGCTCCACCTATGCCCATGAATGTTTGAAAAGTCTTGTTTGGTTCTACAAAAACTGAAATCTCAGTTTCAAGGGGTTGTTTGGCTATACCGAAACTCAATTTGTCTGTTGGAGACAGTCGCAATTTTGTATTTTCTGCTGTGGTATACACCGTAATGGTTTTGCCGGATGTTGTAAATGCTGCAGTTTGATTTGCTTTTTTGGGTTGAGAAAAGGCAAAAAAAGTTGTTGCTGCAAGTGCTAAAGTTGTTGTTTTTTTCATTTGTATTGAATAAAATGTGCTTTTACCAAATATAAGTTCCTACTGAATTTCCTTCTAATGAAGTAGTAATCCATGTTCCGTTGTATTTGATGTTGAATAAAGTAGTTGTTTCTCCGTCGTTTTCAATTAATAAAACTTTTTTTCCTGCAGGGGTTTTAAAAGCAACGGTATTTAAATTTCCTGAATTGTTGCTTGAAATGCGTACAGAGCCGGTTGGAACAAATTTTGAAGCATGAGCAATAATATAGTAGCCAACATTTCTAGTAAAGCTATCGCTGCTATTAATGGTCAATGCTCCTTTACAAGTTGTACAACCACCGGGAGTATTTGGATCGAAAGAGGCATTATTGGCTAAATTCCATTCTAAAGCTGTTTTACTCCAATTGCGCATAGAGCCGATGATTACATTTTTCACATGCCATTTTAAATCTCCAGAAAAACTACCTGTTGACGAGGTGTACTGCTCTGTAAAATAAATGTTTTTGGTAGGGAAAGCATTGTGAACGGTTTCAAGTGCGCTGATATCGCCTTCGTAAAGGTGAAATGCCGACCCGTCTACAAAGGGATTTGCTCCTGTGTCTCCCAAAACAGCTATAGGATATTCGGGTTTATTGCAATTATGGTCGTACGCTACAATTTTTGTGTTGAGGTTTGCAGCTTTAAATTCTGGACCTAAATGATTTTTAATAAAATCAGCTTGTTGTTGCGCCAGCATTAACATACTTGGATTGTTGCCAGGATGTAAGGGTTCGTTTTGAGGTGTAATGGCATCAATTGTTATTCCTTCGGCCTTCATGGCTTGAATGTATTTCACAAAATATTTCGCATATACATTGTAAAATTCGGGTTTTAAACTTCCTCCAACAAAACTGTTATTGTCTTTCATCCAAACTGGCGGAGACCATGGTGTTGCCATAATTTTGATTGTCGGATTTATGGCTATAATCTCTTTTAACATCGGGATTACATCTGCTTGATCAGGAGTCAAACTAAATTTAGATAGTGTAACATCTGTTTGCCCATTTGGAAGATCATCGTATGTGAATGGTGTCGCATTTAAGTCTGATGCGCCAATACTTAGACGTAAATAACTAATTGCAATTCCGTTAGCATCATTACCGAATAACTCCTTTAAAAGTTCTTGTCTTTTTTGTGCTGAAAGTTGATTGATAACTTGAGCACTACCACCTGTTAGTGTATAACCAAAACCGTCAATAGTCTGAAATGTTTTGCTTTCATCCACTTCAATGTTAGCATAAGTATTTGTACTGTTGCCAAAAGTCAAATTACCCGGCTGTTTTTGTAATAGTATAGTTTGATTGCCTTTGGTTAACCAAAAATCCATTTGATTGGTTCCAGTTGTAGGCGGTGTAGTAGGAGCGGGCGTAACTACAACCTCAGTAGTATCGCTTGACGACGAGCAGTTACTTGTGGCCATACTAAAGCTCAAAAGCAGTGCTAGTTTTATAGAATTTTGTAGTAAAGTCATAATTATTTCAGTTTTAACTCGACATACACTGGCAAGTGATCCGAAGGATATCTTAGGTCTTTCGAGTCGCTTAGAATAGCATATTTTGTTACGAGAAAAGGATTGTTTTTTGATAAAAAAATGTAATCAATTATTTTAGTTACAGGTTCGTTGTGTTTAAAACCATTGAATGTGCCGTTGGGGCCAAAAGGTTTTTGAATGCTGATATCTCTCGAGTCATCCATTGATTTTTTGAGTTGCTTGATGCGCTCTTCTTGAGGCTCAGAGTTGAAATCACCCATTAAAATAACAGGATAGTTTTGCGTGTTTAGTTGCTTTATTTTAGTTACAATCAAAGCCAAACTTTCTGTTCTTGCTTGCTCGCCCATGTGATCAAGATGGGTGTTGAAAACCCAGAGGTGTTTTTTAGTCTCTTTGTCTTTTAAAAGGGCGTAGGTACAAATGCGGTTTAGTGCAGCATCCCAACCTTTTGAAATAACATTTGGTGTTTCTGAAAGCCAAAAAGTAGCACCTTGTAACAGTGTAAAACGATCTTTTTTAAAAAATAGAGACGATGCTTCTCCTTGCTCAATTCCATCTCTGCCCATGCTGATATTTTTGTAGGTTTCATGCGCTACTGCAATATCACGAACTTGATTTGGTAGTGCCTCTTGAATACCAAAAATATCAGGATTGTAAAATTGTAATTGAGCGTTGAAGTAATCCTTTCTATTTGACCAATTGTTTATGCCATCACTAGCAATATCCAAACGGATGTTATACGTTAAGACCTTTAGACTTTGCGCCTCACAAATTGATGTCAGACATCCTAAAATGATACAAACGATTGTGTTTTTGAGTTGCTTCATATGTTTGTTTTATGATTAATTCCCTTCTAATGAGCTTTTAGCTAAAAGTAGTTAAAAGCTCGTAATGAAGGGCTTACTAAACAAAAAAATCAAATATAAATTATTAATTACCAGTATTATAAAGCGTTTTAGTCTTTTATTTTAGAACCAAGTCTAGAACGAGTTATAATTGTTCTAGACTTAATTTTAGCTTGAAGCAAAAACAGTGCTTAATTGTAGCCAGGATTTTGTTTCAATTTTGTTCCTTGTAATTCTCTTTCAGGAATTGGAAAAATTTCGTCTACTCCGGCATTAAAACCTCTGCTGCCTAATTTTGCAGTAGCATCGCCCCAGCGAACCAAGTCAAAAAAGCGGTGTCCTTCTCCTGCCAATTCCATTCTTCTTTCGTTTTTGATCGCGTCAATAGTAACAGGAATTGATGGTAGACCAACTCTACTTCGAACTGCGTCAAGTAATGCTTGTGCTCTTGGTCCTGATCCTAATGCTTCTGCTTCCATTAAATAGGTGTCGGCCAAACGCAAGATGTAGCTGTTTTGTTTGTAATTTAGTTCGGCAGCACCACCTCCAGTTCGTACATCTTCTTTTCGGGGTAAAAATTTATTCAAAAAGTAGCCTGTGTCTTGGTATGCGCCAATATAATTTGCTTGTCCAGCTGCTTTTAAAGTTTTTAAATCATAAATCGTTGATTCAAAACGCGGGTCATTCTTTATTGCATCATACAAATCTTGTGTGATTAGGTTGAATGCCCAGCCAGAAGGTAAATCTGCTGCCGTCGACCCTACTGTTTTAGAATAACTTCTTGGACCAACCATTACGTTTAGTGAATTTCCTTCATCTCTTCCGGAACCCCAGAAACCCCAATCTGAATTACCGGCGCTTGTATGCGATACTTCAATTAATGATTCTGTGTTAAATTTGTTCCCTACAACCCATAGATCACTAAATTTAGTTAGCAATTTGTTTCCGTATTGATTAGTTGATCCAGGAGTTCCGTTTACTTGTGCTAGTATTGCCGCTGCTTCTGTTTTTTTACCTTGAAATAAATAAACTTTGCCTAACATGGCTTGTGCAGCGCCTTTGTTTAATCGGCCAGACTCAGTTTCAACATTAACTCGATTTGGGAGAAGGTTTATGGCATCTAACAAATCCTTTTCAATTTGTTCGTAAACAGCTTGTGGTGTTGCTTGCTCTACCGTGTACATATTTGTAGCTGTTAATGGATCGAGTAGCAAAGGAACATTTTTAAACAAGCGTACTAAATTGAAGTAGTAAATTGCTCGTAAAGCTTTTGACTCACCCGTAAAACGAGCCTTAACTTCTTCGGGCATTGCTACGCCCGGAATTTTTAAAAGTAAAGTGTTGGCTCTAAAAATTCCTTGGTAGTGGTCGTTCCAGTAACTTCCCGGAACGGTAGTTGGAGTTAAGGAGTGCGATGAGAAACCTTGAATTCCAGCACCATCAGTTGGTCCTCCGCCACCTGCAAAATGATCATCAGATCCGGCATTCATCATCGCAATCATATTTTCGAAACCGCTAGAATTTTTTCTAATCGGGTCATAAACACCAACAAGAGCAGCAGTAGCTTGATCTTGATTGGCATAATAATTTTCAGATAAAAAGGAACCTTTTGGTGTAACTTCTACAAATTCTTCTGAGCATGATACCAGTGAAAGTACTGCAGTTGCTACGAATAGATTTTTTAGTAAGATCGTTTTCATAATTTTTTTATGTTTTAGAATTGTACATTAGCTCCAAGCATGAAGGTTCTTGCTTGCGGATAAATTCCTTTGTCGATGCCAAATACACCACCTCCAATTTCTGGATCGTAACCTGTGTATTTTGTTATGGTAAATAAGTTTTCAGCATTTACATAAAATCGTAGTTTACTTGCTCCAATTTTGCTAATGGCTTTGGTTGGTAATGAGTATCCTAATTGGATCAATTTTAATCTCAAATAATCTCCTTTTTCAAGATAAAAGTCAGACATTCTTCCAAAGTTGTTGTTGCTGTCGTTGTTCGTTAAACGTGGGTAAGTATTGGATGTACCTTCGCCTGTCCATCTGCCCAAAGCGCTTGTTTGGTAGTTCGCATTTCCTATATCTAGACGACGTAAACCTTGGAAAATTTTATTTCCAGCTGCTCCTTGCGAAAAGATCATTAAGTCGAAGTTTTTATAATCAAAGTTTAAAGTCAAACCGTAGGTGTATTTTGGAATATTAGTTCCTAAAAATTGTCTATCGTCATCGCCAATAGAGCCATTACCGTTGGTATCAACCCAACGGAAATCTCCTGGGCGTGCGTTAGGTTGAATTAATCCGCCAGAGGTATTGGTGTAAGCATCAATTTCGGCTTGGTTTTGAAAAATACCGGCAGTTTTAAACCCAAAGAAGGAATTGTATGATTGTCCTACTTGAGTTCTAGTTACTTGTCCCATTGATTGGAATGAAGCATCTCCTCCTATAAAATTTGAGTCAGAAGCTACATAAGTCACCCTATTTTCTAAATAAGCAATGTTTCCATTTGCAGAAAAATTAAGATCTCCGAAGCTTTTTTTGTATCCAAGTTCAATCTCGATTCCTTTGTTATCCATATCGGCAACGTTGCCCACTGGACTGGCAGTAACTCCAACATAACCTGGAATATTAATTGGTCTTAAAATTCCTTTTGTAGATTTTTTGTACATGTCTACAGTTAAGGTAAAATCGTTTAATAATTTCGACTCAAATCCGATGTTTGCTTGCGAAGTTTCTTCCCATCTCAAATCAGGGTTATCTAAAGTAAGATTTGCGTAACCCGTAGTGATTGCGCCTGTGTTTCCAAAAGAGTAATTGTAACCTCCTTCAACCAATGATAGGTATCTAAAATCCGGAATAGCATCATTACCAACAATTCCGTAACCTCCACGGATTTTAAAAGTATTTACAAATTTGTTTTCTTTCCAGAATTCTTCCTTGGTTACAACCCAACCTAAGTTGAATGATGGGAAAACACCAAATTTGTTATTGCCTCCAAAACGACTTGATCCGTCTCTACGAATAATACCCGTAAAAAGGTATTTTTCATCATAATCATAATTCACACGTGAAAACAACGAAGTTAATTTGTGCACAGTTGCATCGTAGGTGTAGCTAGTGCGGTCTGATTGTGGAATGTCAAAATTGAAGGAAGCATCTTTGTAATTCGATATTGGCAAACCAAATAAAGTAGCTCCTAAACCACCGCCAATATTATCAACGTACGAGCCTTGTCCTAATAATACGGTCAGGTTGTGTTTTGCAAATTTGTTGGTGTAAGTAACAATGTTTTCTACGTTCCAAGCAAAGCTTTTGTTTTCGCTTTTAGCGTAATTGTTTTTTAACACATTTGAAGTGGCACTTAAATAAAATACGGGAGTAAAACCTTGCCCGCCCCAAGTTGATAATTTTGCTCCAAGCGTAGACCTAATTTTTATATGTTTTGAAATACCTGCTTCTAAATAAGCATTTCCAACAATATCATCAGAAGTGGAAAAACTACCTAATCTTGTTTTGGCGTAGGCTAGTGGGTTGGTCATTTCTTGTCCAACTAAACTTGATATTCCGTAAGGATTGCCATTAGCATCTCTAATTACTGGATTTCCAGCGTATGGTGCTTGGTTAGCTTTTGTAGGATCTGTTTCAACTAATGGTGTAGTTGGGTCTAAGTTGATAGCAGAACTTAAAGGACCTCCAAATTCACTATTTGTATTTCCTATCCCTGTTGATTTTTGTCTAGAAAAACCAAGTGTTTGACCAAACGTAAACACGTCTGATATTTTGTGGGTAGAATTAAGTCGGAAGTTTTTCTTTGAAAAATTCGAAATTTCGGTCATAACGATTCCTTCTTGGTCCTGAATACCAAACGAAGCATAAAAGTTTGATTTTTCGCTACCCCCACTAAGGCTTACTTCATGTGAGTAACGGAATGCTGACTTATTGAAAATTGCTTTTTGCCAATCGGTTCCCACACCTAAGGATGATGGATTGGCAAACACAGGCGAACCACCTGCTGCAGTTGACTTTTCGTTTAATATAGTCGCGTATTGTGTTGCGTTTAGCAGATTTAGTGTTTTTTCAGGTGATGAAAATCCAGAAAATCCGGTATAACTTACTGCGATTTTACCATTTTTACCTTTTTTAGTCGTAATCAAAATAACTCCTGTAGCGGCGCGAGTTCCATAAATTGCTGCCGATGCGGCATCTTTTAAAACTTCGACAGATTCAATGTCAGATTGGTTCAAAAACCCAATTCCATTTCCATCTACCACAACACCATCAACTACCCAAAGCGGATTGTTTCCTCCATCTCCAAAAGTGGTGACACCTCTAACTCGGATTGTGCTTCCAGATCCTGGTTGACCTGAACTTGCTGCAATAGTGACACCAGAAACGCGACCCTGAAGAGCTTGCTCAATTCTTCCGTTAGGTACTTTTTCTAAGTCTTTTGCTTTTACACTTGATATCGCTCCCGTAACAACACTTTTCTTTTGAGTGCCGTATCCTACTACTACAACTTCCTGCAGGTTTTCGGTTGCTGGTTGTAATTTAATCGAAATATTTTGCCTTCCATTGATAACTTGGCTTGTGGTAGTATAGCCAACATAGCTAAACTCAAGTATTGCTTTTGCGTTAGCTGTTATTTGATAAAGTCCATCAAAATCGGTTGTAGTACCTTTTGTAGTTCCTTTAATAAGGATACTTACTCCTGGGATAGGCATACCAGTTTCGTCAGTGACTTTTCCTTTCACGCTTGTTTCCTGCGCTTGTGCAAACGCTGTGAAAAGAATAGATAATAGACAAAAAATAAACACTTTTGTAAATTTCATATTTCTAAAAATTTTGGTTAATTAATTAGCAATTTGATGCAATACTAACATTATATTTTTATAATTCATTTTTATAATTCCTTACAAAAACACATCAGATTGTATTTATTTACTTTACAAAAACACATCAAAATATTTTTAAAATATTGATGATCAAGTTTTAAAATTATTTTTTGTTTTATTTTCAGAATTGCAGTTGATTTAAAAACCACTACATTTATCTTTTATATGGAAAAATGTCTTTTTTTTGTGTGTTTAAAATTCTTGTGAGGTTTTTTTAATAAATTTTAGTTTAAAAAATGAAATTCCCTAATTATATTATTCTACTTCTTTGCTTATTTTCTGCATCTCTGTCTTGTTTTGGTCAAGTGAAAAATATAGGATTACCAGAGGTAAGAAATTATAAAAAGTTAGATTATCGAGCCGGAACTCAAAATTGGTGCATGGATCAGGATGCAAATGGAAATATGTATTTTGCAAACAACAATGGATTATTACAGTATGATGGGGCTTCTTGGCGCAGGTATGCTCTTCTAAATACGGTTGCGGTTAGATCGCTCAGAATTGATTCTTTAGGGCGGATTTATGTAGGAGGCTATGATGAGTTTGGTTATTACAAAGCCAATAGAAAGGGTAAATTGGAATATTTTTCGATTTCAAAATTACTAGAATCTAGTCGTATTAAGTCAATCGATTTTATATGGAAAATTCACTTGTATCAAGACGAAGTTATTTTTCAATCTTTTTCAAGAGCCTACATTTATAAAAGTGGAAAACTAAAAATCTTAAATCCTGTCAGCAGATTTCAATTTTCTTATGTGGTAAATAATCAGTTGATATTTCAGGATAAAGAAGCTGGTTTACTTGAATATGTCAATGGAGGATTGCGTCCGTTAAAAGGGACAACAATTTTAAATTCTACTGAAGTATGGGGTATTTTTCCTCTGTCAAACCAACAACTACTTATTGGTACCTTGGATAAAGGAATGTTTTTGTACAGTGAAGGAACCCTAAGTCCTTGGAAAACGGAGGCCAATCAATTTATGCTTCGCAATAGTTGTCTTGGTGGTGTTATGGTGGGTAAGAACAATATTGCACTCAACTCTGTTCTTGATGGAATTATAATTTGTGATTTGGATGGCAAAATTATCCAACACATCAATTACCAACAAGGATTGCAAAATAACACAGTTCTTTCCTCATTTATCGATAACAAGAAAAATTTGTGGTTAGGATTAGATAATGGTATTGCATTTGTAAATGAGAATTCGCCTTTTTCATTTTTTGGTTTTAGTTATAATTTAAGTACAGTTTATGCATCGGTAATTCACCAAGGTAATTTATATGTTGCTACCAATCAGGGATTATTTTATCACTCTTGGAATTCTAGTTTTAGAGATGGAAATTTTAAAATTGTTGCTGGTACCACTGGTCAAGCGTGGAATATTCAAGTGGTAAATGGACAACTCATTTGTGCGCACAATAGAGGTGCGCTATTAATTTCTGGAGCAAAAGTTGTAAAGGTTTTGAACGAAAAGGGGCATTTTGGTTTTAAATCGGTGCCCAATCAACCCAATTATCTAGTTGGTTCAACCTACAGTGGGTTCACGCTTTTTGAAAATTCTGAAACAGGATACCGTTTTAAAAATGCAATTTCAGGATTTGATTTATCTGTTAATACTTTTGAAATTGATCAGAATAATTTGTGGTTAAAAAAAGATAATTTGATGTATCAATTGGCTTTTAACTCTGATCTTACTCAATTTCATAAAGTTAAATCCTATTCTAATTTCAATGCTATAAATAAAGGTATTGGGAGTGTACAATTGCTTAATGGAATAGTTTATTTTCAAAATAAAAATCGCTTTTATCGCTTTTCTGAAGAACAATCCTTATTTTATGAGGATAGCAAAATTTCTAAAATATTTCAATATTTGCCTCAAATTTCGGCACTAAGCCAAGATAAATATGGAAACGTATGGTATTTCTATAAAGAGTCCTTAGGTGTTTTGCGCAAGCAAAATGGTGGTGGTTATAAGAATGAAATGGCTGCATTTAGTAATTTATCTGGTAATTTAGTGTCTAATTATATGTCAATAAATGTGATAAATCCCTCAGATATTTTAATTGGTCTTACAGATGGTCTTGCTCATTATAATGCTACGATTACTAATAACGCATTGCAAAAACCTCAAGCTTTTATTCGTAGTTTTTCATATCCAGAGGATACTATTTTGTTTGGTAATGGAGGCGCGACCACAGAATCAATAACGATTCCGTTTCGTGCTAATCGAGTGAGGTTTACATTCTCATCTCCAATCTATGAAAATTTAGAAAATGTAGAGTTTTCATACCAATTAGAAGGGTTTGATGAGCGCTGGAGTAACTGGTCGAATTCTTCTATTAAGGAATATACCAACTTAAGAGAGGGTAGTTATACTATGAATTTAAAAGTTAGAAATAGTAACGGAGTCGAATCTCAAGTAGTAAAAGTCGATTTTAGAGTTGCTCCGCCTTGGTATCGACATGCTTTGGCTTACCTCCTTTATGTGTTGCTTTTTGTGGGTTGTGTTTTCTTTGTTAGGAACCGAATTCAGGTTAAAATAAGAAAGAACAAATACTATGAAACTATAGAGCAACGAAGGCTATATCTAGAACGCGAAGCCAAAATTAGACAAGAGCAATACGATTTAGAAAAAGAGATTGAGAAATTAAAAAACGATAAATTAAAGATCAAAATTTTAGCCAAGGATAAAGAGTTGGTTAACAATTCACTGCAGGTTGTAAAGAAGAATAAGATTTTGAATGGAATTATCCATAAATTAAAAGATATTAATGCAGATGCTTTTGATGAGTCCACAAAGTTTCAGTTTTCCAAATTAAACAAAAGTATTGTAAAGGAAGTAAATGCAGATAAAAGTTGGAAGGATCTTGAAAAACATATTAAAAATGTTCATTTTGATTTCTTGAAACGATTGAAAGAACAATATCCTACAATTAGCCCGAGAGAGTTGGATTTGTCAACCTACCTTTTGATGAATATGTCTACAAAGGAAATTGCAGAAATCATGAACATTTCTACTGGTGGAGTAGAGTTGGCCCGTTATCGACTTCGTAAAAAGCTAGGGCTAAATAAAAAAGAAAATCTCACTGGTTTTCTTATGAGTATTTAAATTAACAAAGCCCTAATTACATTATTATAAGTAGGGCTTTGTTTTTATTTGATGTAGGCTGTAGTGCGTTCGAGTGCCATACCGCGAGATCCTTTTATCAAGATTGAATTATTATCGAATGTAATGTTGGCTAAATCTTTGGTAAAGTCATCAAAGCTTTCATAAAACAATAAATTTGATTGTGCTATTTGCTGGGCTTTAAAATCAGCTCCAACAAAATAACAAATGATGTTTGGTTCATTTTGTAACGATTCTACTATGATTTTGTGCTCTTGTGCACTTTCTTCTCCAAGCTCAAACATATCTCCTAAGACTAATATCTTATTTAAGTCTTGTAGCTGAATGAAATTAGCAATAGCAACCTTCATACTGCTTGGATTGGCGTTGTAGGCATCTAAGATAATCTTGTTGCTTCCTATTTGCATCAATTGCGATCGGTTGTTTTCAGGAATATAGTTTTCCAGTGCATCTTTAATATCGGTTAGTGCTACCTTAAAATAGGTTCCTATTGCAATGGCAGCATTAATATTGTTGGCATTGTACAACCCAATTAATTGTGATTGTATTTCAACGTTATGATAGTTTATTTTCACAAGAGGTTTTGCCTCAATAGCGGAGATGTTTATATCTGCTTCTTTTTTATTAACTCCAAAAGTGTAACGCTCTATTGAATTTGTTTTTTCTATCTGAATGTTATCTTCTAAGTTTACAAATGCTAGTTTGGTTGCTTTTTGAAGGTAGTTATACATTTCACTTTTACCTTTAATTACGCCTTCAACTCCCCCAAATCCCTCTAAATGTGCCTTTCCGAAATTAGTAATATATCCAAAATCTGGTTGTGCAATTTCGCACAAAAATTCAATTTCTTTTTGGTGGTTAGCACCCATTTCAACGATTCCTATTTCAGTTGTTTTGTCAAAGGAAAGAAGTGTTAAAGGCACGCCAATGTGATTGTTAAGGTTGCCCACCGTTGCCTTAGTATTGAATTTTTTTGACAAAACCACATTAATGAGTTCTTTCGTAGTTGTCTTTCCGTTACTGCCAGTAAGGGCCACAATTGGAATTTTCAAGTACAGTCTATGAAACTTAGCTAGCTCTTGTAATGTAGTTAAGCTATCTGGCACAAGTATGGTTCGGTGATCAATGAAATAGTTAGCATTGTCAATAATAACATATGATGCGCCTTTGATTAATGCTTCTTCAGCAAAAGTGTTCGCGTCAAACCGTTCTCCTTTGATAGCTACAAATAAAGATTTAGGTTCAATTTTTCGAGTGTCAATTGATATTGAGCTGCATTTAAGAAAAAGTTGGTGCAAATGATTGATGTCCATAGCAATAGCGTATAAAAACAAAAGCCCTAATCAAAGGGCTTTTGTGGGTAAATTATGTTTTGATTTTAGTTTCTAGCAGATCTTTTCTTGTCTGCTTTTGGACCTACACGTGACATAGCACATCTAAATCCAATGTAGTCTGTTGCCATATCTTGAGGGAAATATCTTCTTTGAGCTGGATCTAACCAATACGCTCTATCTCTCCAAGAACCTCCTTTGTATACTCTTGAATCATCGTTAATCAACGTTGTTCTTTTACTAGAGCGATCGTATTTTCTAACCATTTTGCCTAAACTGTCTGTCGTAACATTGTGTTTAGGAGAATTATACATTTTTTTGTCTGATTTTGCTTTGTCGTCATCTGATTCTGAATCTCCAAAATTGTAATAACGAGTAGACTGTTTGTCACCGTCTCTGTAATTGATGTTGTTGCTTTTGTCAAAGTTTTGTCTCAAGTAAGTTTCTTGTTCATCAACAGGTACTTGTGCAATTTGACCAGGAAAGTTTCTTGCGATAATTCTACCATTACTTAGCGTATCGAATTTCATGTTCGCTTTGGTAACAATTTCAACTTTTCCGTCAGCACCAATTTTGTTTTTTGTGTACTGGTTTCCTCTGAAGTAGTTAAAATCATTAGCTTCATTGTCAACAATCGGTCTGTAAACATCTTGTACCCATTCTGCAACGTTTCCGGCCATATCATACAATCCAAAGTCGTTAGCAGGATATTTTTTTACTTCGTTCGTGATATCTGCGCCATCATCAGACCATCCTGCAATTCCGCCGTAATCACCATTTCCTTGTTTGAAGTTTGCAAGTTGATCTCCCTTGCTCATTCTTTTTCCTGAACGAGTGTATCCTCCAGACCAAGGATATTTCTTTTGTCCTTTATAAATATTGTATTCTCTTTGTCCTACATCAGCAGCAGCAGCATATTCCCATTCTGCTTCAGTTGGTAAACGGTATTCTGGTAATAAGATTCCAGAAGACCTTTGTGCATAAACATTTTTAGGTTCTGCGGCAGTTCCATTTCTACCAGCAGGTGCTCTTCTTGCTCCTTTTTTTAATACAATAGTTTCATCACCTCCGTAAGCAGAAGTTGGTGTAGCTAAATACGTTTCGGTATCAAAATTACTTTCAGCAGTTACGTCTTTGGTCTTTGCATTTTTCTTTAGGTAACCGTTTTTTTCTAACAAAGCTTCGTTTACACGTTGCGTTCTCCAGTTGCTAAATTCAACAGCCTGAATCCAATTAACACCAACTACTGGGTATTCCGCATAAGACGGATGTCTCAAATAGTTATTAGTCATTGTTTCATTGTATCCTAATCTATTACGCCATACCAAAGTATCTGGAGATGCTCCCTCGTAGATGTTTTTATAATTTTCTTCGGTTGGTGGATAAACACTTTTTAACCAATCTAAGTAATCTAAGTACATCGAATTGGTAACTTCTGTTTCATCCATATAAAATGATTGTACATGTTGCTGCGTTGGTGAATTGTTCCAATCGTGCATTACGTCATCTTGTACCTTACCCATTGTAAAGGTTCCTCCTTCAACAAAAACCAATCCTGGTCCTGCATCTTGCTTCTTTTTACTAGAGCCTTTTCTACTATCCATGTTCCAACCCGTTGCTCTAGATGTATTCTTTGAGCTGGATTTTTTACTACAACTGGAAAAACCTACTAACAACATAATTGCAAGTAAAGCCTGTAAGCCCATAATTCTGTTTGCTTTCATACTCTTTTTGGGGTAATAATTTTAATGCCGCAATATAATAATTAACAATTAATTGGCATCTAACTTTTTTTAAAAAATTTATCAATCTAATTTTAACATTAAATTGTTTAATAGAACGCAAATTTATACTATTTATTATTCAGTATGGCACGAAATGATTTATTTTTACGCATTAATAATAAGGTCTGTACAATCCCGTTAAAAATCATGATGAAAAATACGCTTTTACTTCTGCTGTTCCTTGTCTCGTGCGGGTCTATCGCACAAACTAAAGGTGAAGTTGTTTTAGATTGGGTTGCAAAAAAAGAGATGTTTTATGGCGATTTCAAGCGAGTAATTCCGTCCTTTTCAAATCTTGGTTTTGGGTATAATGATACTAACAAAAGCATTTCATATACCCACCGTGTTGTTCAGCCTATTGTTTCTGACGAAGGTGTTTTGCGGGTTACATCAGTCAATTACCAGATGATAGGCATCGATGAATTAGGAGATTTGGATTTAAAATCAATTCCAGACAAAGTTGTCGCTGAACTTGATATTAAAAAATCTCGTGACCAAGTGGATGCCTTTATTCATATTTCGCCAATTGTAAAAGATGGGTTGGGTGTAAAAAAAATTGTTTCCTTTACCTATCAAATTAATTCTACTGCTTCAAGATTGCGTGCAGAAAATGCGCGAACTAATGCAATTACTAACTCGGTGTTAGCAACCGGTAATTGGTATCGATTTTATATTGAAAAATCTGGAGCTTACAGGATTAGTCGCTCTTTTTTGCAACAGTTAGGCATTGATGTTGGCAGAGTAGATCCACGTAAAATTAAAATTTATGGTAACGGCGGTAGAATGTTACCGCTTGCTAATTCAATTTTTTATCCAAATGATCTTGTTGAGAATGCCATTCAAGTTGTAGGTGAAACCGACGGTATTTTTAATAATGAAGATTTTATTCTTTTTTATGGCGAAGGCGTTGCCAACTGGAATGACGAAAGTAGAACACATCAAAATTTATACGATAGCAAATCTTATTATTATATCAATGTGCAAGGTGCCGATGGAAAGCGAATGACGCCTCTTCCACAGCCAACGGCATTGGCTACATTAAATATTAGTTCATTTGACGATTACCAATTTTACGAACAAGATTTAGTAAATGTAGCTCGATTGGGCAGGCAGTGGTTTGGAGAAACTTTTGATGTGAAAGCAGAGCAAGAGTTTGATTTTTCCTTTCCTAATATTGATACCTCAAGCCCTATTAAATTAATGGTTACGGCAGCATCTGCCTCTTTTGCCACAACTAATTTCGAAATAAGTGCCAATGGCGCAGTTACTGGATCATTATCTTTTCCTGCTTTAAATGCGGCTTCAGACGTGGCTTATTTTGCGGCATCGCTTCCTGCTAACACTCAATTTACGGCGGCAGAAACAGTTAAAATAAAATTGAAATACAACAACAATGGCGTTCCGGGTTCTCGAGGTTTTTTAGATCATATCAGATTACAGGCTAAAAGAAAATTACAAGGTTATGGCAAACAGTTTCTTTTCCAATACGAGCAAGCCGCTTCTGGCAGTGGTGTTGCTAATTATGTTGTAGCTAATGCAGCACAGATAAGTCAAATTTGGGATGTGACAGATTTACACAACGTTGCATCGCTAGCTAATTCCAATCAAAATACTATTAATTTTAAAGCAGTGCTCGGTGAGGTTCGCAAATATGTTGCAGTAGATAGTGCTGATTATTTAGAGCCAATGCGGGAAGCCAACGCAAAAGTTGCAAATCAGAATTTGAAAGGGACCTTATTAAAAAATGAGCAAGGTAATTTTCAGGATATTGATTACGCGATTTTTGCACCTTCATTTCTGCTTTCGCAAGCAGAGCGATTGGCAGCGTTTCATCGTACTAATTCCAATTTAAAGGTAAGGGTAATTCCGTTAGAGCAAATTTATCAGGAATTCTCATCAGGAAAACAAGATATTGCAGCTATTAGAAATTGTGTTAAATATATGTATCAAAATGCTTCTTCTCCGGACAAGCGTATCAAGTACATAAATCTTTTTGGAGATGCTTCTTACGATTATAAAAACAGAATCCCTAATAATTCAAATATTGTTCCTATTTATCACTCCTTAAATAGTAATACATCTGGAGAATCGTCATATGCCTCTGATGATTTCTACGGATTAATGGATGCTAATGAAGGGAATATTGTGTCTCGTTTTGGTGGAATAGATATTGCGGTAGGACGAATGTTAGTAAATGATAGCAAGCAAGCTGAAGAAATGGTTACCAAGGTTTTTGAATACCATGATTTGGCCTCTTACGGAAGTTGGCGGAACAATTTTGTTTTGGTTTCCGATGATTCTGACGTGCCGTCAGATGCAAATTTGCAAAACAAGCAAAATAATTTAGCAAATACCATCGCAACCGAAAAGCCTTTTTTTAACGTCAGTAAAATTTTGTTGGATTCTTATACACAAGAAGCTTCCGCAGGAGGTTCGCGTTATCCAAAAGCGAGAACTGATTTCTTTAATGCTTTCGAAAAAGGAGCTCTTGTGTTTAATTATCTCGGTCATGGTGGCGAAGATGGATTGTCAGCAGAGCGTATTTGGGAAAAATCAGATGGACAAAATTTGAGTAATCGTTACAAATATCCTTTGTTTATAACCATCACTTGTGATTTTTCGCGCTTTGATAACCCGTTTCGTCCAACTGCTGGTGAATTTACTTATTGGAATCCCAAGGGTGGTGCTATTGCAATGATCACCACAATTAGATCTATTGGTCAATTTAGTGCCGAAACTTTCAATGATACGTTTACCAAAAATTTACTTTCCTTTGGTTCTAATCAATACACAACGATTGCTGAGGCATTGCGCATTTCGAAAAATAGTAATCCCACATCGGCAACAAACGTGGTTTTTTATATTGGTGATCCTGCGTTGATGCTTGCTATTGCCAAACCAAAAATTAGACTCACTAGAGTAAATGATACTCCCGTTACAGAAATGCTTCCTGATTTTAAATCGCTTTCTAAAATAAAATTAGCCGGAGAAATTACAGATGAGAACAACAATCCGCTTACGTTCTACAACGGAGAACTTAGTACTTCTGTTTTTGATAAAATGATTGCTCGCAGCACCTTTAATAATGATGGGAATAGTCCGCCAATCAATTTTAATGTTTTAGGTGAGACTATTTTTAGAGGAAACGCAAGTATTACTGCGGGGAAGTTCGAGTTTAGTTTTGTCGTACCGCGTGATATTAGAGTTCCTATTGGCGAAGGACGTATTAGTTTTTATGCTAAAAGAGCACAAGTTTTACAAAATGAAGCGGGATTTGATACTACCATAAAGGTAGGTGGTATTAACGAAAATGCAGTGGCAGACAATATTAGTCCGAGAGTGCAGTTATATATGAACGACGAGACATTTGTATCAGGAGGAGTTACAAATGCTTCGCCCTTTTTTGTAGCTTACCTTGAAGATGAGAACGGTATTAACACAGCTAGCGGAATTGGTCATGATATCATTGCAGTTTTAGATGGAGATGTCAACAATCCTCTTATTCTCAATGATTACTATCAAGCCAATGTTGATGATTTTACAAAAGGTACGTTGCGTTTTCCGCTTCGTAATTTGGAGCCTGGTTTGCACACCATAACCTTTACGGCTTGGGATGTTTATAATAATCCGGTTACGGCAGAAATTCAATTTGTTGTGGTGGGCGATGATGTAGTGAGTTTGACTAGGGTGCTAAATTATCCTAACCCTTTTGTGAGTTACACGGAGTTTTGGTTTACACACAATAGGCCGTTTGAACCTTTAGAAGTGCAAGTACAAGTCATGACGGTAACAGGAAAAGTGGTGTGGACTAAAAACCAAATCGTTACTACTGCAGGATTCTTGTCAAAGGACATCACTTGGGACGGTAAGGATGATTTTGGCGATAGATTGGGTAAAGGGGTTTATGTGTATAAGTTGACAGTAAAATCAACTTTAACCAACAAAAAATCCGAAAAATTTGAAAAACTTGTAATCCTTTAATAATATAGTATATTTGTTCCTTAAATTTTAGCATCATAATGAAAAAAATAATACCACTATTTATATTTATTTTTGCTTGTAAGAGCGCTGTAGCGCAAGATAGAACTCTTAATCCAGGTGTTCCGTTCCTATTAGTCGCTGCTGACGCAAGAGCTGCAGGTATGGGTGATATTGGAGTTGCTACATCTGCCGATGCGACCTCACAACAATGGAATCCCGCAAAATATGCTTTTGCAGAAGATGCAAACGGATTTTCAGTAAGTTACACTCCGTATTTAACAGACTTAGTTAACGATATTTCGTTGGCTCAGTTAACCTACTACCAAAAAATCAACGAGAAAAGTGCCTTTGCTGGTAGTTTGCGTTATTTTGGATTAGGCGATATTGAATTACGAGACAATGCAATTGATCCGGCAAGAATTGTGTCTCCAAATGAGCTTGCAATTGATGGGTCATATTCCTTAAAGTTAAGCGAAAAGTTCTCAATGGCTGTTGGTGGTCGATTCATAAATTCTAATCTAAAGGTGGCGTCAGATAACACAGATGCAAGTTCAGCAAGTACCTTTGCGGTTGATGTTGCTGGATTTTATCAGTCTGAAGAAATAGCGTACAGTGATTTTAATGGTCGCTGGAGAGCAGGTTTTAATATCCAAAATTTAGGTCCAAAAATTAGTTACGACAATGATGATTTTAACAGCAACTTTATTCCAGCTAATTTAAAAATAGGATCTGGTTTCGATTTTATCCTAGATGATTTTAATAAAGTAGCGCTTAATGTTGAATTTAATAAGCTGTTGATTCCAAGTTTTCAAGATTCAGATTTAAATGGTGACGGAACCACTACTAATGATGAAGTCAATCAAAATAGAAACAATTACCGTTCTATAGGCTGGACTTCAGGTGTTTTTAAGTCTTTTGGAGATGCGCCAGGTGGTTTTAGCGAAGAATTGCAAGAGG
This sequence comes from Flavobacterium erciyesense, assembly GCF_018069925.1. GTDB lineage: Bacteria > Bacteroidota > Bacteroidia > Flavobacteriales > Flavobacteriaceae > Flavobacterium > Flavobacterium erciyesense. Next base: position 26,334 of record NZ_JAGPXB010000012.1, on the reverse strand, counting down.
TAACTTATGCTGTTGGTGCTGAATATATGTATCAAGATTCTTTCGCTTTGCGAATGGGTTACTTTCACGAAAGCCCAGAAAAAGGAGCTCGACAATTTTTAAGTCTAGGTGCAGGTTTTAAATATACGGCAATCAAAGTAGATGTTTCTTATTTGTTTTCTGCGTCAAATGTTCGAAACCCATTAGAAAACACCTTACGATTTTCACTAACGTTTAATTTTGGTGATAAATACGAAGTATACTAAAATTTAATTCAATAATAAATAACGATCCAAATTTCATTCCGAGTAGTCGAATGAAATTTGGATTTTTTTTCCTTACAAAAAATGAAAACAATTGCAATTACAACAGAATTTAATGTGTTCGATGCGCCAACTGATTTACCTGCTCCAGTTCAGGAATTGATGGAGAAAGCTGTCGAAGCACGAAAAAATGCCTATGCCCCTTATTCACAATTTAGAGTGGGTGTTGCGCTGCTGTTAGACAACGGCGAGGTAATTACAGGATCGAACCAAGAAAATGCTGCTTATCCATCAGGGCTTTGTGCAGAGAGAGTCGCTATTTTTTATGCTGGTGCAAAATATCCGCAGGCCAAAATAATGCAAATGGCCATCACTGCAGCTTCTGATACCAATCAAACTACGGCGCCAATTCCACCATGTGGATCTTGCAGACAGTCTATTGCAGAGTACGAAATCAAACAAGAGGTTCCAATAGAAATATATTTCATGGGCGAAATAGGAGCAGTGTATCAATCAGATTCTCTTAAAAATCTACTGCCCTTTATGTTCGATAAAAAATTCTTGTAAAAGCGCCAAAAATTGGTGTTTATATTTTAGTTCTAGGTTGGAATGTCTTATTTTTGCATTTCGCAAATTTGTGGGAGGAAACTATTTTGCGTTATAGGTACAAATTGATAACACAATAACACTTTAGCAAAAGAAAAAGTCAGATGAAAGAAGTTACAAAAGAAGTATATTTAAAGTGGTATGAAGATATGCTGCTTTGGAGAAAGTTTGAGGATAAGCTTGCCGCCTTATACATTCAACAAAAAGTTAGAGGATTTCTACATTTATACAATGGTCAAGAAGCAGTATTAGCAGGAGCTTTACATGCTATGGATTTGACAAAAGATAAAATGATTACAGCTTACCGTAATCACGTGCAACCAATTGGTATGGGTGTTGATCCAAAAAGAGTAATGGCAGAACTTTTAGGAAAAGTAACTGGTACTTCAAAAGGTATGGGTGGTTCAATGCATATTTTTTCTAAAGAGCACGGTTTTTATGGTGGTCACGGAATTGTAGGTGCTCAAATTCCAGTAGGCGCTGGAATTGCCTTTGCAGATAAATATTTCAATACTGGTGGAGTAACATTAACTTATTTTGGAGATGGTGCTGCGCGTCAAGGTTCATTGCACGAGGCATTTAATATGGCTATGTTGTGGAAACTTCCTGTGGTTTTTATCGTAGAAAATAACGGATATGCAATGGGAACATCTGTAGAGAGAACAGCTAACCATACTGATATTTGGAAATTAGGTTTAGGATACGAAATGCCATGTGGTCCTGTTGATGGAATGAATCCTGTAAAAGTAGCAGAGGCAATGACAGAAGCAATTGAAAGAGCACGTCGCGGTGACGGACCAACGTTTTTAGAAATGAAAACTTACCGTTACAGAGGACACTCAATGTCAGATGCGCAATTGTACCGTTCAAAAGATGAGGTAGAAGAGTACAAAAAAATAGATCCAATTACACAAGTTTTAGATATAATTAAAGATGAAAATTATGCTACTACCGAAGAAATTGAAGTAATTGATCAACGCGTAAAAGATTTAGTAGAGGAATGTGCAACATTTGCTGAAGAGTCGGATTATCCGCCAATTCAACAATTGTATGACGTAGTATACGAACAAGAAAACTATCCTTTTATACCTCATAAACTATAATCAATTATGGCAACAATAATCACAATGCCTCGTTTAAGCGATACTATGACGGAAGGAACCGTTGCAACTTGGCTTAAAAATGTAGGTGATAAAGTAAGCGAAGGAGATATTCTTGCTGAAATTGAAACAGATAAAGCAACAATGGAATTTGAATCTTTTAATGAAGGGATTCTTTTACACATAGGCATACCAGCTGGGGAAACTGCTCCAGTTGACTCTTTGCTTGCTATTATTGGTAAAGAAGGCGAAGATATTTCAGCTTTATTAGCTGGTGGTACAGCGGCTCCAGCTGTTGAAGCAGCACCAGTTACTGAAGCAACTCCAGTTTCGGAAGAAGTTAAAACAGAAGTAGCAACACCTGCAACGACTTCATTACCAAAAGGAGTAGTAGTGGTTACTATGCCTCGTTTAAGCGATACTATGACCGAAGGTACAGTGGCTACTTGGTTGAAAAAAGTAGGTGATGTGGTAGCTGAAGGTGATATTTTAGCCGAAATCGAAACCGATAAAGCTACAATGGAATTTGAGTCTTTCAACGCAGGTACGCTTTTACATATCGGAATCGAAGAAGGAAGTACTGCTCCAGTGGATAGTTTGTTAGCTATTATTGGTCCAGCAGGAACAGATGTTAGCGCATTGGCAGGAAATTATACTCCAGGCGCAGCAGCAGTAACCGCTGAAACTCCAGCAGCAGAAAAAACTCCAGCAGTTGAAGCTCCCGCAGCAGCTCCAGTTGCTCAAGAAGCAGTTGCAGGTCAGCGTATTTTGGCTTCGCCATTGGCAAAAAAAATAGCTAGCGATAAAGGTATTCAATTGAACCAAGTAAAAGGTTCAGGTGAAAATGGTCGAATCGTTAAAAGTGATGTTGAAAACTTCAGTCCAGCAGCAGCGGCGCCAGTTGCTCAAGCTGCAACTACTGTTGAAACAGTAACTACACCAAAAATAGTTGTTCCAGCAGGTGAAGTGATGACAGAGGAAATTAAGAATTCGCAAATGCGTAAAATTATCGCAAAACGTTTAGCGGAATCTTTATTTACAGCACCACACTACAATTTAGTTATTGAGGTTTCTATGGATGATGCAATGGCTTCAAGAGCAGTGATCAATACTGTTCCTGATACTAAAGTTTCATTTAATGATATGGTGATTAAAGCATGTGCTTTGGCATTGAAAAAACATCCAAAAATTAACTCTCAGTGGAAAGAAGATGCAATTACTATCAACCACCACGTAAATATTGGAGTAGCAGTTGCGGTTGAAGACGGTTTGGTTGTTCCTGTATTGAAATTTACAGATGCAATGAGCTTATCTCAAATTGGAGCGAGTGTAAGAGATCTTGCCGGAAGAGCTAAAAACAAAAAATTAGGTCCACAAGAAATGGAAGGTAGTACCTTTACAGTTTCTAACCTTGGAATGTTTGGTATAACAGAATTCAATTCAATTATCAATCAGCCTAACTCCGCTATTCTATCAGTAGGAGCAATTGTAGAAAAGCCAGTGGTAAAAAATGGTCAAATTGTAGTGGGTAACACCATGATGTTGTCTCTTGCATGTGATCACCGTACTATTGATGGTGCTACAGGAGCTCAGTTCTTACAAACATTAAAACAATTTATCGAAAGCCCAGTTACCATGCTGGCGTAAGTATTTAATATTACAAAATAAACCCTTTCTAATTTCGGTTAGAAAGGGTTTTGTTTTTTTAATACATTTACACATAAGCAAAGAAATGGGTTCCAGCAGGCGGTATACCAGCAATTGCAAAATAATAAGATGTTTTTCATTCTTTGGTTTAATATAATTGTAAAAGCTCCGTTTAAATTTTTGTAAAGACCAAAAGCTATTTGTAACAGGTTTTAATTTGATTAACACTGCGATTTTTTATCGCGTACCGTTTGAATTTCAATTCAGCTGAAAAATGATGAAACAGCACTTTTTATTTTGGTGTTAATTGCCTTTCTTTGTTGTGTTAGCTGGTTAGCATAAAAAAACAAATAAATTAATAAATAGGTTCAATTAGTAAATATATGTTATTATCTTCTGTACAAAATAGCTTGAATGAGTTGACTGACTTACTCCAACAATTGTCCCAAACGGAGTATTCTCAAGCCTGCGCAGAGTTAAGTAATGCCACAATAGGTGAGCATACGCGTCACATAATTGAAATGTTTCAGTGTTTGGAAAATCAATACGAGTCAGGTTGTGTTAATTATGATAAAAGAGCTCGCAACACACGTATTCAAACCGACACAGAGTTTGCAATACAGAATATCATTGCCATTCAGGAAAATTTGGATCGCGAAAATAAAGACATGGAATTGTTGCAAATAATCGATGGTGAAGAAATACGTATTAGCACCAATTATCACAGAGAATTGCTTTATAATTTAGAGCATTGTATTCATCATCAAGCACTTATTAAAGTAGCAATTTTGCAGTGTGAAAGCGTGAGTATCGATCCTAATTTTGGCGTTGCCAGATCCACTATCGAATATAGAAATCAATGTGCACAGTAAGTTTTGTAAAAACCGCAGATGGTATCATTATTACATCTAATCGAGACGAAAAAATAATCAGACCAAGTGCTATACCGCCACAAAGTTATCGTGTTAATAATCAAAATATAATTTTTCCTAAAGATCCAAAAGCAGGCGGAACATGGTTTGCAACTAATGAAGCAGGTGCTGTTCTCGTTTTGCTTAACGGTGCTCAGGAAAAGCACGAGGTACAATTGCCATACCGTAAAAGTCGCGGTTTAATTGTTTTGGATGTGATTAGCGCTTCTTCACCACGAGCGTCTTGGGATGTTATAGATTTAGATCAAATTGAACCGTTTACATTAGTATTGTTTCAAGAAGAACAATTATGGCAATTGCGCTGGAATGGTTCAGAAAAAGAAACAAAAGCTTTGGATGTTAATCAGCCCCATGTTTGGTCTTCCTCAACCCTGTATCCTGTAGCTGTGCGTGAGGAACGCGCGACTTGGTTTCATCAATATATGAATGAAAAGCAGCAGGTTTCAGCAAACAATATGTATCAATTTCATAGATACACGCACAACGATAATAAAGAAAATGGTTTAGTTATTAATCGTAATGATGAAATGCAAACCTTAAGTATTACGCAAGCGATTTTACAACAAAATAAGGTGGGTGTATTGCACTATGATTTGATCACGCAAGAGGATTTTACAACCTCATTTATCACCGTCTAAATTTTAAATTTTGAAACTATTTTTTCATAAACTTACTCATTGGGAGTACTGGCCTTTTCTAATTGTTTACATCCCAATTTATTTTTTGTGGTCGTACTATGCCATTAAAGCGAAATCCATTTTTTTCTTTAATGCTTCTAATCCGACTATCAAAAATGGCGGCTTTATGATGGAGTCTAAAAAAGAAATTTACGATATTATTCCGCAACAATATTACCCAACTACAATTTTGATAACTGAGGGTACACCTACAACCGAAGTTCAAACTTTAATAGAAAAGAATCAAATTCAATTTCCGCTAATTGCAAAACCAGATATTGGCTTGCGTGGTGGTGGCGTAAAAAAAATCGAATCGGTTTCTGATTTGAATGAGTATGCTACCAAGGCTAACTTTGATTATTTGGTTCAAAATTTTATTCCATATGGTGAGGAAGTAGGAATTTTTTATGTGCGCTATCCGCATGAAAAGTTGGGTAGAATAACAGGTATTGTTTCGAAAGAATTTCTAATCATAAAGGGCGATGGTAAATCGACTATGGAGGAATTGATCAAACAAAATCCGCGCTACGAGTTACAATTAAAAGTTTTAAAGCAGGAGTATGGAGCACAATTGCAAGAAGTAATTCCGCTAAACGAAAAAGTAAATCTAGTTCCTTACGGTAACCATGCTAGAGGTGCTAAATTTGTTGATGGCAGCCATTGGATAACGCCTCAATTAACGCAGGCTATTAACGAAATGTGCTTGCAAATTCCTGGTTTTTATTTTGGTAGGCTAGATATTATGTACAACAAGATGGCTGAGTTACAAGAAGGGAAAAATTTTGCCGTGGTAGAATTGAACGGTGCCGCAAGTGAGCCTACGCATATTTACGATCCAAAGCATTCCATCTTTTTTGCTTGGAAAGAACTCGCACGACACATTACCTACATGTATGAAATTAGTGTAGCCAATCATAAAAAAGGTGCGCCTTACTTGTCTCATAAAGAAGGGATGAAAGAATACCGCTTACACTTGGAGCAAAGTAAAAAGATTGCTAATTTTTAAATCATGAAAATCGTAAAAAATATTCTAGTTGGGTTTTTGGTGAGTTTTGTAGGCTCGATTCCGTTGGGATATTTAAATGTAGTAGGTTTTGAAATTCACCGAAACCAAGGATTATTATCTTTGATTTGGTTCCTGTTAGGTGTTGTTTTGGTCGAAGGTTTTGTGATTTTTTATACCCTAAAATTTGCGCAGCGCTTAGTTGAAAATCTAAAGTTGATGCGGTACATTGACTATTTCGCTATTGTTTTTTTGTTGCTTATCGGATATTCATTTTATGCTGGGTCTCAGGCTTCGAGTGATAATCAAAGTGTTTTAGGAACTTATTTGTACTATTCTCCGTTTCTAATTGGCGTATTTTTAAGCGCAATTAATTTTTTACAAATACCATTTTGGACGGGTTGGAATTTATACCTAATGAATGGTAAATATATTTCAGTAGGAAATAAGCTTAAACTGTTTTACATTGCAGGTACATTGCTCGGTACCTTTTCAGGAATGTTGGCTTTAATTTTGGTATTAAACCAATTATCAACACATACTAGTGATTATTCTAGTTATATTTTTCCAGTGATAATTCCTCTGTTTTTTGTGGTTTTAGCACTTTTTCAGGTAGTCAAAGTGTATAAGAAGTACCATAAAAAGGAAAGTACCAAGTCATAAAACAACAAAAAAACTAATTTTAAAAACTATGAAAAAAAACATCGTCACATTTACAGCGGCAGCTTTTACTCTATTAGTTGCTCCAGCTGTTTTGGCACAACAAAAAGCAGTCGAATCAAAGTCAACTGTAAATTATAAAGTAAAAGCAGATGAAGTTGCTGCTACTTTACAATTTTTAGCTTCGGATGAATTGGAAGGTCGCGAAACTGGACAGATTGGCTTGATAAAAGCAGCTGATTATTTGGAGAAAATTTTAAAAGATAACAATGTAAAACCTTATTTTACTTCGTACAAAGATACATTGAGCACTTTTAAAGGAACGGCTTTTAACGTCGTTGGATATATCGAAGGAACTGATGCCAAATTAAAAAATGAGTTTATCATTTTGAGTGCGCATTATGATCACATTGGTATTACCAAAAAAGGAGTTAACGGCGATTTTATTAATAATGGTGCCAATGACGATGCCTCTGGTACCACTGCAGTAGCTGAGATGGCTAAATATTTCAGTCAAGCTAAAAACAACAAGCGAAGTGTTTTGTTTGTGTTTTTTGCTGGTGAAGAAAAAGGTTTGTTGGGCTCGAAACATTTAGCCAAAAAACTTAAAACACAAGGATTCAATTTGTACGCGCATTTTAATATTGAAATGATTGGTGTACCTATGAAGAGAGATTATTTGGCTTATATCACTGGTTTCGACAAGTCGAATATGGCGGCTAAAATCAATGAGTACACGGGTAAAAATACCATCGGTTTCTTGCCAAAAGAGGCAGAATACCAATTGTTTTTTCGCTCTGATAACTACTCTTTTTATGATTTATTTAAAGTGCCTTGTCATTCGGTAAGTACATTTGACTTCGAGAACTTTGAATATTACCATCACGTTGCCGATGATTTTAAAGCGATGGATATTCCTCACATGACTTCATTCATTCAAGAAATGTTGCCGGCCATTACGCAAATGACGAACACGCCTACGCAAGAAATGAAGATGTTGAAATAATCATTTTAATTCATTTTGCATGTCGTAAGCTAGAATATAATACGAATTGGTATTGTATTCAAATTCGCTTATAATACTCCAATTTAGTTTTTCAGTATGTGCTTTTGTTGATGGCTGATTGGCTTTGTTTATAAAAGTCAAGGCCAGAGGATATTTATGAACCATTTCGTTGCGCATTAGTTCAAATAAAGGTTTAATAATTCCGGTGCCGCGGTACTCTTTATGAATACAAATGGGGCCATACTGAAAACTATTTTGAAGATCTACATTTTTATTTGCAAAAGTCAACTGCGTAATCAAGCTACTCATGAAGGAAAATATGGGCCATTGCTGGTAAAATTGCCAACTGCCTGCAAAAATATATCCTACTACACGTTTGCCTTCTTTTGCTAAAAATAACTCCTTTTTATCGATTACTGTTTTCAGTTGTTCTACCGTGAATGGTGTTGTAACGAAACCTTCTGCACGTTCTGTTTCGGATAAGTTAGTCACTAAGTATAATTCTTGTAATTCAAGTACGCTATCGATGTCTGATAGTTGTGCTTGTGCAAAAGTAAGTGATGTGTTCATAATTATAAATTGTATTTAATGACAAGAGTTAAAAATACAAAATTAACAATCATAAGCGCGACATTGCTACCGAATTTTGTTTTGTAAACCGACTATGATTTTCTTGTTTTTGCTTATTTTTGTGGTATGAAAAATATAATTATTACTGGTACAAGTAGAGGAATTGGATTAGAATTAGCATTACAATTTGCTCAAGCAGGACATGAAGTTTTGGCCTTGTCACGAAATATCCCTGCTGTTTTAATGCAACATGAAAACATCACTTGTTTGTCTGTTGATTTAGCTAATGAAGGATCGCTGGTTCAAGTTCAAGAGTTTTTGAGTACTTCTTGGCAACATATTGATGCAGTAATTCATAATGCAGGTAGTTTATTGCTTAAACCTTTCGCAGAAACGACGCAAGTTGATTTTGAGAACATCTATAAAGTAAATGTTTTTGGTGTGGCTAATTTGACTCGTATATGCGTTCCTTACTTGGTTAAGGGTAGTCACGTGGTAACTATTAGTTCGATGGGTGGCATTCAAGGAAGTTTGAAGTTTGCTGGTTTAGCGGCTTACAGTTCAAGCAAAGGCGCTGTAATTACCTTGTCAGAATTATTGGCCGAGGAATACAAAGGAAAAGGCATTTCGTTTAATGTTTTGGCTTTGGGTTCTGTGCAAACAGAAATGTTAGAAGAAGCTTTTCCTGGTTATCAAGCACCAATTCAAGCTGATGAAATGGCTAATTATATTTATGATTTTACTTTAAATGGCAATAAATATTTTAATGGTAAAGTGTTGCAAGTTTCATCTACCAATCCATAAAATAAGTTTGTTGTGATTGAAACACTAGCCAAGTTTTTACCTGATCACGCTGTCAAACCTGCATTTGACTTGATTGTTGCGCATGGTGTTCATCTTAAAATTGTGAACGAACGAGGCACGCGTCATGGTGATTATAGGAAAGGGCTAAGCGGGAAACATGAAATTACTGTGAACGGTAGCTTAAATAAATTTAGATTCCTAATCACTTTAATTCATGAAATTGCCCATTTGGTAGCTTTTGAAAAGTTTGGTCGAAACATCAAACCGCACGGGCAAGAATGGAAGTACACTTTTCAACAGTTGATGGTGCCGTATATTAGGCCAGAAATTTTCCCAAATCAACTATTGCCCTTATTAGCTAGACATTTCAGAAATCCAAGCGCTAGTAGCGACACTGATACAACATTGTCTTTGGCTTTAAAACAATACGATCAGCAAACGGATAAAAACTACGTTTTCGAAATTCCTTACGGGAGTGTATTTAGAATTAAAAACGGTAAAATTTTTAAAAAGATAGCCGTTAGAACCAAACGATTTGAATGTTTAGAAATTAGTTCGGGTCGTTTGTATCTTTTTAATCCAAATGCTGAGGTGGAGCTAATTCGTTCGAACTAGCTTTTTAGATAAGCTTCTCTTACTTTTTTAAACAAATTCGATGAGTAGACAAAGGCTACAACTGCCTCGTTATCGGTTCTGAAAATCTCTTCTTTATTGCCTTCCCAAGCTTTTAAGCCGTCTTTTAAAAATAAAATTTTCTCCCCAATTTCCATTACCGAGTTCATATCATGCGTATTGATTACGGTGGTAATGTTGTATTCTTCGGTGATTTCTTTAATTAAATTATCAATCAAAATTGCTGTGTTAGGGTCTAATCCAGAGTTGGGTTCGTCGCAAAACAAATATTTAGGATTATTTACAATGGCGCGCGCAATGGCAACACGCTTTTGCATTCCTCCTGAAATTTCTGAAGGTAATTTGTTGTGAGCATGGACTAACGCTACACGATTAAGTACAAAATCTACTCGTTCTTTAATTTTTGATGGATTGTCTTTTGTAAACATGCGTAACGGAAAAGCGACATTTTCTGCAACTGTCATGGAGTCAAATAAGGCACTTCCTTGGAAAACCATTCCGATTTCAGTTCGTAATTCTCTTTTTTCATCATCTTCAAGTTCAGCGTAGACACGGCCGTCAAAACAAATTTGTCCACTTTCTGGTTGGTGAATACCCAATAAACTTTTTAGTAAAACTGTTTTTCCAGATCCACTTTGACCAATGATAAGGTTGGTTTTTCCGGGTTCAAATGTGGTTGAAATTCCTTTTAGAATTTTAACGCCGCCAAATGATTTTTCGATATTTTTTACTTCAATCATGATCCAAGTAGCAATTGAGTTAGTATGTAATTAAGTAAGATGATGCTTACAGATGTCCAAACAAAGGAAACGGTACTCGCTTTTCCTACTTCTAGTGCCCCGCCTTTCATGTAATAGCCGTGAAATGAAGGAATGGTAGCTAGTAACATTGCAAATATTAAAGTTTTGATGAACGCGTACGCAATGTGAAACGGTATAAATTCCATTTGTGTTCCAGTGATAAATTCACTACTTGATATAAAACCTCCGTAAACTCCCGCAGTCCATCCACCTAAAACACCCAAGAACATAGCAATTCCTATTAAAAACGGATACAATAAAAGTGCTATAATTTTTGGAAAAACAAGATAGTTTAATGAATTTACACCCATTACCTCGAGAGCGTCAATTTGCTCGGTTACTCGCATTGTTCCGATACTTGATGTGATAAATGAACCCATTTTCCCAGCCATAATAACTGAAATGAAAGTGGGAGCAAATTCCAAAATCACTGATTGGCGAGTAGCAAATCCGATGAGGTATTTTGGAATTAAAGGATTGGTTAAATTCAAGGCTGTTTGAATCGCTACAACACCTCCGACGAAAAAAGATATAAAAGCTACAATCCCAAGAGAGTCTATAACTAAATCATCAATTTCTTTGAAAATTAATTTTTTCATTACAGACCATTTGGTTTGTTTGCTAAAAATTTCTTGTAGCATCAAGAAGTATCTTCCTATTTGCGATAAATATCGAATTAGCATCATGTTTTTAGGTGTTGTATTCAGTTTGAAATAATATGTAAAAATACTGCATTTTTATGTGATTGCTGTTTAATTGTTGCCAAACAATTTGTCCTTCATCTTTTGCATGCGGTATTTTTGAATAAATTGAGCTTGTTCGCTTGTCACAAGTAATGGCTTTTGTGCAGCCTTAGCTTTCCAAAAACCGTTGAGGTAATCCAAAAATAGTAACGGCTTTTTTTTCATCAGCGCCAGTTTCGCTGATGCAATTGCTGTAATCCAAAAACCATATCCTAAAGTATAAAAAGCTTCGCCTTGTTTGTAGCGTGCTGTTTTATCGTAGCGTGCGCCGGTTGGTTTAAGGTGTTTTACGTGTAGGGATTCATCAGTAACCACTTTCCAATTGTAAAATTTGCAAAGTAATTCGTCAACGGTATCCCAACCCATAGCCGGTTTAAGGCCGCCAATATCTTTGAAAGTTTGTTTTCTGTACGCTTTTAAGGCACCACGAATGTGATCTTTGTCGGTTAAGTTTTCCAGGATCCATTCGCCATTTTTTTCTATATAGCAAAAACCTCCTGCCATTCCTATGCGAGCATCTGATTGAAAGTGCTGAATGATTTTTTCAAAATAATTGGATGGAAAAATCAAATCAGAGTCGGCTTTTACTAAAATATCGTAATTGTCATCTATGTTTTCTAAACCTTTTTGAAAGGCTTGGATTACTTTGCTTCCAGGCAAATGTATGTCAGCTGATTCTTTAGTCACCATTTCAAGCCAAGGATGTTTGCTTGCAAATGCTGCAACAATTTCGGGTGTTCTATCTGTTGAGCTGTCGTTGACGATGATTACTTTGGTAGGTAAAACCGTTTGATCAGTTAACGATTGAAGTGTTAATGAAATGAATTGCTCCTCGTTGTAAGTAGGAATGATGATGTAATACTGCATAATACGCGTTTTTGCTGTACAATAATGTGGTTTGATTTTGCTTTTTACAACATAAAAAAGCTTTGATTCGAGCTTTTATTATTTGATTCTCTCTGCAAAAACGATGTAGTATCTCGGTGTGAAATAACGCAACAAAGGCCTGAATCCGATTTTTTTTACCGGATGTGTAAATTTTTCGCGAGCGGTAATTTTCCAACCTGTTTTTTCGAGTAGCCAATCCAATTGCCAATCTTCGAACTCGTGGTAATGCCTGTCCCACATATCAGTTTTACTGCGGTAGGCGGGTGAAAACCAAAGTCGTAATGGGATAGAAATAAGTAATTTATCGCAGTTCACGTTTTCGAGAACGGTATACGGATTTAGCAAATGTTCAAATATTTCAAACGCAGTGAATACGGTGTAGGATTCGGTTTGTAACGCAGTTTGGTCTTTGTCAAGATCTTCGCCTGTGGTGTTTTTTACAGTATATCCATTTTGCTCCATAATTTTAGAGAACGGATTGGGTACGCCTAGGTCAAAAATTGTTTCAGAAGTTGTAATGTGCTTTTGTAAAAACTCTAAAGTATGCTTAAATCTTTTATTTGGGAATGTTTTTTCGTACATGGTTTTTATTGATTTTGCCAGCGTGGCACCAAGCTACAAATATAGTAATAAAAGTGTTTTTGGGCGTGGTTTTTTAGCCTGGATGGGAATGAAAATCCCGGAGTGGTAAAATGTAGTTTTACAAGGCAGGAACGGCGACCAGCGGAAGCGCGTTCCTGCCTTAGAAAAACAAATTTTATAACGAGGAATTGCAATGTACAGCCGGATTTGGCTTCTTATTTTTTAGTCCTTGGTTCTTAGTCCAAAGTCCTTAGTTTTTGGTTTCTAGTCCTTAGTCCTTGGCTTTTTAATCTTTATTTTATTGTAAATAGTATTTGATGGCAAAAGATATACTATATACTGAGGACTTTGGACTATTATATACTAATAGCGGTATACGAAAGCGTTGATGTTCATGCCCGCGCCTACAGAGGCAAATAATAATACATCACCTTTTTTAATGGATTGGTTTTCGATTTCGCCGCGAATAAGTAGGTCGAAAAGTGTCGGTACCGTGGCTACACTACTGTTTCCTAAGTCGTGAATACTCATAGGCATGATGTCTTTTGGAGCGGTTTGGTTGAATAATTTGTAGAAGCGGTTGATGATGGCTTCGTCCATTTTTTCATTGGCTTGATGGATAAGGATTTTTTTAAGATCTCCTATCGCTACACCACTTGCTTCAAGGCAGTTTTTCATTGCCAAGGGAACGTTGGTTAGAGCGAACTCATATATTTTGCGACCATACATTTTGATGTAACGGGTGTCAGGGTCGAGGTCTTGGTTGTAGGATTTTCCGAAAAAGAGGTAGTTAGCCTCATCATTGGCGTAAGTTGCACTTTCGTAAGATAACATGCCGCTCTCATCTGTAGAGGCTTCAATTATGGCTGCTCCAGCTCCGTCAGAATAAATCATGCTGTCGCGATCATGAGCATCGACTACGCGAGAAAGTGTTTCAGAACCAATTACTAGGCAACGTTTTGCCATGCCTGATTTGATAAAAGCATTGGCCTGCAGTACACCTTCGATCCAGCCAGGACAACCAAATAGTAAATCGTAGGAAACGCATTTTGGATTTTTAATTTGCAATTTGTTTTTAACTCGGGTTGCCAAACTTGGAAGCATATCTGATTGGATAGTGCCATGGGAAACATCGCCAAAATTATGTGCAAAGATGATATAATCAATAGTTTCAGGATCAATAGCAGCGTTGCTAATTGCTTTTTGAGCTGCAAAATAAGCTAAGTCAGATGAATTAAGATGTGGCTCGGCATAGCGGCGGTTTTGAATTCCGGTGATGCCCTTAAATTTACCAATAACAACTTCGTTTGGATAGGCAAATGGACTGCCGTCTTCATTCAAAAAAACATGTTCACTAAAGTCTGTATTGGCTATTTGTACTTCAGGAATATAGCTTCCTATACCAGCTATTTTTATTTTCATCGTGTTCTTTTTGCAATTTTCGAGGCTAATTTAACCAATATAAAAATATAACTATCACAAAATTTACTATGCGTGCATATAATTATGAAAAATAAGATAATTGGCAAATAAACTGATAATAATTCTGTGTTAATTAAATTTCATTGCGAAATTTGTTGATGGTGCTTGAACTTGGAGTTTGTTGTTTGATTCTTAGTTTATTGGTTTTTGTGAAATAAATAAGTTTGTTTGAAGTTTGGATCAAAAAAAAACGCCCCGAAATTTTCGAGGCGTTTTAAAAAATATTTTGGTGCGACTAGCTTTCCATGTACGCTTCAATTGGAGCACAAGAGCAAACTAAATTTCTGTCACCATATGCTTCATCCGCACGGCGAACTGTTGGCCAGAATTTGTTATCCGCAATATAATCTAATGGGAAAGCTGCAGTTTCACGTGTGTATGGAAAATTCCACGTATCAGCAGTAACCATAGTTAAAGTGTGTGGCGCATTTTTTAAAACATTGTTTGGGTTTTCGATTGTTGCCGCTTCAATTTCTTTACGAATTGAAATCATGGCATCACAAAAACGATCTAATTCTTCTAAGTTTTCACTTTCAGTTGGTTCAATCATTAAAGTTCCAGCAACTGGGAACGAAACGGTAGGAGCGTGGAAACCATAATCCATTAAACGTTTTGCGATATCAGTAACTTCGATACCTTTTTCTTTAAACGGACGACACTCTAAAATCATTTCGTGAGCAGCACGACCCATTTCACCAGAATACAAAGTATCGTAATGACCGTTAAGTTTTTCTTTGATGTAATTTGCGTTCAAGATCGCATATTCGGTAGATTTTTTCAAACCTTCAGCTCCCAACATACAAATGTATCCGTAAGAAATCAAGCAAACCAAAGCCGAACCCCAAGGAGCAGCAGAAATTGCTGTAATGGCATTTTCGCCACCTGTAGGAATGATTGGATTGGTTGGTAAAAACGGAACCAATTGTGGTGCTACGCAAATAGGACCTACACCTGGACCACCACCACCGTGAGGGATAGCAAATGTTTTGTGTAAGTTAAGGTGGCAAACATCAGCGCCAATTGTTGCAGGATTTGTCAATCCTACTTGTGCATTCATGTTAGCACCATCCATATAAACTTGACCACCATTATCGTGAATCAGTTGTGTAATTTCTTTAATAGCGCTTTCAAAAACTCCGTGAGTAGAAGGGTAAGTTACCATTAAACAAGACAAATTATCTTTGTGAAGAATTGCTTTTTCACGTAAATCGTCAATATCGATATTTCCGTTCTCAAGAGTTTTAGTTACCACAACTTTCATTCCTGCCATAGCTGCAGAAGCCGGGTTGGTTCCGTGAGCTGATGATGGAATCAAAGCAATGTTACGGTGGTGATCACCGCGAGATTGGTGGTAAGCACGAATAACCATTAAACCTGCGTATTCTCCTTGAGCACCTGAATTTGGTTGTAATGTTGTTCCAGCAAACCCTGTAACTACATTGAGTTGTTGCTCTAAAGTAGTAAGCATTTCTTGGTATCCTTGTACTTGATCAAGTGGTGCAAATGGGTGAATGTTGTTCCACTGTGCCATACTTAACGGTAACATTTCAGAAGCAGCATTTAATTTCATTGTACAAGATCCAAGAGAAATCATAGAATGATTTAACGCTAAATCTTTGCGCTCTAACATTTTGATGTAACGCATTAAAGCTGTCTCTGAATGGTATTTATTGAAAACATCATGTTGTAAGAACGTGCTGTTTCTATCTAAATTTTCAGGGAAATGATTCGTTGTTGATAAATCTGAAATGGCTGCGGTAGTTGTTCCGTTTGCTTCATCAAAAATTGCTAAAATTTTATTTAAATCGGCAATGCTTGTGGTTTCGTTTAACGAAATCGAAATACTTTCAGCATCTGGATAGTAAAAGTTCACTTCATGTTTCTCGGCAACAGCTTTCACCTTTGCAGCATCAGCTTTTATTAAGATAGTATCAAAAAACGCAGTATTGCTTTGTGTATAACCTGATGCAGTCAATGCGTTTGCAAGAGTCGCAGCAGATGCATGAACTTTGTTAGCTATGTATTGCAATCCTTTTGGACCATGGTACACAGCGTACATACCAGCCATAACTGATAGTAAAACTTGTGCAGTACAAATATTAGAAGTCGCTTTATCACGTTTAATGTGTTGTTCACGCGTTTGCAAAGCCATACGTAAAGCGCGGTTGCCATCAGTATCAACTGTTACACCAATAATACGACCTGGCATAGATCGTTTGTACTCTTCTTTGGTTGCAAAGTAAGCAGCGTGCGGACCGCCATAACCTAACGGAATTCCGAAACGTTGCGTTGTACCAAGAACAACTGCAGCGCCCATTTCACCCGGAGGAGTCAATTTAACTAAACTTAAAATATCAGCAGCAACGGCTACTTTAATTTCGTTTTCATTTGCTTTGGCAATAAAGGAAGCGTAATCATGTACTTGTCCAAATTTACCAGGGTATTGAAGGATAGCTCCGAAAAACTCTGATGAGAAATCGAATGTCTCGTGGTTTCCAATTACTAATTCAACTCCAATTGGTGTTGAACGCGTTTGTAAAACCGAAAGTGTTTGTGGCAGAATTTCTTCAGAAACGAAGAATTTACTAATATTGTTCTTCTTTTGATCACGAGAACGCACATCAAATAATAACGCCATAGCTTCGGCAGCAGCGGTTCCTTCGTCGAGTAAAGAAGCATTTGCAATTTCCATCCCGGTCAATTCAATAACCGTAGTTTGAAAATTCAAAATAGCCTCCAAACGACCTTGCGCAATTTCTGCTTGGTAAGGTGTGTATGCCGTGTACCATCCTGGGTTTTCGAAAACGTTTCTTTGAATAACTGCTGGAATGATGGCAGCGTGGTATCCTAAACCAATGTAGCTTTGAAAAACTTTATTTTTATTACCTAAATTATAAATATGATTGGCAAACTCATACTCGGTCATTGCAGCTGGCAAATCTAAGTCAGCTTGCAAGCGAATATCACTCGGAATCGTTTCGTCAATCAATTGTTCTAAGCTTGAAGCGCCAATTGTTTTGAGCATGTGTGCTACATCATTTTCTCTTGGACCAATGTGTCTTAATGCAAAAGCGTCTGTTTTCATTGTGTATAAAATGGGTTGTGTGTTTCTTGCGATTTAAAGGTGGTAAAATTAAATATTAAAATGCTATTAATTGCCTTTTTAAACGTGATTTTCTGTGAATTTTTCAACTAAATCCCTTTCTTATTAACACTTTGATTAATTTTGTCTAATGAAGTTTTTCAAACAAATATTTGATTTTTATATCAATAGCAGCATTCACGTAGGTTTGTCTTGTTTTGCCTTGCTGCGAATGACTGAACAACTCTTCCACATTTCTTATCAAGCGGCTCTTGGTTATTTTGTGTTTTTTGGAACCGTAGTGGCTTATAATTTTGTTAAGTACGGCCAACTTGTTCAAAAACAAGGACAAGCTATCGGTTTTCAACTCAAAATGATTGTGGGATTTAGTGCTTTGTCTTTACTCATTTGTGGTTATTTGTTTTTTGCTTTGGCCTACAATACACAAATGGTTTCGGTATTGTTTTTAGCGTTGACTTTGTTATACACTTTGCCTTTTTTTCCTAATCAAAAGAATGCTCGAAATTGGGCTGGTATCAAAATCTATGTTGTGGCTTTATGTTGGGTAGGAGTGACGCTTTTTTTACCTATCCTCAACAGTGAAGGAATTTTTTCAGATGGATTATATGTCACGGCGATACAAAGGTTTTTACTAATTTTTGTTTTGATTTTAATTTTTGAGATCATTGATTTAAAATTGGATGATCCACATTTAAAAACCGTTCCGCAACAAATAGGTGTGCAACGAACCAAGCAAATAGGAGTTGTATTGATGGTTTTGTTTGTTTTATTGGAGTTTTTGACGCCCGATTTTCAACTGAAGTTTTTTCTTTTGAAACTAGCGTTGGCGCTAACTACAATTTTGTTTTTAGTAAATGCAAATGAAAACCGGTCGCGCTATTACGCTTCTTTTTGGGTAGAAAGTATTCCTATATTTTGGTGGTTATTTTTGATGATTTTCAGCTAATGATTTGATAAAATAATTCCTTTCAGAAATGAATTTGGTTAAATGTTTCTTGAGGAGAAAATGGTCAAAGATTTTCCCGAAAATGCCATACGGAGTTTCGTATTGGATTTTATCTTCCATGATCACAAATCCTTTTTTTTGGATAAAAGTATGCTGGTGTTTGAAGGATTTAAACTTGCCTTCGAGCATTTCATCTACAAAGTAAGTTGGAATTTCCATTGCTGATATTAAGCTTTTGTGTTTTAAATAAATACCAAAATGTTTCCCACGCCAAGTTACGGTTTCGTTTAAATTTATCAAACCTGAAGTTATTCCAGCAATAGCGGTTTCATTTGATTTCGCAGTGGATTGTTGATGAACATCAATGTTTCTGGATAAATCGAAAATGATTTCAATAGGTGCGTTTATTCTCGTGGTTAATTGTATAGTTGTCATTTTTAAAGGTGTTTTGCGTTAAGGATTGCAGTGAAGCTCTTTTTTGATTGGCTTTTTTGCCAATGAAAAAAAGCGGGAACGTAAAGCCTGACCCGAAGCTTTTGCGTAGGGAACGCTCTAATGATTAGAAAATTTTATAATGTCCAATCAAATTATGAATAAATAGCATCGTATTTACTACTGCAAAAAGGACGAAAAGTGAGTTCATAAAATAACTTCCAACCTTAAATAAGGTTCTTTTCGGAATTTCATACATGGGATAATAGGCAATTTGAGTAGCTACTTTTCCAACCCAGTAGGCAGCAATCAATCCGGTCAAGGCAACTGCTAATGCGGATTGTTCTTTTAATTCATTAGTAAATAAAATGGCAATCAATCCGAAAGAAAAGTTCAAACCCTGAATATATCTTCCGTACGTTTTAGCAATTTCTTGATTTAGAGGTTTCAATTGCTTTACATCATTATACCAATCAAAAACTTGATGTCGGATGTAAGGATAAATTAGTGCTGTAAATATTTGACCAATTCCACTTAGGATAATCAGCCAGTTTGGGATTGTTAAGTTCATGATTTTCATCTTATCGTTTTTTTACCTTCAATCGTTATTTTTGATCCAATAGCAAGAAATTCAGAGGTTGGTTTTAAATCTTCTAAAAACTTAAAATCTTTGCCGTAAATATTCTCAAAATCAACATCAATTTTCGATTCAATCACTTGTAATTGTTCCCATCTTGGGTGCGAAACAGCATATTCAATTGATTTTTCTTTGTTGTAATTGGTGTACCCAAAATAATGCTCCGTAATAAATTCGGCTTCTGAATTTGCTTCAATCGGAATTGGATTTTTATTTGTTGTCATCGAAATGGAATTCCACTTTGCATCCTTGAACCATTCGTATTGAAAACATTTTGATGTATCGTTTTCAGTTCTTGAATGTCGCATTTTTAAGGTTTGGTAATGCTCGTTGTATAAGGTGTTGGCAACAATGGTGATGGCATGCTTTGGAACAATTTCTTTAACGAAAACAACACCGCGTTTCCAAATTCCATTTTCGAATCTTTTTACATAAAAGCGTAAATTGACTTCCTCAAAATTCACATGAAATGGAACTTTAATTCCTAATACTTTCACATTTTCAAACATAAAACCAATTAAACTAATGTAGCATTTGCCGTTCCATAAATCGAGTTCAGTTCCTTTTGGAACATAATTTTCTAAAATTTTCGGATCGATTTCGTAATTAAACATTGCTAAATCATTCCATTCTGCGGTTAAGAAGCTCATAATTTTAAGTTTTATTTTTAAACTTTCAGAAAAAAATGAAAGTTTTAGTTAGGTAAAGAGTTACTTAATTCGTTATTTGTTGTTTTTTTTGGTCTCATTGAATATTTTTTTAGAGTAATATTTTAAAATGATTAAAAAACTATTTCATTATTTTAACAACCAATTTTGCTAGCCAATTGTCTTTGTATTCCGTCATTTTATCCAAAACATTATCTGCTTTTAGAACAAAATCGTACAATTTAGTTGTTTGATCTACAAAGTGTTTTTCTTCCGCAGTATTGTCTGATGTTATGGAAGAAACTTCTTTTAAAACCTTTAACGCAGGTTTGATTTCGCGTTTGCTTCTTTCTCTTGAAATTTTCACAGCCAATTCGTCTAAATCTTTTTCAGCTGTAAAAAATTCGCGTCGTTCACCCGCTTTGTATTCTTTGTAAACAATTCCCCAATCCATCAGGGCACGTAAGTTCATAGATGCGTTGCCGCGAGAAATTTGCAATTCCTCCATAATGTCTTCCATCGAAACGGCTTCGTGTGAAACCATCAAAAGCGCATGAATTTGAGCCATGGTTTTGTTAATTCCCCATTGACTGCCTAATGCACCCCAAGTTTGAACGAATTTATTTTTTGCTTCTTTGAATTTCATTTGTCGATTTTATTGTTTTTCAAACGGTCAAATGCAAATCGCATAAATGCTCATTGTCATAGTGTAAAGATAAACAATGTTTTCGAACTTTCAATAATAAATGAAAGTTTGTTTTTGTTTTGATTTAATTTATTTTGAAAAATATAATATTGGTGATTAAGATTTTTTTTAAACAATTAAGGAATTTAAGAAAATTAAGTTTTTTACAGGGACACTTAACTTTCTTGAGTCTCTTAATGGTTTGATTTTAAATTATTTAAGTTATTTCTGTGCAATTAAATATTGGTGCAATTATGAAATTTTAACTTGATTAGCTTATTACAGTCAAATCAATAGTAGTCCAAGGTTGTAAAAACATTTATCGATGCCTATCAACCGAGTTTTTTGGTTGTGGAAAAAGATAACTTTAGAGATTTTTTGAAGTTGCGTTTTCTTAAAACCATTAAGTGATTTAAGGAAATTAAGCTGCTATACTTCATTTTCTTAAATCACTTAATGGTAAAATTAATTGTTAATGAGTTTTTCCGTAAAGAATTTTATTAAAAACCTCAAGATTCATAATGTAAGTATCAAAATCAGTGTTCTTGCTATAATTTGATTCTATAACCCCATATTTATCAACCATACCACATTCAAAACAGAGTTTCAAAACACTGACAGTTTTACTATTTTTCTTTAAAATTAATATATCTCTATATGACGGAACACATGCTGTTAAATGACTTTCGTAATTAATATCATTTGTTAGGAATTCATCAATTTTTTTAATTTTTTCTTTAGGCACAGGATTTTTTAAGTAACCATATGAGATAAGCTCTTTCTCAAAAGTTTGAAAATTTATTTTATGTCCATTAACGCTCGAAAAGACTTCATTAAATCTTTTTACAGTATCATTTTTACTAGCAATTTCATCAGTAATGACAAAATGAATAATGTTATCGAAATTATTAGTATTTCTTTCTTTTTTACAGCTCAATAGAAACAATGCTATAATCGAAGAATAAAATAATTTTCTCATAATTTAAGCACTCTTTGATTTCTACAAAAGACCAGCACGTTTCAGTAACGCATCTGCTTTTGGTTCTTGACCTCTGAATTTTTTATACAATTCCATTGGTAATTCGGTGCCACCTTTTGAAAGTACGTTGTCTTTGAATTTCGTTGCCACTTCTTTATTGAAAATTCCTTTTTCCTGAAAATAAGCAAAAGCATCCGCATCTAAAACTTCAGCCCATTTGTAACTATAATATCCTGACGAATATCCACCTTGAAAAATATGTGAAAAAGACGTGCTCATGCAATTCTCAGCAACATCAGGATATAAACTTGTGCCTGCCATTGCTTGTTTTTCAAAAGCTTTGACATCTTCAATGGTTTGGGATTTTCCGTGATAGGTCATATCTAAAAGTCCAAAACTGATCTGTCTTAATGTTGCCATTCCTTCTAAGAAACTCGCACTTTCTTTTATTTTTTCTACGTATTCTTGAGGGATAACTTCACCCGTTTCGTAATGTTTTGCAAACAAAGCCAATGCTTCTGGCTCGTAGCACCAGTTTTCCATTACTTGGCTTGGCAATTCTACAAAATCCCAATACACTGAAGTTCCAGACAAACTCGGGTAAGTTGTATTCGCTAACATTCCGTGTAACGCATGACCAAATTCATGAAATAAGGTTGTTACTTCATTGAAAGTTAATAAAGATGGTTTAGTCTCTGTGGGAGGTGTGAAATTACAAACGATAGAAACATGTGGTCTTTCATTGATTTCATTTTTTATAGCTTGCGATTTGTAAGATGTCATCCAAGCACCATTTCGTTTGCCTTTTCTCGGGAAAAAATCAGCATAGAAAACAGCCACTAATTGTCCTTCGAAATCCAACACTTCAAAAGTTTGAACATCTTCGTGGTATTTGTCAATATCAAAAACTTCTTTAAAAGTAATTCCGAATAGTTTTTCAGCAATAGTGAAAGCTCCATTTAAAACATTTTCCAATTTGAAATAAGGTTTTAAAATCTCATCATCAAAGTTGAATAATTTTTGTTTCAATTTTTCCGAATAGTAAGCGCCATCCCATTTTTCTAATTGATCAATGCCGTCTAATTCTTTTGCGAAAGCGGTTAATTGAGCAAATTCTTTTTGGGCTGCTGGTTTTGCTTTTTCTAATAAATCATTCAAAAACGAAAGTACTTTTTCAGGATTTTGTGCCATTCGTTCTTCTAAAACAAAATCAGAATGTGATTTGTATCCCAATAAATTAGCGCGTTTATGACGCAATGCTACAATACGTTTTACGTTCTCTTTATTGTCGAATTCGTTGTCTTGAAATGATTTTTTTCCGGCAGCAATGGCAATTTCTTTTCGTAATTCACGATTGTCAACATAGGTTACAAAAGGCAAGTAACTCGGGAAATCAAGAGTGAAAACCCAACCTTTCAATTCTTTTGATTTTGCCAAACTTGCGGCCATTTCTTTGGCGCCAGCCGGTAAGCCTTTTAAATCATCTTCGTTAGTAATATGCAATTGATAATTATTGGTTTCAGCCAAAACATTTTCGCCATACGTCAATTTAATTTTGGCTAATTCGGTGTCAATTTCGCGTAACTTTAACTTGTCTTCTTCATTCAATAAAGCTCCATTTCTAGAAAATCCTTTGAATTTTTTGTCTAATAAAGTAGCTTGTTCCGTAGTTAATATCAACGAATCTTTTTGATCATAAACGGCTTTAACTCTTTTGAACAAATCTTCGTTTAAAGCGATGTCATTACTAAATTCAGTTAACAACGGAGAAACTTCTTGAGCGATTTTTTGCATTTCGTCGTTAGTTTCAGCTGAATTCAAATTGAAGAAAATTGAAGATAATCTATCCAATTGTTCACCAGCAAAATCTAAAGCCACAATCGTGTTTTCAAAAGTTGGAACATTAGAATTAGTAATGATGGCATCAATTTCAGCTTTTGCGGCAGCGATGTTTTCGATAAAAGCAGGTTTGTAATCTTCCAGTTTTATTGCCGAAAATGGTGCTGTATTGTGTTTGGTATTGAATATTGAGGTAAGTGTTTTCATAATTTTATTTGAAGGGACAAGGCGGGACTGTCCTTACGTTTTAAAGTTTTAAATTTTCTAAATCTTGGTACGTATTCCAAAATCGGAGTAATTCTATGGTATCAGAATTTATTCTGTAGTAAAGCGTTATTTGTTTCGTAATTACAACTTTGTTTACGCTTTTGTAATTTGTAGAAATAAATTCAATGTTGTTATTTACTAACAGAGCAATTGTGTTGTCTACTTTGGCTATAAAATTTACAACATCTTGAAATGACCATTCAGCTTCAAGATAATCAATGTTTTGCCAATAGTCTTTTTTAGCTTGTGGCGCCCAAATAACAATCACTATTTGAAATATTTTGAATAGCGATTTCTGGTTTCCTCCATGACCATATCATGAGCAATCCCTTCCTTATTTTCTAAAGAAAAAATCGCTTCATCGATGGCTGTCTTTTGTTTTTCGGTTAAAGTAGATTTAGACTGGATCAAATGAATAATTTCTTCAATCAATTTTGGGTTTTCAATATCCAAAATAACTTTGGCTAACTCAATTTTTGAAGTTTGAATATTCATAGTTTTCTTTTTATTAAAGATAATTATTTTTTTAATTCAGATGCCGCTTTATCAACAGCTTGTTTTAATCCTTCTTTATAAAAAATGATTTTGTCTAAAACGCAGTTGTCATGACTCCCTATGATTTGCGCGGCAAGAATTCCAGCATTTTTGGCTCCATTAAGAGCTACTGTTGCTACGGGAACACCACCAGGCATTTGAAGTATTGACAATACCGAATCCCAACCATCAATTGAATTGCTCGATTTTACAGGAACGCCAATAACAGGAAGTGGCGACATGGAAGCCACCATTCCAGGTAAATGCGCCGCACCACCAGCACCAGCAATGATTACTGAGATACCTCGGTTGTGAGCATTTTTACTAAAATCAAATAATTTTTCAGGTGTTCTGTGTGCCGAAACAATATCAACTTCAGTTTCGATGTCAAATCCTTTTAATATGTCGATGGCTTCTTGCATTACCGGCATATCCGAAATGCTTCCCATGATGATGGCTACTTTCATTATTTTTTATTTAAAGATTTAAAGATTTAAGAATTTAAAGATTTTAGAGTGGAATTTTAAATTTTGTTGCAAACCAATTTTTTAATCTTTCAATTTTTCAATCTCTTAATTTATGAAATCACTCTAATACTATTCTTAACTTCTTCCGCAATTCTTCTCGCTTCAACCATATTCTCATTTACAATTGTAACATGACCCATTTTTCGGAAAGGTCTTGTTTCTCTTTTGCCGTAAATGTGAGGAGTAACGCCATCAATTGCCATTATTTTTTCAATGTTTTCATAAACTACTTGACCCGAAAAACCTTCTTCACCAACCAAATTTACCATAATTCCGGCAACTTTGCTATCCGTATTTCCTAAAGGTAAGTCTAAAATGGCGCGTAAATGGTTTTCAAATTGGGAGGTGTAACTTGCTTCAATAGAATAATGTCCGGAATTGTGTGGTCTAGGAGCGACTTCGTTGACTAAAATTTCATCGTCTTCGGTTTGAAACATTTCTACAGCTAATAATCCAACGTGATCAAACGCTTCTGAAACTTTTAATGCGATTTCGATTGCTTTTTGGGCAACTCTCGAATCAATTCGGGCGGGACAAATCACATATTCAACTTGATTGGCTTCGGGATGGAATTCCATTTCAACCACCGGATAGGTTTTTACCTCGCCAGAAGCAGCGCGAACAACAATAACTGCCAATTCATTTTTGAACGGAACCATTTGTTCAGCGATGCATTCAACATCTGGTAATTTTACTAAGTCAATTGCTGAACGGCACACTTTTACACCGTTTCCATCATAGCCAAATTGAGCACATTTCCATACAAAAGGAAAATCCAATTCGTCTATTTCCAAAGCTTTCTTCAAAGCGTTTAAATCTACAAAACGTTGGTGCGGCGCTGTTGGAATATTATTTTCAACATAAAAATCTTTTTGTTTGCCCTTGTTTTGAATTTGCTGCAAAGTTTTAGGCGATGGATAAATAGTAAGTCCTTCACTTTCTAATTGCAACAAGGCTTCAAGATTTACTAGTTCAATTTCAAAAGTTAATACATCAACCATTTTACCAAATTGGTATACGGTGTCGTAATCCATTAAATTGCCTTTGTAAAACTTATTGCAAGCCATTCGGCAAGGGGCTTCATCACTTGGGTCTAATACAAAAGTTTGAATGTCAAATTTTCTAGTTTCGGTCAAAAGCATTTTGCCTAATTGTCCACCTCCTAGAATTCCTAATTTAAAATCAGATGAAAAGTAGTTCATTGTGTTGTTGTATGTTTACGCAAAGATACCGTATCTGTTTCAATTGATAAAATGCAAATTTTGGTGGTTTGTTTTTTTGTTTTTCCTTTGTTTTATAAAAGTATCAGGTTTTGTGGGAGACATTTTTTACTTTTTATATCAGAATTATAGCTATTAATACG
>NZ_JAGPXB010000011.1 GCF_018069925.1 Flavobacterium erciyesense | reverse complement strand
AGGTGCTGATTTCAAAAAAGTGACGCAATTGCAATTAGGGAAGTACGAAGTGGAAGATCAAATTGATGCTGCGAAAGTAATAGGCGATTATGCATTTGTAGATAAAAACAGAATTGGTATATTTGGCTGGTCGTTTGGTGGATTTATGGCTTCTAATTGTATTTTGAAAGGGAATGACGTGTTCAAAATGGCTATTGCGGTTGCTCCAGTAACCAACTGGCGTTTTTACGATAGCGTGTACACAGAACGTTACATGCAAACCCCACAAGAAAATGCGGGTGGATATGATGACAACTCTCCAATAAACCACGTGAATAAATTAAAAGGAAAGTATTTGTTGATTCACGGGTCAGGAGATGATAATGTACATGTGCAAAATACAATGCAAATGATGGAGGCTTTAATTCAAGCCAACAAACAATTTGACTCTCAAATTTATCCAGACAACAATCACGGGATTTATGGAGGTAAAACACGAGTACAGTTGTATACCAAAATGACCAATTTTATTAAAGAAAATTTATAATAACACTAATTAAAACAAACCAATTTAAATAACATGAGTGAATCAGTAGCAAAATCAGGACATCCAAAAGGACTTTGGGTATTATTTGGAACCGAAATGTGGGAACGATTCAATTTTTATGGCATGCGTGCTATTTTGACTTTGTTTCTTGTAAATTCATTGATGATGAAAGAGGAAGATGCCTCTTTAATTTATGGTGGGTTTTTAGGTCTTTGTTATCTAACTCCGATGTTAGGTGGTTTTATTTCTGATCGTTTTTTTGGTAATAGAAATTGTATTTTGCTAGGCGGATTAATGATGGCTATCGGGCAATTTTTATTGTTTATCAGCGCTAGTGTATTTGGTAATAATATTAGTTTGGCTACTATTTTAATGTGGTCGGCGTTGGGTATTATTGTTTTTGGAAACGGATTTTTCAAGCCAAATATTTCCTCAATGGTAGGAAGTTTGTATCCAAAACAAGAAAAAAGTAAACTAGATACTGCATTTACTATTTTTTACATGGGTATTAACTTAGGAGCTTTCCTAGGACAGTTAATCTGTCCAATTGTTGGAGACGTAAAAGTTGATGGTATCCGAGACATTCACGCATTTAAGTGGGGATTCTTGGCCGCCTCAGTTGCAATGTTGATAGGAACGGTTGTTTTTTATGTGCTTAAAGATAAATATGTTGTAACTCCTGAAGGAAAAGAATTAGGCGGGCTTCCTTCTAAAAACGATACTTCGGATTATGAAGAAGGTGAATCACAAAAAGCTGTTTTCTCCAAAAATGCTTTGATAGGTGCTGTTGTAGCTTTCATCGGATTAGGATTGATGTTCCATTATGTGGTAGGTCAAAACTTTATTTACTCTTTAATTTACGCTAGTGGTTTGTCATTAGCTGGTTTGATCATTTCAGATACTTCATTAACTAAAGTAGAGCGTGATAGAATTTTAGTTATTTATATCGTAGCGTTCTTCGTTATCTTTTTCTGGGCTGCATTTGAGCAGGCAGGTTCGTCATTAACATTTATTGCAGATAATCAAACTGATAGAAATTTCTTTGGTTACAACATGCCGCCTTCAATGGTTCAAATTTTCAATGGATTGTTCGTTGTTGCATTTGCAGTGCCGTTCAGTATGTTGTGGGATTATTTAAGAAGTAAAGACAGAGAGCCAATCTCACCTGTTAAACAAGCTGTAGGTTTAGGATTGATTGCTTTGAGTTATTTTATCATTGCATATAATGTAAAAGATTTAGGTAATGATGGTTTTTTGGCTATCAAATGGTTGATTCTTTTATATTTAATTCAAACATGTGCAGAGCTTTGCTTGTCACCAATTGGTCTTTCATTGGTAGGTAAGTTATCTCCAAAAAGATTTTCATCTTTATTGTACGGAGTGTTCTTTTTGTCAAACGCTTCTGGTTATGCTTTAGCTGGAACTTTAGGTTCTATTTTACCTGCAACTGGAGACAAGTTCAATAAAGCGAAAGAACTTGGTATCGATTTACAAGCGGTTTTGGATAAAACAGTTACGCTTACTGCAGAGCAAGTAGCACTTTTGGAACAAAATCAAATTAGTACATCTAATCCAGTATTTGCTGGTTTCGAAATTCATAATTTGTTTGAATTTTTTATGGTGTTTGTTATTTTGTGCGGTCTTGCAGCTGCCATTTTATTAGCACTTACTCCTAAATTGAAGAAAATGATGCACGGCGTGCGTTAATAAATTTTTATAAATAGTTGTACACTTTTCAAACCTGCAATTCGCCACTGTGAACTTGTAGGTTTGTTTTTTTAAATTGAATTATTATGTGGAAAAGTCATCCTAAAGCCTTGCCTTATTTGTTTTTGTCCGAAATGTGGGAACGTTTTGGTTATTATTTAATGATCGGAATTTTTACGTTGTACCTTAAAGATGTGGAATCGGGGTTTTCAATGACCGAAAAAGAATCGTCTGATTTATACGGGACCTTTATCGCCTTGGTGTTTTTAACACCTTTCATTGGCGGTTTAATTGCAGATCGTTATTTGGGCTACAAAAAATCAATTGTTATTGGTGGTTTAATGATGGCGGTGGGTTACATGATGATGGGAATTCCGAATCTAACAATGCTGTATGTTGCCATGACGCTTGTTATAATTGGAAATGGATTTTTCAAACCGAACATTTCAACTTTGTTAGGTAATTTCTATAACGATGAGGAATACAAAGACAAAAAAGATGAGGGTTACAACATTTTTTATATGGGAATCAATGTAGGTGCTTTCATTTGTAACTTTTTTGGAGCCGCACTAAAAATTCTTTTCGGCTGGCAAGAAGCTTTCATGGCTGCCGGTGTAGGGATGTTTATAGGTGTGCTAGTGTTCATGTTAGGGACCAAGCATTATGGTGACAAAACGGAGAAGAAAGGAATTCAAGAAGGCGATATGCCGTTCTCAAAAATTGTAATGTACATTTTGGTACCATCGGTTATTTTTGGTGTAATTGGTTGGTTTATCAAAGGAGTTACTACAGCAACTAATGCTGAAAGCTCTATATTTGGGTCAGATAGTACCGATGCCTTTATTTTTGCATGTATACCGATTGTATGGTTTTATAGCAGTTTGTATTTTAAAGCCAAGCCCGCTGAAAAGCGTCCGATTGGTGCGTTGCTATCTATTTTTGCAGTGGTTATTTTGTTTTGGGCCGTATTCAAATTAAATGGTTCAGCATTAAACAATTGGGGTGATAAATATACGGATCGTGAGTTGGTAGGCGTTACGCAAAAAGTAGGTTCGCAACTTTTCTTAATTGACACTTTAACTTATAAAAAAGACTCGGTTGCACTTTACGATGCTGCTTTCCGAATTCAAAAAGAAGACGGCAAGGTGGTAAAAGTGGTTGATTATCCGCTTTATTTTCGGAATGTAGCCAAAGAAAAATTACCTGAGGAAGAAAGTAAAATTTATACATGGTCAGCCAATTTAAGTCAATCCATAAATCCGGGTTGGGTTATTTTATTAACTCCGCTAGTAGTTGCCTTTTTTACTTTTTTAAGAAGCAGAAAAAAAGAACCTTCGACACCAACCAAAATTGCTTTCGGACTATTATTATCTGCCTTATCGGTTTTGGTAATGGTTGCTGCTGTGCATATCGGTAATAATGGTAGCGAGAAAGTATCAGTGTGGTGGTTGGTTGCTAACTATGGTGTAATCACGATTGGAGAATTATTCTTAAGTCCAATGGGATTGTCAATTGTATCTAAGTTATCACCAAAAAACATTACCGCTTTAATGATGGGTGGCTGGTTTTTGGCCACTTCAATTGGAAATAAACTATCTGGAGTTTTGGCCAGTATGTGGGATACTTACGAGGATAAGGCCAATTTCTTTTGGCTGAATTTTGGCTTGCTTATGTTTGCAACAGCGCTAATGTTTGCCTTGGTCAAAAACCTCAATAAAGTGATGAAAGACCACGGAATAAATTAAGTATGGCTCAGATGCAAAGTTTAGAACAAATTCAAAATTTTAAAGGCAAATACCCAAAACAATTGTGGTATTTGTTTTTTAGTGAAATGTGGGAACGTTTTTGTTTCTATGGAATGCGCGGTATGCTCGTGGTTTTTATGGTCAATCATTTGGCCATGAACGAAACGGTAGCCAATTTACAATATGGTGCAACACAAGCTTGGGTGTATGCTTTTACTTTTATTGGAGGTTTGTTTGCTGATAAAGTTTTAGGCTTGCGCAAGTCACTCTTTTGGGGTGGAATACTAATGATTATTGGAAGTACAATTTTAGCATTTGATCCTAAAAATTTCTTCTTTATCGGGTTGGGATTCACAATTGTGGGTACGGGTTTTTTTAAGCCCAATATCTCTTCAATGGTAGGGCAGTTGTACGCCAATAATGACCCGAGACGTGATGCTGGATTTTCATTTTTTTATATGGGTGTGAATTTGGGTGCGTTAATAGGTGGTTATATTTGTATTGCTGTCGCCGAAGGTTCCATGTGGCAATCTCTAGTTCCGGAACATTTGCGTTGGAATGTCGGTTTTGGTTTTGCAGCCGTTGTAATGATTGTTAGTTTACTTACTTTTACACAAACTCAAAAAGCATTAGGCCCAATTGGTCTTTCACCCCTTACTCACTTCACAGGAACAAGGAAAAGAAATTTAGAAATACTTACTTATTTAGCGTCTCTGGCTGTAGTTCCGTTAATTATTATAATGGTTGCTAATACACGCTACACAGATTATTTTATGCTGTTTATTGGGCCGGCTTCAGTTTTGTATTTGTTTTACGAGATGAAGAATTTTTCTCTTGTCGAAAACAAAAAGTTGATTGCGGCATTAGTATTTATAATCTTTTCTATTTTTTTCTGGGCATTTTTCGAGCAGAGTGGCGGATCGTTAAGTTTGTTTGCCGCCAATAATTTAAATAACGAAATAGCAGGAGTAACATTGAGTCCAAATGGAGTCAACAATTCTGCTAATTCTTTCTTTGTAATAGGTTTTGCAGCAGTAGTAGGTTTGGTTTGGCTATGGATGGCAAAGCGTAAAATTGAGCCCAACACGGTTATCAAGTTTGGTTTGGCATTTTTGTTTCTAGCTGGTGGTTTCTGGATTTTTTATTACACAAAATTCTTTGCTGATTTTAATGGAAAAACTTCTTTAGGAATTTTTACAATGGGATGGCTGGTGATTACTTTTGGAGAGTTGTGTTTGTCCCCAATTGGTATGTCGGCTATGACTAAGCTTTCACCTCAAAAAACGCAAGCCGTTATTATGGGGATGTGGTTTTTGGCTAGTGCGTATGGTCAGTATTTTGCAGGAATTCTTGGTGCAAATATTGCCGAAGCGTCATCCAATGAAACCAACTTGGTCAAATTAAACGTATATGCTGATGGATACTTGCAGTTGAGTTATTACGCGTTGGCTGCAGGTTTAATATTAATCGTTATTTCGCCTTTGGTAAAAAAATTAATGCAAGATGTGAAATAAGTGATCTTTAGGTATTATTTTTGATTTACAAAATAAAAAATTCAAATATGAAAAAAATATTTTTAGCGCTGATGTTGGTTATGGGTTCTTTCGCAATGCAAGCGCAAGAATTAGTTTGGGAAACAAATGTGAATAAAGCAATTGAGGTTTCTAAAACAACTAAAAAACCTTTACTAATGTTTTTTACAGGTAGTGATTGGTGTGGCTGGTGTATTCGTTTGCAAAAAGAGGTGCTAAAAACACCAGAATTTGCTACTTGGGCTAAAGATAATGTTGTTTTAGTTGAGTTGGATTATCCAAGAAGAGCACCTCAAACAGAAGAAATTAAAAAACAAAATGGCGAGTTGCAAATGGCTTTCCAAATTCAAGGTTTTCCAACGGTTGTATTTGCGAACGTTAAGGATGTTGATGGTAAAGTTAATTTTGAAGGGATTGGAAGTACAGGTTATGTTCCAGGAGGACCAACAGCTTGGTTAGCTGTGGCAGATGGTTTTCTAAAAAAATAATACAATCAATTTAGTTTAAAATATCCCTTTTCGGCAGTGGCATGAAAAGGGATATTTTTTTTTTGACAACTTTGCTCCCATTTCCATCTTGCTTTTTTATAATTGCTACCATCTGCAATTACTATTTTTGGATGCAATTGTATTAAAACGCGATCAAGATTTACCTTAGTAGATTGAGTTAAAAGCAAAATGTCAGGCTTTACTTTAGGTGACCAAACTGCTGAACTATCCAAGATAAATATCTTTTTGCCTTTGTAAAAAAGTACATTTTTAAGCGGTTGTACTGAATTGATTTTACTAAAATTAGCTTGTTCGTACGATTTCAAAGTGTTTAATGAAGAGTTGTTTTTTACGTCGCTTTTTGAATAAGCAAAGATGATATTTCCATACCGCTTGCTGATTAAAGTGTTTTTTTGAGTATTAAATACGATCATCTCAGCTTGTTTTTCAAACTGGTTTTTCAATACTAAATACGTACTTTGTGTGACAATTATACTCACCATTACTGCCAGTAATTTGTAAAAACTTGGTTTTTTAAACCATAAAACCACTGTTACAATGATGCAATAGCCGCACAACAAAAGATAGAAATGTAACGGTATGTCTTTCAAAATAAATTGCTCAACCGACGCAATTTTGCTTATTATCCAATTAATACTCCAAATACCCCATTCTAAAATTTGCGAAAGTGTGCGTGGCACCTCGGTGAAAGCAGCCCAACTCATGACTATAATTCCTATAGCCATAATAAATGATAGTAATGGAATGATTATCAAATTGGTGATAAAAAACAATCCAGGAAACTGATGGAAATAGTAAATGCTGAGCGGTAATGTACCAATTTGCGCAGCAAATGAAACCGTAAGTATGTCCCAAAAATAGCGCACTACTTTGTATTTTGGACTCCATAAAGTTGCTAGTAGCGGCTGCAGCCAAACAATGAAAAATAAGGCAACATAACTTAATTGAAAACCCACATCGAATAAAAATGAAGGTTCAAAAAGTAATATTATAAAGATTGATGCTATTAAAGTGTGATAAATAGACGTGTTTCGGCCCAGATGATTACCAATTGCAACAAATGAAAACATAGTTACAGAACGAACTACAGATGGCGCTAATCCTGCTAATATTCCAAACAACCACAAGCTCAACAGAATTATTACCAGCTTCAAAGCAGAACCTCTTTTGTTGTTTGGGATCGGGCGTAATAAAAAAGTCATGAAAAGCATTATAAACCCAATGTGTAAACCTGAAACGGATAGAATATGAACGGCACCTGCATGTTGATAATCTCTAATGATAGCCGGATCAATTTCTTGTTGTTGACCTAAAATTAATGCTATCGCCACCTGTAGTTCTCGATTGGAGAACTGGTTCACTTTTAAATTTGAAATTATATTTTCCCGAAAGCGTGCCGTGTAATACCAAATGTCTTTCTCGTTAGAAGTACTAATTGATATGTCCTCAGGATTGCTGTATAATTGCGCATAAATTTGCTTGTTTAGAAGGTATTTTCCATAATCAAATTGATTTGGATTTCTAGCAGTTTTATTAGCAATCAATATTCCGTTGATCTTTAATTTACTTCCAATAGGCACTGTAATAGGTAGGCTATCTGTTGCGATATTTAAAATGATAGAACCGTTTTGGCGTTGGTTTTGTATCTCCTTAATTTGGGCCAAATACCTGCTGGCAAATGGGGAATTCTTTAATTTTTCTCGAACAGTTAGGGTAAATAAAGTTGGTTTTGCAAATGCGGTTTTGTTATGGCTATAGTGTGTAGGATCGAATGAATCGTTGTGAATGAGTGTTGTAAAAATTCCAATCAAAATCATAATCATTAAACTAACCAGTCCGAAAAAAGTGGTTTGCTGTTTACCTTTAAAAAATTTGTTTATGCTGCATAAGAGTAACAACAAAACGGTCAAACTAATCCCAATAATAGTTGGCCAAAAGACATAAAAATGCGCTAGCAATAAGCCAAAAATAAATCCTACGGTTAGTTTTGTAAGTGGGAAATGTAGCACTTTCATAGATCTAAAGTACACATTTTAAGTAACAAACGAATCTAATTGTAAACTAAATTACTGTTTTAAAAAGATTTATTCACCATCGATTGTATCTGTTTAAAAAATACGATTGACTTGAATTAAGGTTCGTTTGTAATAGGGTTCTTTTGTAGATGATATGATTACACCTTTAGAAGTAGAGGAGTGTATAAAGGAGATTCCTTGATCTGTAACCTCAGTAACCAAACCGACATGATTGATTTGCCTGCTAGAATTGGTAGTAAAAAAAACGAGGTCGCCCTTTTGTGCCTGATCTTTTTTAAGATTTATTGCTTGCCCTACTTTTGATTGCTCGTAAGAGTTGCGTGGTAGTACAATGTCTTGCGATTTATAAACGCTATATATCAAGCCAGAGCAGTCATAGCCAGCTTTAGAAGTTCCTGCATATTTGTATTTTACTCCAATATTTTCTTTAGCAGTGGAAATCAATTCGTCAATAAGTTGGGCCGTTTTTCGTTTTTCGTTCTTTGAAAACTTGCTTTTGTTTGCTTCGTTTTTTGAAGTGTTTATTGGTGAAGTACTTTTACAAGAGGCAATCAATAGAGCCAGGACAAAAGGTAACAAAAACGATTTTAGGCGCATACAAACAAAAAATAGATTACAGAATTTATGAGCGGATATGTTGCACGATTTGTGCCGCTGTTTTAGAGCTGGCGCCTACTCCGCCAAGACGTTGTTCTAATAACGCATATTTTTCAAGTATCGTATTTCGATTTTTAGGATCTATTAAGGCTCGTAATTCTCTTGTAATTGTTTCGGTGGTACAATTATCCTGAATTAGTTCAGTAACCACTTCTTCATCCATAATTAAATTTACAAGCGAAATATATTTTAAGGTAATGATTCTTTTAGCAATTTGGTAGGATGCCCAACTGCCTTTGTAGCACACAACTTCGGGAACTTTAAACAAAGCTGTTTCAAGCGTTGCAGTGCCGGAAGTTACCAAAGCAGCAGTTGAGTTTTGCAAAAGCTCGTAGGTTTTATTAGAAATAAATTTAACGTTTTCTTGCGTAATGAAGGGTTGATAAAAAGAATAGTCTTGGCTTGGTGCTCCCGCGATGACAAATTGATACTCGGGAAATTTTGGCACCACACTCAGCATGACCTCGAGCATTTTAGTAATTTCTTGTTTGCGACTTCCAGGAAGTAAGGCTATTATGGGTTTCTCATTCAATTGGTTCTTGCTGCGAAACAATTGCTGATCCGTCTGAGATTGCTGTTGAATGGCATCGACTAGCGGATGCCCAACAAAGCTTACGGGATATTGGTGCTTGTCCTCATAAAATGTTTTTTCAAACGGCAAAATCACGTACATGTGATCAATGTCGCGTTTGATATCTGTAATTCTACTTTCCTTCCATGCCCATATTTGAGGTGAAATATAATAATGTGTTGCAATACCTAGTTTTTTTGCCCATTTAGCAATACGCAAATTAAAACCAGGATAATCGATAAAGATGATCCCGTCAGGCTGAAACGCAAGAATGTCTTTTTTACAAATTGTAATATTTTTTAATATCGTTCTCAAATTAAAAAGTACTTCAACAAAACCCATGAAAGCAAGTTCCTTGTAGTGTTTTACCAAAGTTCCGCCAACGGCTTGCATCAAATCGCCACCCCAAAAACGGATTTCAGCTTGTGGATCTTTTTGTAGTAACTCTTTCATTAAGTTAGCACCGTGCAAATCACCTGATGCCTCTCCTGCAATGATGTAATATTTCATTTTTTGTAGAATTCGATTTTTTAAATTTCAAGTACAAGTGGCCTTTCAGCAGCATGCAAAGATAGTTTTATATAAACAAGGTTAACAAAGCAATAACCATAACAGCGAGTACCATACCTCTAGCAATTAGTTCTTTGTTGAATTTTAATGCGAGTCCAAAAGCGGCTAATGTCGCAATGCAGCCAAGAGTAATTATCTTTCCGAGATTGCCTTGTGACTTTATAATTTGTATTCCTGATATAAAATCATATTCTGTCATGATAATTACAAATAGATAACTACCGAACAGCGTGGTTGCAAAGCCAATTAGAAACCCAAGGAGTAAGTCTTTTTTATTCATTCCAATTCCAAGTGTTAAGTTGTTGAATAGCATGATGTGCGGTTAAATCAAATTGTACCGGTACTACTGAGATGTATCCGTTAGCCAATGCCCATTCATCTGTATCTTGCCCGTGGTCTTGATTGACAAATTCTCCGGTAAGCCAGTAATAATCTTTACCGTGCGGTGTTTGGCGTTTGTCAAAACGCTCCTGCCACATTGCCTTGGCTTGGCGCGCTATTTTTATACCTTTTATTTCGTCCTGTTTTAATTTAGGAAAATTAACATTCAAGAGCACGCCATCAGGTAAGCCTTGCTCTAAGACTTGTGCAGCAATTTGTTTTATGAATGGTTTAGTCGGTTCAAAATCCGCGTCCCAATTGTAATCACTCAATGAAAAACCAATTGCAGGAATACCCTCAATACCAGCTTCCATGGCAGCGCTCATTGTTCCTGAATAAATAACATTGATAGAGGAATTAGAGCCATGATTGATTCCAGATACGCAAAGATCGGGTTTGCGTTTCAAAATTTCGTTTACGGCAAGTTTTACACAATCTACAGGTGTTCCAGAACAACTGTATTCGGTAACAGCGTCACCGTTTTTTGATATTTTGTTTAAATATAAAGTACTGTTAATGGTAATAGCATGACCCATTGCGCTCTGTGGCTTGTCTGGCGCCACTACCACAACATCTCCTAATTGTGTCATAACCGAAATTAGTGTTCTGATACCAGGAGCGCTTATACCATCATCGTTTGTAATTAAAATTAAGGGTGTTTTTTTATCCATGGCAAATAGTTCAGAAAAAAGGAAAAATATTTTAAAATACAACAAATGTACTCACTCCAAATGGGATAAAATGAACAAAAGATAAAAATTTGTTATTGAAATTTATTTTGAAGTTTTAAAAAAAACAATTTTATATCTTTAACAAAAATTTATGGGAGCCGCGCCATCGTTGGCATAGTTTTTACCGTAACTTAGAATAAAAAATTCATGAATACTATTCTTCACTTTATGAAAAGAAATTATAAAATTATTCTTGTTGTCGCATGTATTTCGATAACATTGTTTGCCTTTAAAATGAATAACTCCAAGGCCAATGATCCTGAGAAGGATAAGTTGCTTTTAGAGTTACTCACTTTTGTGATTGAAAAAGGGCATTACAGTCCTGCAACCATAGACGACAACTTTTCTAAAGGAGTGTACAAAGATTATATTGAGGCTTTAGATCCCTCAAAACGTTTCTTTTTGCAATCAGATATTGATGAGTTTGCAAAATACGAGTTGCAGCTAGACGATCAAATTATGAATAAAGACTTGACGTTTTTCGATCTTACTTACAATAGATTGATGAAACGTATGGAAGAAAGCACCAAAATTTATAAAGAAGTTCTAAAAAAACCATTTGATTTCTCAATAGACGAAACTTTCAATATTGATTATGAAAAAGCGCCCTACTGTGCTTCGGTTAAAGAACTAAATGATAAATGGCGCAAGCAAATTAAACTTTCAACGCTTTCTTCTTTGGTTGACAAACAAAAATTAGAGGAAGACAAGAAAAAGAATGATGCTTCGTATACAATTAAATCGTTTGCAGATTTAGAAAAAGAAACGAGAGCTACTTCAGAAAAATCGCTTGATGAATATTTCGGTTTTATCAAAGAATTGAATAGAAACGATTGGTTTTCAGTATATATTAATTCAATTACAGCACGTTTTGATCCGCACACAAATTATTTTGCTCCTGAAGAAAAGGAACGTTTTGATGTGAGCATGAGCGGTAAGTTAGAAGGAATAGGCGCTCGTTTGCAAAAGAAAAATGATTTGACCGAAATTTCAGAATTAATTTCTGGAGGACCAGCATGGAGAGGAAAGCAAATAGAAGCTGGTGATGTTGTGATGAAAGTGGCGCAAGGAAACGGTGAAGCTGTTGATGTGGTTGGGATGCGTTTAGATGATGTAGTTAAAAAAATCAAAGGGCCAAAAGGTTCAGAGGTTCGATTGACAGTGAAAAAAGTCGATGGTACGATTAAAGTAGTATCGATTATTCGTGATATTGTAGAAATTGAAGAAACTTACGCGAAGTCAAGTATCGTACAAAAGGGCGATTCTAAATACGGTATAATTTATTTACCTAAGTTTTATATTGATTTCGAAAATCCTCAAGGACGTGATGCCGGGAAAGATATTGCTTTAGAAGTAGATCGACTGAAAAAAGAAGGTGTAAACGGTATCGTGTTAGATGTTCGTGATGATGGTGGTGGATCTTTGTCAACAGTAGTTGATATCGCAGGTCTGTTCATTGAGCAAGGACCAATTGTGCAAATTAAATCAGCAGGTAGAAAAAAAGAAGTTCTGTATGATCGTGATAAAAAAATAGAGTGGGATGGTCCGCTTGTAATTATGGTTAATAGTTTTTCAGCATCAGCATCTGAAATTTTAGCAGCCGCAATTCAAGATTACAAACGCGGTGTGATTATTGGTAGTAAACAAACCTACGGGAAAGGAACGGTACAAAATGTGATCGATTTGAATCAATTTGTACGTAGTAATTCAGTTGGTGATTTAGGAGCTATAAAAACCACAACTCAAAAGTTTTATAGAATTAATGGTGGTTCTACTCAGTTAGAAGGTGTGTCTAGCGATATCGTTATGCCGGACCGTTATGCTTATTTAAAAATGGGTGAGCGTGATGTTGACAATGCAATGCCATGGGATAAAATTGATCAAGCTGATTATCAAGTTTGGAACAAAAATGCCAATTTCAACCAAGCAATTGCCAATAGTAAATCTAGAATCAGTAATAATGCTCAGTTCCAATTAATAGAGGAAAATGCAAAATGGATTGATAGCCGAAGCGAGGAAAATGTATACAGCTTAAACATCGATAAATTTAAGGTGGCACAAACTGAAATTGAGGAAAAAGCTAAAAAATACAAGCCAATTACTGATTATAAAAACGACTTGTTGTTTACTTCTCTTCCGTATGAGAAAGATGCTATGAGTAAAGATTTAACTCTTAAAGAAAAAAGAGAACGTTGGCATGAAGCTTTAGCAAAAGATATTTATGTCGAAGAAGCTTTGAATGTTTTAGATGATTTGCAAGGTAAATCAGTTGCAAAAAAGACAATGCCGGTTAAAATTAAAAAAGACAAACTAGCAAAGTCATAAATCTCATATAAGATAAATTTATTAAAGCGCGCAGGATACGATATGTACCTTGCGCGTTTTTTTATACGCTCTATTTTGAGTAGCGATTAATGTGTAATTAATAGCTGTGTTTTTAGCTATATTTGGATTAAGATACCAAATAATACTTCTATGTTTACTTTTCCTCGAAATAGCCCTTCAATATCGTTTTTTTTAATGTCTATAACGACAGTTTGCTTATTTATGTCTTGTAAGCAAGAACAAACACGTTCTGAAATAGATACCTCTCAGGAGCAAGTGCAAAGTAGAGCTAATGATTCCGCACAAAAGGATACTTCCGCAATAGATGAAACTGACAATTGGAAGACGCTTCTTCCAACAGCCACAACTGCTGCAGTCATTGAACATCAATATTACATATTAAGTTATTTAGAAGAATTTGAGCAAGCAGAATGGGTTGCCTATGAGTTAAAGAAGGAAAACGTTGTGAACAGCAATTTTAAACGCCCTTTTTTTATTGAAGATGACAAAGTAGAAACCCGCTCTGCTGATTGGAGAAATTATAAAAATACAGAGTATGACAAAGGACATTTGTGTCCGGCTGCTGATATGGAATTTGATTACGAAGCTTACACTAGTACTTTTTTGACAAGTAACATATCACCTCAAGAGAAAGATTTCAATGGAGGAATATGGAATTCTTTGGAGCAAAATGTACGCTTGTGGGCAAAAGAATACGATAAGGTTATGGTTGTTACAGCAGGTGTTTTAAACTCAAATTTAAAAACAATTGGTCGCGAAAAAGTTGCTGTACCTGACTATTTTTATAAAATTGTATTCGTTAGAAATGCGAATAAGCCAAAGATGATAGCTTTTATGATTCCAAATCGGGCGAGCGATTTACCCCTTGAAGATTATGTAGTGACTGTTGATGCTATCGAAAAAATAACAGGTATCGATTTTTTTCCTAAGCTAACAGATGCGCTAGAAAACCAACTCGAAAGCGAATCAAATATACGGTCTTGGCGATTTTTAGAGGACGAAAGATACTAGTAATTAGTTGGTGCTAACTACCACTCATTTACTTTGTTAGCGTCCATTTTTATAAAAATAAAAAGCAAAATGGTAAAACCCCATAGCCCTGATCCTCCGTAAGAGAAAAATGGTAATGGAACACCAATAGTAGGGAAGATACCAGATACCATAGCGATATTGACAAAAAAGTGGGTAAACAAAATTCCAGCTACACAATAACCATAAACTCTACTGAACTTTGTTTTTTGTCTCTCAGCTAAGTAAATGATTCTTAATAGTAAACCAGCAAATAAACCAAGTACCAGCAATGAGCCAGCAAATCCCCATTCTTCACCTACTGTAGTAAAGATGTAATCGGTATGTTGTTCGGGTACAAATCCACCTTTAGTTTGAGTTCCTTCCAGAAAACCTTTTCCTAGCCATCCTCCTGATCCAATAGCAATTTCAGATTGATTGGTATTGTAACCTGTTCCGTTCATATCTACAGATTTCCCTAGTAAAATATTAAAACGATCGCGGTGGTGTTGTTTAAAAACATTATCAAAGATGTAATCTACAGAAAATACAAAGCCAGTAATTAAAACGAGTAGAATCGTGCTCATAATTGCATTTCGATCAGCTAAGCGTGATTTAAAATGTACAAACAATAAAACAGCTAATGCGGCTAAAATGATGTATTGTGGTTCAAAAACTAAGGTCAAAACAAACAGTAAAATTGTAATGAAACCTGTCCAAACGTACCATGCAGGAAGTCCTTCTCGGTACAAAACGATTATGAAAATACTGTAAATCAAAGCACTTCCGGGATCGGGTTGCGGCAATATGAGTAACACCGGCAAAAAGATTATCGCAAGGGCTTGTATTTGCCTGTTTGTTTCTTTTAAATTAATTTGTGTGTCACTCAAAAATTTAGCTAATGCCAATGATGTTGCTG
Source organism: Flavobacterium erciyesense (assembly GCF_018069925.1). Taxonomy (GTDB): domain Bacteria; phylum Bacteroidota; class Bacteroidia; order Flavobacteriales; family Flavobacteriaceae; genus Flavobacterium; species Flavobacterium erciyesense. The sequence continues at coordinate 100,694 of NZ_JAGPXB010000011.1, read as the reverse complement.
CTTTTGCAAATTCAGATGGCTGTAAGGTAAAACTACCTATGGCGTACCAACAACGTTGTCCAGCAATAGTTTTCCCGAATAAGAATAAACCCATTAATGACAATAGGGAAACTCCAAAAATAATACTGGCATATTTTTCATAAAATTTGCCGTCAATTGAGACTACTGTAAAAATTAAAGGTATGGTCAATACAATAAAAATCAACTGCTTATCAGAGGTGCCTTCCATCGATGATAATGAGGAAGAGTAGATGTTGAGCCACCCTAAAATAACTAATACAGAATAAATGATAATGCTTATCCAGTCGATATTGTTGGTGATGCTTTGGTTTTTCATTTTGCTGCTATAACTTGTTTTTTAGCTTTTGTAGTGTCTACTTTTACTTTTTGTGCAGGTTGCGATTTCAATTTTTTAATAGAATCGGCAGCGCGCAGTTGGGCTTTAACAATATCTGAAAGACCTCCTAATTTAGCATAACGAGATTGCAAGCTAGTTTCTAAAATTCGTTTTTCTAAGTCAGTTCTAGTTATTTTTTTACGAAGGTACTTTTCGATCATCAAACTAGCAATAGGACCTGCAATAGTTGCTCCATATCCTCCGTTTTCGACCATAACAGCGATTGCTATTTTTGGGTTTTCCATCGGGGCAAAGGCTACAAATATCGAATGATCTTCCATTTTTACTCGAACACCACCAATTTTTGCAAAATTTTCGGCAGTACCAGTTTTCCCGCAAATATTAATTCCTTCTACTCGTAAACCTTTTGCAGTTCCTAAATTGTACACATCAAACAAACCACTGATGATGGGTTTAAAAAATTGCTTATCAATTGTTGTGACATGTTTTGTTGTGAATTTTTTATCAATCTTGTGTCCTTCAATTCGTTTGATGATATGAGGGGTGTAGTAATAGCCTTCATTGGCTACTGTCGCCATCATATTAGCTAATTGAATAGGTGTCATTAAAACCTCTCCTTGACCTATTGAATTAGAAACGATGGTAGTGCTTCTCCAGCCGCCGTTTGGATAAATACGTTTGTATGTTTTTGAAGTTGGAATGTTTCCTCTTCTTCCAATTGGTAAATCGTAGCCCATGAATTCTCCCAATCCAAAACTTTTGATGTGTTTACTCCACACATCAACCGCATATGATGGTTTAGCATATTTGTTTATTGTTTTCATGTAGGCAGTAGCAAAGTAGGAGTTACAAGATTCAAATATACCACGATGCAATTGTAAGGCGCCACCATGGCAGTGGCATCCCATAAAACGGCCGCGGGCGTAACTAAAACCATGACGGCATGAAACGGTTGTGTTTTCGTCAATTACGCCTTCTTGTAAAGCGACTAGTCCAGTTAAAATTTTGAAAGGTGATCCAGGTGGATATTCTGCTAACAAACCACGATCATACAAAGGTTTTGCAATAGAATCTCGGTATAAAGCGGTATAGTTTTTAGAGCGTTGTCGTCCAACTAAAATTCCTGGATCATAAGATGGAGCGCTTACTAATGCTAATATTTCACCTGTTTTTGGTTCGATGGCAACAATTCCGCCACGTTTATTAATCATCAGTTCTTCACCATATTTTTGGATTTCGGCATCCAGTGTTAGGTTGATGTCTTCTCCTTGTACGGCAATCGTGTCGTATTTACCATTTTTATAAGAGCCTATTTCTCTGTTGAATTTATCTTTTTGAATGTATTTCACACCCTTAACTCCACGAAGTAAATCCTCGTAACTTTCTTCAACTCCTTGGCGGCCAATTAAATCACCACTGTTATAATAGGGATTTTTTGCAACTAATTTTTCGTTTACTTGGGTGATAAATCCAAAAATATTTGCGCCAAAGTTTACTTCATAATCTCGTAGTGAACGCTTTTGGAAGTAGAATCCTTTGTATTTTCGTAATTTTTCTTGAAATGCTGCAAACTCAGCTTTGTTCAATTGCGATAAGAATACTGATGGAAGTCTAGGGCTGTACACCTTAGCTTTTTCGATTTTTTTGATAAAATCATCCTTGGTGATATTCAAAAGTTGACAAAACTCGGTAGTATCCGTTTCTTTTACTTCTCTCGGAATAACCATGATATCATACGATGCTTGGTTGGCTACAAGCAATTTACCATGACGATCAAAAATATAGCCACGTTCCGGATATTCGTATTGTTTTTTGATGGCGTTGTTCTCGGACTCTAATTTTGAAGTTTCGTCTACAATTTGTAAATAAAATATACGGATTACCAGCAGTAAAGTAGCGATTATGATCAAAGAGGGCAACAAGGCTTTTCTCATCGTTTGTTTGGCTTAATAAGATAGATGATTATGATGCAAATTAATATCGTAAATAAAGTACTTAAAAGCGTAGTAATTAAGGTGTCAAGTAGAAAACTCAATTGAAACGCTTCTAATAAAAATAAGGTGAAATGATGGATAATAACGGATAGCAAAATAAATGTAAACCGTTGTGGTGTCAAAACATCATTTAATCGAATCGTTTGGTACTCATAACTTAATCCAAAAGCAAACTTGAACAAGTAAGGTCGTAAGTAAGCAAGCATGAGTGAGGCTGTTGCATGTGTTCCTCCAGAGTTGCTAAAAAGATCCATGATAATACCCATTGCAAAACTCGCAGCAATAAGTCCTGCTTTATTACCATTTACAGGGTATAAAATGATGAATAAAATATAAGGAAACGGACTGATGTAGCCCAAGAAATTCATATTGTTGAATACAATAATTTGGAGCGCCAACAACAGAATGAAACGGAGAATATTGACTAACAAGGTGCTATTCATCTTTTTCTCTTTTTTCTAAATTAATGATTTCTTGTCTGTCTTTTCTCTTAATGATGTATACGTGACCTAAGTTAGTCATATCATTAAAAAGCTTTACGTCCAATGTGTAAAAATTGGTTTGCTTGTCTCTATATATTTTTGAAATAGTTCCAATGTTAATGTTTTCTGGAAAAATTACAGATTGTCCACCAGTTACAATTGTATCTCCAATTTTAATCATTGCTAGCCTGGGCAAATCAGTTAACTGAACAAAACCAGTGCTTTTACCATTCCAGTTCAAAGAACCAAAATGATTTGATTTTTTAATTTTAGCATTAATTTGAGAACGTTTGTTCAATATGCTAATTACTGTAGAATAATTGGTTGATGTGTTTTCTATGATTCCTACAATACCTAAGCTATTAACTACACCCATGTCTGGTTTGACACCATCTTTAGCACCTGAGTTAAGTGTGAGATAGTTTTCATACACATTATAAGAGTTTCTGATTACTTTTGAAACAATGATGTCAGTTGGTTTTACCCCTTTAACACTGTCAATTTGTTTAACAGTCGCAGTGTCTTCAATTTTGAATAAAGCATTACGAAGTAGAGCGTTTTCTTGTGCTAGCGCTTCATTCTCGGTCTTTAAATTCAAATATTCATCAAAGCTATTTAGTTTTTCGTAAACGCCACCACTTAAGAAATTGGCAGAGCTAATAATCTTGCTGCGGTGAAAGGAGTGAGATTGAACGGTAAGCGCCAAGGAAATGCTTAAAAGCAGCAAAAACAGTATTCTGTTACTGTTTTTAAAAATAAAATTAAATATTTGCTGCATTGTATTCGGTTATAGAGGTCAAATAAGTTAATGTAAAAGAGGTAAACTCCAATACTGTTAGAATGGTATTGGAGTTGTAAATCTTTATTATTTAATTAATATACTTTTAAATTTTACGATGTTTTTTAGTGCCATTCCCGTTCCACGCACAACTGCACGTAAAGGGTCTTCAGCAATATAAACTGGTAAGTCTGTTTTCTGAGAAATTCTTTTGTCTAAACCTCTCAACATAGATCCACCACCTGCTAAGTAAATACCAGTATTGTAAATATCTGCTGCTAATTCAGGCGGAGTTTGAGAAAGCGTTTCCATGACAGCATCTTCAATTCGTTGAATTGATTTGTCCAGCGCTTTTGCAATTTCACGGTATGAAACCTCTACTTGTTTTGGTTTACCAGTTAACAAATCTCTACCTTGTACTGACATATCTTCTGGAGGAGTTTCAAGATCTTCGATTGCAGCTCCAATTTGGATTTTTATTTTTTCAGCAGTACTTTCTCCCACAAATAAATTGTGCTGTGTACGCATGTAGTATACAATATCGTTGGTAAAAACGTCACCTGCAATTTTAACCGATTTGTCACATACGATTCCACCCAAAGCAATAACCGCAATTTCAGTAGTACCACCACCAATATCTACAATCATGTTTCCTTTTGGTTGCATGATATCAATACCAATACCAATTGCTGCAGCCATCGGCTCGTGAATTAAGTAAACTTCTTTACCATTTACACGCTCACACGACTCTTTTACAGCACGCATTTCAACTTCGGTAATTCCAGATGGAATACAAACTACCATGCGTAATGCAGGAGTGAACATTCGTTTTTTTAATGCAGGTATGCTTTTAATAAACATACTAATCATTTTTTCAGATGCATCAAAATCTGCAATTACACCATCTTTCAAAGGTCTTATTGTCTTTATGTTTTCATGTGTCTTTCCTTGCATCATGTTGGCTTCTTTACCAACAGCAATGATTTTGCCAGAAATCCTATCGCGTGCAACTATCGAAGGGCTGTCTATTACGACTTTATCATTGTGTATGATTAAAGTATTAGCGGTACCAAGGTCTATCGCAATATCCTCGGTCATGAAATCAAAAAATCCCATAAGTTTTTTAAGGGTTAAAAGTTAAAAATTTGTGACGGACAAAGTTAAACAAATTAATGTTTAAAATGACGCGTTCCTGTAAATACCATTGCAAGATTATTTTCGTTACAGTAATTGATGCTTAGTTCATCTTTGATCGATCCTCCCGGCTGAATTACTGCTGTAATTCCTGCTTTTTTGGCAAGTTCTACACAATCAGGAAATGGGAAAAAAGCATCACTAGCCATTGAAGCTCCTTGTAAATCAAATCCGAAATTTTTCGCTTTTTCTACAGCTTGCATTAACGCGTCAACTCTTGAAGTTTGTCCCGTACCTGAAGCAATAAGCGTACCGTTTTTAGCAAAAACAATGGTGTTCGATTTTGTGTTTTTACAAATTTTAGATGCAAAAATTAAATCTTCTACCTCTTGCTCCGTAGGCGCTGTTAGTGTAACGGTTTTTAGGTCCTCTTTAGTATCAGTGCTGTTGTTTCTGTCCTGAATTAAAAGTCCATTTAGGCAAGTACGAACTTGTTTCTCCGGTAATGCAACTTCATTTTGAACAAGAATGATTCTGTTTTTCTTTTCTTGTAAAATGGTAAGCGCCTCTGCATCAAAAGCAGGGGCAATCACTACTTCGCAGAACAAAGCGTTGATTTCTTGCGCTGTAGCTACATCAATGGTTGTGTTAGCAATTAACACTCCTCCAAAAGCTGAAGTTGGGTCGCAAGCCAAAGCTGCTAAGTAAGCTTCGCTAATTGTTGGTCTTGTAGCTAGACCGCAAGCGTTGTTGTGTTTAAGAATAGCAAATGTAGGACCGTCGTTTTTAAATTCTTGAATTAAATTAACCGCGGCATCTACATCTAATAAGTTATTATATGAAAGTTCTTTTCCGTGAACTTTGTTGAACATAGCGTTAAAGTCTCCAAAGAAAAATCCTTTTTGGTGTGGGTTTTCTCCATATCGAAGTACTTGACCATTCGCAATACTTTCTTTGTAAATGGTTTCGTCAGTGTTGAAATAGTTAAAAATAGCTCCGTCATAGTGTGAGGACACATGAAAAGCTTTTGTAGCAAACAATTTTCTGTCCTCTAAAGTAGTTGCTCCGTTTTGTTTAATGATGGTTTCTAGAAATAATCCGTACTGTTCCATCGATGAAACGATTACAGTATCTTTAAAATTCTTTGCAGCTGCACGAATTAAAGAAATACCACCAATATCAATTTTTTCAATAATATCAGCTTCGCTTGCGCCCGATGCGACGGTTTTTTCAAATGGGTATAAGTCAACAATTACCAAATCAATTTGAGGAATATCAAACTCCTTCATTTGCTGTACATCGCTTTCGTTATCTTGACGGTTTAAGATTCCGCCGAAAACTTTTGGGTGCAAAGTTTTTACTCTTCCGCCCAAAATAGAAGGGTATGAAGTAACATCTTCAACGGGTACAACAGGAATTCCTAAATTTTTTATGAAATCTTCTGTACCACCAGTAGAATAAATTGTAACATTTTGACTGTTTAGTTGTCTTACTATCGGTTCGAGTCCTTCTTTTGAGAAGACAGAGATTAATGCCGATTGGATTGTTTTAGTTGTGTTCATTATGTAGTTAGTGTTTTTAAGGTGCAAAAATAGTTTTTAAAGTCGAAATTAAAGCATTCGAAATTGAGATATTTGCAAATTAAACGCTTCTATTTGAAGACGCTTTTAAATCTTTCGCGTGTCAATACTGAAAAGTCTTTTTTGGGCTTTTTGATTAAATCATTTTAAATACAAAACAAGATATATGTTAGTTTACCTTCGATTATTAAAAGAAAGTTTTGGTTTTGCTATGAATGCCTTAAGCAATAATAAATTGAGAACCTTACTCTCGTTGTTAGGCGTGACCATTGGTATTTTTTCTATCATTGCGGTACTTGCCGCTGTTGATTCTTTAGATCGTAAAATCACTAAAGATCTTAGTAGTTTGGATAAAAATACGATTTACTTAATCAAGTTTTCATTTGGTCCATCTGACATTCCGCAATGGAAACGCGAGCAATTTCCAAACATCAAATACGATGAGTATACTTATTTAAAAAATTCATTAAATAATGCTGAAGCTATTGCTTTTCAAATTTTTACACGTCGTGAATCGTTAAAATATGATGCGAAAACAGTGAGTGATGTAAATATTGTTCCGTCGTCGCAAGAGTTTATCGATATTCAAGGTTTAGAGTTTGATAAAGGCCGTTTTTATAATGATTCCGAAGCCAATTCAGGCGCATCTGTTATTGTGATTGGAAATGAAATCGCTAATTCGTTGTTTGAGGGTGTTGATCCTATCGGGAAAAATATCCGCTTGTACGGTAAACGTTTTACGGTTATTGGAGTTTTAAAGAAGGAAGGTGCTGGGCTTTTTGGAGACAGTAACGACACAACTGCATACATTCCGGTTAATTTTATACGCCAATTGTATGGTGATAACAATGATTCGCTAACCAATGCTATTTTAATTAAGCCAGAAAGTGGCGTAGATATGGATGCTTTTAAAGGCGAGTTAACGCAAAAATTACGTAATTATAGAGGCTTGAAAGCTGGAGAAATTGATAACTTTTTTATCAATGTATTTAGTGGTTTTACCGATTTAATTGATGGTATCATTGGCCAAATGAACGTCGTGGGTTGGATAATTAGTGGCTTTTCATTACTTGTTGGTGGTTTTGGAATTGCGAATATCATGTTTGTTTCTGTAAAGGAAAGAACCAATTTAATTGGTATTCAAAAATCGCTTGGCGCAAAAAACAGGTTTATTTTGTTTCAGTTTTTATTTGAAGCAATTATACTTTCTGTCTTTGGTGGATTAATTGGTTTGTTTTTAGTTTGGATTATTTCTTTTATAGTTACCCAAGCGTTCGATTTTGAATTTGTTCTTGGAATGGGCAATGTGATTTTAGGAACTTCTTTGGCGGCAATAATCGGACTCATATCTGGAATTTTACCTGCTATTTCGGCGTCTAAACTTGATCCAGTTGAAGCCATTCGTACCGGGATGTAAAAACATATTGAAGTTGATGACTTCCAAATTAATCACCTCATAAGTTGTTTTTTAATGAAAAATTTTTTCTCCGTTGTAGTGTTATTGTGCTCTACTTTAGGCTTAGCACAAATTAAAAAAGACACGACAAAATTGGATGATGTGGTTCTTATTCAAAAGATACCGAAGCAAATCTTAAAGTCGCCCTATCAGGTTGATTTTATCACTGCTGCTGATATTGATTTTCAAAATTTTCAAACTACGGCAGAGATGCTTTCTAATTCAGGGGCGCTATTTGTACAAAAATCACAGCAAGGCGGCGGTAGTCCTTCTATCCGCGGTTTTGAGGCAAGTAGAGTATTACTTGTTGTTGATGGTGTCCGAATGAATAATTTAATTTTTCGGGCAGGGCATTTGCAAAACGTAATTACCGTTGACGAAAGTTTTTTAGACAATACGGCTATTGTTTACGGGCCAACTTCTACCTTATTTGGTAGTGATGCTTTAGGCGGAACTGTAGCCATGAATACTAAAAATGCTAAGTTCAAATCAGAAGTTGCTAATGCTTTTTCTGGAAATATAGCCTTACGATACAGCAGTGCCAACCAAGAAAAATCAGTTGCTTTGCAGATTAATTATGCAGCCAATAATTGGGCTTCCTTAACTGCTTTATCTTTTAACGACTTCGGAGATTTAAAAATGGGAAAACGAAAAAATCATAATGGTGATTTTTTTGGCGAAAGACCTTTTTTTGTTTCAACTACCAACGGAGTTGATGTGATTCAGCCTAATGATAACAAGTTTGTACAAAGGAATTCGGGCTATAAGCAATACAATTTGATGCAAAAAATAGCCTATAAAACCGAAAATGGTTTTATGCATGATGCCAATTTTCAATGGTCTAACAGCTCTGATATTCCTCGCTATGATCGATTAACGGAACCAAGTGGGAAAGCAGGTTTACGCCATGCAGAATGGTACTACGGACCACAAGAGCGTTTGTTGGCTGTCTATTCGTTAAGCAAAAAGAAGTTCTTTTGGAATAGTGATATGCATACTAGTTTTTCTTATCAAAATGCTAAAGAGAGCAGGCACAACCGACGTTTTGGAGATTACGTTCTGCAAAATCGTTTGGAGAATGTTAATGTATACGGTTTATCGGTTGATTTAACTAAAAAATGGAAAGCAGCAACTTTGTTGTATGGACTGGAGTCCTATTATGAAACGCTAAATTCTACCGCTTTTAGTTCCGATATAAATACTAAAGAGCGAAAAAATATAAGCACCCGTTACCCGAACGGAGCTAATGCAATGTGGCGCTATGATGCTTATGCTTCATACAATCAAGAGTGGAATTTGAAAACTTTTTTGAATGCAGGTATGCGTTTGGGGTATAGTGGTTTGAGTAGTTCTATTGCCGATGATTCTTTCTTTCCATTGCCCTTTTCAAAAATTAAACAGCAAAATTTCACTTACAGTGCTAATGTCGGAGTGGTGCGAAATGTGTCGAGCAATGTCTCACTTAAATCGAATTTATCAACTGGATATCGGGTTCCTAATATTGATGATTTAGCAAAGATTTTTGAGACAGTTCGTGGCATTTTGATTGTTCCTAATGAAGATTTAAAACCTGAAAAAACAGTTACTGCTGATTTGGGTTTTGTATTTCAATCCACTTCGAAAAAATGGAAACTGGAACAAACCTATTTTTATACCAAAATGTTTGATGCCATTGTAACGAGTCCGTTTTTATATAATGGCCAATCTTCGTTGATTTATGATGGTGCGTTGAGCCAAGTATTTGCGAACCAAAACCGCGGGAAAGCATTCGTTACTGGAATTTCAACTTCGCTTCAAGCGGAACTTATTACTGCTGTACAAATGAATGCATCGTTCAATTACAACTTGGGCCGCATCGTATCTGAACAAAAGTTACTGCCGCTAGATCATATTTCGCCTTATTTTGGAAAAGTAGGAATCGCTTACACCTACAAAAAAGGTATGATTGAAGGTTACATGTTGTACAATGGTAAAAAGGCTTTAAGAGACTATTCGAGCAGCGGCGAAGACAATTTGCAATACGCACCTGCTAATGGTATGCCTGCGTGGGAATCGTACTCACTCAAATCAAGCTATAGATTGTTTGAAGGGGCGATTGTTTATACCGGTGTCGAAAATATTTTAGACACGCAATACCGCACCTTTTCGTCAGGAATTAATGCTCCCGGTCGCAATTTTTACGGAGGCTTGCAATATATTTTCTAACATAAAGCAATAAAAAAGCCTGTTCGTGATGAACAGGCTTTTTGGTTTTTAGACCTTTAATTAATGTCTAATTTCATTATTTTGGATCAAATCGATGTATAAGTTGATTTTATCTTTCAATTCTTTTCTTGGAGTAATAAAATCTAAGAAACCGTGCTCTAATAAAAATTCTGCTGTTTGAAAACCTTCTGGTAAATCTTTACCTGTAGTGTCTCTTACTACACGAGGTCCAGCAAATCCGATTAATGCGCCTGGCTCAGAAATATTAATGTCTCCTAACATGGCGTAAGAAGCGGTAGTTCCACCTGTAGTAGGGTCAGTACATAATGAAATGTATGGCAATTTAGCCTCAGCAAGCTGTGCTAATTTTACAGATGTTTTTGCTAATTGCATCAAAGAGTAAGCTGCTTCCATCATACGTGCACCACCTGATTTTGAAATCATTACAAATGGCATCTTGTTTTTGATAGCGTGGTCAATTCCTCTTGCAATTTTTTCACCTACAACAGCTCCCATAGATCCACCAATAAAGGCAAAATCCATACAGCAAATTACCAAATCTTTTCCTTTAGACTTTCCTACACCAGTGCGTACAGCATCTTTCAGTTTGGTTTTGTCCATTACATCTTTCAAACGATCTGCATATTTTTTTGTATCCACAAAATGCAAAGGGTCTTTGGATGTCATGTTTTTGTCTAACTCCACAAATTCATTGTTGTCAAACAAAATTTGAAAATATTCAGCGCTTCCTATTCTAACATGAAAACCATCTTCTGGACTTACAAATAAGTTGCGAGCCAATTCATCAGCATCAATAATTTTTCCTGTCGGAGATTTGTACCAAAGCCCTTTTGGAATATCCATTTTGTCTTCGGTAGCAGTAGTAATCCCTTTTTCTTTTCTTTTAAACCAAGCCATATTTATTGTTTTTGTTATTTCAGGTCTAAAGTTTTAATATCATAAACCTGAAACTTTAAACTTTTAATTATAATGTATTCACGTTGTTTAAGTCAGCAAAAGCTTGCTCTAACCTTGCGTTAAAAGTGATTTCACTTTCACGTACCCATTTTCTTGGGTCATAATATTTTTTGTTTGGTACATCAGCGCCTTCAGGGTTACCAATTTGAGATTTTAAATACTCTAAATTGTTTACCATATAGTCACGAATTCCTTCGGTATAAGCAAATTGTAAGTCGGTATCAATGTTCATTTTTACAACACCGTAGCTAATACCTTCTCTAATTTCTTCCAGAGTAGATCCTGATCCTCCGTGGAAAACGAAATCAACTGGATTGTGTCCAGTGTTGAATTTATTTTGCACAAAATCTTGTGAGTTTTTCAAGATTTTAGGAGTTAATTTTACGTTTCCTGGTTTGTAAACTCCGTGTACGTTTCCAAATGCTGCTGCGATTGTAAACTTCGGACTCACTTTTGATAACTCTTCGTAAGCGTAAGCTACCTCCTCTGGTTGTGTGTATAATTTTGAACTATCAACATCAGAGTTGTCAACACCGTCTTCTTCACCACCTGTTATTCCTAATTCGATTTCAAGTGTCATACCCATTTTGCTCATACGTTCCAAGTACGTTTTGCAAATTTCGATGTTTTCTTCAATTGGCTCTTCAGATAAGTCAATCATATGCGAAGAGAACAATGGTTTTCCTGTTTTAGCAAAATGTGCTTCAGAGGCATCTAACAAACCGTCAATCCAAGGCAATAATTTTTTCGCGCAGTGGTCGGTATGCAAAATTACAGTTGCTCCGTAAGCCTCTGCAAGCGTGTGTATGTGTAATGCTCCGGCAACTCCACCAGCAATAGCTGCTTTTTCGCCTGCATTTGACAATCCTTTTCCAGCATTAAATTGCGCTCCTCCGTTTGAGAATTGTATGATAACTGGTGCGTTTAGTTTTGCTGCTGTTTCCAGAACACCATTAATTGTGCTAGAACCAGTAACGTTTACAGCTGGAAGCGCAAATCCTTTTTCCTTAGCATAGTTAAAAATTTCTTGGACTTGATCTCCTGTAGCTACGCCCGGTTTTATGTTGTGTGCCATGGTACTTTTTTTAGTTATTTTTTTAGTTTTTAGTTTTGCAAAAATAAGAATTAATTAGCATTAGAACGGATAATTTATTCCAAAATTTAAAACTGAGTTGGCAAAGTTGTATTCATTGAACCATCTTTTGCTGCTTTCATTCGCTGGATTATAGGTTTTGAATCCCAAATCAAACCGTACGACAAAAAAACTCAAATCGTATCGCAAGCCAAAGCCTGTGCCTAATGCAATGTCTTTTAAATCGCTAAAGCTTGTAAAAGTGGACTTTTTATCGGTGACATTATCTAGCACGTTCCATATATTTCCTGCATCTGCAAATAAAGCACCTTTTAGACTGCCTAATACTTTAAAACGGTATTCTCCGCTTATTGCAATTTTCATGTTGGCTTCGTTAAAATCATCTCTAGCGCCACTGCTACCAGGTCCCAAAGCGTAAGGTTGCCAAGCTCGGTTATCATTTGATCCACCCGAAAAGTAACTTCGTGAAAACGGAATATAATCTGAGTTCCCAAACGGGATTGCAATTCCAAAAAATGATCGGAATGCAAAAATTTTCTCCTTTGATAAATCCCAATGTTTGATGTAATCGAATTCGGTTTTAACGTACTCTGAATATTCTAAATTAAAAATCTCATAGTTGCCAGTAGCATTTTTTCGTTGCCCTGATGCTGATGCAAATGCTGATAAAAGTGTTCCCGCCGACTCTAGTTTGGTTTTAAAAAGATAGAAATTGTTATCTGTTAAATCCTTTTTGTTTGTCTTTGAAAAAGTAAAATTAGTAGCTAAAATAAAATCATTCTCCGTTAGTCGCAAACGGCGTTCTTCAATACTTCGCACAGCCTCAAGATCAGCTTGCTCAAGTGGGCGCAAAAAAGTAGCATTACCTGTTAATACATCATTTGTGAAGCCTTTTGTCCCTCGTTCTACTAATAAATTTTGATCTATGGGATTGTTGTAATAGGTCGTGTTGGTGTTGTACTTTTTACTAATTGCATTTAAAGCATTGTAGGATGAGCCGTAAACATTAAAATAGTTTTGAGGATTTAAGTTTCGCACATATTGCGTATTGATCAAGTCAAATCGTGCGGTGTAGTTTCGTTTGGGAGTCCAATTATAAGTTAGTCCTGTTGTAAAATTTTCTTTATCCAAACCAATATTTTGTTGTTTGGCAAAACCTAGTGTGATTAATGTAGAAGGAATCATACTTTTAGGAATGATTCTTTCAGTTTTAAATGGCATAAAAATACGTGGAATGTTGAGTTTTAAATCGACACCATATTCAGACACGTTGAAGAAATTGTTTCTGGGATTGGCCAAATCTCGCGACGATCCTATGTTTCCTCGTGCTGCAATTTCAAAAGTTTCTGCTCCATTAAAGATGTTTCTAATCGTTTCAGAGATACTCAAGCCAATACCAAAATCTTGTATGTTAGAATGGGTGAGGTCCAAGGTAGTGCCAAAACTGTACTTTTTTCGTGGAGTGAGATATACTTTTGCTATTAATGATTGTGCCGTGCTGTCGCGAGGGTCAAGTTCGTATTGAATAGATGGATAGTTGAAAATTTTTAAATTATTCAAATATCTTGTAGTTAGGACTGTTTTATTATCGGCGTAAAGACCACCTTTGTTGATAAAGATGGCATTGGTAATGGCTTTGGGTTTATACTTTAACTTGTCTTCACTGAATAAATTGAAATTATTAAAAGTTGTACTGTCTTTAAATATTTGTTTGTTGCTATTCCCTTTGTAATCAGTGTATATGTTTACATCGCTTATGGTATACAATTTAAAAGGTTCCGTTTTGGTGGAGTCTCCGTCCTGATACGAATAATTATTAATCAACAAGTTGATGTTTGCTTTATTGACTTTTTTGATCGTGTCTACTGCAAAAGTGACATAATTTGGCTGAAAATAATAAGCACCATTGTTGCGGAAATTAGTGGTTATTCGATTTTTTTCATTTTCAAAATCTTCTGTTGCATATTGGTTTCCAGATTTGATAAAACTATTGTTTACTGTTAGATTGTAAAGTGAATCAAGTTTAGGAGTCGAAATGGTTTTGCTCAAAGTATCAAGATAATATCCTTTTCCAGTATTAATTTGGTAGGCAACTCGTGCTTTTTTTGAGGGTAAAGTATCTATTGAATAACTCGCGTTCACATTAAAAAAACCTTTGTTAAAGTAATAGTATTTTAATCGAATAAGCGATTTATCGGCTCGTTCTTTGTCTAAAATTACTGGTGGTTCCCCAGTTTTTTTTAAAAAATCATGAATGCCGTGATACCAAAAAGATTTTCCCAATCGGTTGACTTGTTTTTCTGATAACCATTTTGATTTACGCTCCAATTTACCTGGATTAGCAGTAAACTTGGCTTGGTAGGTAGAGTCAGGGTTTAAATTCGCTAAATTGTATAGGTTGAGTCTTAAACGGTAACCTAAAAAAGTGCTGTTTGGTTTTTGGTACAGTTGATTGGATACGTTTTCATCACGAATAAGTGCATTATTCACCATGATTTCGTTTTTAGTCAACAGTAAATTTCCGTCTGGAACTCTTTTTACGGCGTTACATGCGCAAATTAGTATTGCAATTAGAATAAATGCAGTTATTTTTGTAGAAATTTTTTTCAAGAGTTTCCAATATTTAATTCAAAAGTACATTTTTTTATGGTTAGTAAAAACCAATTAAAGCTTATAACGAGTTTGCAGCAAAAAAAATATAGAGTAGCGCACCAATTATTTTTTGCCGAAGGCGTAAAAGGCATTCAAGAACTTCTGGATTCAAACTTTGAATTGGAGCATTTGTACACTACACAAGATGATTTTGAAAAAATTCCTGCTGATAAAAGAACTCAAATAAGTGGTGCCGATTTAAAAAAAATGACCGCTTTAGCAACGCCTAACTCTTGTCTGGCTTTATTTAAAATACCAAAACCAAAACCGATTTTAGAGCATGGTCTAATTGTAGCGCTAGATGCAATCAGAGATCCAGGTAATTTGGGTACAATTATACGCTTGTGTGATTGGTTTGGAATCAAGCAATTAATTTGTTCTACTGAAACGGTGGATAGCTACAATCCAAAGGTAGTACAGGCTACAATGGGTTCATTAGGCAGGGTGAATTGTTGTTACTTAGATTTGAATGAATTTATTAAAGGAACTGATTTACCGGTTTTTGGTACTTTTATGGATGGTGATTCTATCTATAAAACCTCTTTACCTCAAAGTGGTATTATCGTTATGGGCAACGAAGCTAATGGAATTTCTTCGACTATAGAAAATAGCGTGACGCAACGTTTGGCAATTCCTAGGTTTGGTGACCTTCAAAAAACAGAAAGCCTAAATGTTGCAACTGCAACTGCAATTATTTTAAGCGAATTCAGAAGAAGTTAAGAATTCGACCAGAAAAATTTTTGTTTCAATTAATTTAGTGGAAACTAAAGTTGATTAAAACAGCTCTAGATTTTAAAGAATCTATGTTTCCTGTCCAAGGACTATTTGGGTCGTTGTCACGGATGAGTTCATCGCCAATGCCAAATACGCCACGTATGGAGGGAGAGAAAATAAAATACTCCGAAAAAATATCGATACCAAAGCCTAACTCATAATTAGTGGTCCAAGATTTTACCCTAAAACGCTGCTGGAAGTTATCATCAGCTAGTTTAGCATTACTTGACAAATTTAAAGTAGCAGATAATCCTCCTAAAGCATAAGGTCTCACATTACCTGTACGTAGCGACGAGAATTTCAGTAAAAGAGGAAAATGAATATAGGTGCTATTCACTTCACGCAACGCATCGCTTGGTGAGTCAAAAGCACTATTTGGTGGATAATATAAGTCTCTTTTGGTATAATACAACCCCGGCTCAAAGCGCAAGTTGATGTACTCCTGTAATCGAAGATCACCAATAATACCAACATTAAAACCAGTTGATTTTTTTACGAGAATATCTTGCGTCAGGCTCTTGTAATCAATTTTAAAATCGAAATTATTAAACCCCAAATAAAACCCGTAGTAGATTTTTTTTTGTTGAAAATTTTCAAGGTTGACTATAGGATCCTTCCCAAAAATACCTTGAGATTTCTGACTATAGCTCAGTGAACTGATACCAATAAAAAACAGAATAGCAAATACTTTTTTCATATTACTTTTTAGAAGCAGAATAAATGGTAGCTACACCAAAAGTTTGTGGCATGGCTTTAACATCTATAAACCCTGTTTTTCGTAAAATATTGTTTAAAGCTTCGCCATAAGGAAATGCCGCTGCCGATTCAGAGAGATAACCGTATGCCGCATTGTCTTTAGAAAACAGTTTGCCGACTAAAGGCAAGATGTTTTTACTGTAAAATTGATAACCTTGTTTGTAAGGTGTTTTGTCTGGTACTGAAGTTTCTAATATTACAAAAACACCGTTTGGTTTTAAAACACGTAAAATTTCAGCCAAACCTTTTTCTAAATTTTCAAAATTACGAACGCCAAACGCTACAGTTATGGCATCAAAGTAATTGTCTTCAAAAGGCATTTTCTCAGAGTCACCCAATACCATCTCTATAGTACTAGATAGTTTTTTTTCAGCGATTTTTTTTACGCCTACCTCAAGCATACCAGCTGATATATCAAGACCAATGATTTTTTTTGCGCTTGTTTGTGCCATCAATATTGCAAGATCGCCTGTACCAGTAGCAATGTCTAAAATGATTTCAGGATTGGATTGTGCTACCAATTGTAACACTTTTTTGCGCCATTTGATATCGATTCCAAATGAAATAACGCGGTTTAAATTATCGTAATTTCCAGAAATGGTATCGAACATTTGAGCTACTTGCTCTTTCTTGCCTAAAGCAGAGTCTTTATAAGGAGTGATCTTTTGTGACATGTTTTTAATTTGTACAAAGATATGATAAACCAGCAGATTTACAGTGTGCTTTGCTTATTTGAAATGGATTTTATTTATGAAATGTTAGTTCTTTGAACTAAAAACGAGCAATAAAAATTTTTTGAAATATCACTAAAAGTGGGTATTGTATCTCTTGTATATTATGTACAAATTTGTATTTCAAGAAAGAATCTATATTACATGATTACAAAAGAGTGGGTGGGCCAAATCAAATGGATAATTATTGCGTTTCTTATTTCGTTTGTTCTTGTTAGTGGTTTTGAGCATGCGACTTTAAAAAATAGTTTGCATGTACAAACGCAACATACGTTCTTAGGATTAAATTTGTTTTTGGAAATTTTAATTTTTTTCGTCTTTAGTGCCTTCGTGGTATTTGGTATTAAGGGCTTCTTTGAGATGTATTCTCGAAGATCTTCAAACATGATACTGACCATTTCTGGTGGTTTGTTAGTGCTTGTAATTTTTATTTTATGTTATCAAATACTCTTTCAAGAGTAGCTCCCCTCTCTTTCTCATAAAAAAACATCCTCATTGGGATGTTTTTTTTTTACTCTTTTCTTTCGTAGCTCTCAAAACTATAATCGTATTGGTGCTTTTCGTCTTTGCTGTGATGTTCACTGCTCGTAAGTTTCCATTGTTTTGGGTCTATCTCTGGGAAATAAGCATCAGCTTCAAAGGTGTGATGTACTTTAGTCAGGTCCAGTTTATCGGCTATTGGCAATGCCAAATTATAAATTTCGCCACCACCAATGATAAACACATCTTCATTAGCAGGACATACGGATAGCGCTTCTGCAAGACTTGAAACTACAATGCAACCGGCTGCTTTATAATCTTTTTGGCGAGTAATAATTACATGTGTTCTGTTAGGAAGTGGTTTTGGGAAACTTTCAAAAGTCTTTCTTCCCATAATAATGTGATGTCCCGTGGTTACGGCTTTAAAACGTTTAAAATCATTAGGTAAATGCCATAATAAATCATTGTTCTTGCCTAGTGCATTGTTTTCGGCAACAGCCGCTATCATTATAATCATGTCAGGTGTGGGCTTATTTTAATTCGTCGTTAGCTACTTTTGTCTCGAGTTCCTTTATTTTTTTTTGCTGTAAGGCAACTAGACGTTCAATTTGGTCTCGTTCCCAGTTTTTATTCATGAAACGATCGGTTATGAAGACTTTAATAAAATGCAAAATGAATAAAAATAGCCATAATGTTATGACATAGAGGTACGAATTTTGAATTAGAGGATTTTCAGATAAGAGGCTGGTTATAAACAGCAGTAAACTTCCTAAAACAAAAACTACAAAATGAAAATAGAGACGTTTTTTTTGTTTTATTCGGCGTCTTGCATATTCGTATTGTTCGTGTATTTCTTTTTCCATTGCGCTACTTTTAGATTATAAAGGTAAAATTTATTTTGCAAAGTCACTATTCTTGATTCAGGATTCTTGGTAATGAAAACGATTTCTGATTTTGATTTAAAAATTTAAAGCATTTAAAATTACATAATTGATTAAAAAGCGGGTGTGTTTTGTTTAAGTTGCTAAATCGATGGTCTTGCTGTGATTTGCTCAATTTGTTTTGCTTACTTTGCGATAATAAATTATAAATGAAATAGTTATGACCATTAAAAAACAATTTGTAAAAACAAAACCCGTTTGTAAAGTTACTTTTTCGATTGAGGCTAAGCAAGCTGATCAAGTTGCAGTTGTGGGGGATTTTAATAATTGGGACCCTGAACAAGGTACAATGAATAAGTTAAAAAACGGAACTTTCAAAACGGTTCTTGATTTGAAAAAAGATGCTGCATACGAGTTTAAATATATAATCGACGGAGAATATATTAATGAACCGGAAGCCGATTCTTTTAAATGGAATGCTTTTGCAGGAAATGAAAATGGTGTTTTAGTAGTTTAATCTAAAACACCATTTTTTATTTGGTTAAACTGCTACACTACCTTTTATGGTTGGGTGCGGGTCATAACCCTCTAAAGTAAAGTCATCGTAGCTGAAATCAAAAATATTTTTGATGGCAGGATTTAAAATCATTTTTGGTAGCGGTCTTTGCTCGCGAGATAACTGTAATTCGAGTTGTTCGAAATGATTGTTGTAAATGTGTGCATCGCCAAAAGTGTGGATGAATTCACCTGGTTCTAAATCACAAACTTGAGCAATCATCATTGTCAGCAGGGCATAAGATGCAATGTTAAACGGTACTCCTAAGAAAATATCGGCACTGCGTTGGTATAGTTGACATGATAATTTGCCATCGGCAACATAAAACTGAAAAAAGGCGTGGCAAGGTGGTAACGCGGCTTTGTTATTGGCTACATTTTCTTCGAAGGATGTTTTCGTATCTGGTAAAACCGAAGGGTTCCAAGCTGAGACTAACATTCTACGGCTATTTGGATTTGTTTTTAACTCCTGAATTAGATCAGCAATTTGATCAATTTCTTCACTATTCCAATTGCGCCATTGGTGTCCGTACACAGGACCAAGATTTCCGTTGCTATCTGCCCAAGCGTCCCAAATTTTAACACCATGATCTTGTAGGTATTTAATATTGGTGTCGCCTTTTAAGAACCACAACAATTCATGAATAATTGATTTTAGGTGCAGTTTTTTGGTAGTCACCATTGGGAATCCTTCGTTCAAATCAAATCGCATTTGGTATCCAAAAACACTTTTGGTTCCTGTTCCTGTTCGATCTCCTTTTTGACAACCGTTTTCTAATACGTGTCGCACTAGGTCTGTATATTGTTTCATTGGTGAGTGCTGTGGATGTAATTATTTTTTATAAATTTTGCCGTCTTTCATAACAAAGACTACTTTTTCTAGGATTTTGATATTCGTTAGCGGACTTTCATCAACTGCAATGATATCGGCTAGAAATGATTCTTTAATTTGACCAAGTTCGGTATCCATGCCCAACAATAATGCGTTGGTAATTGTAGCAGATTGGATCGAAGCTAGCGCTGGCATTCCGGCATCGACCATGTATCCAAATTCTTTTGCATTGTTGCCATGTGCAAAAACACCTGCATCGGTTCCGAAGGCAATTTTTACACCTTTTTTATACGCTTTTGCAAAAGTAGTTTTTAGTTGAGGTCCTACTTCTTTAGCTTTTGGAACCACTACTTCAGGATAATAACCGCTAATTTCAGCATTTTTTTCTACTTCTCTTCCAGCGCTGAGAGTTGGAACAAGGTAACTGTCGTATTTTTTCATGAGCTCCATAGTCTCTTCACTCATAAACGTGCCGTGTTCAATGGTTTTAATTCCGCCCAAAATAGCGCGTTGCATTCCTTCGTCACCGTGAGCATGAGCTGCGGTTAGCATCCCGTAATCTTTAGCGGTTGCCGTTATAGCTTTTACTTCTTCTAAAGTGAATTGTGGGTTTTTGCCATTTTTAGCCACGCTCAATACACCGCCTGTTGCAGTAATTTTAATCACATCGGCACCTTCTTTGTAACGTTCACGTACAGCTTTTACCGCTTCCTCTGGTGAGTTGATTACACCTTCGTGTGGCCCTGGATCACCTACTAGTTTGCGGTTACTACCATTTGTAGGATCAGAATGGCCTCCAGTGGTTGCTATGGCTTTTCCTGCTGTAAAAATACGAGGACCTTTTACCACTCCTTTGTTAATTGCGTTTCGAACCGAAATGTTTACACCCGTTCCGCCTAAATCGCGAACAGTAGTAAAACCTGCTAATAGAGTTACTTCGGCACAACTAACGGCTTGAAAAGCGACGTCGGCTTCGTTTTCTAGATATTTTGATAGGTAGCTTTTGGTGTTGTTTTCTCCCTCAATATGAACGTGCAGGTCAATTAATCCCGGTAAGATGTATTTGTTTTTTAAGTTAACCTCAATGTCAGTGGCTTTTGCTTTTGTTTGAAAACCATCTTGAATTTTGACTATCTTATTTTTAGATACGATAATAGTTTGGTTGCTCGATTCTTTGCCAGTTTGGGTGTTCAGGATTTTACCACAATGCAGGTAGTAATCTTGTGCAAATGCTGATGCACTCAAAAGCAGCGTAGCAATATAAAAGTGTAATTTGATTTTCATGGTTTAATGATTTGGTTCATGCTTAAAACCAAAGATATAAAAAAATGAAGAGACAAACTACCGTCATAGCGGTGTAAGCATCTTCATTTGAGGTTTTTCAAAACGTTTGTAAATTTAACGTTTGGATATTTCGTCTCTTATTTTGGCAGCTTTTTCATAATTTTCATCAGAAACAGCTTGCTCTAAAAGTTCATTCAGTTCTTGAATACTGTGTTTTGAGTACGTTTCGCCTGCAGTATTACTTTCTTCAGTATGTCCAAATGTTTCAGGGTTCGATAATACTTCGTCTAAATCTTGTGGGTCTTTAGTCCCGTCATTTGGATTCGTTTTTAAGTGGATACCCGCTTTGTCTAAAATATTTTTATAGGTAAAAATAGGCGCTTTGAATCGGAGAGCCAATGCGATGGCATCCGAAGTACGCGCATCAATAATTTCTTCAATTTTATCTCTTTCGCAAATGATACTCGAGTAAAAAACACCGTCAACCAATTTATGAATGATGACTTGTTTTACCACTATATCAAATCGCTCCGCAAAATTTTTAAACAAATCGTGTGTCAAAGGGCGCGGTGGTTTGATCTCTTTTTCTAAAGCAATGGCGATAGATTGGGCTTCGAAAGCACCGATAACAATAGGCAATTTTCGTTCTCCATCAACCTCATTTAAGATCAATGCGTACGCTCCGTTTTGGGTTTGGCTGTATGAAATTCCTTTAATCGATAATTTAACTAAACTCATATTTGTGGGTCTGGAAAAGTACGAGTACTTCTTTTTAATAAATTTCCGAGTTCATTTCTGTAAAAACAAAAATGCTACTCAAAAGCAAAGATACAAATATCTTGTTTTAAGTAGCATTAAAATGAATGTATGATTGTGGAATCTTTTTAATTCTGCGCTTTGAAAGCTTTGAATTTTTCAATCAATTGAGGTACAATTTCGAAAGCATCACCAACGATTCCGTAGTCTGCCACTTTAAAGAAAGGAGCTTCTGGATCACTATTGATTACTACTTTTACTTTTGAAGAGTTGATTCCTGCAATGTGCTGAATAGCTCCTGAAATCCCGATAGCAATGTATAAATTAGTTGCAACTGGTTTTCCGGTTTGTCCTACGTGTTCACCGTGAGGTCTCCATCCTAAGTCAGAAACTGGTTTAGAACAAGCAGTTGCTGCTCCTAGAGTTGTAGCTAATTCTTCTACCATGCCCCAGTTTTCTGGACCTTTTAATCCTCTACCAGCCGAAACTACGATATCAGCATCGGCAATTGAAACTTTTCCAGATGCTTTTTCTACTGATTCTACTTTTACACCAAAGTCGTTATCGCCTATTGTAGGATTGAAGTCTTCTTGAGTTAAAGCAACAGCTGATTCGTAGATTCCGTATGAGTTTTTAGCTAAGCCAATCACTTTAACATCTGTACTGATTTCTGTTATGTTGAAAGCTTTGTTTGAAAAAGCAGTTCTCTTTACTTGAAATGGAGCTGTAGAAATTGGTAAACCAACCACGTTTGAAGCATAACCTGCCTCCAATGCTACTGCTACTAAAGATGATAAATAAATACTATCTGTTGTAGATGATAAAACTACCAATTTTGCATTTTCTTGTGCAGCAGCTTGTTTGATCACATCAGCATAAGCTTTGGCAGTAAATCCTGCAAGTTTATCATTGGTTACTTTTAATACTTTGTCTACTCCGTATTGAGCTAATTCTGAAACGTCACCAGCATTGATGGTAACAGCAGTAACAGTTGTACCAAGAGTCTCAGCTACTTTTTTTGCGTATGAAGCAAGCTCAAAAGCTACTTTTTTAAATTTTCCTTCTGCGTATTCCGCGTATATTAATATTGACATATTATTTTTGTTTAAAGTTTAAAGTTTGAAGTTTAAAGTTTAGCAACTGTAAACTGTGACTGTAAACTAATTACTAGATTACTTTTGCTTCGTTGTGTAATAAATTGATTAACTCATCTAAATTATCTGCAGCTACTAATTTTACTGCTGATTTCGGAGCTGGTTTTTCAAATTTAACAGCTGTAGTGTTTACGTTAGCGTCAACTGGCTCAAGGATAGTTAAAGCTTTAGTACGAGCTGTCATAATTCCTCGCATGTTTGGAATACGAAGGTCTTTTTCTTCAACCAAACCTTTTTGTCCACCAATAATTAATGGTAGGCTAGTGGCTACTGTTTCTTTACCTCCGTCAATTTCGCGAACTGCTTTTACGCCTGTTCCTTCAACTGTAAGGCTAACGCAAGAGTTCAAGAAGTTGAATCCTAAAATTCCAGCGATCATTCCCGGCACCATTCCACCGTTGTAATCCAATGATTCTTTTCCGGCAATTACAAGGTCGTAACCTCCGTTTTTAATTACTTCGGCTAATTGTTTTGCTACAAAAAATCCGTCAGTAGGAGTAGCGTTTACACGAATTGCTTCGTTTGCTCCTATTGCAAGTGCTTTACGTAAAGTAGGCTCAGTATCTGGACCACCTACGTTTACCACAGTTACATTAGCTCCTTGTTGTTCTTGAAACCAAATAGCACGTGTTAAACCAAATTCGTCATTTGGGTTAATTACATATTGAACACCGTTTGTGTCAAACTCTGAATCGCCATTGACAAAGTTAATTTTTGATGTAGTATCAGGCACGTGACTGATGCAAACTAATATTTTCATAAGTATGTATTTAAGTATTCTTAATTTCTTTTACAAATTTAAAATATAAATTCGAATAATATACTATGCGTGCATAATATTTTTTCAAATTTACATCGATTTCGTAGCCCGGATAGTAGCGGCATCCTTCCTGTGCTGCCTTTAGGCACAGGAAGATACAGCGGATAGCCGGAAAAAGCTCCTAGAAATCACCCCGTAAATCTTGAATTAATTTAGTTTATTTTATGCTTTTAAGTGGGATAAAATATTTATTTTTGCTTTCGAAAATTAGACACATACAACATATAATATGAGAACGATACAATTTAGAGAGGCAATTTGCGAAGCAATGAGCGAAGAAATGCGTCACGACGAGTCGATTTACTTAATGGGCGAGGAAGTTGCTGAATATAATGGTGCTTACAAGGCGTCTAAAGGAATGCTTGCTGAGTTTGGTGAAAAAAGAGTAATTGATACTCCTATTGCTGAGTTAGGATTTTCGGGAATTGCAGTTGGATCAGCAATGAACGGCTGTAGACCAATTGTAGAATACATGACGTTTAACTTTTGTTTGGTAGGTATTGATCAAATTATCAATAACGCGGCAAAAATGCGTCAAATGAGTGGTGGGCAATTTAATGTGCCAATCGTTTTTCGTGGACCAACAGCTTCGGCAGGTCAACTAGGAGCGACACACTCTCAAGCTTTAGAAAACTGGTTTGCAAATACACCTGGATTAAAAGTAGTAGTTCCATCTACTGTTTATGACGCAAAAGGTTTGTTGA
Organism: Flavobacterium erciyesense; assembly: GCF_018069925.1. Classification (GTDB taxonomy): domain Bacteria; phylum Bacteroidota; class Bacteroidia; order Flavobacteriales; family Flavobacteriaceae; genus Flavobacterium; species Flavobacterium erciyesense. Next base: position 76,257 of record NZ_JAGPXB010000011.1, on the reverse strand, counting down.
AAGCGGCTATTCGTGATAATGACCCAGTTATTTTTATGGAGTCAGAGCAAATGTATGGTGATAAAGGTGAAGTGCCAGACGGTGAATATGTAATTCCGTTGGGAGTTGCCGATATCAAACGTGAAGGTACTGATGTAACGATCGTTTCTTTTGGAAAAATTATCAAAGAAGCTCATATTGCTGCTGACGAATTAGCAAAAGAAGGAATTTCTTGTGAAATTATTGATTTAAGAACGGTACGTCCGATGGATTACGAGACGATTTTAACTTCGGTTAAAAAAACAAATCGTTTGGTGGTTCTTGAAGAGGCTTGGCCTTTTGCAAGTGTTGCTTCTGAAATTACATACATTGTTCAAGAGCGTGCATTTGATTTCTTAGATGCTCCAATTCAGCGTATCACAACGGCAGATACTCCTGCGCCTTATTCTCCAGTTTTGTTGAAAGAATGGTTGCCTAATGCTGCAGATGTTGTGAAAGCAGTTAAAAAAGTTATGTACAAAAAATAAGCTATTACTAACGGGATTTGCCTAGAAACTTTAACATGGCTTTGGGTAATGTCTTCGCTTCTAAAGGCTTAAATTAACTATATTTGAAACTTCATCAATTGTTTAAGTTGGTGAAGTTTTTTTTTGATTGAGTATGAAAAAGATTTTATTGTTGGTATTGGTTTTTATGGCTTTTTCAGCCGTGTCTTGGTCGCAAACCAAAGTGAGTGGTGTAGTAGTTGATAAGCAAAATCAACCTATTCCGTTTGCTAATGTAGTTTTCAAAGGCTCAAGTGAAGGTATCGTAACGAACGAAGATGGGAAGTTTTACTTAGAGTCGGCACAGAATTATTCTTTAATTGTAATATCGTCGGTAGGATTTTCTGAGAAAGAAATAACATTAGAAAAAGCAGTTACCTATAATTTTGTTATTCAACTTAAAGAAGCCGAAAGTTTGAATGAAGTGGTCGTTTTTACTGGTAAAACCTCAAAAAAGAACAATCCAGCGCTCGATATTTTACGCAAAATTTGGGAACGTAAACGCAAAAATGGTTTGTATCAATTTGATCAGTACCAAATGGAGAAGTACGAAAAAGTAGAATTTGACATGAATTCTATTGATAGTGCTTTTATGAAAAGTAAAATTTTCAAAGGCATGGAGTTTATCTTCAACCAAGTAGATACTTCGCGCGTTACAGGAAAAACCTATTTGCCTATTTTTATCAACGAATCATTGGCTGATGTGTACGGAGACAATACAATCAAAAAAGTCAAAGAAAAAATGAAGGCTAATAAAACTTCTGGTTTTAATGGCAATCAGCAAATTTTGTCTTTCGTTAAAGATTTGTATTCTGATTATAATATTTACAACAACTACCTCACTTTTTTTGATAAGAGTTTTACAAGTCCACTTTCACGCACGGGTATTGATGTGTACAACTATGTACTTAAAGACAGTGCGTACATTGACAAAAAATGGTGTTTTAATATTGTATTTTACCCGCGACGTAAAAATGAACTTACTTTTAAAGGTGATTTTTGGGTAAACGATTCTACTTACGCCATTAAAAAAATCAATATGGCAGTGACCAAAAGCGCCAACATCAACTGGGTAAAAGATATTTATTTAGAGCAAGAGTTTGAAGTAGTGAGCGACTCGGTTTTTCTACTCACTAAGGATTATTTGATGTCGGACTTTGCGCTAAACAAAAAAGAAAATTCCAAAGGGGTTTATGGCAAACGAACCACCTATTTCAGGAACCATCAATTCAATAAACAACTGCCCCAAACTTTTTATAAAGAGGAGGTCAATTATCGGGATGACGAAGTTTATAACAAATCCGATGAATATTGGGATGAAAACCGCTTCGAGAATTTAAGTAAAGACGAGTTGGGTGTTTATAAAATGCTCGACACTTTGCAAACCGTCAAGAAATTTAAACGACTATATAGCTTAGTCTCCATATTAGGTAGCGGCTATGTCGAGTTCAAGAACTTTGATTTTGGTCCCGTATTTTCCAGTTTCGGGTACAACGAAGTCGAAGGTGTGCGATTGCGTGCTGGTGGTAGAACATATTTTGGTCCCAACGATCCATGGCGCTTGCAGGCGTATACTGCCTATGGTTTTGATGATAACAAAGTAAAGTACGGTTTATCAGGAAAATGGATGGTCGACAAAAAAAATCGTTTAATTATATCGGGTGGTAATCGTCGCGATATTGAACAAATAGGTGCTAGTTTAACTACAACCAATGATGTTTTGGGTAGAAGTTTTGCTTCATCGGCCGTTTTTTCTTCGGGAAGTAATGGTAAGTTGACCAATATTAACTTGACGAACCTAGCTGTAGAGATGGAGCCGGTCAAGAATTTAGTTTTTCAAGCAGGTGTTTCGTACCGCACATTAGAGTCGGCTTCGCCAACTTTTAGTTTGGATTATTTTACAGATGCTGCCAACCAAATTACCAAAAGTGATGTCAAGCAATCCGAAGCCAATCTTCAAATTGAGTTTTCACCAAAACGAAAAACTATTGGTTTTGGTGTAGAACGCGATGTAGTTGATAGTCCGTACAGTCGTTTCTTTGTCAATTACAGCCATGGTTTCAAAGGTTTATTGGATAGCGATTTTCAATACGATAAATTGCAATTGTACTTCAAGCAGCCTATTGTTATTGGGCCTTTGGGACGCAGTAATTTAATCATGGAAGTAGGGAAAACTTTTGGCAAAGTGCCACTCGGCTTGCTCAGTGTAATTCCAGGAAACCAAACCTATTTCACCATCGAAAATACTTTTAGCAACCTTAATTTTTACGAGTTTGTTTCAGATGAGTACATGACTTTGCAATGGAATCACAACTTTAACGGACGTATTTTTGCTAGAATTCCGTTCATGCGAAAACTCAATTGGAGAGAAATCATCGCCGTTCGCGGAGTTTACGGTTCGGTTTCTGATCAAAACAGAGCTATCAATGCTTCGGGCTTGGTTTACAACGCTCCAGAACGAGGCTATTGGGAATATAGTGCTGGAATCGGAAATATCTTCAAGGTATTCCGCATCGATTTTGCATGGCGAGGCAATTATCTCAACACGCCAGATACCAACCGATTTACCATTAAAGGCGCTTTTGGTTTTAACTTTTAGGAGCTAATCCGGCTGTACATTATATCTTTTTTGTGGGCAAAAAAAGCCCACAAAAAAGGATGCCATTTCCATCCGGGCTAAAACGCGAGTACAATGAAAACAGCATTTGAATTTTTAACGCAAAAAGATCCTATTTTTCAATCCATAATTGATAAATACGGTTTGCCTGAACGGCCATCAAGACCTCAAGGTTTTGAGACTTTGGTACTATTGTTATTAGAGCAACAAGTTTCAATTGCATCTGCCAAAGCTACTTTTTTGCGCCTGCGCGAACACGTAGGGCAATTTCATCCTAGTATTTTAATTGCCATTTCTGAGGAGCAATACCGCGCTTTGGGCGTAAGTCGACAAAAAGCTAGTTACATCAAGGCATTGGCAACAGCCATTGAAAGCCAAGAGTTACAACTCGAAACCTTACCTCACAAAAGTGCGGAGCAAGTACGCCACGAATTGCTTAAAATAAAAGGAATTGGTAATTGGACCATTGATATTTACCTGATGTTTTGCCTGCAAGAACCAGATTTATTGCCCTTAGGAGATGTTGCTGTAGTACGAACCATTCAAGAATTATGGCAATTGGAGCGCAAGGAAGAAATGGTAGAACTGGCTATGCAATGGAGTCCGTATCGCTCTTTTGCTACCTATTTGCTTTGGCATTACTACCTAAACAAGCGCAACCGAACAATTACCTATCAGTATTAAATTTTTTATGCGTTTAATTTACAGTTAGCTAGGTTTTTTTATTGCAAAAACGCAGCGTTTGATTACTTTTGCACCATAATTTATAGATAAGAAAAATAAAATGACTGCAGACAAAGTAACGACTTTCGATGTTTTAATCGAAATACCAAGAGGAAGTAGAAATAAATACGAATATGATTTCGAAATAAAAAGAATGCGTTTTGATAGAATGTTGTTCTCTTCAATGATGTATCCTGCTGATTACGGATTTATTCCTGAAACTTTAGCATTAGATGGTGACCCATTAGATGTATTGGTTTTGGTAAACGAACCAACTTTTCCTGGTTGCGTAATGGAAGTAAAGCCAATTGGAGTTTTTCATATGGCGGATGACAAGGGACCAGACGAAAAAGTAATTTGTGTACCGGTTTCTGATCCAATCTGGAATTCATTAGAAAACCTTTCTGATATCAATCCTCACTTATTAAAAGAAATCGAGCACTTCTTTCAAGTGTACAAAGATCTTGAAAACAAAAAAGTAGATGTTGAAGGTTGGGGAGATGTAAATGAAGCCTACGCTATCATCAAAGAATGTACAGAACGCTTTAATGCTATCGAAAACAAACCAGAAGGTTTATTTAGCATTAAGTAATAAATTAGCATAATAATTGTAAAAAAAGCAATATTCCGTCTGGAGTATTGCTTTTTTGCTTAAATTCGTTTGGTTACACCATAATTATTAACTAAAACCAAACCAGAATTATGAATACAATTATGATTTACTTGCCAATTGCCATGGCATTTATTGGACTGGCGTTTATGATTACAAAAAGAGCATGGGTTTTAAAACAAGACCCCGGCGACGGAAAGATGAAGGAGATTTCAGATTACATTTACGAAGGTGCTTTGGCCTTTCTCAAAGCAGAATATCGCTTACTTAGTTTTTTTGTTCTTGGAGCCAGTATTGTTTTGGCAGGTATTTCGTTTATTGTTCCTACTACGCACATCTTAATTGTGGTAGCTTTTATTTTTGGTGCTTTTTTCTCAGCCCTTGCGGGAAATATGGGAATGAAAATAGCTACCAAAACTAATGTTAGAACCACGCAGGCCGCTCGTACGAGTTTGCCGCAAGCTTTAAAAGTTTCTTTTGGTGGTGGAACTGTAATGGGACTTGGTGTTGCAGGTCTTGCAGTTTTAGGTTTGACTACCTTTTTTATATTTTTCTTTCACTTTTTTATGAACGGTGCCTGGACTACGACCGAAGACATGACTATTGTTTTAGAAACATTAGCAGGCTTTTCACTTGGAGCGGAATCAATAGCATTATTTGCAAGAGTTGGTGGCGGTATTTACACTAAAGCCGCCGATGTAGGTGCTGATTTAGTAGGTAAAGTAGAAGCCGGTATTCCAGAAGATGATCCTCGAAATCCAGCTACAATTGCTGATAATGTAGGAGATAATGTAGGTGATGTTGCCGGTATGGGTGCTGATTTATTCGGATCTTATGTGGCCACCGTTTTGGCAGCAATGGTACTCGGGAATTATGTAATCAAAGATATGGGCGGAAGTATTCAAGATGCTTTCGGAGGTATTGGACCCATTTTATTACCAATGGCAATTGCCGGTTTTGGAATTTTATTCTCGATCATCGGAACCATGTTAGTGAAAATCACCGATGACAATGCCAAAGAAGCACAAGTACAAAAGGCTTTAAATATTGGTAATTGGGTTTCGATAGGTTTGACTTTAGTCGCTTGTTACTTTCTAGTGCAATACATGTTGCCTGAAACCATGAAAATGGATTTCTTTGGAGAAGGAACTAAAGAAATTTCATCTATGCGTGTTTTTTACGCCACAATTGTAGGTTTGGTTGTAGGTGCGGTTATTTCATCGGTTACTGAATATTATACGGGATTGGGTACAAAACCAGTAATGGCTATTGTACAAAAATCAAGTACGGGAGCGGGCACCAACGTAATTGCTGGATTAGCAACAGGAATGATTTCAACTTTTCCAACGGTTTTATTATTTGCGGCAGCGATTTGGACTTCCTATGCTTTAGCAGGATTTTATGGTGTGGCTTTGGCGGCATCAGCAATGATGGCAACCACAGCGATGCAATTAGCAATCGATGCTTTTGGACCAATATCGGATAATGCAGGTGGAATTGCCGAAATGAGCGAATTGCCTAAAGAAGTGCGCACTAGAACCGACATTTTAGATTCTGTAGGGAATACAACAGCTGCAACTGGGAAAGGATTTGCTATTGCTTCGGCAGCATTGACATCACTAGCCTTATTCGCTGCGTATGTAACATTCACGGGAATCGACGGAATCAATATTTTTAAAGCGCCTGTTTTGGCTATGTTATTTGTAGGCGGAATGATACCGGTAGTTTTCTCTGCGCTAGCTATGAATTCTGTTGGAAAAGCTGCTATGGATATGGTGTACGAGGTACGTCGTCAGTTCAGAGAAATTCCTGGAATTATGGAAGGAACTGCAAAACCGGAATATGCGAAATGTGTTGATATTTCGACTAAGGCCGCTTTACGCGAAATGATGTTGCCAGGTGTTTTGACTATTGGTTTCCCAATTGCGATTGTTTTACTTGGCAAATTAGTTTATGCGGATAACAACCAACTCATCGCCGAAATGCTAGGTGGTTACATGGCTGGAGTTACGGTTTCGGGTGTGTTGTGGGCCGTTTTCCAAAACAATGCTGGTGGTGCTTGGGATAATGCTAAAAAATCATTCGAAGCTGGAGTTATGATTAATGGCGAGATGACTTATAAAGGATCAGATGCGCACAAAGCAGCGGTTACCGGAGATACTGTTGGAGATCCTTTCAAAGATACTTCTGGACCATCAATGAATATCTTGATCAAATTGACTTGTTTAATAGGTTTGGTTATTGCTCCAATTTTAGGAAATGGTCATTCCGATAGTGCAGCGGCTTCTTGTTGTGCTAAAATGGGGACGACAGAAATGGTTTGCAGAATGGGCAAATGCGATCCCGAAAAAATGGCGAACATGACCAAAGACGAATGTGCAGCCATGTGTAAAATGAATGGTTGCTCAGAAGAATGTACTCAAAAATGCTTGTCAATGTATGATGCAGCTGGAAAGTACATCGGCGGTGGTACGAAAACAGTTTCAATGACGTCATCAAAAGATTTGCGCATAGAGCTATCTAATGAAAACGGAAAAACTAAAGCTACGGTCACAATGACCGAGAATGGCAAAACGACAAAACAAACTTTTGAAGGCACCGATGCCGAGGTGCAAGCCAAAATCGATTCTTTAAAATAAAAGAAATACTCTTAAATAAAAAATGCCTTTCCATCGAAAGGCATTTTTTGCGTTATAGAAATACTGTTTTTAAGCCTCAATTGCTAAATCCTTTAATTGTGTAACAATCCTAAAAAATGGTGTAATGCATTCTTTGAAGTACCGCTTTATCTTTGTAAAAGACTTGTAGGTCAACTAAAAAAAAACGTATACTATGGAACCAAAAATCGGAATTATAAAAAAAGAATTAGACGAAAGCATCTCTTTTCTAACTACTATATTGGCCAATCAGATGGTGCTTTATACCAAAACAAGACAATTTCATTGGAACGTTTCTGGAAACAGTTTCATGGAATTACACAAACTTTTTGAAGCGCAGTATACTGCTCTCGAGCAAGAAATTGATGCAACTGCAGAACGTATCAGTAAATTAGGCGGCAGAGCAATAGGAACGATGAAAGAGTTTATTGAGCAATCTGTTCTTAAAGAAACTAGTACTGATTTACAGCAAAAAGACATGCTTAAAGAATTACTAATTGATCACGAAACCGTATTGAAACAATTGCGAAAATTCATTAAAAGTCTTGATGAAACGGATGATTTTGGTACTGCTGATTTTGTAACGGGACTTTTGCAAAAGCACGAAGATAAATCTTGGATGTTACGCAAGTACATTAACTAGAACACTATTATTAATTCAAAAATATAACACTATGAACACTACAGAGCTAAAAGGAAATTGGAACGAGTTAAAAGGAAAATTAAAACAAAAATACGCTGATCTTACAGATGACGATTTGTTGTACGAAGAAGGTAAAGAAGATGAATTGTTTGGCCGTTTGCAACAAAAAATTGGGCAAACCAAAGAGCAAATTACCAAATGGTACAATGAAGAACTAAAATAAAATAAAAAATTGGTTTGGTTTGGTTGACAAAGCGCCGCTTCTTGAATTAGAAGCGGCGCTTTTATTTTTTAAAACAACCCATTTAATTCTGCATCAATGCGGTTGAAGATGTTCCCTAAATCTTCGGGATTGTCTACAAAGTTAATGTTGTCTACATCAATAATTAATAATTTTCCTTTATCATAGGTTTGAATCCAGCCTTCGTAGCGTTCGTTCAAGCGACTCAAATATTCTATAGAAATTGAATTTTCGTATTCACGACCTCGTTTGTGAATTTGTCCCACTAAATTTGGAATGGAGCTACGCAAATAGATCAATAAATCAGGCGCCTTTACCGTTGATTCCATCAATTCAAACAAAGAAGTGTAGTTTTGAAAATCACGATTGGTCATCAAACCCATGGCATATAAATTGGGCGCAAAAATGTGCGCATCCTCATAAATGGTTCTGTCCTGAATGATTTTTTTACCGCTTTCGCGAATTTGCATCACTTGACGAAAACGACTGTTTAAGAAATAGATTTGTAAATTAAACGACCAACGTTCCATTTGATGGTAAAAATCATCTAAGTACGGATTGTCAACTACATCTTCAAAATGTGGTTCCCACTTAAATTGTTTGGCCAGTAAGCGCGTTAAAGTTGTTTTTCCTGAGCCTATATTTCCTGCTATTGCTATGTGCATTACGGTATTATGATTTTATAATTGCTAATTCCTGATGTTGTAAAAATAGATAAAATTTGGTCCTTGTAATATATTTTTACAAACGTTTTTTCAGAAATTTCAAGGGTTGTATTTTGCTGTTTTTTTAAATCAGTAAATATTACTTTTCCATCTTTGGCATAAATATATTGGTATGAATTTATTAGCGCGAGATAATCAAAATCAGATATGATTCCTATTGATGTAACGGCTCCAAACAAATCACAACTGAACCAATTATTTTTGGTGTCCAGCCAATAAAAAGTATTAAAATCCGAGCTATAAAATTTTATACGATCTACAAATGGCACAGCGAGTGTCTTTAACGTGTTTTTTAAATAATCAAACAAGCCCAATTGCTGCGTATTGCTATCAAAAACCCAAAGCTGATTTTGTGCTGCAAGACCTATAGCAGTTGCTACAATTGGAAAGGTGTTTTCGGAGAAGTTAATTTTTTGAGTTTCATTCAACTGATTGTCTACCGTAACAACTGTATTGAAGTCTTCGTAAAAAAGCACTAATTTCAAAGGATTTTGCAAATCGACATCACTAATTTTTCCCAGCGCAATATTGCTGTAATTGTAATATTCTGAATCCTTTTTTTTAGAAAGTACATTGTTTTTTATGTAATAGAGGTAACCTAACGAATCGTATCCTAGAAATTCATCAGCATCCAATTCAATAGTGTTTATTTTGGTGATTGTTGGATTTTGATTTTGACAAAAACCAATTGTTGTCCAGCAAAATAGGATCAAAAAAACTAATTTCTTCATAAAGGTAAAAGTACGGTTAAACCAAAGTTGGTATTAATTGTCTTAGTATTTATTTAACATTATCATTGTAACAAAAATAGTATTTTTCACTCTTATCTATTAAAAACCATCAAAATGCAAAAATTAATTTACACTGTAGTAATCGCTATCGCCTCTTTCTTGGGGTTGCAAGCGCAGGAGTTTCAAGGAATGGCTGTATACGAGAGTAAAACCAGCACTTCAGAAATGAAGACTCGTTTGGAAGGCAACAAAAATATGACGCCTGATATGCAAAAAATGATTGAGGAACGCATGAAAAAAATGTTCGAGAAAACATTTATTCTCAATTTTAACAAGACGGCTTCTATTTATAAAGAAGAAGAAAAACTAGAGGCTTCGGCTCAAGGTGGTGGTTTTCGTATGATGTCAAGTTTTGCCGGTGGTGGCGGAACGTATTACAAAAACGTAAAAGACAAACAATACAGCAACGACAAAGAGTTCATGGGGAAAGAGTTTATGGTGAAAGATTCCTTAACTAGTTTGAATTGGAAAATGGAGGCAGAAACTCGTGTGATTGGTGGCTATACTTGTTACAAAGCAACCGCTATCAAAAAACCAAGTGCTACTGATTTTAGAAACATGCGTCCTCGTAAAGATGATGCTGAAAAGAAAGAAGGAGCAAAACCTGCTGAGGAGAAAAAAACCAATTTCTTGGATGCTGTTGAGGTACCAAAAGAAATCGTGATCACGGCTTGGTATACGCCCGAAATTCCAGTGAGCCAAGGACCTGAAGGTTATTGGGGTTTACCAGGGTTAATTTTAGAAGTTAATGACGGACGCACCACTATTTTGTGTTCAAAAGTAGTTTTAAACCCTAAAGATAAAGTTGAAATTAAACCCATTGCTAAAGGAAAAGTAGTCTCTCAAAAGGAGTATGACGATGCTGTGATGAAAAAAATGGAAGAGTGGAGAGAGATGAATCAAGGTCGTGGAGGAAATGGCGGCATGCAAATACGCTTCGGAAATTAATACCAACCCAAAAGTTACAACCATTTTACAATGAGAAAAATTTTAGTATTTATCGCTCTAATTGCGGTCTCCATTTCTTATGCCCAAAACATAAAATTAGAAGGTTTGGTGCAAGATAAACAAAATATACCTTTAGAAATGGCCAACGTAATGGCCGTGAATCAAACTACCAAAGCAATGGATGCTTACGCCATTACAACTGATAAAGGCAAGTTTATTTTAAACCTAAAACCGAACACGACTTATGTTTTAAAACTAAGTTATTTGGGCATGCAAAATAAGGAAGTGACTGTTGCTACACTTACTCAAAATATGGTGCAAAATATCACTATGGAAGCGGGTGGAATCGAACTTGATGGTGTAGAAATTGTGCGCGAGATGCCAGTTTCTATAAAAGGGGATACCATTGTGTACAATACGGATTCGTTTAAAACCGGAGAAGAACGCAAGTTAGAGGACGTTTTTAAAAAATTACCAGGTTTTGAAGTAACAGGTGACGGACAAGTGCAGGTAGAGGGAAAAAAAGTGACCAAACTTTTTGTAGACGGAAAACCGTTTATGGAAGGCGATACGAAACTGGGTTCAAAAAACATTCCATCCGATGCAGTCGATAAAGTGCAGGTACTTCGTAATTTTAACGAGGTGTCGCAAATGAAAGGCCTCGAAAACAATAATGATGATATTGCAATTAATATCAAACTTAAAAAAGGTAAAGATAAATTTTGGTTTGGTGACGTAAGTGGCGGTTTGGCCAATGATAAAGGGTATATCTTTAATCCGAAGGTGTTTTATTATTCGCCAAAAACTAGCATCAACTCTATTGTAAACTTTAATAATATTGGTGAAGTTTCATTGACTTCGGCTGATTTTTTCAGAATTAATGGAGGAGCACGAAACACGATTGGTCGTAACGGTACTTCATTAACTCTTAATCGAAACTTTTTCGGTTTATCAGGTGGTGATAATGTGGCCAAAGCGAGTGATAAATTTGGGACTATCAACATCAATCATTCGGTTTCTAAAAAATGGACATTGTCTGGTTTTGCTGCTTATTCAGCAACATTCAATCAGTCTATTACCAATTCTGAACGCGGAATTTTTGAACCGAATACCACCAATATTGCGACTTTAGAAAACAGAAAAAACAATACCGAATCTCGCAACAATGCTTTCATCTCTAAGTTTGGTTCAAAATACAAAGCCAACGAGAACTTTCAATTGGATTATGATGCTTTTTTTAGAAAAAACGATCAGCAAGATGTAGATAATAGTCAAACTAATTTCACCTCTACTTCAAACGGGAATACTGTAACTAATAACAACACCGTAATTGCTTTTCAAAAACAAGCGCCAGCATCGTTCAATCAGAGTTTGAATATGTTTTATACTCAAAATCCAAAGTCAACTTGGGTGTTAGAAATGCAACATCAATACGAGGATGAAGACCCTTTTTACAATCCGCAGCTTTCGGTAAACCCGTATCAAAATGCAAGTTCAACAAACCCGAACGATCCAAGTGCGGTTTTTGTAAATGAAAATGCCCTAAACATCCAGCAATCTCGATTTGTAAAAACGAATAAGTTAGATGCAAAAGTGGACTATTTTTATCAAATCTCGAACAAAAGTATATTGAATGTAACTGCTGGAAATACGAATGCTTACCAATCGTACAATTCGAGTATTTTGCAAATTCTTCAAGATAATTCAGTGAATCCAGTGGAGCAAGCAGCTTATAATAATGATGTGCGTTACCTATTTAATGATGCTTTTATAGGTTTACATTATAAGTTTATCAGAGGTAAGTTTACTTTTAATCCTGGTTTTTCTTTGCACCAATACAACACTTCAAACGAGCAATTTGCATCGCCATTCAAACTTAATTTTACCAGATTATTGCCTGATATGTTTGCGCGTTGGGACTTGAAGAAATCAGAAAATGTAACCTACAATTTCAATATGCGTAACGGCTTTAATGATGTAAATGCTTTGGTAGAAGGTTTTATTTTTACCAATTTTAACAGCTTGTCACGAGGGAATGCACAATTAGAAAATTCATTAGTGACAAGTCACCGTTTGAATTATTCAAAGTACAACTTGTATAATTTCACTACGATTTTTGCCAACATCAGTTATACAACTACCAAAGATCCAGTGGTGAATGGAGTTTCTTTCCAAAGTATTTATTCTACTTCTGACCGTTTGAATTTAGATGCTGAAAACGAAAATTTAAACGGAAATTTGTTTTATTCTAAAAGCTTCAAAAAGTATTACAAAGTTACCGCTGGAGCCAATGCAGGTTGGAATCGCAATTTTGTATTAAACAGAAGAGTTCAAGGCGGAGTTACTCAAGAATTCATTCAAGGAATCGAAAATGTAAATCACTCTTACAACTTGGCTTTTGCAACGCAGTTCAAAAAATATCCAAACGTAGATTTGGGTTACCGCGTGAATTTTTCAGAGCAAGCAGCTAATAAATTCACCACACAAACTCCAACAGTAAAGTTGAATTATTATTTCTTGAATGGATTGAATGTTAATTGGGACTACGCCTTTAACCGATTTAAAAATGAAACTAATGGTGTTTCCAACGATTTTGAAATCATGACTGCTAGTTTGAACTACATCAAGAAAGATGCAAAGTTTGAATACCGCATTCAGGCGAATAACCTTTTGAACACCCGTTCAAGATTGAACAACTCTTTTAGTGTCAATGGTTTTAATGCCAATGAAAATATGATCTTACCTCGCTTTGTAACTTTCATAGTGAAGTACAATTTGTAAGCTTCATTTAGATTAAAAAGCAAAGGGGATTTAGTTGTAGCTAAATCCCCTTTTTTTATATACTATGTTTTGATTTTTTTACAATCCAAAAGCAGCTTTTACTTGATCAACAAAATCTAATTTTTCCCAAGTAAACAATTCTACTTCAACTGTTTTTGTTAATCCACCAGGAGCAGAGAAAGTCTTAGTTACAGTTTCGGGAGTACGTCCCATGTGTCCGTAAGCAGCAGTCTCGCTGTAAATTGGGTTTCTTAATTTCAATCGTTGTTCGATGAAGTACGGACGCATATCAAAAATAGCTTCTACTTTTTTAGCGATTTCACCGTTAGTCAAATTCACTTTTGCAGTTCCGTAAGTTTCGATAAAAATCCCCATCGGTTTAGCTACACCAATTGCGTATGATACTTGTACCAAAATCTCATCAGCAACACCCGCTGCAACTAAGTTTTTAGCAATATGACGAGTAGCATAAGCAGCAGAACGGTCTACTTTACTTGGATCTTTTCCAGAGAAAGCACCACCACCGTGAGCTCCTTTTCCTCCGTAAGTATCCACAATGATTTTTCTTCCTGTAAGTCCAGTATCTCCGTGAGGTCCTCCAATTACGAATTTTCCTGTTGGGTTAATGTGGTATTGAATAGCGTCGTTAAATAAATGAGCATGCTCAGGATTTTTAGCAATGATTCTCGGGATCAATATCTCGATAATGTCTTTTTTGATTTTAGCAAGCATACTAGCTTCTTCATCAAAATCATCGTGTTGTGTAGAGATAACAATCGCATCAATACGCGTTGGTTTGTTATCGTCACTGTATTCTAAAGTTACTTGAGACTTTGCATCAGGACGCAAATATGTTATTTCGTTATTCTCACGACGTAAAACAGCTAATTCTTGTAATAATTTATGAGACAAATCAAGTGCTAATGGCATATAATTTTCAGTCTCGTTAGTTGCATAACCAAACATCATTCCTTGGTCACCAGCGCCTTGCTCTTCTTTGCTTGCTCTGTCAACACCTTGATTAATATCAGCAGATTGTTCGTGAATAGCCGAAAGAATACCGCATGAATTAGCTTCAAACATGTACTCACTTTTCGTGTAACCAATTTTTCTAATCACTTCGCGTGCAATATTTTGCACATCTAAGTATGTATTTGATTTAACTTCTCCAGCCAAAATAACTTGACCAGTTGTTACTAAAGTTTCACAAGCTACTTTTGATTCAGCATCAAATGCTAAAAAGTTATCAATTAATGCGTCTGAAATTTGATCTGCAATTTTGTCTGGATGTCCTTCGCTCACAGATTCTGACGTAAATAAATAGGCCATAAGTTTTATTATTTTATAAAATTAAGCGAGAAAAAATAATTGCTGAAAAAGATCTAAAGGAGAGTTCCTGCTTTAGCATTTTTTTACTGAAAATTATTCAGTATTCACAATGAATTGATTTCATTATGAAGAGGTTGCAATCAGTTCAAATTTTTCCTCTTGTATTTGGGTGCAAAGGTATGAAACCATTTTGAATTGCAAATTAAACTTAACTTTTTTTTGCCGATAAAAAATAGGCCCTTTTGATATGTTTTTTGAAACTAATTTGAATTAATTCCTTGACGCTCTTGTTTTTGTCAAAATTAAGTTGCATATTTGACTTTCAAATCAAAATAAAATGAAAATTTCAATCTGCTTTTCGCATAAAGTCGCACAGGAAAATTCCTGAGGGATGCTTATAGCATAATTTTAATTTAAAATTATATATGAAAGCTTCCTGAACAAGGAAGCTTTTTTTTTGAGAAATTCGAACACCATACAAACAATACATGATTCAATACATTTTAAATAATTACAAAAAACAGTCAGTCCAAATTTCGATGCATTTCGTTGCAAAAGCCGTATTTGCTGCACCCAATTCGTGAATCCCAAGGATAATAATAAGTACAAACTACTTAAAACCCTTTTGGATTTGCATCTAAAAGGGTTTTTTGCTTTATGAAGTTTATGAACAGAAAAACAATAGTAACATTTTAACAACCAATAGTATGAAAACAAAAAGAAGTTTATCAGATCCGTTTCGTTTTTTACGAAAGTTCAATTTTCGAAACAATAAAATCAAAGCAGTTGAAGCCGTAAATGTTTTAATTCACCCACGTTTTGAGTTTGCAACTAATGATGCAATTGCTCAAAAGTTAGTTCCAAATTCATTGCTTTTTTTAATGTATTCTCAAGAGAATGAAGAGTTATTTATCTAATGCAATGACTATTCAGGTTAAGAAAATAGCTAACCCAGTAGGTAAAAAGGTTGTTTTGGCAAGGTAAAAAAATGGTTTTGTTCTATGTTACCTTGTCAGGACTTCCTAACTTTTGATGTCTGTACCAAAGTCACTTACTTTGCGAAACAGAAAAATCGATTGCGTATTTAAATTTGGTGGTTACCAAAATTAATCTTTAATTTGCACTCACAAAGTTCACAACAGTATTGAAATGTTATAAAGAAAGGCAGAGGGATTAGACCCGATGAAGCCTTAGCAACCCTTCGATTTATCGAAGAAGGTGCTGCATTCTACCACGCCCATCGTGGAAAGATAACACTAAGAATTTGTCTAGATAACACCTAGCTTTCTTTCTAATATTTCCAAACACAAGTCCTAATTATAACAGATTTGAAATTGGAAAATAAACCAACAACAATTACTTTACACAATTTCACCACGGAGTCAGGTGCAATTTATAATGCTCTAAACTTAAGTTATCAAGTTTTTGGGTTGCCATTACATACAGCTCCTATCGTTTTGGTCAATCATGCGCTAACCGGAAATTCACAGGTTGTAGGCGATAACGGTTGGTGGAATGAACTAATTGGCGCCAATAAAACTATTGATACTACAAAATATACCGTACTTGCTTTTAACGTTCCCGGAAATGGATTTGATGGCGCTGTAATTGAAAATTATCTTGATTTTTCAGCAAGAGATATTGCTAGAACTTTTATAAAAGGCATTCATTTGCTTGAGGTTACAAAAATATATGCCATTATTGGAGGTTCTGTAGGTGGCGGAATTGCATGGGAAATGGTTGCATTAGAATCAACAATAACTCAAAAATTAATTCCAATTGCTACCGATTGGAAAGCTACAGACTGGCTTATTGCCAATTGTTTTTTGCAAGAACAAATTCTTAATAATTCATCTAAACCCATTCAGGATGCCCGTACGCACGCGATGTTGTGTTACCGAACTCCAGAATCATTTGCGGCAAAATTTCAACGAACTACTAATGAGGAGTTAGCCATTTTTAATGTTGAAAGTTGGTTGTTGCATCACGGCGAAAAATTGCAACAGCGTTTTCAATTGGCATCCTATAAAATGATGAATCAATTATTGAAAACCATTGATGTCACTCGCAATCGGTCATCATTTGAAGATACAATCGAAGCGGTAACGGCAGAAATTCACATCATAGCCATCAATTCGGATTTGTTTTTTACAGCCAGTGAAAATAAAGCGACTTTTGAGCAACTACAAAAAATAAATAAAAAAGTTAGTTATCAAGAAATAGTTTCCATTCACGGACACGATGCTTTTTTGATAGAATACAAACAATTACACAATTTGCTTCAAGATTTATTCTAAGCTACAAACACACAACACGATGAAAATATTAAAATTTGGAGGTAAATCGTTATCAAATGGTGACGGATTAAATAAAGTTATTGCCATAATAACAGACAAAGTAAATCAGGGCGAGAAAATTGCAGTTGTGGTTTCAGCACGTGGTAACGCAACAGATGAGTTGGAGCAAATTTTAACCATTGCCTCTCAAAACGGAGATTACAAACCACTTTTTGAAGATTTCAAAACCTACCAGCAAGACGTTTATGATGCTGTTGATTTGTCTGAGGAGTTCATTGTTTTAGAAAAATTGTTCGAAGGTGTAAGCCTTATAGGAGATTACAGTAAAAAAATCAAAGACCAGATTTTGTCTAAAGGCGAATTGCTTTCGGCAAAATTACTGACGGCGATCCTTGTGGAAAAAGGAATTCATGCTCGTTTTACCGATACGCGTGAATTGATAAAAACCGATGCTAAATTTGGTGATGCACAACCCTTAGAACAACTTTCGAAGAAAAATGTGGTTGCTTTTTTTAAGCAAAACACTGAAAATACGGTCAATGTAATTACAGGTTTTATTGGTTCTACCACTAATAATGACACTACAACTCTTGGCAGAAACGGGAGTAATTATACCGCTTCGTTGATTGCGAATTATTTAAATGCCGACGAATTACAAAATTACACACACGTTGACGGTATTTACACTGCAAATCCTGATTTAGTTGTCGATGCTAAGAAAATTGATCACTTATCGTTTAATGAAGCGAATGAGATTGCAAATTTTGGAGCGACTATTTTGCACGCCAAAACTATCATTCCGTTATTAGAAAAAAACATTCCGCTCCGAATTTTAAATACTTTCAATCATGAAAACAAAGGGACTTTAATTACTTCCAATTCTAATAAGGAAGGAATTAAAACGCTTTCGGTTCTTGAAAATGTAGCTTTGGTAAATCTGGAAGGAAGAGGGTTGCTTGGGAAAACAGGAGTCGATGCTCGAATTTTTAGAGTAATGGGAGACAACAATATCAGTGTGAGTATCATTTCGCAAGGTTCATCAGAGCGCGGAATAGGATTGGTTGTGGCTGCTGACAAAGCTACTACGGCCATGATTGAATTGGAAAAGGAATTCGAAAATGATTTCTATTCGAAAGATGTCAATAAAATAACCGTGGCTGATGATGTAGCTGTCATCTCTATTATCGGGCAGGATTTAAGCACGTTTCACAAACCTTATACGGCTTTAATCAAGAATAAAATTGTTCCAATTCTCTTCAATAATACGGTGACTGGTAAGAATGTGAGTTTGGTTGTTAAAAAATCACAATTGCACAAAGCTTTAAATGTCATTCACGGAGAGATTTTTGGCGTAGCCAAGAAAATAAATATTGCTGTTTTCGGTCACGGTTTGGTGGGCGGTACCTTGATTAATCAAATTTTAGAATCGGCTGCAGCCATCGAAAAAAGAAAAGACATTAAGTTGAATGTATTTGCCATTGCCAATTCTAAAAATGTACTTTTGAATAAAAACGGCGTGACACCTAACTGGAAAAACGAAATTCAAACCAACGGATTCTCGTATACAATTGATGATGTGATTGCCTACGCAAATGAGCACCATTTAGAGAATTTAATAGCCATTGATAATACTGCAAGTGCTGATTTTGTAACGAATTATATTTCGTTAGTAGAAAATAGTTTCGATTTGATTTCGTCAAACAAAGTGGCCAATACGTTGAGTTATAGTTTTTATAAAAAATTACGAAAAGTTCTGGCAGAAAACCAAAAGACGTATCTTTATGAAACCAATGTTGGAGCAGGATTACCTTTGATTGACACTATTAAATTGTTGCATCTTTCTGGTGAAAACATCACAAAGATTAAAGGCGTTTTCTCAGGAACATTGAGTTATTTGTTCAATAATTTTTCGGCTAAAGATGTACCGTTTAGCGAAATTTTGAAAGAAGCCATCGAAAATGGATATACCGAGCCAGATCCGAGGGAGGATTTATGCGGAAATGATGTAGGTCGAAAATTATTGATTTTGGCTAGGGAACTAGACTTGCAAAATGAGTTTGAAGAAATTGCGATTCAAAATTTAATTCCAGAACATTTGCGTAGCGGAGATGTGGGAGAGTTTTTGAATAAATTGACGGAGTTTGATCCTATTTATGCAAAAATAAAAGCCGATCAAAAACCGAATCACGTGTTGCGTTACATAGGCGAATTGTCAGGGGATTTGCAAAATGACAAAGGAAATCTCGAAGTAAAATTAGTTTCGGTGCCATCAGATACGGCTTTGGGCGGATTGAAAGGTTCGGACTCTTTCTTCGAAATTTACACCGAATCGTACGGAGACCGACCAATTGTAATTCAAGGTGCAGGCGCAGGATCTGCGGTAACGGCAAGAGGTGTTTTTGGTGATATTTTAAGGTTGTCTGATAAAGGGTAATTGAAGTGAACAGTTTTCAGGAATCAGAATTTAAATATAAAATCAGTTGT
The DNA here is from genome assembly GCF_018069925.1 of Flavobacterium erciyesense. Lineage (GTDB taxonomy): Bacteria > Bacteroidota > Bacteroidia > Flavobacteriales > Flavobacteriaceae > Flavobacterium > Flavobacterium erciyesense. The sequence continues at coordinate 56,887 of NZ_JAGPXB010000011.1, read as the reverse complement.
ATCCGCGTGAGGAAATCCGCGTCATCAGCGTTCAAAAAAGTTAGTAATGAAAATAACATTAAACAGAGTAAACGATAATTTCCATTTCGAATTAAAAAACGAAAGAGGGCATTTGGTAAACTTAGATAGCCGTCCTGAATATGGAGGAAACGATATGGGCGCCAGTCCGATGGAATTAGTATTGATGGGAGTTGCTGGTTGTAGCGCCATTGATATGATTTCGATTTTAAAAAAACAACGTCAAGAAATCACATCTTTCAAAGCTGAGGTTGAAGGCGAACGCGTACAAGTTGGAGAAGCAAAACCATTTAAAAATATCCATGTGGTGTTTTATTTAGAAGGTGATATCAAGGAAGACAAAGCCGCAAAAGCAGCACAACTTTCTTTTGAAAAATACTGTTCGGTTTCCAAAACATTAGAACCAACAGCAACCATACATTACAAAGTAGTTTTGAACGGACTGCCATTATAAATTATCCAATAAAAAAACACAGATTGCACAGATTTACACAGATTTGTCAGTTTGATTTTGAAATTTAAAACAATATGAATTGGTGCAAATTCGTGCAATTCGTGTTAAAAATAAAAAAAGATGAACAATCAAGAATTTGGTTTCGAAACCCAAGCCATACGCAATCAGTTAGAAAGAACACAATATTTAGAACATTCGGTGCCTTTGTACCTCACGTCTAGTTTTGTATTTGAAGATGCCGAAGACATGCGTGCCTCATTTGCGGAGGAAAAAGACAGGAATATTTACAGTCGTTACAGCAACCCAAATAACAACGAATTTATTAGCAAAGTTTGTGCTATGGAAGGAGCAGCAGCTGGTTTTGCCTTTTCATCTGGTATGGCCGCGGTGTATTCTACTATGGCTGCTCTATTAAGTTCAGGGGATCACATTGTTTCTTCGAGCAGTGTTTTTGGTGCCACGCATTCGTTGTTTATTAATTATTTTCCAAAATGGAACATTCAAACCTCGTATTTTGACATCAATCAACCCGAGACTATTGAAGGTTTGATTACTCCTGACACAAAAATTCTTTTCGCAGAGTCACCAACCAATCCTGCTGTTGATATTATTGATTTGGAATTGCTTGGAAATATTGCCAAAAAGCATAATTTAATTTTAATTATTGACAACTGTTTTGCAACGCCTTATTTGCAGCAACCAATCAAATGGGGAGCGCATTTAGTGGTGCATTCAGCTACCAAATTAATGGATGGGCAAGGTAGAGTTTTGGGCGGAATAACAGTTGGCGATGCTGTTCTGATTCAGAAAATCTATTTGTTTTCCCGACTTACAGGACCTTCTTTATCGCCTTTTAATGCCTGGGTATTGTCTAAAAGTTTAGAAACATTAGCCATTCGATTGGACAGACATTGCGAAAACGCCCTGAAAGTGGCGGAGTTTTTAGAGAATCATCCTCAGGTAAATAAAGTGAAATATCCTTTTTTGAAATCGCATCCTCAGTATGAAATTGCACAAAAGCAAATGAAGTTGGGCGGCAATATTGTTGCTTTTGAAATAAAAGGAGGATTAGAAGCCGGAAGGGCTTTCCTAGATAAAATTAAATTGTGTTCGCTTTCGCCAAATTTAGGGGATACCAGAACTATTGTTACGCATCCAGCCTCAACAACACACAGTAAATTATCTGTTGAAGAACGTTTGGCGGTAAGTATTACCGATGGTTTGGTGCGTGTTTCTGTAGGTTTAGAAACCGTAACTGATGTAATTGCAGATTTGGAGCAGGCGCTTTCGTAACGGATAGATTTGGGATTAACGATTTTAGATTGTAGTTTTGGTTCAAACAATGCAATGTTTCATAAATGCGAATCTTTTTAATACAATTCTAAAACAGTAAAATGCTCTCAAAAAAAACAAAATACGGTATCAAAGCTTTGACCTTTTTGGCTCGACGAGAAGACCAAACTCCTGTTGCTATTGCTGATATTGCACAATCTGAAAACATTTCGCTTAAATTTTTAGAGAGTATTTTATTGTTGTTGCGTCATTCTGGTTTTTTGGGAGCCAAAAAAGGAAAAGGTGGTGGTTATTACTTGATAAAAGAACCGAAGGACATCAGCATGGCCAAAGTATATCGCATTCTGGAAGGGCCAATCGCCTTATTGCCGTGTGCCAGTCATAATTTTTATGAGCCTTGTGACGATTGTACCGATGAAGCCACTTGCGCCGTTCGTAAATTAATGACCGAAGTACGTGATAATACATTGATGATTTTAGAAAATAATTCACTGGCTGACATTGCTTTCTAACAGGGTAAATTGTAGCTAAAATATTGATATTCGAAATTAATTGTTCTGTTGCAGTTTTTTCTTCTAAGTATAAATAATTATATATTGAACAATATTGGAAATAAGAAAATCCCTTTCAGGACCTTGAGGCTGAAAGGGATTTTTTTATGCAGTTGTATTGGAGTTAGAAAATCAAATTATAGCCAACAAAAAACAACATAATTGCTATTGCATTTCGTAGTAATAAATCGGGAACTTTACCGCTTAAGAGACTTCCAATAAAAATACCTGGTAGCGATCCCATTAGTAATTGACCAAGTAATGTTAGATCTAAATTACCCATAGATGCGTGTCCTAAGCCTGCAACCAATGTTAAAGGCACAGCGTGCGCAATCTCTGTTCCAACTAATTTGGGCGTTGGTAATAAGGGGAAGAGAAAAAACAGCGTTACAGTACCTAAAGCTCCTGCGCCAATTGAAGTTAGAGTGACAGTAACACCAAGTAAAACTCCAATGGCTACGGTAAGAGCATTTTGAGTTTTACTTTCACGATGAAATTTGTCACCTGCATATTTTTGAGCAATTACCATTAGTTTTTTCTTAAAAATGATAGCAACTGAAGTGAATAATAAAGCCCAACCCAAACTGTATTTGATTATGCTATTGATTGCTGAAATGTCAGTTTTAATGCTGTTTAAAATCCATAAGGTCAACAAGGCTGCAGGCACACTTCCTAAAGATAACCAAGCGGTAATACTCCAATCGATATTTTTTTTCTTGTGATGCACAAATATGCCGCCCATTTTGGTAAAGGCTGCATACAGTAAATCAGTACCTACCGCTGTGGTAGGTGGAATACCAAACCAGAGTAAAATGGGAGTCATCAAAGAGCCACCACCTACACCGGTTAATCCTACTATAAATCCCACTATGAGACCGGCAATAACAAAACCTATTTGAAAATCCATTTATTTTAATTTTTTACAAAAGTAAAACTATTTTATAATAATCCTATAGATAAAGTAGAGTTTTAAATTTTGACAAAAAAATCATGATTTTAAATTTTTAATTCTGAAGTGGTTTAAAATTATTGAACTATCCTGGGACTTACTTTTGAACGAAATCGCTATAGTAGAAAAATGAATAAGCCTTGCTTGTTTTTTTGCGTTTAAAGTTTTGTAACTTACAAATAAATAGTACTTTTGCAAAGTAATCTAGTAAACCGATAGGGTAATAGATTTTTAAATAAAAATTCATGAGTACAACCATAGCAAAAGAACTGATTGAAAAAACCAAAGACTGGAACATTGAAACTGTTTTTAGTTTTTTAGCCAAAGAGTATAAAGATAAAGTGGTTTTTTCGACCTCTTTTGGTCAAGAAGACCAAGTAATTACAGCAATGATTGCCAATAGCGGTGCTGGGGTTCAAATTTTCACATTGGATACCGGTCGATTGTTTCAAGAAACGTATGATGTTTTTCATAAAACTCAAAAAAAATACAATCAACATATTAAAGTATTTTTTCCAGAGGCAGCAGCGGTAGAAAATTTATTGGAAACTAAAGGACCTAATAGTTTCTACGAATCAGTTGAGAATAGAAAAGAATGTTGCTCCATTCGTAAAGTAGTGCCTTTGCGCAAAGCTTTAAAAGGAAATTCGGTCTGGATTACCGGATTAAGAGCAGAGCAATCCGAAAACAGAAATGATTTAGCACTATTTGAATACGATGCGCATTTTGAAATTATCAAATTCAACCCACTCTTAAAATGGACTTTGCAAGAAGTAGAAGATTATTTAGAAAAAAATAATGTACCACAAAATGCATTGCACAAAAAAGGGTTTGTAAGCATTGGTTGTGCGCCCTGTACGAGAGCCATCACTCCAGATGAAGATATCAGAGCCGGAAGATGGTGGTGGGAATCGAGTCATAAAGAATGCGGGTTGCACTAAAAATAGAATAAAGAGAATAGAATAAAGAGAATAGAATAAAGAGAATAGAAAAACAATAATAGTTGTAAGATTTTAGTCGAGGTCACAACAACCTTACACTTTAAACTTTAAACTCTTAAACTAAAAATAATGAGTTCAGTATTAAAAACAAACGCTTTAGAAAGCGAAGCGATATATATTTTCAGAGAGGTAATTTCTCAGTTTGACAAACCAGTTTTGCTTTTTTCGGGTGGAAAAGATTCGATTACGTTAGTTCGCTTGGCGCAAAAAGCTTTTTTTCCAGCTAAAATTCCGTTCCCATTGTTACACGTAGACACTGGGCATAATTTTCCGGAGACCATTGAGTTCAGAGACAAATTGGTAGCGGAACTAGGATTAGAACTAATTGTGCGTAATGTACAAGACGCCATTGATCAAGGAAAAGTGGTTGAAGAGACTGGAAAATATTCCAGCAGAAACAGCTTGCAGACCACAACACTTTTAGATGCTATCGAAGAATTTAAATTTGATGCGTGTATCGGTGGAGCACGTCGTGACGAAGAAAAAGCTAGAGCCAAAGAACGAATCTTTTCAGTTCGTGATGATTTTGGTCAATGGGATGAAAAAAATCAGCGTCCAGAATTGTTCGATTTGTTGAACGGAAAAATAGAGAACGGTCAAAACGTACGCGTTTTTCCAATTTCGAATTGGACCGAGCTAGACGTGTGGAGTTATATCGAACAAGAGCAAATTGAAATTCCGTCGATTTATTTTTCACACAAGCGTAAAGTATTCTTACGTGATGGTATGATTTGGTCGCATTCTCCATTTGTGTACCAAGAAGAAAACGAAGAAATTGTAGAACGTATTGTTCGTTTTAGAACGGTAGGTGACATGAGTTGTACCGCAGCAGTTGATTCTTACGCAGCAACAATATCTGAAGTAGTGGGCGAAATTAGATCTTCAACAATTTCAGAAAGAGGAGCGAGAATTGACGACAAACGTTCGGAAGCAGCGATGGAAAAAAGAAAACAACAAGGATACTTTTAGAAAAGAATTATAAATTATGAATTATGAATTTTTCAAAAATTCCTAGAATTTATAATTCAACATTTAAAATAAAAAAATCAAATTTAAAAGTGTGGGTAGGGTAATTTGAGGAAACTTGAAACCTTAAACTTTTAAACTTTAAACAAAATTCAGATGGAAGTTTTAAAAATAGCAACAGCAGGAAGTGTAGATGACGGTAAGAGTACCTTAATTGGGAGATTATTGTATGATACGCAATCGTTGACAACAGATAAATTAGAAGCAATAGAAAAAAGCAGCAAGCAAAAAGGATATGATTATTTGGATTTTTCTTTGGCTACGGACGGTTTAGTGGCCGAAAGAGAACAAGGAATTACCATTGATGTGGCGCATATATATTTTTCGACAGCCAAAAAAAGTTACATCATTGCTGATACTCCTGGTCACGTTGAGTATACGCGAAACATGGTTACAGGAGCTTCGACCTCGCAAGTATCGATCATTTTAATTGATGCTCGTAAAGGCGTAATTGAGCAAACCTACCGCCACTTTTTTATCAATAATTTATTGAGAGTAAAAGAAGTTATTGTGGCGATCAACAAAATGGATTTGGTAGATTATTCAGAAGAAGTTTTTAATAAAATCAAATCGGATTTTGAAGCTTTAAATGCTAAAAGTACGTTCAAAGAACAAAACGTGAGTTACATTCCGTTAAGTGCTTTGACAGGTGATAATGTAGTAGAATCTTTAGGCGGAATGCCTTGGTACCAAGGTCAAACCATTTTGGAGCATCTGGAAGCGTTAGAGCCAGCTGATGTTTACGAAAAAGGAAAAGCGCGTTTCCCTGTTCAAACCGTTATCCGACCAAAAACAGAAGAATACCACGATTTTAGAGGTTATGCCGGAAAACTGTATGGGAACAATATCAAAGTGGGTGATGCAGTAACGGTGCTACCTTCTTTAACAGAATCAGTGGTGACAAATATTCATTTTTTTGACAAGCAATTTGAGGAAGCAGCTGTTGGCTCTTCGATCACCATCGAATTAGAAAATGATATCAATGTAACTAGAGGCGACATGATTGTAAAATCATCTGAGTTGCCAAAAGTAGAAAAGGACATCAACACCACCGTATGCTGGATGGACACTAAAAAGCTAGTTCCTGGTGCTAAATATTATGTTCAACACAATACTAACAGAGTTTTGGCTAAGATTGATAGTGTGAAAAATGTGATTGCAACTGACTTCTCAGGAACAACAGAAGCCTCTCAACTAGCCATCAACGAAATTGGCGAAGTAAATATTAAGTTAAGCAAAGCCATTTATTTTGATGCGTACAACGATAATAAATCAAACGGCGCCTTCATCTTAATTGATGCAACAACCAACACAACAGCAGGAGTAGGATTTATAAAATAACCTTTAGCTATTGGCTTTAAGCCTTCAGCAAAAATGTAAAATGAATTTCATAAACAGCTAAAAGCCCAAAGCTAATAGCGAATAGCTTATAACAAATGGAAAGTTTTAGAACCGAAATTGAAGATCCGATTGTTCAAAAAGACATAATCGATTTAGAAAGAAAAATTGCTTTATTCCGTGACGGAAAAATTGATGACGAGCGTTTTCGTAGTCTGCGTTTAGCACGTGGCGTTTACGGGCAGCGTCAGGAAGGCGTACAAATGATTCGTATCAAGTTGCCTTTTGGTAAAGTGACTAGCGAGCAACTCGTACGCATCACAAAAGTCTCTGATGAGTATTCAACAGGGCGTTTGCACATTACTACGCGTCAAGATATCCAAATTCATTACGTGAGTTTAGATCGCACGCCACAACTTTGGGCTGAACTAGAAAAAGACGATGTTACCCTGAGAGAAGCTTGTGGAAACACAGTTCGAAATATTACCGCTAGTGAAACAGCAGGAATTGATCCAGAGGAACCTTTTGATGTGTCTCCGTATGCGCATGCGATGTTTCAGTTTTTCTTGAGAAATCCGGTTTGTCAAGAAATGGGACGAAAATTCAAAATGTCTTTTTCATCATCTGATAAAGATACCGGTTTGAGTTATTTACACGATTTAGGATTTATTCCAAAAATTGTAGACGGTGTAAAAGGTTTCAAAGTGATGTTAGGTGGAGGTTTAGGTTCGCAACCGAGTCATGCCGAATTGCTGACAGAGTTTATTCCTGCCAATCAAATCATTCCTACTACAGAAGGGATTTTAAGAATTTTTGACCGCTACGGCGAAAGAGCCAAACGTTTAAAAGCACGTTTGAAATTTTTACTGAAAGAAATAGGGAAAGACGAATTTTTACGATTGGTAGACGAAGAGAAAAAAGCCTTGTCTCACCAAACTGTTGAAATTGATACCACTGCTTTTGAAGGAGCTATTGCAGCGCCATTATTAGAAGTTCCAAAAGTCGAAATTGAAGATACAGCAGCTTTTGAAGCGTGGAAAAAATCAAATGTAATTCCGCAAAAACAAGCGGGTTATGTGGCCATCGGAATCAAAGTACAATTAGGCGATTTTTATACTGATAAAGCTAGAGCATTAGCGCATTTGATCAAAAATTATGCAGCAAACGAATTGCGTTTTACGTTGCGTCAAGATATTTTAATTCGTCACGTAAAAGAGGAAAACCTTCCTTTCTTTTACCAAGAATTAGCCAAATTAGATTTTGTAACCACAGGCTACAACACGATTGCTGATATTACAGCTTGTCCGGGTACAGATACGTGTAACTTAGGAATTGCGAGCAGCACTGGAATTGCGGTAGAGTTAGAACGTGTTTTAACTACTGAATATCCGCAATACAGCAACAACCGTGAAATTACCATTAAAATTAGTGGTTGTATGAACGCTTGCGGGCAACACAATATGGCCGAAATTGGATTTCAAGGAATGTCAATAAATGCTGGTAAATTAGTAGCTCCAGCCTTGCAAGTTTTGTTAGGAGGAGGAAATTTAGGAAATGGAAACGGAAGATTCTCTGATAAAGTAATCAAAATCCCGAGCCGAAGAGGACCAGATGCTTTGCGATTGATTTTAAATGATTTCGAAGCCAATGCCAACGGACAATCGTTCTTGAATTATTATGACGCTCAAGGCGAAAAATATTTCTACGAATTTTTGAAACCATTAGCTGATGTAACCAATCTTACTGAAGCTGATTTTATTGACTGGGGAAATGCAGATAATTATGTAAAAGCAGTTGGGGTAGGAGAATGTGCTGGAGTTGTAATTGACTTAGTTGCTACTTTATTATTTGAAGCGAAAGAAAAATTGACTTTTGCTCAAGAAGCTTTTGAAGATGCAAAATGGTCGGATGCAATTTATTTGGCGTATGCCGGATTTGTAAACGGAGCCAAAGCCTTATTGCTGGCTGAAAACCAAAAAACAAACCACCAAGCGGGAATTATCGATTTGTTTGATACCGTTTTTGTGGCTACAAATACAATTCAATTGCAATCTTCTTTACGAGAATTGGTATATCAAATTAACCAAAATGAACCTTCTGCTGAATTTGCTAAAAAGTACATTCAAGATGCCATTGTGTTTTTTGATGCCATCGAAGCGTATAGAAATAAAGACTTAGCTGATGCTTAAAAAGAAACAACCCATCGTAACACTAGTTGGTGCGGGTCCTGGCGATCCTGATTTACTGACGATCAAAGGTGCCAAAGCATTAGCAGAAGCGGATGTGGTATTGTACGACGCCTTGGCCAACGAGGAGATTTTGACGTATGCTCCCAAAAAAGCGATTAAAATTTTTGTAGGAAAACGCAAAGGCTGTCATGAATATTCGCAAGATCAAATCAACCAATTGATTGTTGACAATGCTTTGACGTACGGACATGTAGTTCGCTTAAAAGGAGGTGATCCTTTTATTTTTGGCCGTGGAAGTGAAGAAATTGATTTTATAGAAAGTTTTGGTATACCTACATCTGTGGTGCCTGGAATTTCATCCTCGATTGCTGTTCCGGCTTACCAAGGGATTTCATTGACCAAAAGAGGCGTTTCTGAAAGTTTTTGGGTAATTACGGGCACAACTTCTGACAGGAAATTGTCAAATGATGTGGCTTTGGCTGCACAATCATCAGCAACGGTGGTTATTTTAATGGGAATGAGCAAACTCACTCAGATTATCGATTTGTTCCAAAAAGAATCTAAAGGCGAAACACCGGTTGCTATTATTCAAAACGGAACGACCGCTCAGGAGAAAATAGGGGTTGGAACCATCAACAACATTGAGCACGTTGTGGTGCAAGAACAATTAAGTTCACCTGCTATCATCGTCATTGGCGAGGTGGTTAAAGAGAGCAATAAATTAAAAGGCTTTTACGAAGAATTTATAGCCAAAGAATTAAAATAAAAGTGGAGAGAAACGAATTATATCCTATTTTTTTAAAATTACACAACCTCAATGTGCTCATTGTGGGCGGCGGAAATGTGGGTTTAGAAAAACTATCGTTTCTGTTGAAATCCAGTCCCAATGCCAATGTTGAGGTAGTGGCGCCTTGGTTTTTACCAGAGTTAGAAACCTTGGCGGCAAGTCACCCAACAGTGAAGTTGACCTATAAAAAATTCAATCGCTGGATGCTCCGTAAACGCCACATGGTTATTGCCTGCACCGATGATTTGAAGGTGAACAAGAGGATTTATGATTTGTCCCGAAAAAGATATTTGATTTGCAATATTGCTGATACACCGCCATTGTGTGATTATTATTTGGGGGGAATTGTAACCAAAGGGAATGTGAAAATTGCCATTTCAACCAACGGAAAATCACCCACAACGGCCAAACGACTGCGAGAGTTTTTTGAAGAAATAATTCCAGACGATATCAATAAAATGGTCGAAAATTTGAATGAATACCGAAAAACGCTGAAAGGTAATTTTGAGGAAAAAGTTCAAAAAATGAATGAAATCACAGAGACGCTCAAAGCAAAGTAAGTACAAGACATAATCTTAAGTTCATAGAAAAAAGCTAAGATGTAATAGTTCTTAATAATCAGTTTCTGTTTTTTTAACTAAACAGAATGGTGATATTTGTACTCAATTCAAAATAAAAGTATTGAGCTCCTAGGTTCAATACGATAACACATAGAAACACAATTAACAATTTCCATTACAGCCTACAAGTACAACTGGAGGCAAAACAAAGGATACTAAATTAAATCAAAATGATTAAAACAGACATACTCATTATTGGCGCCGGGCCAACAGGTTTATTTGCAGTTTTTGAAGCAGGTTTATTAAAATTAAAATGCCATATATTAGATGCTTTGCCACAAGCTGGTGGGCAGTTATCAGAATTATATCCTAAAAAACCTATTTATGATATTCCTGGATTTCCAGAAGTATTGGCTGGTGATTTAGTAGATAATTTAATGGAGCAAATCAAGCAGTTTGAACCAGGATTTACCTTGGGCGAACGTGCCGAAACCATCGAAAAACAAGAAGACGGAACATTTATTGTGACTTCAAACAAAGGCAAGAAATTCCATGCGCCAGTTATTGCTATTGCTGGTGGATTGGGTAGTTTTGAACCAAGAAAGCCATTGATCGAGGACATCGAATTTTACGAAGACAAAGGAATTAAATACTTCATCAAAAATCCAGAAAAATTCCGTGACAAGCGCGTGGTTATCGCTGGAGGTGGAGATTCGGCTCTAGATTGGAGTATCTTTTTGTCAAATGTAGCTTCAGAAGTGACTTTGATTCACCGTCGCAACGAGTTTCGTGGTGCTTTAGACTCTGTAGAAAAAGTGCAAGAGCTTAAATCAGCCGGTAAAATTAAAATGATTACACCAGGTGAAGTAGTAGGTTTAAAAGGTGCTGAGCATCTTGAGGCAGTTGTTGTCGAGGAAAATGGCGCACAACGCACGATCGAAACCGATTACTTTATTCCGCTTTTTGGTCTTACGCCAAAGTTAGGTCCTATCGGCGACTGGGGATTAGAAATCGAAAAGAACGCCATCAAAGTAAACAACGCCTTAGATTACCAAACTAATATTCCTGGAATTTTCGCTATTGGTGACGTAAATACCTATCCAGGAAAATTAAAATTAATCTTGTGCGGATTCCACGAAGCCACATTAATGTGTCAAGCGGCCTACCAAATCATTAATCCAGGCAAGCGTTATGTGTTAAAATACACTACCGTTTCAGGTGTAGATGGTTTTGACGGAACTCGTAAAGAAGCTCCAAAAGCGGTTGTAAAAGCAATCGTGTAAATAAAGTTGCAGCGTCACAAAGGTTCTGAATTGCTAAGGTTGGTTAAAATCTTAGCAATTCAGAACCTTTTTTTATTTTAAAGTTTTGCAACAAACTAAGCTACAATCTTTAAAAAAAATACTTGCAATTGTTAGCGCTATGTCGTTCCTTTGCACTGTTCCTATATTTATTGAAAGTTATCACGAAAGGCGGAGGGAAAAGACCCAATGAAACCTTAGCAACCCTTTATTTTTAAAGAAGGTGCTACATTCTACTTTATACAACCAGTATCAAAGATAGATAACACAAGAATACTTCTACAGTATTTCTCAAACCTTTTCTTGACAACATATCGAATTTTTTAGAGCAGATTAATGGCGCTTTTCAGCCATGATCGTTCCTGCTGTTCGCTATATCTTTTTATTCGCCGAAAAAAGGCGAATAAAAAGGATGCCGCTGCCATCAGGGCTATAAAGAAAAATTGGGAACTTTTGGAAATACTAATCAAAAGTAAAAATCACCATTTCAAATTGTGATTTACAAGAAATACAAAGTTATGTCAAGCATTCACGAAGCCATTAAAAAAAACATCCTCATCCTTGATGGAGCTATGGGAACCATGTTGCAACGTTATAATTTCTCCGAAGAAGATTTTAGAGGAGAACGTTTCAAGGATTTTCCACATCCATTAAAAGGAAATAATGATTTATTGTCGCTCACTCAGCCACAAGCCATAAAAGACGTGCACGCCGCTTATTTTGAAGCTGGAGCTGATATTGTTGAAACCAATACCTTCTCAGGAACCACGATCGGCATGGCCGATTACTATCTGGAAGAATATGTGTATGAATTGAACTATGAGTCGGCAAAAATAGCCCGCGAAGTAGCAGATGAATTTACCGCCAAAAATCCGGACAAACCTCGTTTTGTAGCGGGTTCCATTGGACCCACGAATAGAACAGCAAGCATGTCACCAGATGTAAACGATCCCGGTTATAGAGCTGTAACTTTTGATGATTTGCGCATTGCGTACAAGCAACAAGTAGAAGCGCTTATGGATGGTGGTTGCGATTTACTTTTGGTAGAAACTATTTTTGATACCCTAAATGCCAAAGCAGCGCTTTTTGCCATTGAAGAAGTAAAAGACGAACGCAATCTTGATATTCCAATTATGGTTTCTGGAACGATAACTGATGCTTCCGGAAGAACGCTTTCGGGACAAACGGTTGAGGCTTTCTTAATTTCTGTGTCGCACATACCGTTGTTGAGCGTAGGATTCAATTGCGCACTTGGTGCCGATTTGCTCAAGCCGTATTTACAAACTTTGTCGCAAAACACATCGTTCAACGTATCGGCGCATCCTAATGCAGGATTACCGAATGCTTTTGGAGAATATGACGAAACACCAGAACAGATGCAAGCTTTTATCAAAGAATATCTCGATGATAATTTGGTCAATATCATAGGCGGTTGTTGCGGAACAACACCAGCGCACATCAAATTAATTGCCGATATCGCAAAGGAATACAAGCCGAGGGTTTCGACTGCGGTGATGTAGTTTCGTAGAGACGCGATTTATCGCGTCTAACACAAAGTAATCACAACGATAGCGTGGATTGGCAGTCCATGTCAACAAAGAAAAACAAATAAATGAGGTGAATAGTTGTTAATTCGATTATTTTGAAGGGAAATGTAAATTGCTAATTGGAATGGGCACGAACTGAAAATCTAAGCTATCTGGTTCATAAAATTAAGAGGAAAACAAATAAAATGAATTATAAAGAACAACTTGAAACTCTAGAATGGAAAGAAAAGAGGAAAGTGATTTTGGAAAGAGACGAATGTCAATGTACAAAATGCAGTGAAAAAAGAAGTGATTTTTTAGGATTTGATTATGAATTCGGAGTTTTAGATTATAATGACTTTACAAATAAAGGTTATGTAATTAAAAGAACAGGAAATTTGTTGGAAAAACTAGAACTATCATTGAATAATGTTTCAATTAAATGCAATTTTCTAGTTGGAGACTTAATAAAAGTACCATTGAATAAACTAAAAATTGCAAAGCAATGGAAAGAACCAAAAAATCCTTTAATGTTCAAGTTTAATTCTTTGGAATTAGTTTGCTTTAATGAAGATGAATATGATGAGGATAAGTTTTTTGATTTAAATATCCATCACAAATATTATCAAAAAGGAAAAAAAGCATGGGAATATGCAAACGATGCTCTAATTACTTTATGTAGGAAGTGTCATCACACGGAGCATAATACAAATCATATTCCTATACTAGATGATAAAGGACAAATTATTGATTTTGCAAAGAAATGTGATAAGTGTAATGGTTCAGGTGCACTTTCAGATTATAAATACTATCATAACGGTATTTGTTTTAAATGTAATGGAAGAGGTGATGTATAATTGTTGCTTTTGGATGATGAGTTATAAAGATTAAATTTTAGCAATAATAATGTTGTTCAGCACTCTTTCCGCGTGAGGGATAGCAGTGGAGCTCCTTTTTCTTGAATTGCCTCGGGTTTAAACCCGAGGCAATTCAAGAAAAAGAGCGGGAACGAATAGCCCGACCCGACTTTTTTTGGAGGGACACGCCCAAAAAAGAATTGAAATAAAATGGTAAGGTTTTGAAAACTTTGCAGCAAATAATATCATAAAAACAACTCAGAACCTATGCTACTTAGGATCTTAGTAACTTAAATTAAAATGGCAGAAAAAAGAAGAAACCTAGTATTATCAGGATTAGAACCCTTAATCATTACGCCGGAAAGTGTATTTGTGAATGTAGGGGAACGAACCAATGTGACGGGTTCACGAAAATTTCTTCGATTGATTAAGGAAGAAAAATACGATGAGGCGCTTGATATTGCGCGCCAGCAAGTAGAAGGCGGTGCACAAATCATTGATATTAACATGGATGAGGGAATGCTCGATGGCGTTTATGCTATGACAAAATTCCTGAATTTAATTGCGGCTGAGCCGGATATTTCGCGTGTGCCGATTATGATTGACAGTTCGAAATGGGAAATCATTGAGGCGGGTTTGAAAGTCGTACAAGGGAAATGTGTTGTGAATTCGATTTCGTTGAAAGAGGGCGAAGAAGCTTTTGTACATCATGCTAAATTGATAAAGCGTTACGGAGCGGCGGTGATTGTGATGGCATTTGACGAAGAGGGTCAGGCGGATAATTACGAAAGGCGTGTTGAAATTTGCCAGCGTTCGTATGATATTTTGGTGGGAATTGGATTTCCACCACAAGATATCATCTTCGATTTGAATATTTTCCCAGTAGCAACTGGTATGGAAGAGCACCGCTTGAATGCGTTGGATTTCTTTAGAGGAACCAAGTGGGTTCGCAAAAATTTACCGCACGCACACATCAGCGGTGGGGTGAGTAACGTTTCGTTTTCATTCAGAGGGAACGATACGGTTCGTGAGGCGATGCACTCGGTTTTCTTGTACCACGCCATTCAAAACGGAATGACAATGGGGATTGTAAATCCAGAAATGTTGTCGATTTATGATGAGATTCCGAAAGATTTATTGGAACATGTTGAAGATGTGATTCTAGACAGACGCGACGATGCGACTGAGCGTTTGCTTGATTTTGCTGAGAATGTAAAAGGAGATGGTACAAAAACCAATGAAGCGGTAGTTCAAGAATGGCGAAATGGAACCGTTCAAGAAAGAATTACACACTCATTAGTGAAGGGAATTGATGCGTTTATAGAAATTGATGTAGAGGAAGCTCGATTGGCTGCCACAAAACCAATTGAAGTAATTGAAATCAACCTGATGGCGGGAATGAATGTCGTGGGAGATTTGTTTGGTTCGGGTAAAATGTTTTTGCCACAAGTGGTTAAATCGGCACGTGTAATGAAAAAAGCAGTGGCGTATTTATTGCCTTTTATTGAAGCAGCAAAGCAAGTTGGCGACAAATCAGGGAACGGAAAAATCCTGATGGCAACCGTAAAAGGTGATGTTCATGATATTGGAAAAAATATAGTTTCGGTGGTATTGGCTTGTAATAATTATGAGATTGTCGATTTGGGTGTAATGGTGCCTCCAGAAAAAATTATTGCAGCAGCTATTGAGCACGAAGTAGATATTATTGGATTGAGCGGATTGATTACGCCATCGCTTGACGAAATGGTGTATCTCGCTAAAGAATTGGATAAAAGAGGACTGAATATTCCCGTCATGATTGGTGGTGCAACAACTTCGCGTGCGCATACGGCCGTGAAAATTGCGCCTCAATACAATTCGACTGTCATTCACGTTAACGATGCCTCGAGAGCGGTAACGGTAGCGGGTAATTTATTGGATCATAACCGAAAAATATACGCTAGTGATATTCGAGCAGAATACGATGCGTTTAGAGAAACGTTTTTGAATCGCTCCCGCGACAAGAATTTCTTGACCATTGAGCAAGCCCGAAAGAATAAATTGCAATTGGATTGGGATAATTTCACTCCCGTGAAACCTAAAGTAATTGGCAAGCAAATCGTAGAAGTTGAGTTAGAAACTTTGGTGCCTTATATCGATTGGACGCCATTTTTTAGAACTTGGGAATTGTTTGGGAAATATCCAGTTATTTTAACCGATGAAGTAGTTGGAGAACAAGCGACTTCGGTTTTTGCAGATGCACAAGCGATGCTGAAAGTAATTTTAGAGGAGAAAAAGTTAACAGCAAAAGGCATTTACGGAATTTTTCCTGCGAATCAAATCAATGATGATGATATTGAATTGAGAGACAAAAACGGAAATCCATTACAATTATTTTTGACTTTGCGCCAACAATCTCAAAAAACCCAAGGTGCACCTAACATCGCTTTGTCTGATTTTATTGCTCCAAAAGAAAGTGGGAAGGTAGATTATATGGGAGCCTTTTGTGTAACTACTGGTTTTGGTGTGGATGAATGGGCGGCTGAATTCGAAAAGGATTTAGATGATTATAATTCGATTATGGTGAAAGCGCTTGCTGATCGTTTTGCAGAAGCTTTTGCTGAATATTTACACGAGAAAGTACGTAAAGAATTTTGGGGTTATGCTGCTGATGAGAATTTATCTACCGAAGATATGATTGATGAGGTTTATAAAGGGATTCGACCAGCGCCAGGATATCCAGCTTGTCCGGATCATTTAGAGAAACCGACTATTTGGAAATTATTAAATGTTGCAGAAGAAATTGGAGTAACCTTAACCGAAAGTATGGCGATGTGGCCGGCTTCATCAGTATCGGGTTACTACTTTGGAAATCCAGAAAGTAAATATTTTGGACTCGGAAAAATTAAAGAAGATCAAGTAATTGACTACGCCAAAAGAAGAAATGTTTCCACTGATGTAGCCATGAAATGGTTGAACCCGAATATTGCCGATTAGGAATTTTGTTTCAAGTTTAAGGTTTCAAGTTACTCGAGAGAACTTTAAACTTTAAACTTGGAACTTGAAACAAAAAATAAAATGAAAGTAACACAACATATAGAAAAAGCAAAAGGAGAAACTTTGTTTTCATTTGAAATTATTCCGCCTCAAAAAGGGAAAAGTATTCAAGAATTGTATGATAACATTGATCCTTTGATGGAGTTCAAACCGCCATTTATTGATGTGACTACCTCACGCGAGGAGTTTATTTATGTTGATAAAGGCAATGGTTTATTGGATAAAAAGCTAACCAGAATGCGACCAGGAACCCTCGGAATTTGCGCTTCGATAACACACAAATACAACGTAGATACGGTGCCTCATGTATTGTGCGGTGGTTTTACCAAAGAAGAAACAGAGTATTTACTAGTAGACTGTCATTATCTGGGAATCAATAATGTGATGGCGTTGCGAGGCGATGCCATGAAGGACGAACAATCCTTTGTTCCAAAAGTGGGAGGAAATCGCTTTGCTATTGATCTAGTGCAACAAATCAAATTGTTGAATCAAGGCAAGTATTTGCATGATGTGATTCATGCAGATAATAAGGCTGATTTTTGTATTGGAGTGGCAGGATATCCTGAAAAACATTTGGAATCTCCTTCCTTACTTTCTGATTTGAAAAGGTTAAAAGAAAAAGTGGACGCAGGTGCTGATTATGTGGTGACACAAATGTTTTTTGACAATGCAAAATATTTTGAATTTGTTGCCAAAGCCAGAGAAATGGGAATTACAGTACCTATTATTCCAGGCATTAAGCCACTGGCGGTACAAAGACATTTGCAAATTTTACCACAAATATTCCGAATTGATTTGCCAGAAGATTTAATTGATGCAGTAGACAAATGCAAAACTAATGCAGATGTAAAACAAGTGGGAATCGAATGGGCTATTCAGCAATCCCGCGAACTAAAAGCTGCTGGAGTCCCTGTTTTGCACTATTATTCGATGGGTAAATCTGAAAATATCCGTCAAATTGCGAGTCAACTTTTTTAGTAATTTATTCTTTATATTTAAAAAGCTTCTAGTGCACTTAGGTGATTTAGAAGCTTTTTTTATTGTTTTATCATCTGCCGAAGCAGTAAATAGACTTGTTGAGATTCCTCCCTCGTCGGAATGACAAAGTCAAGTTTTTGTATTGTTGTCGAGTTCGTTTTTTGTATGTGAAAATAACTGAATACTAAAAACTGAACACTGCCAACTATTTCGTAATCTCTCTAAACACCGCTTCTAAGTTTTTATTCTTTTGATTGAGTTGTAAGGTTTTCAAACCATTGTTTTGTGCAAAATCAAATACTACAGAGCGCATGTCTTTATCTGATTTAAAAGTCAGTTCCCACATCATGTCGTGAATGTTGACATACGAAACAAGATTTTCAATTTTAGAAATCAATTGTTCCTCGACTTGAAAATCAAATTCCACTTCAATGACTTGTTCTTTATCTTCAGAAATTAAGTTATCCAGTTTTTTATCGGTTACAATTTTTCCATTGTTGATGATGATTACACGATCACAAATAGCCTCAACCTCCTGCATAATGTGTGTAGAAAGAAAAACAGTCTTGTCTTTCCCCACGTTTTTAATTACGTTTCTAATCTCCATCAACTGGTTTGGATCTAAACCAGTGGTAGGTTCATCTAAGATTAAAACATCAGGATTGTGTAGTAGCGCATTGGCTAATCCTACACGCTGGCGGTACCCTTTAGAGAGTTGGCCAATTTTTTTGTGGCTTTCGGAACTTAAACCGGTCAATTGAATTACCTCTTCGATTCGAGATTTGGCAACTTTGTACACATCAGCGTTAAAGGCTAAATATTCACGAACATACAAATCCAAATACAACGGATTATGCTCTGGCAAGTACCCAATAGAAAGTTGCACGGCTTTTGGATTGGTGTTTACATCTTGCCCGTTTACCTTGGCAGTTCCTTCATCAGCGGTAATGTAGGTAGTTAAAATTTTCATCAAAGTCGATTTTCCAGCTCCATTTGGACCTAAAAAACCAACAATTTCTCCTTTGTTAATTGAAAATGAAATGTTATTTAATGCTTTTTGAGCACCGTAGCTTTTGGAAATGTTATTTACTGCTATTGACATGATGAATTATTTGTTGCAAAAGTAAACAGAAAATGAATGGATTTGTTGTTCGATTGCCTACTAATTCATGAATAATTTTTTCACGAATAGTTGCGAGTACTTCTATTCGAAATGATAAAAAAGTAGCATTGTGATTGCACCGCTATCATTTAGATTTCTATATTTACTAAAAATAGCTCAAAAGACACATGAAAGACATAGGATCAGGAGGTTTCTTGAAAAATTACAAAAGTATTATGTTACTTCTTGGTGGTATCCTTGCAGGAAGTATATTAGGTTTGGTTTTTGGTAAAGAGGTGGAGGTTTTGAAACCTTTGGGAGACATTTTTCTAAATTTGTTGTTTACGGCTATCATTCCATTAGTGTTTTTTACCATATCGGCATCAATTGCTACTTTAGAAAAAACCGAAAAACTAGGAAAGTTATTCTTAATCGTAATTGGAGTCTTTTTGTTTACGGTCTTGGTTTCTGCAATCCTTATGGTAGTTGGAGTTTTGATTTTTCCAATTCATCAAGATATTATCATTTCTAAAATTCCGCTAGAAATTGTAGCCGAAAATAGCAGTGGCTCTCAGATTACGCAATTGCTTACCGCGGGTGATTTTTATGCATTGTTGTCCCGGAAAAACATGCTGGCACTCATTCTTTTTTCATTTTTAGTGGGTTTTGCCAGCTTGCAATCTGGTGAAAAAGGCAACGATTTCAGTAGGTTTTTACGATCTGGTAATGAAGTAATGAAACAATTGCTACACATTATTATGAAAACAGCGCCTGTAGGTTTGGGAGCTTATTTTGCTTATCAAGTGGGTATTTTTGGTCCGCAATTGTTTGGTGCTTATGCCAAGCCGCTAGGGCTTTATTATGCTGTTTGTGCTTTTTACTTCATCGTATTCTTTAGTTTGTATGCCTACATGGCGGGTGGCAAATTAGGGTTTAAAGTGTTTTGGAAAAATAATATAACACCTTCGCTAACAGCTATTGGTACCTGTAGTAGTATTGCTACAATTCCTGCGAATCTTGATGGTGCCGAAAAAATGAATATTCCTGCTCACATTAGGAATGTAGTTATTCCGTTGGGCGCACCTCTGCATAAAGATGGTTCGAGTATGTCATCCATTATTAAGATAGCCGTTATTTTTGCCATGTTTGGTAAGGATTTTACGGATCCAGTTACGATTCTCACCGCTTTGGGAATTACAGTGGTGGTTTCTGTTGTTGAGGGTGGTATTCCTAATGGCGGCTACATAGGCGAAATCCTAGCAATAACCGTTTATGGTTTCCCCATGGAACAAGCCTTGCCAGCGGCAATGATTATTGGAACTTTGGTTGATCCAATGGCAACTTTGTTAAATGCTAATGGGGATTTGATTTCGGCAATGTTGGTGGCAAGAATTGCTGAAGGGAAAAAGTGGCTTTCTGAAAAAGTACTAGTATAAATCACGTTCCATATTGTATGTTACAGGATAACTAAGTCTATTTTTTACTTAACAATACAAGAATTGCTGTTGTACGAATGGTATTTTTAGAGCCTTTTTTTAAACATTACATAATTAATAACCAACTTTTTAGCGAATCTCTTTTTTGTGTCATAAAATCAACTTTTTTTTGGGTGCAGTAAAAAATTATGTATACATTCGCAAAGTAATCAATACAAAAAAGACAACAACATGTTGAGTAACCGATTTTATTTTAGCAACTCTTATTATTTCTTCTGGAAAGTAGAAAGGGATTGTTGCATGGTTATTTAATTCAAAAATTAAATTGATACTATAGATATACAATCCCGATGCAAATCGGGATTTTTTTTTGCTTAAAAGTGTGTAAAATGAATACAATTATAGGAATACAAGGCATTACGGGCTCGTTTCATCATCAAGTAGCTCAAGAATATTTCAATCAGGAATTTATTCTTGACGAGTGTTTGTCTTTTGAGGAATTGGTAGACAGCTTGTTAGCAGGGAAGTCAGATCAAGCTGTGATGGCCATAGAAAACTCTATCGCAGGGCCTATTATTCCGAATTACGCGCTAATCGACAAGAATAATTTACACATAATTGGAGAGCATTATTTGAGTATTCATCAAAATTTAATGGCGTTAAAAGGTCAGAAAATTGAAGATATTCAGGAAGTACATTCGCATCCGATGGCGCTTTTACAATGTATGGATTTCTTAAAAAAATATCCCAATATCAAATTGGTTGAAGACAAAGACACTGCTGAAACAGCACGAAGAATTCAAGAAAAGCAACTGAAAGGAATAGCAGCAATTGCGAGCAAAACAGCTTCCGAAATGTATGATTTGGAAATTATTGCGCCCGAAATCCAAACGATTAAGAACAACATGACACGCTTCGTGATCATCAAAAAAGAAAATTCATTTGTTCCCGAAAGTGAAATTAACAGAGCATCGATAAAATTTGAACTCGACCATAAACGCGGGAGTTTAGCAGCAGTTTTAAACGTGATGAGCGATTGTAAATTGAATTTAACTAAGATTCAATCTTTGCCCAAAATTGAAACGCCATGGAAGTATTCCTTTTTTGTGGATGTCACTTTTGAGAAATACGAAGATTATGCGAAAGCAAAATCATTATTGAACATTATGGCCGAATACTTTAAAGTCTTGGGTGAGTACAAGAATACTAAAATATAAAGAGCCTCGAGTTACCAAATTACACAGATATAAAAATTTACACATGATTACCACAGCAAAGCGTCTCCATATCATTGAAGAATATTATTTCTCCTCCAAATTGAGAGAAGTAAGGCAACTGGCAGCCGAAGGCAAACCCATCATTAATATGGGAATTGGGAGTCCAGATTTACAACCGGCGCCTACAATTGTTGCTGCCATTGTAGCTGCCATGCAAGATGAAAACGCGCATCAATACCAGAGTTATCAAGGTTTACCAGAGTTGCGCGAAGGTATGGCTGCTTTTTATTCCAAAAATTATGGTGTAGCTCTCAACCCTGTAACAGAAATTTTGCCTTTGATGGGTTCCAAGGAAGGAATTATGCATATTTCGCTGGCTTTTTTGAATGAAGGCGATCATGTTTTGATTCCGAATCCGGGCTATCCTACGTACACATCAGTGACTAATTTAGTAGGAGCGGTACCAGTGTATTATGATTTAAAAGAAGGAAACCAATGGGAACCGGATTTTGAAGCTTTGGAACAACTGGATTTAACCAAAGTGAAAATCATGTGGATTGGGTATCCGCATATGCCCACGGGAGCTCGAGGCAGTTTGGAATTGTTTGAAAAATTAGTGGCTTTTGCTGCAAAACATCAAATTTTATTGGTCAACGACAATCCGTATAGTTTTGTTTTGAATGACAATCCGATGAGTTTGTTGCAAGTAGAAGGAGCAAAGGATGTAGCTTTAGAACTGAATTCTTTGAGTAAAACTTTTAACATGGCAGGCTGGCGAGTAGGAATGGTTTTAGGAAACGCTAATGCCATTGATGCGGTTTTGAAGGTAAAAAGCAATATGGATAGCGGCATGTTTTACGGAATTCAAAAAGGAGCTGTTGCAGCGTTGAAAAGTGATAAAGCTTGGTTTGATGCTATGAATGAAATCTATAGAAAAAGACGAATTGTTACAGAGGAGCTCGCTGAAAAACTAGGTTGTAAAGTGTATAAAGAAGGTGTTGGTTTGTTTGTTTGGGCAAAATTACCTGATGGAGTTACATCAGCAGAAGTGTTTATTGATAGGATCTTGCATGAGAAATCAATTTTTATTACACCGGGAACTATTTTTGGAAGTAATGGAGAAGGATACATTCGGTTTGCTTTGTGTGTTGAAGAAGAAAAAATTAGAGAAGCAATCAGTCGATTTTAAGCATTTGACCGCCAAAGGGGAATGAAATAGCAGCGAGATGTATTGTGATAAGTTATTATTTATGATAAAATGAATTGGTTTAATGAAAGAATAAATTTCTGTATAACGAGGTTTCCTAGCCCTGATAGTAGTGGAAATCCTTTGCTGCCGGGGTTCGGCAGGAAAGATTGCAACGGATAGCAGGATAAGCTTCGGATAAAAATAAAAAAATGAAAGTATTTGTAATAGGCATAGGTTTGATTGGTGGTTCGATGGTGTTGGATATTAAAGATTTGTATCCGCACGCCACGATTTATGGGATTGACACCAATGAAAAACATCTAGATCAGGCAATTGAGTTGGGTGTTATTGATGAAATGGCAACATTTACAGATTTAATACATGCTGATTTTGTGATTGTTTCGGTTCCTGTAGATGTAGCGCTCACGGTTGTACCACAAGTTTTGGAGTCAATAGGAGACCAAACGATTGTTTTTGAGGTGGGTTCGACAAAATTACCTATTTGTGAAGCTATAGCCAACCACGCCAAAAGGAGAAATTTTATAGCTACGCATCCTATTGCTGGAACGGAGTTTTCGGGACCATCGGCAGCGATAAAAGGGTTGTTTCAAGGCAAAACAAACATTATTTGTGAGGTGGAGAAAACGACTTTCAAATTGCAAGAGCGCGCCTTGGCGTTGTTTCAAGAAATGGGAATGCGGATTAGGTATATGGATCCGAAATCACACGATAAGCACATTGCGTATGTGTCGCATTTGTCTCACATCAGCGCTTTTATGTTAGGGAAAACAGTCATTGATAAGGAAAAACACGAGCAGGATATTTTTGATATGGCAGGTTCTGGTTTTGAAAGTACCGTGCGTCTCGCTAAAAGTTCGCCCGCAATGTGGACACCCATTTTTAAACAAAACAGAAAGCAAGTTGTAAAAACTTTAAATGAATATATCTTGAATTTATCTAAATTTAAGGAGCTTTTAGAAAATGAGGATTACGAGGCGATTTACAATGAAATGGAAAGCGTGAATAAGATTAAAGAAATATTGAATGGGATGAATGTTAAGAAGTAAACAGTTGACAGTTTTCAGTCACAGTTAACAGTGAGCAAAGTCCACAATAGAAATATAAAAAAAACGAAACTTAGAAAATAAAATTTAGAAAAGATGGAAAATAAGAAAGAAATGAGAAACTGGTTGGAGGCATTTAATTTGACCCACCCATTAGTGATAGCAGGGCCATGTAGCGCTGAAACCGAAGATCAAGTATTGAAAATTGCACATGAGTTAAAGGATTCTGATGTAAGTGTTTTTAGAGCAGGAATCTGGAAACCAAGAACGCGTCCGGGAGGATTTGAAGGAGTGGGCGAAATAGGTTTGAAATGGTTGAAGAAAGCCAAAGAAGAAACAGGTTTGCTAATGGGAACCGAGGTAGCCAATGCTGCTCACGTAAAATTAGCTTTAGAATATGACATTGATGTGTTGTGGATAGGTGCCAGAACAACGGTAAACCCTTTTGCAGTTCAGGAGATTGCTGATGCATTAGTAGGAACAGATAAAATTGTTTTGGTGAAAAATCCTGTAAATCCAGATTTATCTTTGTGGTTAGGTGGTGTAGAGCGTTTGTACAATGCCGGAATCGAAAAATTAGGAGTAATTCACAGAGGATTTTCGACCTATGAGAAAACCAAATACCGCAACATTCCAGAATGGCAAATTGCTATTGAATTGCAAAATAAATTCCCTGACTTGCCATTGATTATTGATCCTTCGCACATTACTGGTGATCGCAAAATGATCTTAGAGGTTACGCAAGAAGCATTAGATTTGAATTACGATGGGATGATTATTGAAACGCACATTGATCCAGATAATGCTTGGAGTGATGCCGCACAGCAAGTAACACCTGATGCGTTGAAACAAATTTTTATTGATTTGAAAGTGCGTAAAATTGATGATGTATCGGATGATTTTACTCAGAAAATGAAAAAATTAAGAGCTAATATTGACGTTTTAGATGCTACTTTGCTAGAGCTTTTAGGCAAACGTATGAAAGTAGCTGATGAAATTGGTGTGGTGAAAAAAGCAGCTAACGTAGCTGTTTTGCAAAACAACCGTTGGAACGAAATTTTAGGTAAAATGATTTTAGATGGAGAAACCAAAGGACTTTCAGAAGAATTTGTTTTAAAATTATTCAAGGCCATTCACCAAGAAAGTATCAGCCATCAAGATAAGGTGTTGAATGCGTAATTTCTTGTAAGTTTTTGATAAATCCTCCGGAGCTTCGTTAAGAAGATTTTGGAGGATTTTTGTTTGAACTTGTTTCTAAAAAAACTCTACACTTTGAACTTCAAACTTCAAACAAAATTTTACCTTTGCCCCATGACAGGACTCGTTTACAAATCTACAGGAAGTTGGTACACCGTAAAATCAGAACAAGGAGATTTTATAGAATGCCGCATCAAAGGAAAATTCAGAATCAAAGGTATTAAAAGTACTAATCCCATTGCTGTAGGTGATGTAGTTGACTATGAATTAGAAGAAACTTCAGATGCTGTAACAGGTACAATTCACGGAATTCACGATCGTAAAAATTACATCGTACGAAAGTCGGTTAATTTATCGCATCAAATGCACATTATTGCCTCTAATATTGATCGCGTTTTTTTATTGATTACGGTTAATAATCCGCCAACTACTTTTAATTTTATAGACCGTTTTTTAGTAACGGCCGAGGCGTACGGAATTGAGACCGTGTTGGTTTTTAATAAAATAGACACTCTTGATGATGCTACTCTTGACGAGCAATTGTACATGCAGCATGTATACCAGCAAATTGGATATCAGTGTTTGCGCGTATCCTCAACTGAAATGAAAGGTGTTGAGGAATTGAAAGCAATGATGATTGGTAAAGTAAGCATGTTCTCTGGTCATTCAGGAGTTGGAAAGTCTACTTTGGTAAATGCCATGGAGCCCTCATTACATTTGCGTACTAAAACTATTTCGGAGGCAAGTAAGCAAGGGCAGCACACCACAACTTTTGCAGAAATGTTTGATTTGTCTTTTGGTGCCAGTATTATTGACACACCTGGAATCAAAGGATTTGGGATGGTTGATATGGAGCCGGCTGAAATTAGTGGTTATTTCCCGGAATTTTTCAAACTAAAGGATCAGTGTAAATTCAACAATTGCTTGCATAAAGAAGAACCGAAATGTGCTGTTAAAGAAGCATTGGAAAGAGATGAAATTGCCTGGTCGCGTTATAATAGTTATCTTAAAATTTTAGAAGGAGACGATGAGCATTATCGCACTGATCTTTATGACGAAGATAGAAAAGCAAGCGATAAAACGAGGGAGTAATATTTTGAAAAGTTAGAAGTAACGAGGGATATAGATTTTTTTACTTTCGACTTTATGACTTTTAACTTTATGACTAATTAATGAAAGTAGTAATCCAAAGAGTTTCGCAAGCCTCAGTCACAATTGACAGTCAAATTGTAGCCAACATTCAAAAAGGATTGTTGGTATTGATTGGTATTGAAGATGCGGATACGCAGGAAGATAGCAGCTGGCTGAGTTCTAAAATAGTCAATCTCCGTATTTTTGGAGATGAAAATGAC
Source organism: Flavobacterium erciyesense (assembly GCF_018069925.1). GTDB lineage: Bacteria > Bacteroidota > Bacteroidia > Flavobacteriales > Flavobacteriaceae > Flavobacterium > Flavobacterium erciyesense. The sequence continues at coordinate 30,466 of NZ_JAGPXB010000011.1, read as the reverse complement.
GTCATGAATCTTTCTGTAAAAGATATCGATGGTGATATTATTGTAGTCTCTCAATTTACACTTCATGCCTTAACCAAAAAAGGCAATCGCCCATCTTATATTAAAGCATCAAAACCAGAAATAGCGATTCCTTTGTATGAACAATTTGTAACCCAAGTAGAACAGGATTTGGGTAAAAAAGTACAAACCGGAGTTTTTGGTGCCGATATGAAAGTAAACTTGCTAAACGATGGTCCAGTAACTATTGTAATTGATAGTAAAAATAAAGAGTAAAAATAGTTTTACATTGTGAGATTTGTGCTATTTTTGAACACCACGAATTAGGAAATCCTTAACAAGCAATCAATGCGCTTTTCTTTGAATTGCGAATTTTTCTAGAACCCACTTGGGTTCATCATTCATCATCTTTATTTTTATCAAATGAGAATTACAACTCTTGTTGTTCTTTTTGCTGCCATTTTTGCATCAAGTTTGAACGCCCAAAAAATTAATTATACTGCTGTAACCATTGCGGATAGTATTAAAAACAATGCCAATGCAGTTATTAGACTCAATCAGTTAGACATTTCTATAGCTTCGCAAAGAAGTATGAACATCAAAACCAAAAGGGTGGTCACCGTTTTGAATGAATTGGGATTAAAAGCAGTAGATGCTGTCGAAAATTTTGACAAAAGACGCACAGTTAAAAATATCGAAGCTGTTGTCTATGATAACTTTGGAATCGAAATCAAAAAGATAAAACGCAAAGATTTTAAAGAACAAAGTGCATCGGGAGGAAGTACACTTTTTTCAGATGGGCGTTTTATTTATCTAGAATATACACCTACACAATACCCATTTACCATTGTTTACGAGAGCGAAATTGAAACCTCTAATACTGCGTTTATTCCTACTTGGTCTTTGCTTTCAGAATATAATGTGAGTATTGAAAAAAGCATCGTCAATGTCAATGTGCCTCAAGCATTGGGTTTTAGGAAAAAAGAATTCAATTTCGCCAATTTTAAGATAAAAACTATAGTTGATTCGCCAACGCAATTGCAGTACGAAGCGCTCAACATTATTGCCGAAAAATACGAGGATTATACACCAGCTGCTAAGGTGTTTCCTAGAGTAATGATGGGTCTAGAAAATTTTAATCTTGAAGGAGTTGACGGAACTGCAAAAAATTGGAAAGAGTACGGAAAATGGTTTTCAGAAAATATTCTTATCGGTACGACCAGCCTCAGTGAAGAAGCAAAAGCTAAAATAAAGGCTTTGGTGGGTACTGAAACTGATCCGATTAAAAAAGCTAAAATTGTTTACAAATTTGTTCAAGAAAAATCGAGATATGTCAGTGTGCAAGTCGGTATAGGCGGTTTCAAACCGATGTTGGCCTCCGATGTTGATCGATTGGGGTATGGTGATTGTAAGGCACTTTCAAACTACACTAGAGCGCTTCTTGAGGTGGTTGGGGTCCCTTCGTACTACACAGAATTGTACGGTGACCGCGATATTCGTAACATCGAAGCTGATTTTTTCTCTATTCAAGGAAACCATGCTATTTTGTGTATCCCAAATGCAGACGAAAGTATCTTTCTAGAATGTACGAGCCAAGATGACCCCTTTGGTTTTCAAGCCAATTTTACTGACGATCGTGATGTTGTGGTCATGAAACCTGAAGGGGGAGAAATTATTCATACTAAAAAGTACCACGATAATGCTAATGGTCAAATTTCGACAGGGAACTATAGTTTAGATGCTCAAGGAAACCTCACAGGGGCTATAAAAATTGTGTCTACTGGATCTCAGTACCAATCCAAAGCTTCCATAGAAAAAATGCAACCTGCCGATAAAGACATCCATTATAAAAGATACTGGACTAATATTAACAATTTGAAAATAGCTAAGATTGAACTTCAAAACGATAAGGATAAAATACATTTTGTTGAGAATATTAGTTTAAGCGCTGAGAATTATGCTCCAAATACTGGTGGAAAAATGATGGTAGCAATTAACTCCTACAATCAATTTTTAGGAACTATAAAGCGTATTCGTAATCGTAAAAACCCGTTCGAAATACCTCGTGGTTACCTTGATACTGATGAAATAGCAGTAGCGCTACCTGCAGGATTTCAAATTGAATTTTTACCGGCGAACTTCGAATTAAAAACCAAATTTGGTGATTATAAAACCGAAATTATTAAAAAAGACAATAACAACCTGGTGTACAAAAGAACCATCCTCATCAAAAAGGGTATTTATGCTAATTCTGATTATGATGGGTACCGTTTATTCATGGAGCAGATTGCTAAAAATGACAATGCCAAATTACTTTTAACCAAAATTTAATCTCTTATGACTCTAAAGAAAATTACTTGGACTCTTTTCTTTCTGATCTTATGTTGCAAAATTCAAGCCCAAAACTTTGAACTCGGAAAAGTTTCTGTAGCTGAATTACAAGAAAAAGAACATCCACTTGAACCTGCCGCACCAGCTGCTATTTTATTCGAAAAAGGAAAAAATTACTTTGAGTATACATCAGATAAAGGCTTTACCATGGCAACAGAGGTTAAGGTTAGGATTAAAATTTACAAAAAAGAAGGTAACGATTGGGCTACAAAGAAAATTCAGTATTATAGTGCAAGTAATGGTCGAGAAACTTTGTCATTTTCGGATGCGGTTACTTATAATTTAGTTGGTGATAAAATTGAAAAAACAAAGTTAAAAAGTGATGGTGAATTTACTGAGGAACTGAATAAGTATTGGAGCCAAAAGAAAATTACAATGCCTAATGTTAAAGAAGGATCTGTAATTGAATACAAATATGTCATTCGTTCCCCTCGTGTAGGCAGCTGTAGAGATTGGTTTTTTCAAAATAGTATTCCGGTAAATTATTCAGAGTACAAAAATACCGTACCTGAATATTTTGAATATAATGCCAATATTAAAGGATTCTTGAGGCCTAAAGTTGAGGTTCAAAAAGGGAGTAATTATATAGAGTTGGGTAGCGCTAGACAAGGAGCTCAAAACAAATGGGACAAGGAAAAGCTCTCCTACGTAGAGACTACTACAATTTATTCTTTTCAAAATGTTCCTGCAGTAAAGGAAGAGGCATACGTTAATAATATTGAAAACTATACCAGTACTCTGGTACAGGAATTAGCTATCACGAAATATCCTGGTGAGCCTTTTAAATCTTTTTCGACAAATTGGGAAGCAGTTGTGAAAACTATTTATGACTATGATGATTTTGGTCCAGAATTAAATAAATCAGGTTATTTTGAGGATGATCTTAAATTGGTCCTGAAAGATGCAAAATCCGAAGAGGATAAAATAAAATCGATATTCAAATTCGTTCAATCTACTATAAAATGGAATGAATACAATGGTTATTCATGTAATGATGGAGTTAAAAAAGCATATAAGGATAAAACCGGGAATGTTGCCGAAATCAATTTAATGTTAACTGCCATGTTGCGTCATGCAGGTCTTGAAGCTAATCCGGTATTGGTAAGCACGCGTTCAAATGGTGTTGCATTGTTTCCTAGTAGAACGGCTTTTAACTACGTAATTGTTGCAGTTCAACAAGGTAAAGATCTTATGTTGTTAGATGCTGCTGATCCTTTTTCTGTTGCCAATGTATTGCCAGTGAGAGACTTGAATTGGTTAGGGAGATTGATAAAAAAAGACGGAACTTCATTAGAAATTGATTTAATGCCAAAACAGTTATCCGTAGATTATATTTCAATGAATTATAGTATTGATGCCGAAGGTCAAGTTGCGGGTAAGTTACGTCGCCAGCGCACAGATCATAATGCAATGAGTTATCGAGGATCGGTAAAAGGTGTGAAAGAGGACGCATACTTGGAAAAATTTGAGGAGGATAACAATAATATCGAGGTGAGCGACTACGTTAGAACAAACGAAAACGACTTAGATGCTCCTGCGATTGAGTCCATGTCGTTTAAAGGATCAAATTTTACCGAAAAAATAGGCAATACGTTGTACGTAAAACCATTGTTGTTTTTTACAACTTTAAGTAACCCATTTAAGCAAGAAACAAGAGAATATCCTGTTGATTTTGCATACGGGTTTTTAGATAAGTTCACTATCAATATTCAAATTCCTGAAGGGTATAAGGTGGAATCTTTCCCAGAATCAGCAGCAATGAGTATGGAAAATGAGTTAGCAAGCTTTAAATTCTTGATAAATGTTTCTGGTAGTACGTTACAAATATCTTTCAATAGCCAAATGAATAGCCCAATTTTGGGATCAGAATATTATCCTGCTTTAAAAATGTATTTCCAAAAGATGATTGACAAACAAAACGAGAAAATTATTCTTGTAAAATTATAAAAACTGTAATGATCAAAAATTGGTTTGTTGTATTATTGGCTTGTATTGGTTTACAACTAAACGCACAAGATCTGGAATTGGGTAAAGTTTCTATTGACGAACTTAAGGTAAAACAACATCCAAAGGATTCTAGTGCTGTGGCCGCAATAATTTTTAATAGAGCTAAAACTACTTTTAAGTATAATTTAAAGGATGGATTTTCAATAGGTACAGAGTTTCAGGTTCGCGTAAAAATTTATAAAAAAGAAGGGTTGAATTGGGCTACTTTTAAGGTGCCCTTTTACATTGGTTATGAAGATAGGAACGATGAGTCAGTTCAATTTTCCGATGCAGTTACCTATAATTTAGTTAACGGTGTTATTGAAAAATCAAAACTGAAAAGTGAGGGCAGTTTTGTGACCAAAGTAAATGAGTATTGGAAGGAAGCATCTATAACACTACCTAACGTTAAAGTAGGTTCTATAATTGAGTTTAAATATTTTTTGAAGTCAGAAAACATAATCAAATTTCCTAGTTTTTATTTTCAATATGAAATTCCGGTAAATTTCGCTCAGTTTACAACAGCAATACCCGGATTTTTTGTTTATAAGGCACTTGTTAGTGGTTTTGCACCAATCAAAACGGCACAGAAAGTTTCAGGAGGTTCTTTTAGTTTTCCTAGTAGATATGACCGGACCAGAACAGACTTCGTTAATTTTCAACAAGTGATAAGCACTTACTCTGCTGAAAACATTCCTGCTTTAAAGCCAGAGCCTTTTGTGGACAATTTGCAAAATTATAGAGCTTGTTTGAAACACGAATTAGAAAAAACACAGTTTTACCAAGAACCTGAAAAAGACTATGCCTCAACTTGGGAAGGGGTGAGTACCTCTATTTTTGAGGATAAAAATTTTGGTAAACAGCTAGATTTTGGTCTTTTCTTTTTAGATGATGTAAAAGAAATTATTAAAAACGATACAAACACCCCGCTCAGTTCTGAGGAAAAAATGAATCGCATTTTTACATACGTACAACAAAGAATGAATTGGAATCATGAAAATGGGTATTACACGGATAAAGGAGTTAAAGATGCTTACAGTAGTAGAGCTGGTAATTCAGCCGAAATAAACTTTATTCTCATCAATATGCTGCGTATAGCAGGAGTTGATGCCAACCCCGTTTTGGTAAGCACCTTAGATCATGGAGTTCCAGTATATCCAAATAGAACAGGATTCAATTACGTAATTGCATCCGCAACGATTGAAGGTAAAAATGTATTGTTAGACGCTACCAATAAATATACCAGTCCCGATATTTTACCATTGAAATTGCTCAATTGGCAAGGAAGATTAATTCGAAAAGATGGGTCATCCGAAGAGATAAATCTGGTACCTAAACAGCCTTCCTCGATAAATCACAATTTGTTTGCAAAAATAAATTCTACAGGGAAGATCGAAGGAAAATTTAAAGTGTATCACACTGCTACCGAAGCATTTTTATTTCGCGAAAATCAAGCTAATCAGGATCAAAATACGTACCTTGAAAGATTAGAAAATAAATGGAACGGTCTCGAAATTACCGGCTACGGTACAGAAGAAAATAAAACAATTAGCAGTCAGGCAATTAGTGAGAAATTTGATTTTTCAACGGTAAATCATTGCGAAATTATTGCAGGTAAATTATATGTAAATCCAATGTTGTTTTTAACTAGTGCAATCAACCCCTTTGTTCAAGAAAACCGTGAGATGCCCATCTATTTTGCTTACCCAAAAAATAGAAAATATAATTTTAATATTGAAATCCCTGCAGGGTACGCTGTGGAGTCAAGCCCTAAGCCAATTAAAATCTCAACTCAAGGAAATGAAGTCGTATTTTCGATGAATAGCACCGTGGTTGGTAATACTATTCAAATGATAGTCAGTGAAGAGATCAAAGGAGCTTTATTTAAAGCAGAATTTTATCCGGAGTTAAAGACTTTCTATCAAAATGTAATTAATAAGCAAAACGAAAAAATCATTTTAAGCAAAATATAATAATGAACTTAAAGAACGCACAACTCGACGTAGACACTTGGATCAAAGAACACGGTGTACGCTATTTTAATGAATTAACTAATATGGCACAGCTTACTGAGGAAGTAGGCGAAGTAGCTCGTATTATTGCCCGTCGTTACGGTGAACAATCAGAGAAAGAAAGCGACAAAAACAAAGACCTTGGCGAAGAATTAGCAGATGTGGTTTTTGTAGTGTTGTGTTTGGCCAACCAAACAGGAATCGATTTACAAGCTGCTTTCGACAAAAAAATGGATCTGAAATCGGTTAGAGACAAAGATCGTCACAAAAACAATGAAAAACTGAAATAATTTGTCAATTGTAAATTATGAATTATGAACGAGTAGTAGTAAATTGCGCAGCTAGGGTATTTAATTTATAACTCGCAATTCACAACTCACAATTATACGCATGAATTTAAGACTAAGCACTAATTCACAATTTACAATTCACAATTCGCAGCTCGATATAACAGGTTCTAAAAGTGAAACCAATAGATTACTACTGTTACAAGCGCTATTCCCAAATATTACTTTAGCCAATACCTCAAATTCAGATGATAGTGAGGTTATGGCTAAGGCCTTAAAGCAAGTTGCAGCAGCCAATGGACAGCCACAAGTGGTAGACATTCACCATGCCGGAACCGCTATGCGTTTCTTAACAGCTTATTTTGCTGTAACGCCCGGAGCAACAGTAACGCTGACAGGTTCGCAACGCATGACCGAACGCCCTATAAAAGTTTTGGTTGAAGCATTGGAGCAGTTGGGTGCTAAAATCACCTATGAAAAGAATGCGGGCTATCCGCCAATCAAAATCGAAGAGCAAAAAATTACAGCCTCTAAAGTCTCGATTCCCGCCAACGTGAGTAGTCAGTACATTTCAGCCTTGCTATTGGTGGCTCCCAAACTCGAAAATGGTATCGAAATCACTTTAGTAGGTGAAATTACTTCTATTCCATACATCAAAATGACCTTGGCCTTACTTAACGATTTGGGTATTACAACCCGCTTTGAAGGCAACAGCATTACAGTAACTCCTCAAAAAGAATCTGAAAGCAAAATAATGACAGTGGAGTCTGATTGGAGTTCCGCATCCTATTTTTTTAGTATTGTAGCGCTTGCTGATCAAGCCACAATCGTTTTAAATAGTTACAAACAAACCAGCCTTCAAGGCGATGCTGCTTTGGTAAGTATCTATGAACAATTAGGTGTGCGTACTGAGTTTAACGGTAACCAAATGACATTAACGAAGGATGTTAATTTTGTTCCAGCAACGCAGCTCTCTTTCGATTTAAACAATACACCTGATATTGCGCAAACCATTGTGGTTACTTGTTTAGGTTTAGGAATTGGCTGTCACCTCACGGGTCTTCATACTTTAAAAATTAAAGAAACGGATAGACTGGAAGCACTTAGAGTCGAACTAACTAAATTAGGCGCAGCCATCACAGTTACTAATGATAGTCTAACTTTAGAGCCATCAGCAACTTTAAACAAAGAGGTTACTATTGCAACGTATAATGACCATCGTATGGCTATGGCTTTTGCTCCTTTGGCTATTAAAGTTCCGTTGCACATTGCGGACGCTGGCGTAGTTTCAAAATCTTATCCTGATTTCTGGATAGACATGGAGTCGATCGGCTTTCAGGTAGCGCATTTATAAGATTTAAATGCAACGTTATCAGTTGTTTTTGAAAATAAAAGCCAAAACACTTGACAACGCCTATCTCACAATCGTATATTTGCACCCGAAAGATTTTTATGTTGCTACAATGTGAGTTACTGTGTAAAATCTTAAACTTTTAAAATAAAAAAATAAATGAAGTTATCCCATTTTCAATTTGATTTACCAAAAGAACTTCTTGCGGAGTATCCAGCCGAAAATAGAGACGAGGCTCGTCTCATGGTTATTGACCGTAAAAAACAAACTATAGAGCACAAAATGTTCAAAGATATCATCGAATATTTTGACGAAGGTGATGTTTTAATTCTAAATAACACTAAAGTTTTCCCTGCTCGTTTGTATGGTAACAAAGAAAAAACGGGTGCTAGAATCGAAGTTTTTTTACTAAGAGAATTGAATGCAGAGCAAAGATTGTGGGACGTATTAGTTGATCCAGCTCGTAAAATCAGAATTGGTAATAAATTGTATTTCGGTGACGATGATTCACTTGTTGCTGAGGTAATCGATAATACTACTTCTCGTGGTAGAACTTTACGTTTTCTATACGATGGCTCGTACGAAGAATTCCGTAATAAATTGACTGAACTTGGAGAAACTCCAATTCCAAAATACATTTCGAGAGATGTAACTCCAGAAGATGCAGAGCGTTACCAAACCATTTATGCCAAAGAAGAAGGTTCAGTAGCCGCTCCTACAGCAGGTTTACACTTCTCTAAGCATTTGCTAAAAAGACTTGAAATCAAAGGCGTGAATTTTGCCGAAGTGACCTTACACGTTGGTTTAGGAACATTCAACCCAGTTGAAGTAGAGGATTTGTCTAAGCACAAAATGGACTCTGAAGAGTTAAAAATCACGCAAGAAGCCTGTGATATCGTAAACGAAGCAAAAGCCAAAAGAAAACGTATTTGCTGCGTAGGAACCACTTCTATGCGCGCCGTAGAAAGTTCAGTTTCGTCGCAAAACACTTTAAATCCGTTTGATGGTTGGACCAATAAATTTATTTTTCCTCCTCACGATTTTGCAGTGCCTACGTGTATGATTACCAATTTTCATACCCCAAAATCAACGCTTTTAATGATGATTTCTGCTTTTTGTGGTCACGATTTAATGAAAAAAGCCTACGCTGAAGCCATCGAAGAAAAATACAAATTCTACTCTTATGGCGATGCCATGTTGATTTTGTAATTCAGTACAGAACATATTTAAAAGAATCTCGTCAGCAATGGCGAGATTTTTTTTTGCGTGTGCCCCTCCCAAAAAAAGGTCGGGTCGGGCTGTTCGCTCTATCTTTATTTTCTTTTAAAAAAAAGAAAATAAAGGATGCCGCTGCCATCCCTCACACCAAATAGCGGTACATTTTCGTGTACTTTAAAATAGTCAAACTTGTTATGAGTACGCAATTTTGATAATTTTTTCTTCAATTCAAGTAGTGCTATTTCAAACATTCATTTGTTACACTAGCTTGATTTTTTGTACTTTTACCTTTCAAATAATTGTATATGAAATTTCAAAATACCCTTGAATTTGCAAGGCAACTCGATGCACAAGATCCTCTTAATAAATACCAATCCGAATTTATTTTTCCAAAAGTAAACGATAAAAAAGTCATTTACTTCACCGGAAATTCGCTCGGTTTACAACCCAAACGTACCAAAACCTATGTTGATGAGGTTATGAATGATTGGGCAAATCTCGCCGTCGAAGGTCATTTTTACAGTGACAAACCTTGGTGGGATTACCACGAACGCTTTGCAGATCCTTTAAGTAAAATCGTTGGTGCTTTGCCAACTGAAGTTACGGTAATGAACACGCTCACTGTGAACCTGCACTTGCTTATGGTTTCGTTTTACCAGCCAACTAAAACGCGTTACAAAATCATTTGCGAGGAAAAAGCATTTCCATCAGATCAATACATGTTTCAAAGCCAAGTTGATTTTCATTCTCGAGCAGTAGGTTTTGATAAACAAGCTGCTTTGGTCGAGATTAAAAGACGTGAAGGCGAACACAACATCCGCCTAGAAGATGTTTTGGCAAAAATTGAAGAGGTAGGCGATGAGTTGGCGCTTGTACTTATTGGTGGCGTAAATTATTACACTGGCCAAGTTTTTGACATGAAAACCATCACTGCAGCGGGTCATAAAGTAGGAGCCTTTGTAGGTTGGGACTTGGCGCATGCCGCTGGAAATGTCAAATTAGAACTCCATGATTGGAATGTTGATTTTGCAGCTTGGTGCAGCTACAAATACATGAATTCAGGACCTGGTAATGCATCTGGTTGTTTTATTCATGAAAAACACCACAACAATTCGCAGTTGCCTCGCTTTGCTGGTTGGTGGGGACACAATAAAGAACGTCGTTTTAAAATGGAACCTAATTTTGATCCTGTTCACGGTGCGGATGGTTGGCAAATAAGTAATTTACCTATTTTGTCTTTAGCACCCTATCTCGCCTCTGTTGATATGTTTGCTGAGGTTGGCATGGATGCGCTCCTTGAAAAACGCGATCTCATCACCGCTTATTTAGAATTTGTTTTGCATGAAATCGATAGCGAAGTAGACAGTACTTTTGAAATTATCACTCCAAGTAATCCTGAGGAGCGCGCTTCGCAATTATCAGTTTTCCTGCATGGCGAAGGTCGTAGCCTATTTGAGTATTTAATGAAAAACGGCGTGATTACAGATTGGAGAGAACCTAACGTAATTCGTCTGGCTCCAGTTCCTTTATATACTTCGTTTGAAGATATGTTTGAGTTTGGTCAGATTTTGAAAAAGGGAATCCTAGGCAAGTAAAATCGTTGAATTATATAAATCACAAAAGGAATTCCATAACATAAATGTTTCAAAGCCAATATATCTTTGTAACATAGAAATTTAAAAAACATATCATTATGAAAATAGTATACTTTATGCTACTTGCCTTAGCAGTAGTTTCATGTCAGAATCAAACAAAAGCCGATGTAGCAAAAGCTAAAGCTGCAACTGTAGACTCAATGAAAGTAGCCATGGAAAAGCAAAGAGTAATCGACTCGATGCAGCAAGTTATGGTTAAAATGGAGGAAGAAAAATTAGAAACTAAAAAAGAGGTAATTGTTGTTAACCAGCAAGCGCCAAACACGACAACAACTACAACCACAACGCAAAAAAAGGGTTGGAGTAGTACTGCCAAAGGTGCTGTAATTGGTGCTGGTGTAGGAGCAGCAACTGGAGCAATCATCAGCAAGAAAAAAGTTCAAGGAGCTATTATAGGTGGTGTTGCAGGAGCAGGAGTTGGTGCTGGAACAGGTGCCATAATCGACGGTAGTAAGAAAGACTAATTAGTTTTATATAAATAAATAAAGGTTCCTTTTCAATTGAGAAGGAACCTTTTCTATTTAATATGCATCCATGTTGCTAATGATTTCGTTTGCTTTGAGCTTAATTCGGTACAATTCTTCTGGATCGATTTTTTTTAACAAATTAAGCATCATCGCCATACGTTGATTGTCTTTGAAATATTCCTTTTTTTCATCCAAAAAGTTCCAATACAAACTATTAAACGGACAAGCTTTGTCTCCGAATTTGTCTTTCACATTGTAATGGCATTTGGCACAATTATTACTCATTTTGTTGATGTAACTTCCTGAAGAAACATATGGTTTGGTGGCAATAATTCCGCCATCAGCATATTGTGACATCCCTCTGGTGTTGGGCATTTCAACCCATTCAATAGCATCAATATAAACACCAAGATACCAGGCGTCTACTTCGTCAGGATGTATTTGCGTCAACAAAGTGAAATTCCCAATCACCATCAAACGCTGTATGTGATGGGCATAAGCTTCGTCTAAACTTTGTTGAATGGCATGTTGCATACAATTCATTTTGGTTTTTCCAGTCCAGAAAAAATCAGGAAGTGAGTTGCTATTATTTAAGGCATTCATTTGGCTATAATTGGGCATTTCTTTCCAGTAAATCCCACGGATGTATTCGCGCCAGCCTAATATTTGGCGTACAAAACCTTCTACTTGCGATATGCTGATAGTATTTTCATTGGCCCAATAATGCGCAACAACGGTATCGACGACTTCTTTTGGCGAAATCATTTTACTATTCATTGCAAATGACAAACGACTGTGGAAAAGAAATTTTTCATCAGTGTGCATGGCATCTTCGTAGTCGCCAAAATACGGCAGCAACTTTCTGCAAAAATAATCTAGCACTTCTAAACAAGCCGCTCTGGAAGTGGGCCAGCTAAAGTCTGTGGGTTTGATAGCTCCAAATGTGGTAATGCCAGCATTCTGAATTTGTTGCAAAACGGCTGTAACATCTGCATGGAAATTTTTCTCTGCTGGTACCGGAACTTCGCCTTTGTATTTTTTTCTATTGTCGGCATCAAAATTCCATTGATTTCCCACAGGCGTTGCGCCTTGCATGAGTACATGATGTTTTTTACGCATGTTGCGGTAAAAATTTTCCATCAGCAACAACTTTTTACCTTCAAAAAAAGTACTAAGTTCAGTTCTGCTCGTGTAAAAATGTTCCGTATCAAAAACTTCAGTTGCTATTTGTAAGTTACTACAAATATTTTGCAATAGCTGATCCAAGCGGTATTCGTCAGGAAGTTGGTATTCGAATTTTTCAATTCCGTTTTCCTGAACACAATTTTTTATTAATTGTTCTAAATTTTGAGGATTGTTTTGGGCGTCGATTTCAAAGTACAATACACGATGCCCTTTGGCTTGTAATGTTGTAGAAAAATTACGCATCGACATAAAAAACGCCACAACTTTTTGGATGTGGTGTTTGACATAGTCGGTTTCTTGCCTCATTTCAGCCAAAAGATAAAACGTATCATCATTTACTTCCTCGAACCAAGAATGTGCTTCATTTAGCTGATCGCCCAATAGTAACCGTAATTTTTTCATCTATTATTTTTTGAAAAAAGAGGTTGTTGGTTGTTCCTTACGAGCATATTGGTAACGGTCAAGTAAAGTGGGTAAACAATACCCATCTAAACCATTGATGGCCACAACACCAGCTTTATCGAGTTGCAACCAATTGGCAGGATGCTCTAATTCGTCGTTATAAAACAAATGTTCAATCGAAGCTATAATGTGAATGGTATCATTTTCGGCAATAAAATATTCATTCAGGTATTTGCAGTACAATTGCACTGGGCTTCCTTGTACAAAAGGAATTTCTAAATCGTCTTTATACTCTTCAGTTAAATTGGTTTTTTCAAATTCAGAAATACCATATTCATAGTTTGCTGAGGTGTGGTGTGCGTCAGCAATCATTGATTCAGTGATATGGTTTATTGTGAAATAGCCCGTCTCTTTAATATTTTTATAGGTATCTCGCGGAACTGTTGTCGGTCGCATAATAAAACCAATCATCGCCGGATGACTTCCTAAATGGGTAACGCTGCTAAAAATAGCCACATTCGAAATTCCATCTGCTGATTTGGTAGCTATTAAGTTAGCTGACTTATATCCCGTACATGAATTGATTAAATTCAATCGGGCTACTTTTTCCATTTGTGAGATGGTATCTTTGGTAACGTGCTTCATATTGTCTTGTTTTTAAAACAAAGATACTTTTTTGTTTAATAAAAAATAAAAAATATTAAACAAAAATAAAATAGTACTAGCTTTGTCGTTTTATTGAGTAGGTGAGAAGGTAATTCTGTTTTAATATCCTTTCAAAACCTATATATTTGTTTTCCAATTTTTATTAAAAATGACTAAACTCCGTAAATTATCTATTGTTTTATTAGGCGTTGTCCTTATTCTGGTTTGCTCTGTGTTGCTTTATGGTTTTTATCTGAAACCCAATTACGAGGGCGAAGTGGCTTTGAAAAATATTCAAAATGAGACTACCGTTTATTTTGATGAGTTTGGGGTTCCTCATATTTATTCCAATAATTCAAAAGATGCTATGACTGCTTTGGGTTACGTGCATGCGCAAGACCGTCTTTGGCAAATGGAATTAATGCGACGCATTGCACCCGGCCGTTTATCTGAGATTTTTGGTTCAGTGGCACTCAAGAGCGATCTGTTTTTTGCAGGTTTGGGCATCGAAGAAGCTTCCGCAAAAGCGATAGCTGATTTAGATACAAATAGCGCCAGTTACCAGCTTGCACAAGCCTATCTTGATGGCGTTAATCAATATCTTGACGAAGGTGTTACGCCAGTTGAGTTTAGTTTGTTGGGGATCAAAAAACAAAAATTTAGCATGAAGGATGTGTACAATATATTTGGGTACATGTCTTTTAGTTTTGCAATGGCGCAAAAATCAGATCCTTTAATGACTGATATTCGTGATAATTTAGGTGCTGTTTATTTGAAAGATTTCGGTTTAGACGGTGCTTTTAATACTACCAAAATTCGCAATGCAAAAGACAGACCACAAGAATATGCCGCTATTTCTAAAGCGGTTGCGCAACTGTTAGAGCGCTCTCCTGTTGCTCCTTTTATCGGAAGTAATAGTTGGGTTATTGGTCCCAAAAAAACGAAAAATGGGAAAGTTATTTTTGCAAATGATCCGCATATTGGATTTTCGCAACCAGGAACGTGGTACGAAGCCCATTTGGTAACGCCTGAATTTGAGCTTTATGGTTCGTATTTAGCCGGAACTCCTTATCCTTTGCTGGGTCATAACAGAGAGTACGCTTACGGTTTAACCATGTTTGAAAATGATGATGTGGATTTGTATGAAGAAAAAAATCATCCCACTGATGCTAATTCTTATGTAACACCAGCAGGCTACCGCAAATATGATGTTAGAAAGAAGACGATTCAAGTAAAAGATTCTACATCCGTTAGTTTAAATGTGAAAATTTCAAGACACGGCCCAGTGATAAATGACCTAATTGAAGGTCTTCCGTCAAAAAATCCTATCGCAATGTCGTGGATTTATACGCAACAACCCATTCAAATTTTAGATGCGGTTTATATTTTGTCGCATGCAAAAAATAAAGCCGAATTTCAAAAAGGAGTTTCCTTAATTGCGGCACCAGGCTTGAATGTCATGTATGGCGATGCCAAAGGTAATGTGGCGTGGTGGGCTACCGGAAAATTGTACAAGCACCAAGCCGGAGTGAATCCTAATTTTATTTTAGATGGAGCAAGTGGTAAAAATGATATTGCTACCTATCTTGATTTTTCTAAGAATCCGTCTGCTGTAAATCCAAGATGGAACTACGTTTATTCTGCCAATAATCAGCCGGAGGCAGTAGATGGTTTTAACTATCCAGGCTATTATTTGCCCGAAGATAGAGCCAAGCGTATCACTCAATTACTAGATCCAAAATCTGATTGGGACAAGGCAAGTGTAGGAAGCATGATTTTTGACAATACATCAGCTACTGCCCCAAGCTTGGTTAAAAATTTACTATTGATTTTAGGAAATGAAAAAGCAACAACTATTCAAAAAGAAGCGCTTTCAATTTTGAAAACTTGGAAAGGATCGCACAACCTGAACGATGTGGCGCCTACCATTTATAACAAGTTTTTGTTTTGCTATTTAAAAAACACCTTCGAGGATGAATTAGGTACTGATCGATTCAAGTCTTTTCTAGGAACACACATAATGAAACAAGTCGTGGCTAGACAATTGGCAACCGAAAATTCCATTTGGTGGGACAATAGCGCTACAAAAAATAAAAAAGAATCTCGAAAGGATATTTTGAACTTATCTTTTGCGCAAGCGATAGCTGCTTTAGAATTACAGTATGGTACTGATGTAAAGACTTGGACTTGGAACAAAGTGCATACGGTTGAGCATCAACATCCGCTAGGGAAGGTCGCTGCTTTACGCAATATTTTCAACGTAGGTCCATATGAAGTTTCGGGTTCTAATGAAGTAATCAACAACTTGTTTTTTGATTACACTGCCGATGGAAACTATCTCGTAAAAGGAGGTCCTTCTACACGCAGGATTATTGATTTTTCGGATATCGAAAATAGTTGGAGCGTATTACCAACCGGACAATCAGGAAATGTGCTGAGTAGTCATTACAGCGATCAAGCCGAATTGTACAACACCGGCAAATTCAGAAGAATGATCCTTAACAAAGAGGAAATTGTTCGTACTTCTTCAAAATTAGTGTTTAAAGTCAGTAAATAATTGCTTTTTTAGAAAGGCTGACGTTTTTAATCAGTAATTTTGCTTAACTTTTGATTTAAAAATACAATGCAAACTCCTCAAAAAATTGCGGTAGTAGGTTCAGGTCTCGTAGGAACGCTCTTGGCGATATACTTAAAGAAAGCCGGTCATACGGTGCACGTGTACGATAGAAGTCCTGATATTCGTAATATTCAGTTTTCGGGACGCTCCATTAATTTGGTAATGTCTGATCGAGGATGGAAAACATTGAGTGATATTGGTCTCGATGACGAAATTAGAGCTATTGGTATTCCAGTTGATAAACGTGGAATTCACATGCAGGATGGCAGCTACATTACACAAAATTACGGCAAAGAAGGTGAAGCTATTTTTTCACTTTCAAGGGGAATTCTTAATCGTAAAATGATTGATTTAGCTGAAAAGGAAGGTGTAGAATTCTTTTTCAATCAAAAAATTTGGGATGTAACACTAACCGATGCAACACTTCATGTTGGTGAAACCGAGCGTGGCGAGTGGACTGAAATAAAATTTGATAAAGTTTTTGGCGCTGATGGTGCATTTTCAAGAATTCGTCATCGCATGCAACGACAGTCCATGTTTGATTACTCGCAAGAGTTCATGAAAATTGGCTATAAAGAATTGCATATCCCTGCCAATGCAGATGGTTCACATAAAATAGATAAAAATTCGCTGCACATTTGGCCTAGAGGCAATTTTATGTTGATGGGCTTATCAAATCTTGACGGAAGTTTTACTTGTACCTTATTTATGCCTTTTGAGGGCGAAAATTCATTTGAACAACTCAAAGATGAGGCGCATTTGGTAGCTTTTTTTGCGAAGTATTTTCCTGATACCAAAGAAGTGATTCCAGATTTAGTGGTTGATTTTTTCAAAAACCCAACTAGCTATTTGGTGAAAATGAAGTGCTATCCCTGGACATTTGAAGACAAGTTAGCTCTTATTGGTGATGCAGCTCACGCTATAGTTCCGTTTTATGGTCAAGGTATGAATGCTGGTTTTGAAGACATCACGGTTTTAAGTGAATTAATGCAGGAGCATGGTGATGATTGGAGCCGCATTTTTTCGGAATACCAGAAATCAAGAAAGCCTAATGCCGATGCAATTGCCGAACTAGCCGAGCGCAATTTTTTAGAAATGAGTGCCAAGACAGCTGATGAAAACTTTCTACTTCAAAAGAAAATAGAAAAATGGTTCTCGGATAAACATCCTGATAAATGGATGCCTTTGTACAGTAGAGTTACCTTTAGTTTGCAACCGTATGCCGAAGCCTTGGCAGTGGGAGATTACCAAAATGAAATTATGCAAGAAGTTTTAAAAATGGATAATATCCAAGAAATTTGGAACTCAGATGTTGTCGAACAGAAAATTATAGCTTTACTCCAATAACAAAAACGGACTCCAATTAGGAGTCCGTTTTTATTTCTTTACCGCTGGTTTTAGTAAAACTCGTAAAGTACTGTCGTTGTTGAAATAGCTAAACATCCAATTGACAAAGATAGAAAGCTTGTTTTTTACGCTCAAAATAAGCATTAAGTGAATAAACATCCAAGTTAACCATGCCAATCGGCCTTGAAAACTAAATTTTGGCAAGTCAACAACTGCTTTTCGTTTACCAATTGTGGCCATGCTTCCTTTGTCATGATATTCGTAATCGATCAAAGTACGTCCTTTTAATAAACTTTTAAAATTATTTGCCAGTATTTTAGCTTGTTCAATTGCAACACTAGCTACTTGAGGATGGCCTTTTGGATATTTTGGAGTTTCCATGTACGCAACATCTCCCAATGCATAAATATTGTTTAGACCGATAATATTACTTTTTCGGTTCACCACATATCGGTTTCCTCGCGTTATCGTACTTTCAGGTAGTCCATTCAAAGTGTTCCCTATAATTCCTGCTGCCCAAATCACATTTTTTGACGGGATAATGGCGCCACTTTGTAACTGAACATTGGTGCCGTCGTATTGGCTCACAATAGTATCGGTTTTTACAATTACACCTAATTGCTCTAAGTATATGCGTGACATCTTTTGCGAGTCGGGACTCATTGGACCTAAAATGGCTGGCGATCCTTCGAGTAAATAGATGGTCAGTTTAGAGAAGTCCTTATCTGGATAATCCTTCGGCAAAATATTTTTTTTCATTTCCGCCAAAGCGCCTGCAAGTTCCACTCCCGTTGGTCCACCGCCCACCACAACAAAATTGAGTAAAGCAGGCAAGTCATCAGCAGAGGCAATTAAGGTATCTTCAAAAGTCTGCAAAATTTGATTGCGAAGCTGAATTGCCTCAGGCACCGATTTCATCGGAAAAGCAAATTTCTCTATTGATGGGTTGCCAAAATAGTTGGTAGTACATCCAAAAGCGATCACTAAATGATCGTACTCAAATGCGCCAATACTAGTTTGTACAATTTGTTGCTCCGTTTCAACTTTTTGAACCTCTGCAATCCGTATTCTTACATTTTTAGAGTGTTGAAAAACTTTTCTTAACGGAAAAGAAATACTGGCAGGCTCTAATCTTGCCGTTGCCACTTGGTACATCAATGGCTGAAATTGATGGTAATTATTCCTATCAATGAGTAGAACATCATAATCCGTGTTTTCTAAATCCTGTGCCAAACGTAAACCCGCAAATCCGGCACCTATAATGATGATTCTTTTTTTAGTAGTCATAGTTGTTGTTCTTGTAGACCCCAAGTTACGAATTTAAAAAGTGTTACTCTTCTCTATTAACATTTTCTATAGAGAAGGCAGGTGTACAAATGGCTATGTACTCGCATGGAGCATCAAAAGGATTTGAATACTGCACGCGCGTATTGCGCTCAATTTTTATGGATTGTCCTGCTTCTAAAACAATGGTTTCATCATCAATAATAAATTGTTTTTTACCACTAATAATATAGGTGTACTCATCAAATTCAGGAGTTTGAAAAGGTTCGCTCCACCCGGGCGGTGCTACCATGTGCGCTATTGATATATCTTTGTTTTGTGTGGTTGCTAAACCATGATGCTCTTCAATTAGTTTTCCGTCAGTAGTTGGAACAATAAAAGGGGCAGTTTGAATAAAATATTTTTTCATTTTTGATTATGGTCGATTGTTATTTTTTGAAAACTTTACTTAAAACTCCAAATACACCTCGAATGAAGGTGGCACTAGTAATTACTTTGAGTACTGATTTACCAACAACTTCGGCGGTGCTTGGTCCTTGTTTTTCTGTTTTAACGGTTTCTTCGGTTTCAGAAGTTGTGTTTTCAGAAGCTTCCTTAGTTGCGGCCTCAATTTTTTGATTCAGAATTTCGTAAGCGCTTTCGCGATCAATTAATTCACTGTATTTTTTAACTAGCTTTGATTTTTGATTAATCTCCTGAATTTCCGTTTCGGTTAAAATATCCATTCTGCTCATTGGAGCCCGCATCATAGTAGCCACTAGTGGAGTAGGGATTCCTTTTTCATTCAATGCGGTTACAAGCGCCTCTCCAATTCCTAAACTGGTCAAAATTTCGTCTGTTTGATAAAATTCTGATGTTGGGTAGTTGTCTGCGGTTTGTTTGATAGCTTTTCTGTCATTTGCTGTAAAGGCTCTCAAAGCATGCTGAATTTTTAAACCTAGCTGGGCAAGCACTCCACTAGGAATATCCATCGGGTTTTGCGTAATGAAATAAATACCAATGCCCTTCGAACGAATTAATTTGACAATAGTTTCGATTTGTTCAAGCAAAACTTTACTAGCTTCGCTAAATATTAAGTGGGCTTCATCAATAAAAATGACCAATTCCGGTTGTTCAGCATCACCTTTTTCAGGCATTTGCTGGTAAATTTCAGCAAGCATACTTAGCATGAAGGTCGAAAACAGCTTTGGTTTATCCTGAATGTCTGTTAATCGCAGGATATTGACATAGCCTTTTCCTTCCTCGTTGATGCGCAACAAGTCGTTGACGTCAAATGATAATTCGCCAAAGAACAAATCAGCGCCTTGTTGTTCGAGTTCAATTATTTTTCTCAAAATAGTTCCGGTAGTCGAAGTAGAAATTTTTCCGTATAATTCTTCAATTTCTTCTTTTCCTTCCTCAGTAATATAGTTGATTACTTTTTTAATATCTTTTAGATCAAGTAGTGGCATTGCATTATCGTCGCAATACTTAAATATAACTGCAACTACGCCAGCTTGCGTATCATTTAAATTTAAAATACGAGAGAATAGCACTGGTCCAAACTCTGAAATGGTTGCACGTAAACGAACACCGCTTTGCTCCGATAAGGTCAAAAGTTCAACAGGAAAACTTGCATTACTGTATGGAATATTGATTTTGGCGTGACGCTCTTGTATAAAGTCTTTAACTTCTCCCTCTTTTGCAATTCCGCTAAAGTCTCCTTTTATGTCCATCATCAACACGGGAACGCCAGCTTGTGAGAGTTGCTCTGATAGCACTTGTATTGTTTTTGTTTTACCGGTTCCCGTTGCTCCTGCAATCAGGCCGTGTCTATTCATTGTTTTGAGCGGAATAGTGACAAAGGTATCAAGAACAGGAACACCGTTCAAAATCCCTCCACCCAAGGTGATGCTTCCGCCTTTATGACTGTAACCGGATGTAATTTGTGTCTTAAAATCTAATGTTGTACTCATAGTTAGGCTTTGTTTTTATGCTTTTGCAAGGTATTGCATTTTTATAATATTACCAATTGTCGCTTTTTCTGCAGTGTTACTGCTTAATTGTTGCTAAATTGATGAGTTTGTAGTTTTCTTCTTAGTTGCTTTCTTATTGATAAATTACAATAAATAATCATAAAAAAACGATATTATTATATCTAAAATATCTTTATACTTAATGATATTGATGAAAATGAGGTCGTTAATCAATTAATTGTGTTTTTGAAATAAATTTAATGACAATTAAATAAAAAAAAGTTTTTTTATTTGAACTAAAAATATAAATTTGCCTAACTACAAGTTTAATATAACTAAGATAATTTATTTAAAACTATTAAAATTAAAAAAAAAATGGCAAACGTTAAAAAAGAAAAAGCGGCAAACGGAGGAGGAATGATCTCAGGAATCATTATTGTAGCATGTATTTTTGTTGGATGGTTGATTTGGAATTTCATAATGGGTAATGGTGCTAATTTCGAAGGTGGAGTTAATACGGGTCACCCACTACCAGGTAATATGTTGGCAATGGTTTACAAAGGAGGTCCTATTGTACCAGTATTGTTAGGATTGTTGTTAATGGTAGTTGTATTCTCATTTGAGCGTTTTGCTGTAATTTCAAAAGCAGCTGGAACAGGAAATTTAGATACTTTCATGATCAACTTACAAAAAGATATCAAATCTGGAAACATCGAAGGTGCTATTGCAGCTTGTGACAAACAAAAAGGTTCTGTTGCTAACCCAATCAAATCTGCTTTGTTGAAATACCAAGAAGTAAAAAGAGAAGGTTTAGATAGTGAAGCTGCTGCTGAAACTATTCACAAAGAAATCGAAGAGGTTACTTCATTAGAAATGCCAATGTTAGAGAAGCACATGACTGTACTTTCTACAATGGTATCTTTAGGAACTCTTGCAGGATTATTAGGAACTGTAACAGGTATGATTAAAGCATTTAGTGCGTTATCTGCAGCAGGTACTCCTGACCAAGCAGCTCTTGCGAATGGTATTTCTGAGGCCTTGATCAACACTGCAACAGGTATCTCTACTTCAGCATTAGCGATTATTGCTTACAACTTCTTTACATCTAAAATTGATACTTTGACTTACTCTATTGATGAGGCTGGTAATACAATTGTAAATACTTACAGACACTTCAGAAGTGCTCAAAAATAATTAATAATGTATTTTGCAGGAAGGTAACCTTGTAATGGTTGCCTTTTTGTAAAAATTAAAATATATATTGATGGCTATAAAAATGAAGAAAAAAGCAGGGTCTACGGACATGACTGCAATGTGTGATGTAGCTTTTCTTTTGTTGTCGTTCTTCGTAATGACAGCAACTGCAAAAATACCTGAAGCATTGCCAGTTGATACTCCTGCGTCGACAGTTCAGTCTAAGTTGCCAGAAGATAATTTAGCTACCATTACAGTAGGGAAAGGAAAAGTTTTCTATGATTTGAAAGGTAGAGAAGTTAGAAAAAAAGCGCTTGAATTGATGGGTGAAAAGTATGGTGTACAGTTTACAGAAACTGAATATGAAACTTTTGCTTTGATGGAAGGAATTGGTGTTCCAATTACTAGCCTAAAACAATTGATTGCAATGAAGACAGCTGACAGAAACAAACCAGGCGTTCAGCCAGGTGTGCCTAAAGATTCTTTAGATAATCAATTGAAAGATTGGATTTACACTTCACGTCAAGCAAATATTGATGTAAATGACAAGGAATTGCAAGTCGCAATAAAAGGTGACTCAAAAGAAGAGTATCCAGCTATTAAAAAAGTGATGGATATATTACAAGAGCAAAAAATCAATAATTTCAATTTGGTTACTGGTCTTAGAGCAACTACTAAATAATTTTAAAAATACACTAAAATGGCTGAATTAAATACCGGCGACGGTGGTGGCAAAAAAGGTGGTAAAGTAAGAAGTAAAAAATCAAACTCGAAAGTAGATTTAACTGCAATGGTGGATCTAGCGTTTTTGTTGATTACATTCTTCATGCTTACGACAACTCTGTCTAAACCTCAATCTATGCCTTTGGGTTTGCCAGATAAAGATGAGGATGATACCAAAAACAAGGACATCAAAGTTGATGAAAATCGTACTTTAACTGTTTTATTGGGAGATAATGATAAAATGGTTTACTATATGGGCTTATTAGCTACTCCTATAGCGGGTCCAAAAGAAATTGCTTACGGCAAAGAAGGAATTCGTGCCGAACTTTTAAAAAGAAAAGCATCTGTAGTTGAATACACAGGCAATAAAGACAAAGGTTTGATCGTTATTATTAAACCAGGTAAAAAATCCAATTACCGCAACCTTGTTGATATTCTTGATGAGATGGCTATTGTTGGAGTTCCAACAAATGCTATTGTAAATGATATTACACCAGAGGAATTAAAATTGATAGGAGATAAGTAAGCAAATTACTTATTGATAACCAAAAAATCAACAAAGATGAAATTAGACATATTTACAAACCAATGGCTTGACATTGTATTCGAAGGTCGAAATAAGGCGTATGGCGCTTACGAGCTTAGAAAGTCAAATAATAAGACAACAACGAAGGCTATGATCTTTGGGGCCATTGTATTTGCTGTTGCAATAAGTATGCCTTTAATATTAGGCTTACTTCCTGATTCTTCTGAAGATGATGCAGCGTTAGATACTAAAATTGTTAGTATTAAGTTGCCTCCTAAAAAAGAAGAAGTTAAGAAAAATATTCCACCACCTCCACCACCTCCACCAAAAGTGGATCAAGTGAAATTCGTTAAGCCTGTTGTTGCGAAAGCAGAAGAGGTGACCGAAGAGCCACCTAAAATGGTTGAGTTGAAGGATAAAAAGTTAGGTGCTGAAACTATCAAAGGAGATCCAGACGCAGTTTTGACTGTTGAGCCGGTAGGTACTGGTAAAGCGGAAGTTGTTGAAGAGGCTCCAGATAATCAAATTTACAACACCGCAGGTATCGAAGTAAAGCCTGATTTCCCTGGTGGAATTAATAAGTTTTACAAGTTTGTGGGAGACAACTACACAACTCCTGAAGATGCTCCTAGTGGTAAAGTGTATATTACTTTTGTAGTTGAAAAAGATGGGTCTTTAACCGACGTTAAAGTGGTTAGAGATGTTGGTTATGGTACAGGAAAAGAAGCTATTCGAGTTTTGAAAAAATCTCCAAAATGGTCTCCTGGTATACAAAATGGTAAACCAGTTCGTGTTCTGTATTCTATTCCAATTGTGATTCAAGCACAAGAATAATGTTAAATAACATACTTAATAATATTAAGAAGAAATCGCTTAGAGAGCGATTTCTTCTTGTTTTAGGAATTTTGTTTTTGGTGCTGTATGTGGTCTTGGGTAGTTTTATAATTTTTATGAAAAACTTTCCACTCGACATGCCTCCGGCTGCTAGAATGGCTTTTGGTGCGATTTTAATCGCTTATGCTTCGTTCCGATTCTCCAGAATCATTAATGATAACAATACTTAAGAAATGAAAAATTTTGTTAAACTATCCGCTGTTCTTTGTGTTTCGTTGTTTTTAGTGCTATTTTCCTGTAATCAAAACAAGAGTTCCGATGCACCTGAGACAATTTTAAAAGGTCAAGCTACCGTTTTTGTTGATGAAACTATAACGCCAATTGTGGAAGATCAGGTTGCTGTTTTTGAAAGTGAGTATCAAGCGAAGATTAAATTAAAATCCCAATCTGAAGCAGAAACAGTATTTTCTTTGGTTAACTCAAAGGGAGGTATTGCAATTTTATCTCGAGATTTAACGGTTGATGAACTAGAAATTTTCAAGCAAAGGAAAATTAATCCTAAGGTTACTCCTTTTGCTACGGATGCAATTGCTTTTGTGGTGAATAGAAACAGTACTGATACTTTAGTTGCCTTACAAGATGTTATTTCTTTTATGAAAGGACAAGAGGTTAGTGGTATCAAAGGTTTGGTGTTTGATAATCTTAATTCTAGTACTGTGCGGTATTTGCGAGAGTTGGCTGGTTTGAAAGATATTCCACAAAAAGGGATCTTTTCTTTTAAAACCAATGACGAAGTAATCAAGCATGTTTCTGAAAATGATGATTTAATCGGAGTTGTTGGTGTTAATTGGTTGTCGCAGCCTAAACCTGCTATGAAGCAGTTTACAGATAATTTAATTACCTTACGTGTTAAAGGTCTGAAGGGGAATGGTTATTATTTGCCTTCGCAAAATGATATAGCCGAAAAGAAATATCCTTTGGCACGCGATTTGTATATAATCAATTGTCAGGGATACTCTGGTTTAGGAATGGGCTTTGCTTCATTTGTCGGGGGAGATATTGGACAGCGAATTGTATTAAAATCGGGATTGTTACCTATTAGGATTCCTACTAGAAAGTTTACAATCACAAATAATCAAAATGATGATAAATAAATTAACTACTATTAAAATGAACAAATTAACAACATTCAGCGTTGCCTTTTTAGCTACAGCTTTATCGGCACAAGCTCAGGATTTAGCGCAAGCCAAAAAAGCTATAGATGCAGAGCAATACGAAAGTGCGAAGTCTATTTTAAAATCGATCATAAAAGCGAAGCCGTCAAATGGTAATGCTTATTTCACATTAGGTAATATCTATCTAACACAAAGCATTCAAGATTCAGCTAAGGTAACTTTTGATAAAGGTCTTGCGGCATCTGAAGACGGTAGGTTAAATAATATCGGTTTAGGTCAGATGGATTTGGACAAAATGGATATTGCAGCTGCTCAAGCAAAATTTGCCTTGGCTTTAAAAGACATGAAGAAAAGGGATGTTCAGGAATTTGTTTATGTTGCAAGAGCGTATATGAATGCTGAGAAACCAGATTATAAAGCAGCCATTGCAACCTTGACAAATCCTGCTATCAAGAATAATCAAGATGCTCAATTGCAATTAGCTTTAGGTGATGCGTATTATGGAGATGGTAAACAAAACGAGGCGTATGTTGCATATAGAAATGCTTTTCAATTAGATAGTTCTTTATTGAAAGCCAAAATGCAATTAGGAGTATTGTTGAAAGGTGCTAAGTCTTATGACGAAGCTTTAAAAGCGTACAATGAAGTAATTGCTATTAATCCAAGTTATGGTCCTGTTTACAGAGAGCTAGCTGAAACGTATTATAAAATTGCGCGTAACAAACCTTCAACCGCTGCTGCAAATTACAAGATTGCTCTAGAGAATTATGATAAATACATGTCATTTACAGATTATTCTATTCAGTCTAGAATGCGTCGTGCTGACTTTTTGATTTTGATCGAAGATTATGCTGCATTAGAGGTTGAGGCAAATAAAATGATTGAGTTGGATAAAGTAAATCCAAGAATTTACCGTTACTTAGGTTATGCTGCCTACAAAAATGGTAATACTGATGTTGCAATTAAATCATTGGAGACTTTTATCAATACCCCTGGTAACAAAGTAATCACTTTAGATTATTTGAACTTAGGTTTAAGTAGAATACAAAAGGGAACTTCTGCTGATGGTGCTTCTATTGATAATGCTGCATTTACAGCTGGAGTTGCAGATATTAAAAAGGCGATTGAAATGGAGCCCTTAATCGTGCAATCTTTAAGTGAGGTTGGAAGAAAGTTCTTTACTCAAAAGCTATACAGTGAAGCTGCAGCTATTTTTGAATTTGGTGCAAACACTAAAGAGTCAACTAGCTACCTTGATGATAATGTTTATTTTGGATTATCTCACTACTATGCAAACGCTAATAAATTAAAAGATGGTAAAGTAGATAAAGAAGGTATGGCTAAAGCTGATGCTGCTTTTGAGAGAATTCTTGTTGCAAGTCCAACTTACAACGAAGCTTACCTTTACAGAGCGCGCGCTAACAGATTGTTAGAAAAAGACGACGTTATGGTGCAAAACTATCAAGAGTATGTTTCAAAAATTTCTGCTTTAGGTGAAGCGGAAGTTGCTAAGCCAGCTGTAAAAGCTAAGTTTATCGAAGCTTACAATAATATGGCTGCAAGTTTTGCCAATTCTGACAAAGCAAAAGCAATAGAGTTTTTCAATAAAACCTTAGCATTAGATCCTGCAAACAATTATGCTGCAGAATCAATTAAGATTTTAAAATAATTAAATCTTTTATAAGTAATAGACCGGTGACTTTTAGTTACCGGTTTTTTTATTAGGTACAGGTAGCATGATAATAGGATATCTAATCTTTTGTTCTTGCCATTGTTGTGCTTGTAGTGTTTCCTTGTGTTTATGCAATCATCTACTTTCAAAAAGTGTATCTTTGCACTTTAATTTACAATAATGTTATCAAAAGAAATTCAGTTAGAGGTTAATAAAGGGGCTATGCTTCCGTTGATGGAGGAGTTTTATACCATTCAAGGCGAAGGGTATCATACAGGAACTGCTGCATACTTTATCCGTATAGGTGGTTGTGATGTGGGATGCCACTGGTGTGATGTGAAAGAGAGTTGGAATGCCGAATTGCATCCGCCAACAGCTGTTGATACCATTGTGCATAATGCAAGTCAATATTCAGAAACTGTCGTGGTTACTGGTGGTGAACCTTTAATGTGGGATATGGAGCTTTTAACCGCTAAGTTAAAAAGTAAAAATCGCAAGGTACACATTGAGACCTCGGGTGCTTATCCGTTGTCTGGTAAATGGGATTGGATTTGTCTTTCTCCAAAAAAAAATAAATTGCCCACAACTACCGTTTACAATAGTGCTCATGAGTTGAAGGTGATTATTCATAATAAACATGACTTTATTTTTGCCGAAGAGCAAGCAGAACTCGTTAATGATAATGCTATTTTGTTTTTGCAACCGGAGTGGAGTAAAAAAGAAGAGATGACACCACTAATAGTTGACTATGTCATGAATAATCCCAAATGGCGCGTTTCCTTGCAAACTCACAAATATTTGAATATTCCTTAAATACAAAACCTCGACATTCATGATGATCGAGGTTTTTTTTTACTTTCCATTCGTATTGTTCTTTTACATTGATAATCGTGCGAGGTAATCATAATGATCTCCCTCTTTGATAAGTTCACATTGCAAACCTACATCATGTGCTGTATTTTGAAGTGTATTGTAATCAAGATATAACCAAGGAAAATCTTCTTCTTTTTCGTTTTTGTACTTTATACTAAATTTTAGCTCGCCATAATATCCATCAGAAGGAATCCATTTTCCGCCATCTTCATCGTTGTCGAACATGTAAATTAGATCTGATGAGTCAATTAATATTTGGCCTTGTGGCGCTAGCAAAGTTTTAACATGTTTTAAATATTTAGGTGTTTCTGCCAAAGTTCCAAATATCCCGGTACCATTCATAAGTAGTAAAATAGTATCGTATTGATTTCCGTCCGAGCTAGTGTCTAGAATATTTTGAACCGTTGCGTTTTGTACACCACGTAGTAAACAGGTTTTAATAGCATTTGCAGAAATGTCAATCGCGTGAACATTTAGTTTTTTTTCGTTTTGTAAGTACAAGCTATGACTTCCTGCTCCACATCCTACATCTAACACCTTACCTGTTGTCATTTGTAAAGCAACTTGTTCTAGTAATGGCATTTCTTGAAAAGAACGAAATAAATAAGCTACCGACATTTCATCCTCTTCTGATATTGTGGTTTCGGTTAATATATTTTCAGGTGAATTGTTGGTTTGGTAATCGAGCATTGCTTTTCCAAAAAGATCTTTCATATAAATTGGTGTACGTTGTAATCGTTATTACTCTAGAAGTTGTTTACTTTTGTATTTCAAACTTTAAAAAGGACACTTGAAACAGATTTTAAATAACCTTCCTAAAGAGGCCAAAGATAAGCATATCGAAAATAAAAAGTATTTTGATAAGCTGAAAAAGAAGACACCTAAGAATCTCGATTATGTAATGCAAGATTTGCATGATGCTGAATTCAAAAAAACGGATTGTTTACAATGTGCTAATTGTTGTAAAACAACAGGGCCTTTGTTTACTTTGGCTGATATTGAAAGGATTTCAAAACATTTTAGACAAAAACCACAGCAATTCATTCAGCAGTATTTGCGTATCGATGAAGATCAAGATTATGTACTGCAATCGGTTCCTTGTACTTTTTTAGATAATGACAATGCTTGTTTTATTTATGATGTACGACCAAAAGCATGCAGAGAGTTTCCGCATACTGATCGTAAAAAGTTTCAGCAAATTACAGATCTTACTTTAAGTAACGTTGCAATTTGTCCCGCAGCATTTAATATTGTAGAGGCGATGAAGAAAAAGTTGCCTCTGTAAGTTACTTTTGGTAAAACTTTGTCAGATGATCAAGTTGCTAATGTATCCATTCAATAACCATTGATTAAAAAATAAGATTTTGAATTTAGAATATTTTATTGCCAAAAAGCTAATTAAAGCCAAGGAGCATAAAAGCACTATTTCGTCTCCCATTATTAAAATTGCGGTGGCTGCCATTGCAATTGGTATAATTATGATGATTGTCTCTGTGGCAACAGGTGTTGGGTTGCAACAAAAAATCCGAGAAAAAGTAGCTGCTTTCAATGGTCATATTGAAATTACAAATTATGATAGCAATCAGTCTGATGTAACCTTGGTTCCTATTTCTAAAAAACAAACCTTTTACCCAAAGTTTTCGTCTGTTCAAGGTGTTGATCACATTCAAGCTGTGGCTAGTAAAGCGGGAATTATTAGAACGCCAACGGCTTTTGAAGGAATCGTCTTTAAAGGAGTAGGTAACGACTACAAGTGGAATAATATTCAAGAATACTTAGTAGAAGGTCGAATTCCAAATACTGCAAATAATCTAAATGAAGAGGTGGTGATTTCGCAGTTCATTGCAAATCGTCTCAGTTTAAAATTGGGAGATAGCTTCAATACCTTTTTCATGAAGGAGCAGGGATATAACTTAAGAAATTTTAAAATTGTAGGTATTTTTAATTCCGGTTTTCAAGAATTTGATGCGTCTTATATTTTAGGTGATATCCGTCACGTGCAGCGAATGAACAAGTGGAGCCCTGACCAAGTAGGTGCTTTCGAAATTTTTGTTCGGGACTTCACGGCCATTCAAGCAGTAGGCGAGCAGGTGTACGCCGAAACCGCATCGACATTAGATAGCAAAACGATAATCGAAAAATACAGTTATATCTTTGAATGGCTTCAATTATTTGATATCAACATCATTGTTATTTTAGTAGTGATGATTCTGGTTGCAACCATCAACATGGTCGTAGCATTGTTGGTACTTATTCTCGAGCGAACACAAATGATTGGTATTCTCAAAGCATTAGGCGCAAATAATTGGTCAGTGCGTAAAATATTTCTTTATAATGCAGGTCATCTTATCGGTCGAGGTCTTCTTTGGGGCAACGGAATAGCTATTTCGTTGTTGTTGCTGCAAGATCAATTCGGAATTATAAAGCTAAATCCAGAAAATTACTATGTCAATCAGGCGCCGGTATCAATAAGTATTCCTGCTATTTTATTAATAAATGTTTTAACCGTAGTGGTGTGTTTACTTGTTTTAGTAATTCCCTCGTACATCATTACAAAAATTTCACCGGTCAAAGCCATTCGTTACGATTAATTTTTTTTCGTGCGTTCCGCCTTACTTGCTCTTGCCTTTTGTTAGGGCAAGATCAAGAAAGGCGTCGGGCTATTCGCTG
>NZ_JAGPXB010000010.1 GCF_018069925.1 Flavobacterium erciyesense | reverse complement strand
ACCATCGGTATCTGTTGCAGATAATGCGCTGATTGTTGTAGCGCCTGCGGTAGATGAAATACTTGCGTTAGTTACATCATTGGCTGTTGGTGGGTTGTTACCAATTGGAATGGTGAATGTTGCTGGTGTAGCATCTACTGCTCCATTGTTATCCGTAGCAGTAAAAGTAAAAGTCGTTGTTCCTGTAAAAGTTCCGTTTGGATCAAAAGTCAATGTAGCCGCTTGCGCTGGTGTAATCACTTGTCCTGCGGTTACAGCAACTCCGCCCAAGGCTAATGTTCCATTGGCTGGTAAAGTAGAAACGGTATAACTAGCAATGGTACCATCGGTATCTGTTGCAGATAATGCGCTGATTGTTGTAGCGCCTGCTGTTGATGGAATACTTGCGTTAGTTACATCATTGGCTGTTGGTGGGTTGTTACCAATTGGAATCGTGAATGTTGCTGGTGTAGCATCTACTGCTCCATTGTTATCCGTAGCAGTAAAAGTAAAAGTCGTTGTTCCTGTAAAAGTTCCGTTTGGATCAAAAGTCAATGTAGCCGCTTGCGCTGGTGTGATCACTTGTCCTGCGGTTACAGCAACTCCGCCCAAGGCTAATGTTCCATTGGCTGGTAAAGTAGAAACGGTATATGAAGCAATTGTACCATCGGTATCTGTTGCAGATAATGCGCTGATTGTTGTAGCACCTGCTGTTGATGGAATACTTGCGTTAGTTACATTATTTGCTGTTGGTGGGTTGTTACCAATTGGAATGGTGAATGTTGCTGGTGTAGCATCTACTGCTCCATTGTTATCCGTAGCAGTAAAAGTAAAAGTCGTTGTTCCTGTAAAAATTCCGTTTGGATCAAAAGTCAATGTAGCCGCTTGCGCTGGTGTGATCACTTGTCCTGCTGTTACAGCTACTCCGCCTAAGGCTAATGTTCCATTGGCTGGTAAAGTAGAAACGGTATAACTCGCAATGGTGCCATCGGTATCTGTTGCAGATAATGCGCTGATTGTTGTAGCGCCTGCGGTAGATGGAATACTTGCGTTAGTTACATCATTGGCTATTGGGCGTATATTGGGAGTAACTGTTGATGAATTATTACCTGGTGTTGGATCTGCGGTAGTGCTAGAAATCGTTGCTGTATTGGCATAACTACCTGATGCATTTACTGTCGCAGTAATTGTTAATATTGCACTCGAACCGTTGTTTAAAGATCCAATTGTCCACAATCCCGTGGCGCTATTAAAAGTTCCAACAGTTGGTGCTGTGTTACTTACAAAGGTATAACCCGCTGGTAAAACATCTGAAACAGAAACACCTTCAGCTGTACTTGGTCCTGCATTATTTGCTGTTAAAGTAAAGGTCACACTGCTTCCCACATTTGGTGTAGGATTGTTTACTGTTTTGGCTATGCTTACGTTTGCTGAAGCATCAACAAAATTTCTACCTGTAATAGATTGAAAACCGAAAACATTATTATTGATAACACTATCATTTGCTCCCTCTACATCTGAAAAATTAGAAAACCCAGCCAAATTTGTTTGAGTAACTGTGTAATTTCCTAAACTGTTTACAAGAATTGAAAATGAATAATTTCCATTTGAATCTGTTGTTGTAGTTTGGCTACTTGGCCCACTTAAGGTTACGGTGGACCCTACGATATTTCCTCCTCCTTGGACAGAAACATTACCACATAATAATGGTGAGGTTAAAACAGTGCCTTCCCTACCTGTTAAAGTTATATCTTGAAAATATATCGAATTGAGTCTTTCTACATCAGTTCCACCCACTGCACCAATAGTAATAACCATGGATGAACGATTCTCAAAATAAGTTGTGTATGCATATCCTGGACCTACACCAGTACCACCTTGTACTGCAGAGGTAGTCGCAGTTCCCCTAAAACTAGTAGCGGTAGTTGCAAATGTTAAATTAGTAGGATTAGAATTAAATCTTGCATCTGGCAAATTCATTTCTACATACTCTCTTAAGGTACCACTATCTCCATCAACATCTAATGCAGATGCGTAATAATTTAATCGTACCGGATTTGCAAAAGTTCCACCCGCTGTAACAAAATTAAACACAAAAGTAATACTCGCAGGATTAGATCCATTTGTTAAAATCGAAGGCTGAAATGCATTATCAAAACCATCTGACCCTTCTGTCACAGCAGGTTTATCTAGATCCGCAATTGTTGGCAGCCCCCCCGTACCATTAATCGAAGATATAGTAACTAAGGCGTCTACTCCCGCTGTAACGGCTGGAAAACGATATACATCTCCCACATTTGGGATACCATTGTTAGTCCCCGACACAAAAACAGGATTTTGAAAATTTAAGCTTGGAGCTGTAATTGCAGTTGAATTACAAGCTCTTTGAGAGGAAGAATCATATACAACCAAATCTGCAGGAGCTGAAGGAAAAGGTCCACATGCGTAATTGCTATTTGTTATGATTACTCTATAGTCATAGCCATTCTGCGTTAAAGTTACACCTGTTAAATTTAAACTAGCAGTCGTTGCTCCTGAATATATTCCTCCGTTTGTAATATTAGACCATGATGAGCCGCCATTAGTACTTAGTTGCCATTGGTATTGTATCGTGCCTGAAGACCCTACAGTTACTGAAAAAACAGCATTGCCATTATTAAAAGTCAACTGATTAGAGGGCTGAGTTGTTATTACATTACCAACAGTTATTGCATTGGTATACGTTCCAGTGTAAGAAGCTGCAATTACAGTTCCATTTGCATTTGTTGGGGCTATTGCTCCTCCAGTTTGACCAAATTGCTGACCAGTTGCCGCAGATGTATTGTTATTGTAATATTCATTAGAATCTGAGCAGCCATCATTATCAGAGTCTAAATCTAAATGATTAGGCACAGAATCAGAATCAGAACTTGCTTCATATACATCTGGAACACCGTCACTATCAGCATCGGTATAGTTGGTGGTTGAACCATCAGCTCTTGCAATATATGTTGCGCTTTGTCCGCTATTATTTGTTGTGTCTAAATAGTTTGGCAAACCATCACCATCTTGATCTCCGTTTGGATTATTACCCCCAGATTCAACAGAATCTAATATCCCATCGTTATCATCATCTAAATCAACATCGTCGGTTTTACCATCACCGTCCGTGTCTTGTAAACAGACTGAATATAAGGGATTAGTGATAGGAAAATCATTTTGATTCATATCAAAGTCCTTAAAAAAGGTATTATTTGCATAATTATCAAATTCAATACTTGACACATCATTAAATTCATACATTACTCTGCTCTCCGGACCTCCACCTTCAGTGGCAGTACCAGTTGCATTTAGATCAGGTGGTGTATTGTTAATCAATAACCTTGTAGGATTGGCTGTAGCCGTAAACCTAACTGAAGCCCCACAATCTGTAGCTAAAGCTTCATTATTGGGACCATCTATATCATTAATAACAAATCTAAAATCGTTAACAGGAATCGGTGTAACACCATCTGCAGTTAAAAATGTAAAACGAATTCTTGATTTGTTATTTGGTATTCCGATTCCTCCCGTCCCATGAGTGTATCTAATATTGTCCGCACTTATTGAGAAAGTCCCCACCTGAGGCCCTGCGATTCTCTGAGCTCTAACAAAAGCAAGTGTAGGAATAGTTGGAGAAGTTGCTACAAACAAAGCATTATCGGTGCCAGCACCAGATGATATACTTGAGACAGCGACATTTTCGAAATTTTGCGATATCCCGAAACTATAGAATAGAAGAAAAATTAAGACAAATATCTTATCAATAAACTTAATTTTTACTGGTTTTAAATTATTAAAGCTTAAAACTTTAAAATCTTGAGAGTAATTTATATTCATATTACAGATATTTTATTGATAAGGGACACTTTGTGTATTTTCTTAAATGATAAGTAAACCTTGATGATTAACAAACAAAAAACAATCTATTAACCACTACGTCTTAATTCGAACATTTTAACATAAATATACGTTAAAAACCTCTTAATGGTTTTGCTAAAAAATAAAAAAATAAAATTTTTATTTTGGTAACAAAGTTTACAAAAAAAATCTTAAAATCAAACAGAATTTTTTCTTGATAACAGTAATATATAAAACAAAACACTTGTACATCAACACTTTTCGTGAATAAAATGATTTTGGTCACCATTTAGAAACACTATTGAATTTACAGTTTCGGACCCTAACATTGATTGTAAGGCGTTTATCCCATGGTAAAACCTTTTAATCAGAAATTAAGGTGTCTATTTTGAACAAAAAAATAACCCCAACAACATCTTTCAATAAATTTAATTAAAATGAAAATAAAAATAAAAAATCTTTCGACGAACAGACAAAATGTGTGGATAAGCAGTAAAATATGGGGTTTAAATAGTAGTAAAATATAGATTTAATCCCGAAATATATTTTAAAAAAAGTCAATTGTGTCACTATTGCAGTACCGAAGTAAATTGTTTGTGAAATTGAAACGAGAAGTTTCCTGTGCGGACTTTAATTGAACTGTTGCAATAACTAGAAATGTTAAACCTACTTTCACAACAAATGCAAGCAACATTCCTCGGATTTTCAAAAGGCAATTCAAGGTCGCCTACCACAAGACAATCATATACGAACTTAGTAAAAAGCCTTATTGGTAATTTATTGAAAACAGTTAAAAAGGAAGCCACGATCGAAATTAGCTATTGTGAAACTAAATCAAGACTAATTTGCTCTTTAAAATATAAATTTAAATAATTAAAACTAAATAAATTCAATCAATATCATCCATTTCGCGCAAAATCAAGTTGTAATTAAAACTAAGACGTAGTCTGATTGTTCCAATTCAAGGCGAAGCTAAAGCAAACAAAACTATTTACTAGGGAGATTGCCCCTACTCAATACCTAATTAAAAATATTTAATTGAGGAACTACAATTAAGCAAATATAATTTGGACATAAAAACGACAGTATCGCATTTAGACAAAATACGAATAAAATTGAAGAACTATAAAAAAGCGAAAAGGCTGCACTTATAAAATTGCAGCCTTTTTTTATACTTATTAACAGCCTTCAATGCCACAGCTATCTCCGGAAGAATCATTAAGTAATTGCGGTTTTATTACAAAATCACCTTCGTCCCAAACTTTATCTAAAGTCTTAACAAAAGTCTCAACATGTTGTGCTCCAGATACAGCGTATTTATTGTCGAGTACAAAAAAAGGAACACCTTGTACACCAATTGCATTAGCCTCAGCTATGTCAGAACGAACTTCGGCAACATATTTATCTGATGAAAGCACCTCTTCAATTTCAACAGAAGGAAGCCCTACCATAAGCCCTAAATCCAATAGCGTATTATTGTCGTTTACATCCTTGCCATCCGTTAAATAGGCTTTTAACAGCAATTCTTTTAAAGGATCACCTAGCTTATACTTTTTAGCTAAATGCAACAATTGATGCGCCTTCAACGAATTGGCCATAATTGCCTTTTCAAAATGAAAATCCAATCCTGAATTAGCTGCATTTTGAGTCATGTTGGCCAACATTTCCTTTGCCCAATCGGTATCTTTTCGATATTTTTCAGCTAAATGATCAACCAAGTTATCATCGGTGGAGGCAACGAAATTAGCATCTAACTGAAAACTCTTCCATTCAATCTCCACTGAATCTTTGTATTGGAACTGTTCAAGTGCGGCCTCTAGCCTTCTCTTTCCGATATAACAAAACGGACACATAATATCCGACCATATTTGAATTTTTAAAGTATTTTGCATCTGTTCTACAATTTAAAAAATTATTGTTTGTATATACAAATGTACAAACTAAATACAAAACACGACAGTCATTATGCTTTAATTAAGAGTATAACGCTAATTTTAAAACATAAAAAAACCACCAAAATTATTTTTGATGGTTTGGTATAATTGAAAATATTATTTCTTTTAAGAAATAAGGTCTAACACTACTGAAGGAAACAAACCTAAGGCGATATTTAGTACTATTGCAAGAACAGCCACAGCATAAATTATAACCGGAGTTCCAGTTCTAGTCTCATTCGCATCTTTAGTGAACATGGCTAGTATAAGTTTGAAATAATAACCAACACTGATAATTGAATTGATCACAGCAACAATAACTAGGGCAAGATATCCAGCTTTTATGGTATCACTGAACAAAACCAACTTAGCAAAGAAACCTGCGAAAATTGGAATACCAGCCATAGAAAGTAATGCAGCAGTCAATATCACAGCCAATAAAGGATTTGTTTTTCCTAAACCGTGAAAGTTAACAATATCTTCATTATCTCTATTTTTACATACGTACAACACCACACTAAAAGCTGCAATTCCAGCAAGTGCGTAGGCAGAAGTATAATACAATAAACTACCTGCAGCAGTAGATAGGCTTAACAAAGTCATCAACATAAAGCCCGCGTGTGAAATACCTGAAAAAGCCAACATTCGCTTTACATTAACTTGACGCAATGCCATAATATTTCCAACTGTCATCGATGCCATCGATATAATCACAACAACCAACTGGAAGGATTCAGAAACATCTGCATTCATTACCGAAAGTAACTTGAACAAAGTAGCAATCGCTACCACCTTAGCCAAAGTACTCATCAAAGCAGTAGTTAGTGCAGGAGAACCCTCGTAAACATCTGGAGCCCAAAAATGGAACGGTACAGCAGCAACTTTAAATAACATACCAATAGTAAGCAAAACAATTCCGATAGGGAACCAAATAGGCAATTCAGCAGATTGAGATAGTTCACTAATTTCAGTAACATCAAAACTACCCATAGCTCCATAAATTAAACAAATACCGAACAGTATAATACCTGAAGCAAATGAACCCATCAAGAAATATTTCATCCCTGCTTCGTTACTTTTTAAACTCAAACGATCACTTGCAGCTAAGATGTAAAGTGCAATAGATAATACTTCGATTCCTAAGAAGAACATGGCTAAATTTCCAAAGGAAACCATAGCAACTGCGCCAGCTAACAAAAATATTTTGATGGCAATAAAATCAGAAATTTTAGACTGCTTATGTTCATAAAAATTATGACCCAAAGCAACCAAGAAAATTGTCAAAACAATAAACAATGATGAAAATGCTCCTGAAAATTTACTTACAACAATCATATTATTGTAGAAACTAGCAGGTGTATTCATTTCAGAAATTGTCAAACCAAGCACGCCCAAAAGACCAATAATCGTAAATGGAACAATCGCTTTGCGTAAATTAAATATTTCAAATAAAAGGCATAAAACACCTAATCCTATTATAGCTATTAATGTATTCATTTCTTATTTGACTTAGTTAATTCGGTTGATTTGTGTTAAAATTTCTTCAAGACTTGGTGTAATCAAGTCAGTTATTGGTTTAGGATACATTCCGAAAAAGAACAACACTCCAATAATGATACTAAAAGTGAATGCTTCAGATAAAGTAACATCAGCGAAAACTTTAGAATTGGTTTCCCCCAACATCACATGTTGATACATTTTCAACATGTAGTATGCTCCCAAAATAATAGTTGTTCCACCTAATATTGCGAACCAAACATTGATTCCGTATAAACTGTAAAGAACCGTAAACTCTCCAATAAAGTTAAAGGTGGTTGGTAATGCTACAGAGGCCAAAACCAATATTAAAAACAATGAACTAAACTTAGGAGCTTGAGTTCGCACACCACCCATTTCTGAGATTAATCTAGTTTCATATCTTCGGAACAAAACTTCAGCTGCATAAAACAATCCTACAACAACAAATCCGTGAGCGATCATTTGCAAAACTGCACCACGCAATCCATCTAATGTTAATGTATACGTTCCAGCTGCAATTAAACCTACGTGTGCCAACGAAGAATAAGCTAATAATTTCTTCAAATCTCTTTGTCTAAGTGCTACTATTGATCCGTAAATAACACCGGCAATACCAAGACCGATAAAAACAAACATATACTCTTTAGCAGCTAAAGCCGTAAGAGGCAATTGCCAACGGATAACACTGTATAAACCCATTTTTAACATGATACCCGAAAGTAACATGGTTCCAACGGTTGGCGCTTTTTGGTAAACAGCAGCCTGCCAAGTATGAAAAGGAATCAAAGGAATTTTGATTGCATAAGCCAAAAAGAAAGCAAGGAAAATCCAAAACTGCTCGTCGGCTGACAAATTCAACTGATACAAATCTTCTAAAAGTAAACTTCCTGCTTTTTGGTACATGTACACAAAAGCAACCAACATAAATAAAGAACCTGCAAGGGTGTAAATAAAGAATTTAACCACTGCCCTTTTGCGAGACTCTGAATCGCCATTACCCCATAATAAAGCTATAAAGTAAATCGGAACAAGTGCCAATTCCCAAAATACATAATACAACAATCCATCACTAGCTAAAAACGTTCCGACCATTGCAAAGGCCATGAACAAAACTAATGCATAAAAAGCTTTCGCATTTTCAAATTTAGAACCTAATGAAGAAAGGATAATCACTGCTGTAAGAACGGTAGTCAATAACAACATGGCTATTGATAAACCATC
Source organism: Flavobacterium erciyesense (assembly GCF_018069925.1). GTDB lineage: Bacteria > Bacteroidota > Bacteroidia > Flavobacteriales > Flavobacteriaceae > Flavobacterium > Flavobacterium erciyesense. Next base: position 111,622 of record NZ_JAGPXB010000010.1, on the reverse strand, counting down.
TACTTTAAGTGCAAAAGAAATATTAGGTTGCGCAATCCATTGCTGAATGAAGTTGGCATTTTGACCTAAATTATATTGATTTAGTATAACAATAGAAGCAGCAGCTGCCACTATACTGAAAAGTAAAGCTACTTTTGAAGCTAATTTATCACCCGAAAGAAAAGTGACAAAAGCACCTACTAAAAGAATAATTGAAATAAGAGATACATTCATAATATACGTTTATTGAGCTAAGAATAAATAAGAAACGATGGCACAAAGACCCAGCACAAATACAAAAAGATAAAGTCCGATACTTCCAGTTTGTATTTTCTTACCTTGATAGCTTAATTCATTAGTCACTTTTCCAAATCCGAACACCAAAGCTGATAAACCTGTCTCAACGGTATCTCTAAAAAAGTTAGAAAGAGCATTGATTGGTTTCACAAATAGTGCATCGTAAACTTCATCAACATAATATTTGTTGTATAACGTTTTAGATAATCCAGTAAGCGCTTCGTCTTGAACAGGAACATTATTTTGCTTCACAAATTTAACATAAGCAAGTCCAATACCAAATAAACCTCCAATTACAGCAACACCCATCAACATATATTCAGTAGTACCTAAATGATGTGCAGCGGTAGCTAACTTTGGTAAAATCGGAATTAAATAGTGATTTAACCAGCTGTTTCCTGGCAAACTAATAACACCACCTACAGTAGCTAAAATTGCTAAAATAATTAACGGAATGGTAATTAAAGCAGGACTTTCATGCAAATGATGTTTTTGTTCAGCAGTACCTCTAAATTCTTGAAAGAAAGTCAAGAACATCAGACGGAACATATAAAAAGCAGTCATTATAGAAGCGATAGACGCAACAACCCATAACGGAATATTATGGTGGAAAGCAACTAACAATATTTCATCCTTAGAGAAGAAACCTGAAAACAAAGGAACACCAGAAATAGCTAATGAAGCAATCAACATCGTAATAAATGTAATTGGCATCGCTTTACGTAAACCACCCATATTACGCATGTCTTGTTCTCCGTGCAAAGCATGAATAACTGATCCTGAACCTAAGAACAAACAAGCTTTGAAGAACGCATGCGTTATTACATGAAATACTGCTATTTCGTAAGCTCCTAAACCTAAAGCTAAGAACATTAATCCCAATTGAGATACTGTAGAATAAGCCAACACTTTTTTAATGTCGTTTTGCAACAATCCAATTGTCGCAGCAACCAATGCAGTAACAGCACCCACAATTGCAATTACATTTTGAACATCAGGTGTTAAATCAAATAAAAAGTTCAAACGTGTTATCATAAAGATACCCGCTGTTACCATGGTAGCGGCGTGAATCAACGCAGAAACAGGAGTTGGTCCTGCCATTGCATCTGGCAACCAAGTATACAAAGGAATTTGAGCCGATTTACCACAAGCTCCAATAAACAAAGCGAAACCTGCAACAGTAAGCCAATACATATCCACATTACTTCCGGTTGTGATGGCCGCTTTTAAACTCGTATAATCAACAGTTGAGAATAAACTTCCTAAGATGAAAATTCCAATCAACAATCCTAAATCCCCAATACGGTTCATGATGAAAGCTTTCTTTGCAGCATCATTGTACTCTTGATTTTTGTACCAAAATCCAATTAACAAGTACGAGCAAAGACCAACGCCTTCCCAACCGATAAACATTACCAATAGGTTACTTCCTATTACTAAAGTGATCATGAAAAAGATGAACAAATTCAAGTACGCAAAAAACTTGTGCATGTTTTCGTCATCATGCATGTAACTGATAGAATACAAATGAATCAATGATCCGATTCCTGTTACAAAAAGCAACCACAATAAAGAAAGTTGATCCAACTGAAAACCGAAATCAACTTTAAAATTGCTAATCTGAATCCAATCAAACAAAGCAATACGAATGCCTTCCGGTTGCGCTGCTAATCCTCCAAAAAAGTAAACCGTAGCTACAAAACTAACTACAACTGCCACTGTGCCTATGACGCCTGATAACGTTTTTCCAAGGCTTTTGCCAAAAAACACATTCAATAAAAATCCTAAAAAAGGAGCAAGAACTAAAACTAAAGCTATATTGGTATTCATCTCCATTTATCCTTTTAAGTTTTTTAAATTATCAATAGTAATTGAACCAAGGTTTCTGAAAATAGAAACTAAGATAGCCAATCCTACTGCAACCTCTGCTGCTGCAACTGCCATCGAAAAGAACACAAAAACTTGTCCTTGTGCATCCTGATGGTAAGTTGAAAATGCTACAAAAAGCAAATTCACCGCATTCAACATAATTTCAATAGACATAAATACGATAATGGCATTTCGTCTGTACAACACTCCAAAAATACCAATACAAAAAAGTATGACACTCAAGAATATGTAATTTTCAATACCAATGTGGTTTAAAATATTATTCATCTTATTTCTGCAATTTTTCTTTTTTAGACAATAATACTGTTCCAATCATCGCAACCAATAATAATATTGAAGCAAATTCAAACGGAACCATGTATTCATTCAGTAACACTTTACCAAGCACTTTGATTGATTGATAATCCTCACCGGTAGTTACATATTCTCCAACAATTGGTTTTGAATTAATGAAAATCAATATTAAAACCGCACAAATTAAACAGAACGAAACAATAGCTCCTAAACGTGTAATTCGTGGGCGATGTACTTCTTTCTGTTCATTCAAATTCATTAACATGATCGTAAAGAGGAACAAAATCATAATAGCTCCTGAGTAAACAATGACGTGAACTATCGCTAAAAATTGCGCATTCAATAAAAGGTAATGTCCTGCGATAGAGAAAAAACAAATCACTAAATAAATAGCACTGTGAATTGGGTTTCGACTAAAAATAGTTAAAAATGCGGTGGCTAAAGTAATTGCAGCCAATACACAAAATATGATAAGTACTGTAGACATTAGTTAGCGTTTTTAAGTTGAGTATTTTTCATAGCCATTTCCAAAGGCATTACTAATCTGTCTTTACCAAAGATAAAATCTTCTCTCTCATAATTTGACGGTACAAGAACTTTACTTGTTGTAAGGTAGATGGCATCTTTAGGACAAGCCTCTTCACAAAGACCGCAAAAAATACAACGCAACATATTGATTTCATAAATAGAAGCATATTTTTCCTCGCGATACAAATGCTTTTCATCCGCTTTACGCTCTTCGGCTTTCATAGTAATAGCTTCAGCAGGGCATGATAAGGCACACAAACCACAAGCTGTACAGTTTTCACGACCTTGTTCGTCGCGCTTTAACATGTGTTGCCCGCGGTAAACCGGACTCATGGTACGTACTTGCTCCGGGTATTGAATGGTAACCTTTCTAGTAAACAAATGCTGAATGGTGATAAACAATCCCTTGATAATCGCAACAAGGTACATGCGCTCCCAAAAAGTCATCTCCTTGTTGGAGACTAACTTTTTTCTTCCCGATAAGGATATACTTTCTATTGACATTTTTTATTTTTATTTGAAGCTTATTCCTGCTATTCGTTTCAATCTTTTACCCTGATAAAAATCAGGCTAAAAGGATTTCCACTACTATCAGGGCTAGGGCTTACGGTAAACAACTCTAATTTCTTCCTGGTTTTAGTACAGCTAACTTAATTTACAATCCAAAATAAGCAGCAATATCAGCTCTTAAAATTACAATTCCGGTAATTATAATATTGATAATCGAAAGCGGAATCAAAATTCTCCATCCTAAGTTCATCAATTGATCGTATCTAAATCTCGGGATCGTCCAACGTACCCACATGTAGAAAAAGATAAATCCACACAACTTGATAAACAAAGCACCAAACCCTAAAAGATTCGCCGCATTTACTCCCCAATTTTCAACAACCCAACTCATTCCTGGATAATTATATCCTCCAAAAAACAAGACCGCTAAAATAGTAGAAGAAATGAACATATTTGCATATTCGGCAAATAAATAAAAGCCCATTTTCATAGATGAATATTCCGTGTGGTAACCCCCAATTAATTCACTTTCGCACTCTGCCAAATCAAAAGGAGTTCTGTTCGATTCTGCAAAAGCACAAATTAAAAAGATTACAAATGAAAGTGGTTGGTAAAATACATTCCAGTTCATTCCAGCTTGCTGTGCAGAGATTTCTCTTAAACTCAAAGTTCCAGTCATCATCAACAAAGCAATCATTGAAAGTCCCATGGCAATTTCGTACGAAACCATTTGCGACGCAGCACGAACCGCTCCCATCAATGAGAACTTATTATTCGAAGCCCATCCTCCAATCATGATTCCGTAAACACCCACAGACACCACTCCAAAAAAGTATAGTAAACCAATATTCAAATCGGTTGCTTGTAATAAAATATCTCTTCCAAACAAATGCAATCTGTCTCCCCACGGAATCACAGCACTTGTCATTAAAGCCGTACTCATCGCAATAGCTGGCCCTACAAAAAATAAGAAACGGTTTGGCGTATTTGGCTCAAACTCTTCTTTTGAGAATAATTTTAAACCATCAGCTAGTGGTTGAAACAAACCTAGCGGTCCCGCTCTGTTTGGTCCTACACGATCTTGCAACCATGCCGCCACTTTACGCTCTGCCCAAGTAGAATACATCGCCATTAACATTGTCAGTGCAAAAACAGCAACAATGATGACACTTTTTTCAATTATAATAACGCTATCCATTATTCTCGGTAGTATTAAAAGTTGTACTTCCTTCGTTTGTCAATGGAATTTCAGCCATACTGATTTTTTTACGATCAACTGCTCTACCCAACAAAATGTTCTCTTCAGTTGCAATTTGCACTTTTTCTAACTTTCTGTTGTATTTATTAACGTTGATTACAGAATCTTTTTCAAAAGCTCTTGGTCCTTCAATAGTCCAATCAGCTATATCTTTATGGTCAAAACGACAACCGTTACAAATGAACTCATCAACTTCATGGTACTCATCTTTACGACCTGTTACACGCTGAATCTCGTCACCAAACATCCAAACAGTAGTTTTACCTGAACAAGTAGGACAATCTCTGTGTGCATTATACGGTTTACTAAACCAAACTCTTGATTTGAATCTAAATGTTTTATCAGTTAATGCTCCAACAGGACACACATCAATCATGTTACCTGAAAACTCATTGTCAATTGCTTTTGAAATACAAGTTGAAATATTAGAGTGATCTCCTCTATCCATAACTCCGTGTACGCGCTCATCTGTTAATTGATCAGCTACCATTACACAACGGTAACATAGAATGCAACGGTTCATGTGTAACTGAATGTTCGGACCAATATCTTCTGGCTCAAAAGTTCTTTTCTCTTCAATAAAACGAGTTTCTGACTTTCCGTGCTCAAAGCTTAAGTTTTGCAAATCACATTCACCAGCCTGATCACAAACTGGGCAATCTAAAGGGTGATTGATCAATAAAAACTCCGTTACCGACTTTCTAGCTTCTTGAACTCGTGGTGATGATTTACTATTCACTTCCATTCCGTCCATACAGCCTGTAACACATGATGCCATTAATTTTGGCATTGGTCTAGGGTCTGCCTCACTACCTTTGGCAACTTCAACTAAACAACAACGGCATTTTCCACCGCTTCCTTTTAGTTTAGAATAATAACACATCGCTGGCGGTACTACCTCACCACCTATCATACGTGCTGCTTGCAGGATAGTTGTTCCTGGTTCTACTTCTATTGACTGTCCGTCTATTGTTACTTTCATTTCTTATTTAGTTTAAAGTTTCAGGTTTAAAGTTTCAAGTTGTTGCACTTTAAAAATTACATCTGAAAATTTAGGTAATACTTATATTTTGTTCTTATTTGAAATGCTCGTTATATAATTTTATAACTTCCTCTAATTGTTTTGGTTTATAATATTTGTTCGAATCCATCCATTTTTGGTATAATTCCGGATAATCAATTATAAATTCTCCTAGTCGCTCTCTAAACTCCGGCCCCTGTAATTCTACAAATTTATCGTCTTTTAATCCAAATCCAATTCCGATTACCATTCCTGAACCTTCTTTGTAAAATCTATAGAACATAAGTCTTCCAGCTTGTACTTCATGATAAAAACGCTTGTTGTTATCATATATAAGACTCACAAATTTCAAATCCCCAAACTTTGTTCCTTTAATTAAAAAAGACTTTAAGTTTTTGGTTGTGTATTCTATTTTTTCGCCTTTGTCATTTAGGATTTTAATTTTGTCATAAATACTGGCTACTGACAAAAGTTTTTCACTGAATGGATTAGTTGCAACAAAATACTTACAATGGATTGTATCATTTGCACTGGTCACAGCATATCCGTCAAACTTTTGAGAATGAACAAATATTGGCAACAATAATATGAACAAAAATAACCTCATTTTATACATTTTCCTTTACTATAAAATGCTTTACACTTTCAAAGGGTTCCACAACAAAATGATTTCTATTTTTGATTTTTTCTGGAAAACGAATGTGGTACTCAAATTCATCTCTAAAATGACGAATCGCAGCAGCTACTGGCCATGAAGCAGCGTCACCTAAAGGACAAATTGTGTTTCCTTCAATTTTACTTTGAATACTTAACAACAATTCGATATCCTCTTCGCGTCCGTGTCCGTTTTCAATACGGTGCAATACTTTTTCTAACCAACCCGTACCTTCACGACATGGTGAACATTGCCCACAACTTTCATGGTGATAAAAACGAGAGAAATTCCACGTATTACGAACGATACAAGCTGTATCATCGTAAACGATAAAACCTCCTGAACCCAACATCGATCCAGTAGCAAAACCACCGTCACTCAAAGACTCATAAGTCATCAAACGGTCTTCGCCATTTGCAGTTTTATAAATCAAATTTGCTGGTAAAATTGGTACAGAACTTCCTCCTGGCACGAATGCTTTCAATGGTCTGTCAGAACTCATACCACCCAAATATTCATCTGAGTTCATGAATTCATAAACACTTAATCCTAAATCAATTTCGTAAACACCAGGGTTTTTAATATTTCCTGAAGCAGAAATTAATTTAGTTCCCGTAGATCTACCAATACCGATTTTAGCGTAGTCAGCACCTGAATTGTTTACAATCCATGGCACAGCTGCAATGGTTTCAACATTATTCACTACCGTTGGATTAGCCCATAAACCAGATACCGCAGGAAATGGCGGCTTAATTCTTGGGTTTCCTCTTTTTCCTTCTAATGACTCAATAAGAGCAGTCTCTTCTCCACAAATATAGGCACCACCACCAATTTGAACGTATAAATCCAAATCGTATCCGGTACCTAATATATTTTTACCTAACCAACCTGCAGCTTTCGCCTCAGCAATGGCACGTTCTAAAATTTTATACACCCACATGTACTCTCCACGAATGTAGATGTACGATAAATTTGCACCAAGAGCATAGCTTGAGGTAATCATTCCTTCGATCAATAAGTGCGGAATGTACTCCATCAAATAACGATCCTTAAAAGTACCTGGCTCCGACTCATCTGCATTACAAACCAAGTGCCTTGGCTTTCCCGATTTTTTGTCGATAAAACTCCACTTCATCCCTGCAGGAAATCCTGCACCACCACGACCACGTAGTCCTGAAGTCTTTACTTCTTCTACTACTTCGTCAGGTGTTAAGGTTTTTAAAGCTTTTTCTACAGAAGCATAACCACCATTAGCGCGGTATACCTCATAAGTTTTAATTCCTGGAATATTTACTTTATCTAATAATATTTTCTGTGACATATTATTTATCGTGTAGAATTATTGTATTGTTTTTGCAATCATCAATTAACTGATCTACTTTTTCTTTGGTTAAATGTTCCTTGTAAAAATCACCCAACTGCATCATTGGAGCATATCCACAAGCACCTAAACACTCTACTCCTCGAACTTCGAATAAACCGTCTGCTGTAGGTTCTCCAACCTTAACACCTAATTTTTCGCAAGTATAATCCATTAAGTCCTCTACTCCATTCAAACAACATGGTGATGTTTGGCAAAATTCAAACATGTATTTACCAACTGGTCGACGATTGAACATGGTATAAAACGAAACTACTTCGTACACTTCAACCGGTTTTATCGAAAGAATTTCAGCAACCTTGTCTTGCAATTCAATACTCAACCAATCATTGTGAGCATCTTGAACTTCATGCAAAACAGGAAGTAAAGCTGATTTTTGTTTGCCCTCTGGATAATGACTTATTAGCTCGTTGATGCGAGTCATCAAGGCTTCAGTCATATTTATTTCTTGTTTGTACTGTGTTCTTTCCATTTTAAATATTTTAAATTTTGAATTATAAACTTTAAATGTTTTGAATAATTTACAATTTAAAATTCATCATTTATAATTTCACTAAGCGTCTAACTCTCCCGCAATTACATTTAAACTCGACAAAATAACAATCGCATCAGATAATAACGAACCTTTAATCATTTCTGGATACGCTTGGTAGTATATAAAACAAGGTCTACGGAAATGCAAGCGGTACGGAGTTCTACTTCCGTCAGTTACCAAATAAAAACCAACTTCACCATTTCCTCCTTCAACAGGATGGTAAATTTCGGCTACTGGAACCGGAACTTCACCCATAACAATCTTAAAGTGATAGATTAAAGATTCCATGTTGTTATACACATCTTCTTTTGGAGGCAAGTAATAATCTGGTACATCAGCATGGTATTCATTTCCTGCTGGCATTTTATCCAACGCTTGACGAATAATGCTTAAACTCTCCCAAACCTCAGCATTACGAACACAAAAACGATCGTAAGTATCACCTGATTTCCCTACTGGAACGATGAAATCAAAGTCTTCGTAAGAAGAATAAGGTTGTGCAACACGTACATCATAATCTACACCAGCTGCACGCAAGTTAGGACCTGTAAAACCATAAGCCATAGCTTGTTCTGCAGTGATGGCGCCAACATTAACGGTACGGTCAATAAAGATTCTATTTCTTTCAAAAAGGTTTTCGAACTCTTTCCAAGCAACTGGAAATTCTTCTAAAAAAACATCTAATTTTCTAAAAGCTTCTGGAGACCAATCTCTTTCGAAACCACCAATACGACCCATATTTGTTGTCAAACGAGCACCACAAATTTCTTCGTAAATCTCATATACTTTTTCTCTAAACTGAAAAACATACAAGAAACCGGTGTAAGCTCCAGTATCAACTCCTAAAATAGAGTTACAAATAATATGATCGGTAATACGCGCTAATTCCATCACAATAACACGTAAATATTGTGCACGTTTTGGAACCTCGATACCTAACAATTTTTCTAAAGTCATCCACCAACCCATATTATTGATAGGTGATGAACAATAATTCATCCTATCCGTAAGCGGTGTTATTTGGTAAAAAGGTCGGTTTTCGGCGATTTTTTCGAATGCTCTATGAATATATCCAATTGTAGGCTCTGCCTCTAATATACGCTCTCCATCCATCAACAAGATATTTTGAAAAATACCGTGTGTAGCTGGGTGTGTAGGCCCTAAATTTAGAATCGAAAGCTCGCTTCCGTCTTCGTTTAGTTGCTCTGCAATTCGTTTAGCATAGCGATGCTCTGGTGGTAATAATAGTTCTGACATTTAGTTAATGTGAAAAATTATAATATTTTTTTTAGCAATTTTTGACAGTACGACCGAAGAAACGATCGTCTTTATCCGTTCTTCCGCTGTCTTCCATCGGAAACTCTTTACGCATCGGGAAAGATATCATTTCATCCATATTCAAAATACGTTTCAACTGTGGATGACCGATGAAGTTAATACCGTAAAAATCGTATGCTTCACGTTCCATCCAATTAGAACTCAAAAAGATATTGGAAATGGTTTTAATTTCAGGATTAGCGCCATTTAAATACGCTTTGATTCGGATTCTTTTGTTCTCATACCAATTGTGCAGGTGATATACCACTGCAAACTGATGATCTTCATCATTATCAGGATAATGAATACCGCATAAATCAGTTAAGAAATGAAAACGTAATGTGGGATCATTTTTCAAAAAAAGGATGATAGCAGTAATTTTATCTGAACTCGCTTCAAATGAAAATATATCTTGTTCTTGTTTGAAGTCAAAAACTGCTGAATCAAAAGTTTCAACTAGTTTTTCTTGAATTTGTGTAGTTTCTAGCGCCATTCTTTATTTGATATTATAAGAAGCTAATAATTCTTGGTATTCAGGTGAACTTCTGCGTCTCACCGATTCTGTTTTTACCAATTCTTGTAATTTCATTACACCGTCAACAATTTGCTCTGGTCTAGGTGGGCATCCTGGCACATAAACATCTACAGGAATTACTTTATCGATTCCTTGTAAAACAGAATACGTATCGAAAATACCACCAGATGAAGCACAAGCACCAACAGCAATTACCCAGCGAGGCTCAGACATTTGCTCGTATACTTGACGTAAGATAGGCGCCATCTTTTTTGATATTGTTCCCATTACTAGCAACATATCCGCTTGACGAGGCGAAAAACTCACACGCTCCGATCCGAAACGGGCCAAATCATAATGTGAAGCCATTGTTGCCATAAATTCGATTCCACAACAAGAGGTTGCAAATGGCAAAGGCCATAATGAATTGGCACGAGCCAAACCCACAACATCATTCAGTTTTGTAGCAAAAAAACCTTCACCAACAACACCTTCTGGAGGGGCAACCATAGTTACATTTGAATTACTCATCTTTTGAAAAATTATGAAGTATGAATTATGAATTGTTAGTTCATAATTTAAATTTTAAAACATCCTTTTAATATATTAGAAATTGAAATTTCAACAATTCGTAATTTCTAAGTATTCTTTATTCCCACTCGAGTGCCTTCTTTTTGATAATGTAAAAGAAACCCACCAAAAGCAACAACATAAAAACAACCATCTTTATCATTCCATCCATTCCTAGTTCTCTGAAATTTACAGCCCAAGGGTATAAAAAGATAACCTCAACATCAAAAAGAACAAATAGAATAGCTACCAAGAAATATTTAACAGAGAAAGGAATACGCGCATTACCTACGGATTCGATTCCACATTCGAAATTTTTATCCTTCACTTCCGAAGATCGCTTTGGACCTAATTTACCCGAAACTAAAATAGTACCTACAACAAAACCTACAGCTAAAATGAACTGCATAAGGATTGGAATGTAATTTAACTGATCTGATTGCATATAATGGTTTTTACGACTAACAATAAGCTACAAAGATAACTTTCAAAAAATTAAATAACAATTAAAACTTAGAAATACATGACTACTACAACGATGTAAATTTGCAATTTTTATCAATTATAAATAAGCCTTTAATAAATAATTAAGAGCTGTTTAAGCTTGATTTTTTACGAAAATGCAAATTTACGATTCCATCAATCTTTCCGATGATGCATATTCATAAAAAAAGCGTCCCGATATATTCGGGACGCCTTAAACATTCGTAGGCAATAAAAAAGTATTTTTTATGCTTAGATCACTGCTACTTTCGCAGCAACTTTTCCTTTTCTTCCTTCTTCTTCTTCGTAACTAACTCTGTCACCTTCGCGTAATTCTTCCGCGTTGATTCCTGAAGCGTGAACGAAAATGTCTTTTCCTGTTTCTTCGTCTGTAATGAATCCGTAACCTTTAGACTCATTGAAAAATTTAACTGTACCTGTACGCATTGTAATAGTAATAATAATTTATAATGTAGCAAATGTAATATTTAATACAATACGAAAAACGTTCGAGGCTTTTTATTTTGTAAAATTATTGATATTCAACGTTTTCTAGCACACTTACGTTTCCTAGGTCACTTATTTTAATTGAATATGCAACTCATTTAGCTGCGAAACATCTATTGCAGATGGCGCATCAATCATCACATCGCGACCCGAATTGTTCTTTGGGAAAGCAATAAAATCACGAATTGTTTCTTGTCCACCCAAAATCGCAACAAGTCTATCTAGTCCAAATGCTAAACCTCCGTGGGGTGGCGCACCAAACTGGAAAGCATCCATCAAGAAACCAAACTGTGCTTTAGCTTCTTCTGGAGTAAAGCCTAAATATTTAAACATTAATTGCTGTGTTTCTTTGTCATGAATACGAATAGAACCTCCACCAATTTCGTTACCATTTAAAACCATATCATAAGCATTAGCACGAACTTGACCTGGATTGGTTTCTAATAAGTGCATATCTTCTGGTTTTGGCGAAGTAAATGGATGATGCATGGCGTGGTAACGACCACTTTCTTCATCAAATTCTAATAACGGAAAATCTACTACCCATAGCGGTGCAAATTCCGCTGGATTTCTCAATCCCAAACGAGTAGCCAACTCCATACGCAAAGCACTTAATTGCGTACGTGTTTTATCTGCTGGTCCAGAAAGCACAAAAATCATATCACCTGCTTTCGCGCCAGTAATTTTTGCCCATTGTTGCAAATCATCTTGATCGTAAAATTTATCTACTGATGATTTGTAGGTCCCATCATCATTGCATTTTACATACACCATTCCTGACGCACCCACTTGAGGACGTTTTACCCAGTCAATTAACCCATCAATTTCTTTACGGGTGTAATTTCCAGCTCCTGGCACTGCTATACCTACAACTAATTCTGCTGCATTAAATACAGGAAATTCTTTATGTTGAGCAACGGCATTTAACTCTCCAAACTCCATTCCAAAACGAATGTCTGGCTTGTCATTTCCATAGGTTTTCATGGCGTAATCATAAGTAATTCTTGGGAATTTATCAACTTCAATGCCTTTAATTTCTTTTAGTAAATGTCTTGTCAATCCTTCAAAAACATTCAATATATCTTCTTGCTCAACAAAAGCCATCTCACAATCAATTTGTGTAAATTCCGGTTGTCTGTCGGCACGTAAATCTTCGTCACGGAAACATTTTACAATTTGAAAATATTTATCCATTCCACCCACCATCAATAACTGTTTGAAGGTTTGTGGCGATTGTGGCAAAGCATAAAACTGCCCTTCATTCATACGAGAAGGCACAACGAAATCTCTAGCTCCTTCTGGAGTCGATTTAATAAGATAAGGCGTTTCTACTTCACAGAAATCCAAATCAGATAAATATTTACGAACTTCCATCGCCACTTTGTGACGAAAAAGCAAACTGTTTTTAACCGGATTACGACGAATATCAAGGTAACGATATTTCATACGAATATCTTCGCCACCATCAGTTTCATCCTCTATTGTAAAAGGTGGTGTTAAGGCTGCATTTAGAATTTGTAATTCTGAAACCAAGATCTCAATATCACCCGTACTCATGTTTTTATTTTTGGCCTCACGCTCAATCACGGTACCTTTAACCTGAATAACAAATTCACGGCCTAAGGTTTTCGCCAACTCAAAAACGGTTTTTTCAGTACGACTTTCGTCAAAAATTAATTGTGTAATTCCGTAACGATCACGCAAGTCAACCCAATTCACAAATCCTTTATCACGAGATTTTTGAACCCAACCTGCCAATGTAACTTCATTATTGATATGCGTGGCATTCAACTCACCACAATTATGACTTCTATACATGTTCTACAAATTTATTATTTAAGCGCAACAACGCGGGTGCAAATTTAGGACTAATATTCAATAATGGATTGCCAAAGCTTAAATTTTACCATCAAAGCGATGGCAAACTTGAAAGCCAATGTTAAGTTTTACTCCAATGTTACCAAATTGTTAACTTAAAGTTTTTTTATTGTAAAATAGTTTTTATATTTGTGACTATAAATGAAACTTTTAAAAACCTACATCATGAAAAAATATATCATCATTGCCGTATTACTATTCACTGGAATCGTATCTGCTCAAGAAAACAACCCAAAACTAGAAGCTATTGGAGAATTAGTAAAAACAACTTACTATTATGAAAATGGAAATGTACAACAAGAAGGATTTTTCAAGAACGGAAAACTAGAAGGAATCTGGACATCGTATGCTGAAAATGGTAACAAACTAAGTGTTGCTACCTACAGTAATGGTGAGAAAACTGGAAAATGGTTATTCTGGAATGGAATCAATCTAAATGAAGTTGACTACTCAAACAATAGAGTTGCTACTGTAAAAACTTGGAAACAAGATGCGATAGTTAACAATTAACATCAAAAAATATAAAGGTTAAAAAAAAGCTTTCGAGATATTCGAAAGCTTTTTTTTTGCACCAGCATTACCATTAATAATTTAATTTGGTTTTACCATTTGTAATGCTTCACATTACTTTTGAATCCAAGGTAAAGAATTTCTCTTCTACCAAAAAATAGTATAAAATGCAGCAATTAATGACAAAACAATCAACATTCCTACTGTAAAGGCAGGGCTCATTTTAAACATTCCACGATCAATTTCAAGACCATTGGTTTTAACACCTCTTGACGTCTCGTACAAACTGATACTCACCATCCCGATTACACAAATCAAGAACACAAACCCCATACGATCAATAAACGGAATTTCATACAATCCATCTGTATTTGGCACTGCAAACCCTGTTGAATACAAAAATGATAAATCAACGACAGCTGGCATAAATTTGAAAGCAAGCGAAAGCAAGAAACCGCCAATGGTTGCAAACAAAGCCGCATTTGAAGTTGTTTTCTTCCAGAAGAAACCAAGAATAAACATGGCAAAAACTCCAGGACTTACAAAACCTGTATACTCTTGAATGTATTGAAATCCTCCCTTTTTATCAATTCCTAAAAATGGAGCCACAACTACAGCAATCAGCATCGCAACTACAATTGCCTTTTTACCAACGTTGACTAATTTTTTTTCATCAGCATCAACATTTAGTTTTGTTTTGTAGATGTCTAATGTAAAAATAGTCGCAATACTGTTCGCTTTTCCAGCAAGGGAAGCTACAATTGCTGCTGTTAATGCTGCAAACGACAAACCTTTTAAACCTACTGGAAGTAAATTCAACAAAACGGGATAAGCACGATCTGGATTTAAAGTACCGTCTTGTAGCATCTCGGAACCAAAGTACCCTTTTTGATACAATACAAAAGCGGCGATTCCCGGTAATACAACAATAATAGGCATTAACAACTTCAAGAAAGCAGCAAACAAAATTCCGTTTCTGGCAGTTTTAATATCAGCTCCTAATGCTCGCTGCGTGATGTATTGGTTACAACCCCAATAATTGAGATTGATAATTAACATACCACCAATCAAAACAGAAAGTCCAGGCAAATCCATATAACTCGGATTCGTTTTTTCAAAAATCATATGAAAGTGATCGTTTGCCTCGGTGGTCATCAAGTTAAAACCATTAATAACGCCCGTTGCTCCAAACTCTTCGGCAACCAAATTCAAGGCTAAATAAGTAGTAACCAATCCTCCTAATATCAAAAAGAAAACTTGAATAACATCCGTATAACCAATTACCTTCATACCGCCAAGCGTAATCATAACCGCGAAAAACGCCAAGAAAATCATACATAAAGTCAAATTCAATCCAGAAATACTACTGATTGCCAATGCGCCTAAATACAAGATGGAGGTCAAATTCACTAAAACATATAACAACAGCCAAAACACTGCCATAATCATGGCCACATTGCTATTATACCTTTGATTAAGATACTGCGGCATGGTAAAAATTTTATTTTTTAGATATACTGGAATAAAGAAAATAGCAACAATAATTAAGGTAAAAGCCGCCATCCACTCATAAGTAGCAATGGCTAATCCCATCTTGAAACCACTTCCGCTCATTCCGATAAACTGCTCCGCACTAATATTACTCGCAATTAATGATGCGCCAATAGCCCACCATGTGAGTGATCCCTCGGCTAAAAAATAATCCTTACTACTAGTTTCTTCTTTTTTCTTCTTGCGATAAATCCATACTCCATAACTCACAATTAAGATGAAGTAGAAGAAAAAGACAATGTAATCTTGAATAGCTAATGTTTGCATTTGTTAAATGGTTTTTGGTTTTTGGTTGGTTTTATAGTGAATGGTTGGCAATGCTCTTAATATGGCTGCACTTTTTTCTGGTGTTATATCCCGTTGCGATTCGCCCATCATTTCATATCCTACCATGAATTTTTTAACCGTTGCCGAACGTAATAAGGGCGGGTAAAAATGCATGTGAAAATGCCACTCAGGATGCGCATCACCATCAGTTGGTGACTGATGAATACCTGACGAATACGGAAAAGAAGTTTCGAAAAGGTTATCATACTTATTTGTCAACTGTTTCAATATCAGCGCGAAATCAGCAACTTCGGCTCTGGTAAAATTAGTTATTTTATTGACATTTCGCTTACTAATAATCATCGTTTCATATGGCCAAATGGCCCAGAACGGAACTAAAGCTACAAAATGTTCGTTTTCAATCACAATTCTTTCTTGGGAACGCAACTCCTCTTGCACATAATCCTGTAAAAGTGTGCGGTGGTATTGATCCCAATATTTTTTCAGACTAACTTGTGTTTTTTCAACCTGAGTTGGTAAAGACGATTGTGCCCAAATTTGCCCGTGCGGATGCGGATTACTGCAACCCATCACACTGCCTTTGTTTTCAAAAATTTGCACATGATTGATGTATGGTACAGCGCCTAAATCTGTGTACTCACGCTGCCAAGTGGCAATGATATCTTCAATTTCATACGCCTCCATTTCTGGTAAAGTCAGATGATGTTTGGGTGAAAAACAAACGACTCTTGAAATTCCTCTTTCTGGTTTAGCCTTAAAAAAACGTTCATTTTGATCTTCCTCAAAATGGATTTCTTCTTGTTTTAAAGCAGCAAAATCATTCTCAAAAACAAAGGCATTTTCATACTCGGGGTTTACTTCTCCGTTGGCACGAACGTTACCCGGACATAAATAACAAGTTTCGTCGTATTCTGGTAGTTTTTCTGTTGCTACAGATTCATTTTGGCCTTGCCAAGGTCGTTTAGAACGGTGGGGCGAAACCAAAACCCATTCATTAATCAAGGGATTGAAACGCCTATGTGGATCTTCGTTAATATCAAAATTTTTCATTCTAATCATTTATTGTTTTTACCATCCATTAACCGGAAGGTCTATTTAACACAAACTAATTTTGTGTTTAAAAATGGGTATAGTTAATGTTACGTTATTTAAAGTTTCCCAAGTTCATACAAAGAGGTGCCATTTCCGATTTTAACATCATAAATCTTTAAATCGATACCAAAAGTAGCTTTATAACCTTCAACTAATTTCGTTTTTATTGCATCTTCTTCTCCCTTTTTAATCAAATTTATGGTGCAACCGCCAAAACCGCCACCCATTAAACGCGAACCTACAACTGCCTTTTCGTTTTTAACAAAATCAACTAAAAAATCCAGTTCGTTGCAACTCACCTCGTATTCTTGAGATAATCCTTCGTGCGTTTCGAACATCAACTGCCCTAAAGTTTCTATTGCACCATTATCTAGCGCAGTACAAGCTAAAGTTACTCGTTCGATTTCTTTCACCACAAACGAGCATCTTTTAAAAACATCGGCACTCATCACGTCTTGCAATTGTTGTACATGCTCCAAACGGCAATCTCTAAAACTATTAATCTCTGGGAATTTATTTTTTAAGATAGACAAACCTTCTTCGCATTGTTCTCTTCTTTGATTGTACGCGGAAGTCATCAACGAGTGTTTCACGTTCGAATCGAATAAAATTAAGGCATAATCATTAAAGTCGGCCGTGTGGTATTCGTATTCTAAAGTTTTACAATCAATTTTAATCACTTTATTTTCGAGTCCCATTACACTCGAAAACTGGTCCATGATGCCACAATTAATACCTACCCAATGTTCTGCTTTTTGACCCATAAGCGCCATATTGATTGGTTTTATTTGCAAATTAAAAAGCGTATTAATTCCGTATAAAAAACCACATTCAAGCGCTGCCGAAGATGACAAGCCGGAACCAACTGGAATATTACTGCTAAACACACAATTAAAACCTTCAAAATTAAATCCATTATCTTGTAATTGTTTGATCACTCCCAGAAGATAATTTGTCCATTCTACTTTGCTATGACTTACTTCTACCGAAAGATCAATTATCAATTCTTCATTCAAATCCAAGGCTATAATTTTAGATTCGTTTGAATTGTTTTTGGCAAAAGCAAAGCAAATAATCTTATCAATGGCAGCGGGCAAAACATAACCATCATTATAATCAATATGTTCTCCGATGATATTAATTCGACCTGGAGAAAGCACTACCTTTTCGGGAGTTGAACCAAATTTTTCCTGAAAAAAAGCACTCGTTTTTTGTATTACTACATCATTCATAAACTTCTTATTTTATTGTATTATTGGCCTGCTACGCCTTTTGCTTGGGTTGATTATTTGACAATCAAATCGATAAAACCACTTTTTAAACCTGCTCCACTTACCTCTAATTTTGCTGTTCCAGCACTTACTTTTGATTGTACTAAAACCACTAATTTTCCGCTAAAAAGTTTCATTGTATCATTATGAAACATTTCGAGCGAGGTCGCATCACCATTACAAGCCGCTCTGTACGATGCCGCACCTGAAACTTTAAATTTTAATTGATTTGTAGCCGTAGGGCACGGAATTCCATTTTTATCAACTACTGAAACCGTAACGAACGAAATATCTTCACCATCAGCCGAGATTGTTTTTCGATCCGCCTCAAGTACAATATGATGGGGTTTTCCTGCGGTTTGAATTTTCTCCTCGGCCACTGCTTTACCGCTATCATCTAGGGCAACTACTTTTACTGTTCCCGGCTCGTACTTTACATCCATCCACATCAGGCGGTAGCGATTTTGTGGTGTGCTGTTATTTTTTTTCTGCACGCCCATACTTTTGCCATTGATAAAAAGCTCAGCACTGTTGTAATTGGTGTAGACAAAAACAGGTGTTGTTTTCCCCTCGCGGCCTTCCCAATTCCAATGCGGTAAAATGTGCAGCGTTGTATCCTTAGTATTCCAGCGACTGCGATACAAATAATATCGATCTTTGGGTAAACCCGCTAAATCATTAATTCCGAAATACGAACTTCGTGACGGCCAACTTTCGTCATAAGGTGTCGGTTCACCCAAATAATCAAAACCAGTCCAAACGAATTCTCCAATTACCCAAGGTTTATCATCTTGCAGCACAAAATCTTCATCCGGAACATTTGACCAACTGCAGGCTTCTAAATCATATGATGAAGATTGAAAATCGGGATATTGCTTCATTTTTTCTTGAACAACGGGAAATTTATAAATTCCTCGTGAACTTACTGTTGAAGCGGTTTCTGAACCCAAAATAAAACCTTGAGGGAATTTTTTTTGAGCTTCATCGTATAAATGAACTCGGTAATTGAGTCCAGGAATATCTAGTAAGGCTCCAAAACCCGATTCGATGGTAGCTTTTACCTGATCCATTCCAACGGTTACGGGACGAGTTGGATCTTCTCTATGAAATATTTCTTGCAACCATTTCGCTCTTTTCACGCCTTCTTCGCCCCACTGGTCAGGAACTTCGTTACCCGAACTCCACATCACAATCGAAGGATGATTTCCGGTAGCTCGAACTAAATTTACGATATCTTTCTCTGCATATTCTTCAAAAAAACGATGGTAGCCATTATCTACCTTTGGCTTAGCCCATTCATCAAAACTTTCTGCCAGGAATAAGAAACCCATTTCATCGGCCAACTCTAATTGTTCGAATGACGGCATATTGTGTGAACTTCGGATGGCATTGCAACCCATATCCTTTAAAATTTGCATTTGTCTACGAAGCGCCGCTTTGTTTACAGCAACTCCAAGCGGTCCCAAATCGTGGTGCAAACAAACACCTTTGAACTTAGTCACTTTTCCATTTAAGCTAAAGCCTTTGGCTGCTTCATATTTGATAGACCTGATTCCGAAAACGGTAGTATTTTCATCTTTTAACTGATCACCAACGAACAATTGCGACACTGCTTTGTATAAATACGGACTTTCGGGACTCCACAATTTCGGATTTTCTACTTTTAAATTTTGATCGAACTCTTGACCAAACGGCACTGTAGCTTCGTCAGAACCAATTTTTTTACCATCGGCATCAAAAATGGTAGTGAGTAAACGCGTGTTTTCTCCTGATACTTTCGTTTTGATGTTCACTTTTGCAACAGCATCGGTAACGAGTGGTGTGGTTACAAACTGTCCCCATTGATCGATACTTTCTTGATTCTTGATGATCACGCTTACATTTCGATACAATCCTGCACCCGGATACCAACGTGAAGCAAATTCTTTATTGGAAAGTTTTACCGCTAAAGTATTATTACCTTCTTGTGCCCATTGCGAAATATCGAAATAAAAATAACTGTAACCGTATTTCCACTCGCCTACTTTTTTTCCGTTCCAGTAAATTTCAGGCTCACTCATGGCTCCTTCAAAAAGCAAAATGATTTTTTTGCCTTGTACATCTTTTGGCAAAGTCACAGTATTACGGTACCAAGCACTACCAATGTGCGGCAAAGCTCCTGTTCTACCTGTTTTTTCAGTAGCTACAGTTTCTCCGTTTTGTACGATAGCTACCTTTTGGATATCAACATTTTTGTCAAAAGGACCGTAGATTGCCCAGTCGTGCGGAACGCTCACTTTTTGCCATTTGGCATCGTTAAAAACGACTTTTTCTGCATCAGCGTGATCGCCTTTTTGAAATTTCCAATTGGCATTTAACACCTTAACTTCTCTTAATTGAGAAAATGCAGCTTGTGTAAAAGCTAAAATTACAACCAGAAAACAGAACAATTTATTCATTTGTGAAACATTTTTTGAACCATATAAGTTATGTAAAATCAGATAAGTTTGCTACTAATTGTAGATTTTTTCTGTGTTACCTTTATCAGATATGGTTAATTTATTTTGCATTTTAATACTGATTCATTGCTCTTTAAAAGCATCCAAAGCCATTGAGGGTTTTCCGTCTGATTGCCATGCGCTCAAACTGTAACCGCTCCATGATTTGGCTCCCTGCGGTTCCCAATACATTACGCCTAATCCTTTTTGGTTCGGAACGGCTTTTACAGCTTTGATAGTTTCTGTTAATAATTCAAAGGTGTTTTGAGGTCTTTCATCCTCGCCGCCTACTTCAACCACCATAACTTCCTTACCGTAGCGAGAAACCATATCATTTAAATTAAAAGCTAAATCTGAAATGGTTTCTGAGTAGTCTTTTTTAATCCAAAACGGATAATACGAAAAACCAATCACATCATACTTGACCTTGAAAAGCGTAGCTTGGTCAAAAAACCAACGGAATTTTTCGTTATTATTTCCCTCATCAAGATGCACAATTACTTTAATTTTTGGGTCGATTGCTTTTGTAGCTTCATATCCTTCATTTAACAATTTCGCTAGTTGCTCAAAATTTGAAGTTTTACCTTCAGGCCAAAGCATACCGCCAGGAATTTCGTTTCCAACTTGGACCCATTCTGGAGTAACATTTGCTGCTTTTAGCAAACGCAGCACTTCAAAAGTATGACTGTACACATCCGCTAAAAGTTGTTTAAACGAATGATTTTCCCAGGCTTTAGGTTTGAATTGTTTGGCCGGATCAGCCCAAGAATCACTATAATGAAAATTAATCATGATGCGCATTCCCATTTTTTGAGCGCGAACTGCCATAGCAACCGTTTCGGCTGGGCTACAATGGCCGCTTGCCTTATCGTCATTTGGATTTACCCAAACGCGCAAGCGAACAGAATTCATTCCGCGATCTTTCAAAAGTTGCAGAGCGTCTTTGGGTTTTCCATCCGTATCGTAAAATTTGTAACCCGTAGCTTCCATTTGCGGCAACCAGCCTACATCGGCACCTTTGGCGAAAGCCGGAACAATAGTGGCAGTTTGTTTTGTTGAGCTACAAGAAAAAAATAGGAATGGCAACAACAGTAACAGGAAAAAATGTTTGTTCTTTATTATTTTTATCATGTTACCTTTTATTGTGCAAAAGCTTGTAAAACAGGTAAAGCTTTATTGTTGAAATCGTAAAAAGCTTGGTTCTCAAAGGTAGATCCATTGGTAGCTTGATTCCCTTTAAAAGACACCCACTCGCCACCCCAATAGGCAAATCCCTGACCGTATTCTGATGCTTTTACTAGATTTTTAATAGCTAGCACAAAACTTTTTTGACCATCAGGAGTTGCAGGATAACCAGTTACCAACTGCGATTCAAGCCCCACAATATTGTTCGTGTAATCATTCCAAGTTAGTGTAAATGGGTAGGCTGTCTCGGCAATAAGTACTTTTTTAGCAAATGTTTTTCCCAAAGCATCAATCGTTGTTTTTACGTTGTTAATTTCTTTTCCGTGCCATATTGGATAGTAGGACAAACCAATGTAGTCATAATCGACACTTTTTACTTTATTGAAGAACCAATTCGTATCCGAGGAAGAAACTCCTGCATAATGAATCATGATTTTGGTAGAAGGTTGCGCAGCCCGAACTGCTGCACTTGCCGTAGCCAACAAGGATAAACTTTGCGTTTCTTGGCTAATCAAATTACCTTGAGGCCAAAGCAAACCGCTATTTATTTCGTTTCCTATTTGAATAATATCAGGCTTAATCTCATTCATTACCGTTGTAGTGTAGGTTGTTACAGCTGTTTTAAGAGCAGTGAATGAGAGTGATTTCCACTCAGCTGGCGTTTCTTGCGCGCCAGGATCAGCCCAAGTATCCGAATAATGAACGGTCAACCAAACTTTGAAACCCGCTTGTTTTGCTTTTTGTGCTAGTGTCTTCACTTCAGCTAAACCAGAACGTCCGTTGCTTGGATTATTCCACAAACGAATTCGAACAGTATTGCATCCTGAATTTTTTAAGGTAGTTAGCATATTTTCGGGCTGGTTGTTGGCGTTGTACAACACTTTTCCTGACGCTTCTAGTTCAGGTAAATACGAAATATCTGCTGCTCGTATAAATGCATCAACAACCCCAGGAGGCGCTACCTCAGCCTCTGTTTCATTACTATTAGAACAAGAGAAAAGCGAAGCAATTGCAATGATTTTGATTAAAAAAGCTTTTTGTAGTTTCATTTTTATAATGCTTTAAATTTGTAAATAATTTTATGATAGTACAGTTCGCCCTTATCTAATTCACAAGAAGGAAAATGGGAATGATTGGGCGCATCTGGAAAATTTTGAGTTTCAAAACAAACACCGCTCAAAGCTGTATAATCAGCACCTTCTTTTCCTTTTAATTGCGAAAAACAATTTCCGCCCACGTACACATGAACAGCTGGTTGATTTGTGAAAACCGACATCTTTAAGGTTTTGGTACTGTTGTACAAGCTGGCAGCATATTCTTTAACTTGATTTAAGACGAAAGTATTGTCTATCTTGCTTGGGCAAAGTCTACCCTCTGAAAAATCAAAAGGGCAATTGGCTACATTTAAGAATTTACCCGTTGGAATTCCGGACGAAATCGTGTCTAAAATGCGTTGCGACTTAATTTTTAGTTCATGATTCACAACTGTTGCTGCTTGCCCATCTAAATTAAAATAACTGTGATGCGTCAAGTTTACAATCGTTTTCGCAGTTGTATGGGCAATATACTCTAATGCCAATTCATTCGTTTCAGTTAAAGTATAAGTTAAATCAATTTGCAGCTCTCCGGGAAAACCGTTATCGCCATCAGGACTTGTGTGACTTAAAGTAACCGAAGGGTTTTTACCTTCTGTTCGTTTTTTGATCACCCAATTTTTTTGACTGAAACTATTTGATCCGCCATGCAAGGTATTTCCGTTCGAATTGGTATCCAAATTAATTGTTGCTCCGTCCAGCGGAAAAGAACCCTTGTTGATACGACCTGCAAACCGACCTACAGTAGCTCCAAAATAAGGCGCACTTGGCAAATCAAACGATTGCAGGTATTGTTCTAAAGTTTCGAAACCTAAAACCACATCTACAATACCCTCATCCTTTAATGGCACTTTCAAACTAGTTAGCGTAGCACCGTAAGTGATAATTTTGGCTACAAGACCATTTCCATTTTTTAGTTCACATTCAAAAACAGCTGAACCATCGGCGAGAATACCAAACGATTTGACAGCAGAATTAGAATTAAAATGTGATTTATGTTTTATTTTCATGTTAAAATTATGAAATATGAAAAATCAAAAATAAAGGAATTGTCAAATTATACATACCAGTACCTACCAGTTTTTGTATCTTGCGCCAAAATTAGCATCCAAATGAAATTAATTTCGATTCAAAACAACATTGGAATTCCAAAATACAAGCAAATTATCTCCTCAATTGAACAAGTAATTGCCGACAAAAAAATTAAAAAAGGAGATGCTCTTCCATCTGTAAACAAAGTCTGTATGGAGTTTTCATTATCTCGAGATACCGTTCTACAAGCTTACGAAGAATTAAAAAAGAGAGGAATAATTTATGCCATTCCTGGAAAAGGATACTACATCAAAAGCATTGAAACTACTATCAAACAAAGGATTTTTTTACTATTTGATGAGTTAAACATCTTTAAAGAAGACTTATACAATTCGTTTTTAGAAAGTATTGGAGATGATGTACAAGTAGATATTTTTTTCCATCATTTTAACCCAACTGTTTTTCAGAAACTAATTAATGATAGCAATGGAAATTACACTAAGTATATCATTATGCCAACCAGTTTAGCAAATGCGGCGGCTTGTATAAAAACCCTACCAGTTAATGATGTATTTATCCTAGACCAAACCAATACCGAATTATCAGACTACCCGGCGGTGTACCAAAATTTTGTAAAAGATATTTACAATGGATTACTCAAAGGCCAAAGCCAATTGAGTTCCTACCAAAAATTAATTATGATTTTTCCCGGATTTCGTGAACCTTTGGGAATGAAAACAGGTTTTGAAAAATTTTGTTCAGACCTTGGTTTAACCCACGAAATTATCACCAAAATGCAAAACCGCATCATTCAAAAAGGCGAAGTATACATTATTCCGAGTGATCGAGATTTAGTTGAAGTAATCGAACAAGCCAAAACACAACAATTACAACTAGGTATTGATTATGGCATTATCTCCTACAATGAAACTCCTTTAAAAAAAGTAGTTGAAAACGGAATCACCACCATTTCAACTGACTTTAAACTAATGGGAAGCTTACTTGCCGATATGATTTTGAAAGGAAAAAAAGGACAAATTGAGAACAAAAGCGCATTGATACTTCGGAATTCTCTGTAACAAAAAAATCCGCTTCTTTCGAAGCGGATTTTGTACCCGGAGCCGGAGTCGAACCGGCACGGTTTCCCACAGGTGTTTGAGACCAGCGCGTCTACCAATTCCGCCATCCGGGCTTAGCAGACCGAAACGACAACAGCCGTTTCACGCAATAAAGAGACAAGTGGTGGTAGCCAAGTGCCTTTATCTTTAACACGGTGCAAATGTAAAAAATATATTTAATAGTCCAACAAAAAATACTTAATTTTTTCCTTTCAGAGTTGAATAAATTTCATAAATTTGCACCTCGGTAAAAACACAACACACAACTAACTACAACCGAGGTAAATACATTAAAAGAAGCCAAAATACAGTTTGGATTTTTTGTAAATATTTTAACTTCGGGATAAAACAACAACTAAATGTCACACCTAGAACCAGAAGCTAAAATATTTGCTTGTTCGCAAAGTGTTTATCTTGCTGAGAAAATAGCAAAAGAATACGGAATTCCTTTAGGGAAAATCACCATGTCAAAATACAGCGACGGTGAATTTCAACCTTCGTATGAAGAGTCAATTAGAGGATTGCGCGTATTCATTGTTTGCTCCACCTTTCCAACAGCAGATAATTTAATGGAATTGTTACTAATGATTGATGCTGCAAAAAGAGCTTCAGCCAGACACATAACAGCTGTAATTCCTTATTTTGGATGGGCAAGACAAGATAGAAAAGACAAGCCTAGAGTTCCGATTGGAGCTAAGTTAGTAGCTAATTTATTAGATGCTGCGGGCGCAACTAGAGTAATGACCATGGATTTGCACGCTGATCAAATTCAAGGATTTTTTGAAAAACCAGTAGATCACCTTTTTGCATCTACTATCTTTTTACCATACGTAAAAAGCTTAGGTCTTGACAATTTGACAATTGCTTCGCCTGACATGGGTGGTTCAAAAAGAGCTTATGCCTATTCTAAATTTTTAGAATCGGATGTGGTAATTTGCTACAAACAGCGAAAAGCTGCCAACGTGATTGACACGATGGAACTAATCGGAGAGGTTAAAGGTCGCAACGTCATTCTTGTAGATGATATGATTGATACCGGAGGCACTTTGGCAAAAGCCGCCGATTTAATGATTGAAAAAGGTGCTTTGAGCGTACGTGCTATTTGTACACACGCCATTTTATCTGGTGATGCTTACGAGAAAATTGAAAACTCTAAGTTGAGCGAATTAATAGTTACTGATTCTATTCCGTTAAAGAAAGAGTCAAACAAAATAAGAGTGTTGAGCTGTGCTCCACTTTTTGCCGAAGTAATGCACATGGTACATCACAACAATTCGATTAGCGGAAAGTTTATCATGTAATTTTTAGTCCCTAGTGATTAGTACTTAGTAGAGTAGCTATGATTTAGAGTCAAAAACTAAGAACTTAGAACCAACAGCTAAGGACTTAAAAAAAGAGTTTAATTAATAACTATATAAATATTTAAAATGAAATCGATTACAATTAAAGGATCAGAAAGAGAAAGCGTGGGCAAAGTAGCTACAAAAGCCTTACGTAATGCTGGATTGGTTCCTTGCGTATTATACGGAGGAAGTCAAGCAGTTCATTTCTCAGCAGAAGTAATGGCATTCAAAAACTTGGTTTACACTCCAAACGCGCACACAGTTGTGATCGACCTTGGAAACGGAAAATCATTCAATGCTGTTTTACAAGACATTCAAGTACACCCAGTATCTGACAAAATTTTACACATTGACTTCTTTCAAATCTTTGATGACAAAGAAATCACTATGGAAGTTCCTGTGAAAATCGTAGGAAAATCTAAAGGTGTTATGGCAGGTGGTGATTTACGAATGAACAACCGTAAATTAAAAGTAAGAGCACTTCCTAAAGATCTTCCTGATTTTGTTGAGGCTGACATTACTCCACTTGATATGGGTAACAAATTGTACGTTACTAAAGTACCTACACCAAACTTCAAAATCATGCACCCAGACAACACAGTAATTTGTCAAGTGAAGATTTCTCGTGCGGCTATGAAAGCAGCTCAAGAAGCAGCAAAAGCAGCAAAAGCTCCTGCAAAAGGAAAGAAAAAATAATTTTTTTCAATCATATATCAAAGCGTCAGTTGCAAAACTGGCGCTTTTTTTTGCTTATTATTTTTTAATATCAATTTTAAGGAGCAGCTAAATCGCGCATTCGCACCTATTTTGTCCCGCTTTCCGTTACAATCTTTTTGTTCGCAAAAAAAGCGCACAAAAAGGATTTTCACTGCAATCGGGGCTACTACGCACTAATTTTGCATCTCAGACATTTGCTAAAGCAAAGCTTTAATATCGGCAATAGCATAGCCATTTTATTGAATTAAGCTTACTTTTGCAACATGATACAATGGATTTTAAATCTTTTCGCAACCTCAAAACCAGAGACCAATAGCAATAGCATGAAGAAATTTTTAATAGTAGGACTTGGCAACATCGGTGCCGAATATGTAAACACCAGACACAACATAGGCTTTAAAGTACTTGACTTTTTGGCCAAAAAAGAAGGCCTTCAATTCGAAACCGTAAAACTTGGCGCCTTAGCAAAATATAGTTTTAAAGGCAGAGCCTTTTTCTTGCTCAAACCCAACACCTACATGAATTTAAGCGGTAAAGCGATCAAATATTGGATGGATCAAGAAAACATTCCGCTGGAAAATATCTTAGTAATTACAGACGATTTGAACCTTTCCTTTGGTACCATTCGTATTCGTCAAAAAGGAAGCGATGGCGGACACAACGGTCTAAAAAACACCAATCTCGTACTAAACACACAACAATACGCTCGTTTTAGATTTGGAATTAGCGACGAATTTAAAAAAGGAAAACAAGTAGATTATGTGCTTGGCGACTGGAACGATGCTGAACAAGCTGCATTACCGGAACGTTTAGAAGTAGCTAGCGAAATCATAAAATCATTTGGAACAGCTGGCATTGAGATTACTATGACCACCTATAACGGAAAATAAAAGACAGACAAGCCCTTTTGGGATGAAAAAAATTAGTAATTTTAAAATTTAATTTTGTTTTGTACCAATATAAGAATGCAAAATAAGTTGACACGCAAGCCAAAACCATGTCAATTTCGTAAATAAGTACAACTTACGTCCCAAAAAAACCACCTATGAAAAAAATTACTTTTCTTTTGTTACTAATCATAATTGCACATCACTCGAGTTTTGCACAATCAAATGCAGACGCAACACTCTTTGGCAAAAAAAAGGCCATACAAGCTGGCAAAGTAATTCGTTGTGCTTCGACAGAATATGAAGAGTACTTAAAAACATCAAACCCACAACGGCTTTCAACACAAGAATTCGAACGATGGTTAGCACCCCAAGTACAACTTGAACAAGCAAAAAAGCGAAACTCAAGTAAAACAGCACAAACTAATGCAGTTATTACAATTCCTGTTGTGGTACATGTAATTCATAATGGCGACGCTGTAGGTACTAACGAGAATTTGTTTGCTGAACAAATTAACTCCCAAATTCGCGTACTAAATGAAGATTTTAGAAGAAAAGTAAGCACACCCGGATTCAACACTAATCCAGTTGGAGCTGATATTGAAATTGAATTCGCCTTAGCCAAAAGAGATCCAGCAGGAGTGCTATCAAACGGTATTCACAGAGTAAATTTAGGGAAAGATAGTTGGTCACTTGATGAAATAGAAAACACTGTAAAACCACAAACCCAATGGAATCCGGATAAATACTTAAATATTTGGGTTTTAAATTTCGACCGAACTGATTTGTTGGGTTATGCTCAATTCCCAAGTTCTGCGGGATTACCAGGATTAAACAGCAGTGGTGGCGCTGCAGCTACAGATGGCGTTGTTATACAATATCAGTTTTTCGGGTCAAAATCGTATTTCCCTACGGGAACATATGGACCCACATACGACCAAGGTAGAACAGCAACTCATGAAGTAGGACATTTTTTAGGACTTCGTCATATTTGGGGCGATGCCAATGAAGATGAGGACGGATGTAGTGTAGATGATTTTTGTCAGGATACACCAAATACTGCCATAGACAATTCTGGCTGTCCAACAAACGTAGATTCTTGTATCAACTCTCCGGGATTAGACATGGTAGAAAACTATATGGATTACACCGATGATATTTGCATGAATATATTTACAGGAGATCAAAAAACAAGAATGATAACTGTAATAAATAATTCCATTCGTAGGGCAAGCCTAAAAACTTCAGATGCACTTACGCCTGGCGTGATACTAAACAATGATGGCGCAATTGCTATTTCTAACTTAAATATTCAAAAGTGCAGCAACAGCTTTACTCCCGTTATTATTTTAGAAAACAAAGGAAATGCAGCACTAACTGCTGCTACAATTCGTTACAGTATTGACAATACCAATTTACAAACCTTAAATTGGACTGGTAATTTAGACACAAATACATCTACAACTTTAACATTAAACACACTAACAACAAGTGGTGGAACACATAATTTTAACGCAACAATTATTAATGTTAATAACACAACAGATCAAAATAGTGCCAATAATAGCGCTGACCAAACTTTCAAAGTAGACAAAAACGTTTCAAGTACTATAATCAATTTTACTCTTCAAAATGACCGATTTGGATCTGAAACTACTTGGCAACTTACTAATTCAGCAGGTACCATTTTATACAGTGGTGGGCCCTATACTGATGTAGCAAGAGCACAACCTTTACCCGCTCCAGTTAAAGAAACTTTTGTCTTAGCAAATAATGATTGCTATACTTTTACCATAAATGATGATGCCGCTGACGGAGTTTGTTGCGATTGGGGCGAAGGATTTTACACCTTAGCCACTCCAACTAATGAAACAATAGTGACTGGTGGAGCCTTTACAGATACAGAATCAACGAATTTTAGAATAGGAACCCTTGGAACAAATACTATCGATACACTACAAAATATTTTTCTATACCCCAATCCAACTGCAGATATCCTAAACGTTAGCCTTGATGCTAATAGTATTGATTATCCAACTTCGTACAGCATAATCAATCTTTTAGGCCAAACAATCCGTACAAAAACAATAGAATCTAAACAAGAATTACAAATTAACGTTGCCAACTTAGCACAAGGTATGTACTTTTTACAACTTGTCACAGACGGATCAAGTAGACAAACTATTCCTTTCATCAAAAAATAACAACTTACATACTATTTTACACCAAAGGGCTGAAGTTTTCAGTCCTTTTTTAATTATATCAATTGTATAGCGTAAATTTGCAGCATTATAAAACCCTTGCTTTGAAGATTTTTCATTCTATAAACGACTTTTCGACTACCAAAAAAACGATTTTGACCCTTGGAACTTTTGATGGAGTACACTTAGGCCATAAAAAAATCCTTCAAAAACTCACTCAAAATACCGCAAACAAAGAATTTGAAAGCTTGGTACTTACTTTTTTTCCGCACCCCCGAATGGTTTTACAAGGAGGATCAACGCTAAAACTTCTAAATACCATTACCGAAAAAGTCGCATTGATTGAAGAACTAGGAATAGAAAACATTGTCATTCATCCCTTTGATGAAGCCTTTTCAAGACTTACTGCCGAAGAATTCGTTCGAGATGTCTTGGTTGAAAAATTCAAAATCCATAAAATAATAATCGGCTACGACCATCGATTTGGACGAAATAGAACGGCTGACATCAATGATTTAATTGGTTTTGGACATGAATATGGGTTTGAAGTGGAACAAATTTCGGTACAAGAAATTAATGACATCTCTGTTAGCTCAACAAAAATTAGAACAGCTCTACTCGATGGAAACATGAGTCTAGCCAACAGTTATTTAGGTTATGATTACTTTTTAACTGGCACCGTTGTAAAAGGCAAACAATTAGGGCGCACTATTGGTTATCCTACAGCTAACTTACAAATACCTGAAAACTTTAAACTCGTTCCGCAAAACGGGGTTTATATTGTACAAAGCCAAATACAAAACAAACTCGTGTATGGTATGATGAATATAGGTACTAATCCTACTGTTGGAGGGCAGCAGCAATCTATTGAAGTTAACTTTATAGACTTCGAAGGCGATTTGTACCAACAAGAGATTCAAGTAGCAATAGTACAGCGAATTCGCTCAGAGAAAAAATTCGACTCAATCGAAGATTTAAAAAATCAGTTGCGCAAAGACGAACAAACTGTATTAGAGCACATTAATAAAATCTAAGATTTAATAGCGTAATTCGGCTTTTTTTATTTAAATTTGGTATTAACCTCTCTTTATCAAAGAGATACTATTGTCAAACTAAAAAATTTAGCGGTATGAAACTTCCAAAAGAATTAACAAATGGAGTACTGATCATTGTAGGTATTGGGCTTTATTTCTTAGCGATGGAACTATTGGGCTTAGCCGATAGTCACATTTTACGTGTATTTAATGTGCTGTTTATCTTTTATGGCACTAATCGAACCCTTCTATCTAACTATTCCGAAGGCAAAACTACCTTAGCTGCTAATGCTGTTTCCGCATTACTAACCGCCTTAATAGGGGTTCTATTAAGTATTGTAGCGCTTATTGGCTACAGCTATGCTAAAGGAGGAGAAGAGTATATTGGTTCATTATCTAAAACATTTTTATTTGGTGGTGAGCCATCGGTAATGACCTATTCTATTTCCCTTTTATTCGAAGGAGTTAGTTCTGCTGTTATAGTAACTTTTATGCTGTTATTGTATTGGGATGCCCGCTTTAGTTCGAATAAAAAAATAGCAAAGACGTAAATCACATCAAAAAACTTAGTTACCTCGCCACAGCGCAAGCCTAGCGAGGTTTTTTTATGTCTATTTCTAAGCAAAATATTTCTTGGCAACAAAATTAAAAATAGTCTTTCGAGCGGTGGGATGAATTAAAAAAAGCCTTCACAGCACTAATTTCATTTCAGCTGTTTAAGATTGGTACTTTAGAACAATTTAACTACTTTTGAGGCATCAAAAATTCGTATCAATGAGCATTACAAAACACAATTGGACTAAAGACGAAATAATCGCCATATATAACAAACCTTTAATGGATTTGCTTTACGAAGCAGCATCTATACATAGAGAACACCACGACCCTAATGTAGTACAAGTTTCAACTTTGCTATCAATAAAAACAGGTGGTTGCCCTGAAGATTGTGGCTACTGCCCACAAGCAGCTCGATACCATACCGATATTGAGGGCAACGATTTAATGTCAGTTTCACAGGTAAAAGCACAAGCTTTGCGCGCAAAATCTGGAGGATCGTCACGTGTATGTATGGGAGCGGCATGGCGTAACGTAAAAGACGGGCCAGAATTTGACCAAGTCCTTGAAATGGTACGTACGATTAACAAACTTGACATGGAGGTTTGTTGCACACTTGGTATGATTACCGAAAATCAAGCACAGCGACTTGCAGAAGCTGGTTTGTATGCGTACAATCACAATCTTGACACAAGTGAAGAATATTACAAAGAAGTAATCTCAACACGTGGTTTTGAAGACCGTATTCAAACTATCGAAAACGTTCGCAAAACCAATGTAACTGTTTGTAGCGGAGGAATTATCGGAATGGGTGAAAGTATTGAAGATAGAGCAGGAATGCTAGTTGCTTTATCTACTTTAAATCCACAACCAGAATCAGTGCCAATTAACGCACTAGTTGCTGTAGAAGGAACACCGATGGAGGAAGAAAAACCAGTTGAAATTTGGGAAATGATCCGAATGGTAGCTACTACCAGAATTATTATGCCTGAAACTCAAGTTCGTTTATCAGCAGGTAGAATGAACATGAGTCGTGAAGGACAGGCTATGTGCTTCTTTGCAGGCGCAAATTCGATTTTTGCTGGTGATAAATTGTTAACCACGCCAAATCCAGATGTAAACGAAGACATGAAAATGTTTGAAATGCTTGGATTAAATCCCCAAAAACCTTTTACAAAAGTATCGCAACCGCAAACTGTGGAGGCAGAGGATTCACAATTTGCACCACTTGGCGAAAAACCAAAATGGTCAAGACCAGGTCACACTATTGAACGTAATCTAGAAGCATCTGCTAAAGAAAAATAATAGTTAAAAACCAGAATAATTAGCCATCTTGTATTACACAAGGTGGCTATTTTTTTAAGGAAGTATGACTTTTGTAGAAAATACTTTCCCATCCCAACCTTTTACCTTTAAAATGGCAACTTGCTGCGAAATTGGCAATGGCTGAATACTATAATGAGCTTTTTGAATATCTTTTTTATGATATATTTCTTTGCCATCAATGCCATACAACCATAGCTCATCTAGAATTTGATTGCGTAAACCAACAGTAGTTACTTGGCTGTTTTTGACAACAGTTAGTTCCTCTTTTTCCTTCTCAAACTCTGAATTGCTTAAGTTTTTATCTGTAAATCGCAGCAGAAAACGATCATTAAAAAAGCCTTTTTCTGAAGTGAATTTATAACCCTCGGTTGCAAGCGGTACAATAGTTTGGCTCACTTTATCTTCAACAAAAAAACTTTTATCCTGCAAAAAGCCATCTGCATGATTTACTTTCAGCACAAATGTACTTGCCGCAGCAGTGCTAAAACCTAGTTTAAAAACATCATTGTCATTAAATGGCAGCCCATTAGCCTGAATAGTTAAGTTTTTATCTTCATTGATACTATAAAAATCTAAAGCGGTATTCCCGTTAAAGGAAATTCCATCATAAGCCAAATCAAATTGATTTGTTGCAGCCTCGCTATACCCTACTAAAATTTGTTTGAATGCACCTTGTTCATTGGTCAAGTTTAACCACAGCCGATGTTTATCTGTATCACCTACTTTTTTATCTTTTCCATCCTGGATTTTAAAAAAATCTTCGTTACCCGAACTTTCGCGCATTGAATTATCAAAAATAGCATTACCTCCACTGTTAATTCCTAGTACAAAGAAAGATTGTCCAGCTGCTATTTTACCTTTTGGCACTAATGTATTAACTCCCAAATTTAACGCTGCTGTACCCACACCACCAAACAAGTTGTAGGCAGCATAATCGCCTGAATTATAGTTGTAATTTGTAATGGCTGTGTTGTGTGTCCAAAAATACATTGTACCTCCAATAATAGTTTTGTTTCGATCTAAAAATAAGTCGGCATTTAAAGTTGATGGATAAGGATTACCAATCAGGTTGAAGGTACTAGCACCAACAATTGCAACATTATATTGCCCATTATTGGGTACACCTGTAAAAACTGCTTCGTAAACTGCTGGAACAGTTTCTGAAAAATTTGATGGACTCCGAATGATATACCCTTTCCCTACCGTCATGACTGCAGTAGGTAGTTCGCCAACCCACTTATTTAGCACGGAATTGTATGAAAAAAGTCGGTCTTGCGGAGCATTTGGCGATACATCAGCCAATACATGACTAGCTACGGGCGACGACCAATACGTGTAATCTGATTTTACAAGTGGAGTGGTCTTTCTGTGCATTTTCATTTGCCCAGAATTCACCACATGATTTTCCTCTTGAAAAAGCACACCCGAATTTTCTAAAATTAAAGTACCTGCACCAGAATAGTCAAACATCAAATTTAGGGCTGCTGATGAAGCTACAGTCACTTGCGAAAAAGAATTGATGTTGCAAGAGCAAGCATTAATTGTATTTGCAATTGTATAATTAGCATTAATTAATAACGTTTTTTCTGAAGATGGCGAGCCATTTGACCATGAAATGCCATCCCATGTTGAGCTATTAGTGCATAACTTTAAACGTGCAACTCGATGCTTAGTAATTCCCGAAATTGAATTAAAATTACCTCCAATTATCAATTTATTATTGATGGTAATTGCCATTGCAAACAATGTGTTATTTAGTACAGCCGAAAAAGTAGGATCAATCTGGCCGTTACTTAAAGTTCTAATGAGACGTTTAACACTTAAACCATTGTAGGTACCAGCAAATGTACCACCTATCAGCAATCTGTCGTCTGGCTGGACTACAATTGCCCTCACATCGCCTGTACTAAAACCAGATCCCATATTAAAACTACTATCAAAACTACCGTTAGATTGTAGTCGAACTATCCTTTTTGATGCATTCCCATTGTAATTAGAAAAGCTACCTCCTAAGACTATCTTCCCATCAGATTGAAAAGCGATAGCATAAACCGTTTTATCCAATCCCAAACCAGATACAAAACTTGAATCTAGGCTGCCATCAGGCAAAAGACGTGTAATACGTGCTTGTGGAGTACCATTAAAATTAGAAAACTGACCACCCAATAATAGCTTGCCATCTGACTGAAGCACAACAGTTTCCACAATGGCATCAGCTCCAATACCAACATTGAAGGTAGGATCTAAAGAGCCATCATTCAATAACCTAACTACCCTATTTATGGGTATGCCATTGTATGAAGTAAAATTCCCAACTACGATAATCTTACCATCAGCTTGCAAGGCTACGTCATACACTTGATTGTTAAATCCAGACCCCGTAGCAAAACTTACATCGACAGCTCCGTCAGCAAGTATTCGAACAATTCTACCACAAGCTGCTCCATTGTAACTGGTAAAAGCACCCGCAAACACTATTTTTTGATCAGTTTGTACAACGGCTGTTTTAATGGTATTATTCGCACCAGACCCCAAAACATTAAACAAAGGATCTACGGCGCCTGAAGGCAATAAACTTGTGATTTTCGAACATAGAAAACCATTGAATTTTGAAAAACTTCCAAAAACTATAGTAGTATCATCTGCTAACGGTATAAGCCCTAAAACCGAATTATCAAATCCTACACCTGCCGTTAGGTAAGCAATGTCTAATACGCCATTAGTATCAAATCGAGCCAATCGTCCTTGATTTTGCGAATCGAAAACTGAAAAAGAACCAGAAGCATAAAAATTCCCAAAACTATCCTCAGCGAAGCTGTAAATAGATCCTGAAGCGGGACCTGCACCGATATCAAAACCGCTTATTACAGACCCATTTGCCATCAACATTACAATCCGATTGACATCAACAGCGTTGTATGTGGTAGAAAAGGATCCGCCCACAAAAATAGATCCTGAGGCATTTACTCGAACAGATTCAACTACCCCATTGGCAAAGCCTGTACCTGATAGAAAACTTAAATCATTAGAGCCATCTGCATTAAGTCGGATAATTTTTTGTGCTGCACCAGCATTGTAGGTTAAAAAACTGCCGCCAACAATAATTTTACCATCTGCTTGAAGTGCTAAGGCCGAAATGGAATTATCAAAACCGGAACCTTGTACGAACGAAGGATCTACAATTCCTGTAGAATTCAAGCGAATAATTCTACCACAAGGAGTTCCATTATAAGAGATAAAAGAGCCTCCAAGTATTATTTTTCCATCCGTTTGTAATTGCACCTCTTCCACCAAAGAGCTAGCTCCAACTGCAGTAACAAAAGTAAGATCTAAACCACCAGTGGGTAAAATTCTTGCTACTCTATTGGCTGTAACACCATCGTATTTAGTAAAACTCCCTACAATTATAATTCGGCCATCCGATTGCTCTACCATATTGTAGATAATACCACTACTAGCTGCTACGGTGGTATTAAAAGTTACATCTAAACTTCCATCGCTATTGAGGCGAATTAATCTATTAGCTGGCAAACCGTTGAATGAAGTAAATGATCCACCTAATATAATTTTTCCACTAGCCAGTAGCAAAATGCTGTAGACTTTTCCATTTAAACCCAAACCCGTATTGAATGTTGGGTCCTTAGAGCCATCAGGTAATAAGCGACAAATTTGCGGTGTAGATGTACCGTTGAAATTTAAAAAATCTCCGCCAACTAACATCATACCATCCGGCTGCAAAACGGTTGTTCTAACTGTACCATCGAACCCATCACCTAGCAAACCATCATCATAGGTATTAAATGTAGGGTCAGAAATTCCTTGCTGCGCAAAACTCACATTAAAAAATAGTGAAGCAATTAAAATAAAACAGAAAAGTAGAATTTTTTTCAAAGTATTAGCATTCTAATTTTACAAAAAACATGTATTAATCTGCTATACAAATCAATACAATATAAAATTAATCACATTGAAATTTTTACACAATACCCACATTTAGTGATATTTACAAAAAATTACTTGCTTTTGTAAACTGAAAAAGCCCATTCAAAATAGAATGGGCTTTTATAAAAATCAAAATGTATTTTATTTACTTAAAAATTGTTTTTGTAGTATGTAATGTGCCGTCTTCAAGAACAGTTTTTACAATTAAAACTTGATCGCTCGAAGGAAGGTTATCGATAACTAACTCCTTACTAGTTATATCTTTTTTGAAGTAAATTTGCTTCCCTAAAATGGAATAAATAGTAACCGACTTGATGTCTTCTTTGCCAGCAGTTACTTTTAATTGCTTATTTTTCAGAGTAACTAACACCTTATTGCCATCAGCAATTACATCTTCTACACCAAGAGTTTTATCCGTGTAACGTAAAACAAAACGATCATTAAAAGTTCCTATTGTCGTTTGAAAACTATAAGGAGACGTTTTTAGATTATGGATTGTATTGGTGTTTTTATCTTCTAAAAATACATTTTGAGTGGTAAATAATCCATCCAAATTATCAATACTGATTGCAAACTCCCCCTCAACCGTAGAGCTATAGCCCAATGGCACGAGATCATTTTGTTCAAATGGCAGTGCACGACCTTGAATCACATAGTTTGCAGCATTATTTACACTATAAAAATTAATTATTGCATTAGCATTAAAACTAAGTCCATCAAATGCTGTATCAAAATCGTTGGTAGCGCCATCTATGTACCCGACTAAAGTTTGCTTAAAAGCATTTTGTTTGTTGGTTAAGTTCAACCAAATTCTACTTCTGTCCGTTGCTACGTTATTTTTTTCGGAAGCTTTCGTTCTAAAAAACTGAGAGTTATTTAAGTAACTAGCCCCAATACGCATATCATTATTAAAAGTAATTAGAGTTCCAGCAGTGGCGGTGCTAGTAGTAAAAAACGATTGTCCCGCAGCAATGAACCCATTTGGAATTCTTTTAGGTGCCGGTTCAGAAATTGCAGGAGCAGTACCCACTCCTCCAGTACGATTAAAACTGGCGTAATCATCTTGAATAAACACTAAATCACCGGAGCCTTCATTTGCAGCTCCAACTTTATTACGAATGGCAGTATTATGTGTCCAAAAATAAATGGTGCCTCCCAATACGCTTGAATTTACATTTAAAAATTTAACAGCATCAATTGCAGATGGATAAGGATTTCCGATCAAATTGAAGGTATTTGGTCCTCCAACTGCTATCGTTTTTTCTCCATTATTGGGTGCCCCTGTAAATGTAGCTTCAAAAACGGAAGAAAAAATTGGATAAGCAGGGTAGTTTGTTTCTGGAGCTCTAATGATATACCCTTTACCAATGTCCATTGTTGTTGTTGATGGCGATGGTTCTACATACCATGTAGCTCCTGGTATAAAAGACCAAAACCTAGCCAAATTTGTATTTGGTGACAGAGCCAATAAATTTTGTGCCGCTACTGGACTTGACCAGTAGGTATAATCCGATGCTCTACGAACAACCGTAGTTTGTCTTTTATAGTTGATAACACCACTATTAACAGCAGCATCATTAACTTGCACCAAACTAGCATTGTTACTAAATGTTACCGATCCTGAGGTACTTACATTTAATTCATTTTGTAGTTTTAAGGTAACCCCCGGATTAACGATCACATTAGTATTAGGACTTATGGTACATGAACAAAGTTCTGTATCTGTATTTAGTGAAATAGGTGACGCATTACCCGCAGTAATTGTACCTATTTTATTGATACCAAAACCCGAAGACCAAGTTGTGCCGTTGTAAGTAGTAGTTTCTAAACTTGTTATAGGCACACTTGCACTTATCACAGGAGAGCATGGACCACCAGAAACAGTGAAGGTATAACTGTTTCCCTGCGCTAATCCAGAGATAGTTGCTGTAGCACCTGATCGTGTTACTGTTATGCCCGGAGTTACGGGATTTGGAGTTATTGTCAATGGTCCAGAAGAAGGCAACCCAGCCAAAACCACACTTCCTGTTGGAACTGCACAAGTAGGTGGGGTAACTGTACCTAAAGTCAGCGTTATTGGCTCATACATTTCTACAGTATTTGAAATGTTATTAGCAATTAGAGTCCCATTACAAGAACCTGAGGCTAAACTATTTATCCTTATGGTTGTAGCGTTATTAGCTACCATTATCCCAAGATCAGCTGTAAATTGTCCATTGCCTGCTGTAGTTACAGTCATTGGAGCGGTATAGCTAGGAGAATTTCCATTAATACTTAAACTATATGTAACCGTATAAGAACCAATAGGTAAACTTGCTGCTGTGCCACTCAGTGTTACCAACGAAGTTTTATTTGTTGTACATGCTGTGGAGACGGCTGCAACGCTGGTTAGAGCGTAAACAGGACAAGGCGCAATTACTGTTACGTTATAATCTTCAGCCTGACCATAGAAAAGACCTGAGAAACAAGGATCACTGGCATTGTTATTGAAAACTTTTATGACCCGCATCCTTGTCGTGCCGATAACAGCTGTTGCAGGAACAGTTATGTTTCCTGTTAGTATTGTAGCATCTATTCCTGTAGAGTTTGTGATGGTACCTAAGTTTGTTATTTCATTGGTATTGTTTCCAAAAACACCATTTTGATCCCAGTCGATATAAACTTTATAAAAATCTGTATAATTTCCAGCTGTATTTCCTTTCACAGAAATAGCATTGATTGCTGAGCCCTGAACAACAGAACCTGTATTACAAAATACTTCTAGACTAGGGCCTCCTAATGCGTTTGAAGTAGTATTATTTATTCCTGCAAAAGTTACATTTGTAATAGGCTCAACACCATTATTAAAACTTGGAGTACAATAGGCTGAACTAGCAGAGGTATAAATAATTATAACTCGACCATTACCTCCTCCTCCACTAGAGCCACCATCTCTACCTCGCTCTCCACCACCACCACCTGGAGCAGTTCCTGTTCCGCCGTTGTCACCTGTACCGCCACCATTACCGCCACTACCACCTCCATTTGTTCCTACACCGCCGCCGACGCCTGTACCAGTACTATTATTATTTCCATTAGCTCCATTATTCGTACTTCCTGCTGAAGCGCCTCCACCAGCGCCTCCATTATTAGCACTCGAGCCTCCATTACCACCACTAAAAGTGATATCACCCACACTCAAAGATCCTTGTCCTCCTCGGCCTGCGTTGGTACCGCCGTTTCCACTATTACCTCCTCTGGCAATAACCAATGTACCAAAGCTTGAGTCACCACCGTTAGCGCCTGCTGCACCGCCTTGACCAATTGTAACAGCAAACGAATTTCCTTCGCTAACATTCAGAGTACTTTGGGCAAAAGCTCCACCTCCTCCTGCTTGACGAAAATTTCTATCTCCTCCTCCCCCAGCTCCCCATACTTGTACCGTAATAGAAGTTACACCACAAGGAACTGTAAAAGTTCCTGAATTGGTATATGTTTGCGTAGTTTGTCCAAAAGAAAATAATGAGAAGAAAAGAAAAAGGGCTAAAAAATAGCATGTAGTTGTGTTAAAGTATTTCTTAATCATATCATTTCTTATTTAAATATTTAATTGGTTTTCAGCGAAATAAAACTGCTTTAAATATGCCACAAGTTAAGTCTCCTATTAAAATCAATCCTAAAAAAATCGATAAAGCGCAAAATTAATCGATAAAATACACGTTTAACATGTAGAGAGTTATGTTTTTTTATAAGATTTTTATTATTCGAATAATAAACTACTTTATATACGTAATTATTTAAATATTGGTTCTTGCGTAAACTAAAGCGATAACGAAAAAATAAATTATTTTTGTCTCTAACTAATCCAACGTCTAATTCCTTTGAAAGAAATCTATTCGATAAAAGAAGCCATCAAAAAAGCAGAGCATTACTGCGCTTACCAAGACCGTTGCCACGACGAAATGATGAGTAAACTGCGCAGTATGAAAATGTCAAATGATGAGATAGACAAAATTATCGCCCACTTAATTCAAGAAAAATTTTTAAACGAAGAGCGTTTTGCTTGTAGTTTTGCACGAGGAAAACACAGAATTAAATCTTGGGGAAAAATCCGAATTACAAATGAACTCAAGTTCCGAAATATCAATCAACGACTGATTACAAAAGCACTACAAGAAATTACAACTGATGAATATTTAGAGACTTTCCATAAAACTGCTGACCGAGTTTGGGAAAACAGTACCGAAAGAAACACCCTCAAAAAAAGAAAAAAGTTTTGTGACTATTTACTCCGTAAAGGATTTGAGAGCCAATTGGTTTACGAAAAAGTAAAAGATTTAGAGGCTCAATAATACGCTCACCGCATTACCACCAAAACCAACTGCGTTTACCAACACTTTTCGAATTGGTTTATTGGACTGCTGCGCTTCCGCAAAAGGTACGCCGATAAACGTATTGTGCTGCATCATCAGGATGGCCAATTCCATACTCAAAATTCCAGAAGCACCGAAAGTGTGGCCTATCTTCCATTTATTGGTAGTTAACAGCGGTAAATTAGTACCAAAAAGTTTCTGAATGGCTTTGTATTCTGTCAAATCGCCTTTTATGGTTCCGGGAGCATGCATTACGATTACATCTACATCAGTCAGTTCCGTATTTTGCAAAGCCATTTTCATTGATTTTTGAAAACAAATTGCCTCTGCTGATATTGAAATATTATGTTCAAGTAACTCAGTAGCATAACCAATTCCTTCAATGTAGGCCAATGCATTTGGTGCTTTTCCCGCTTCAAGACAACAAACTGCGGCCCCTTCGCCAAGCACCATAGTGTTTTTCTTCTTCTCGAAATCCAAAGCACGATTGGGCCATAATTGAACATCAGCTTCTGTTTGAGAATAAATTTTTAAAGCGCGCATTTGAGCAATCGTAAAATCAGTTAAAGGCGCCTCGCTACCACCCACCAAAAACTTATCAATCATTCCAGATTGTAGCCATACGTAGCCATTTAAAACTGCATGCAGCGCTGTCGAACAAGTTATAGAATGTGAAATTTCAGGACCCGAACTTTGTAAATCATGCGCTACCCAAGAGGCAATATTTCCTAAAGTAGTAGTCGGCGAAGCCAAAGTTTGCGCTTTACCAGATTGAATATAATCCAAATGATGTTTTTCGAATAATTCTGTCGCTCCGCGTGAAGAACCTAAATTGATCCCGAACACTTCTGACTTATCCCAACCCGCTTTTGCAACAGCGTTACGAGCAGCAATCATCGCATACAAAA
Organism: Flavobacterium erciyesense; assembly: GCF_018069925.1. Lineage (GTDB taxonomy): Bacteria > Bacteroidota > Bacteroidia > Flavobacteriales > Flavobacteriaceae > Flavobacterium > Flavobacterium erciyesense. The sequence continues at coordinate 69,122 of NZ_JAGPXB010000010.1, read as the reverse complement.
CAGACTTGTCGAGAAATTTGTATTTCGAATCTTCTTTACGCAATGCTTCAACCAAAGACACTTCTTCATCCTTTAAAGAAGCTACAAATGTTGGCGCCTGATCATACGATTGCTGTGTAAAACAGTGTTTGTCTTGCAAGTACATTTCCCACACCGACTGAGCGTTGCTGCCTAGAGGCGAAATTGAGGCTATTGAAGTGATGGAGATAATTTTCGACAAGATTATTTTTGATTTAAGGAATGCTAAAAAACTGAAAATGCTCTAGTAATTCGCTTTTAAAACTACTTCAGAGCACCTTCAAGTACTTTGCAAATTTTCTGCAAATTTAAACTATTTCTAAAGCATTTTCGATCACTTGATATACTTTTTGTAACTGCTCATCGCTAATTACGTACGGCGGCAATACATAAACAATGTTTCCTACAGGTCGTAAAACAACGCCATTGGCAATAAAAAAATCGTACAACTTGTTGCGCAAACTTCCGTAGTAACTTGCCGCACCATCGGTAACAACTTCGAGTGCAATAATAGTTCCCAAGATACGGGTGGTAACTATTTTTGGATGGTTTTTGATACGCTTCTCAAAAACCTTATGATTGTCATGAATCCTAACAATATTACTTTGCATTTCATCCGTTTGCAACAAAGTCAAACTCGCCAAGGCCGCAGCGCATCCTGTAGGGTTAGCTGTAAAAGTATGACCGTGGAATAAAGCTTTATTGATATCATCATCATAAAAGGCATCGTACAAATCTTGCGTAAAAGTGGTAATCGCCATCGGAATCGTGCCTCCTGTTAATGCTTTCGACAAGCACATCATATCAGGTTTATTAGTCACGTAATCAGTAGCAAAATTGCGTCCCGTTTTACCAAAACCCGTCATTACTTCATCAGCAATGTTGAAGACTTGATTTTCCTTGCAAATTTGCATCAGTACTTCAAGTGATTTAGGCTCATACATCACCATACCTGCGGCTCCTAAAACCAAAGGTTCAAATATAAAAGCTGCACAATTTTTAGTATTAATGACATTTTGTAAAGCATCATAACTCTCTTGCTCGTGCCCTTTTACAGGAACAGGAATACGCACGACATCAATAAACATTCCTTCAAAGGCTTCGACAAAAAACGAGATTCCGCTGGCTGCCATAGCGCCAAAAGTATCACCATGAAAAGCATTTTCAAAAGCAATAATAGTCGTTCGTTTTTCGCCTTTGTTGAAAAAATACTGTAACGCAACCTTGATTGCTACTTCAACGGCAGTTGAACCGTTATCTGAAAAAAATATTTTTTGTTGATTTTTTGGTAAAATCTCCATTAACTTTTCAGCAACAAGAACCGCGGGCTCGTGTGTAAAACCTCCAAAAAGTACATGTTCTAACGTGGTTAATTGTTTGTAAATCGCATCAGCTATAAACCGATTGGAGTGCCCGTAAGGATTTACCCACCACGATGCAATGGCATCAATATACTCTTTACCATTCTCATCCCAAAGTAAAGCACCTTCACCTTTTGCAATAGCAATGGGCAAAGCAGCTGTTTTATGTTGGGTGTACGGATGCCACAAATACTTTTGATCTCTTTCTACAAGAGTGGCCGTTTCCAAAGCAACATTTTTTATAGTACTCATAATTTATAAACTCAAAAGTTTGTCACGAAATAAATCAGCGTATTCTTTTATGGCATTGGCATCAAAATAAGGTTCTTGATCAATGCGGCCAATAAATTTAATTCCTGTCTTGTTTAAAATTATCGATTCGGTAGCTTTGTTTTCGTTGCCACTAAAAACAATACCAGCAACCGATAGATTTCTATTTTTCAAACATTCGATAGTCATCAAAGTATGATTGATACTGCCTAAATAATGGCGTGAAACTACTATCACTTTATAATCGGGTTGAATCAAATCTACGACGCAATCCGTATCATTTAATGGAACCAAAATCCCGCCAGCACCTTCAACTACCAAATGATTTTTGGTTTCTGGTTCAGTTATTTTATTTAAGTCAATTATAATTTTATCTAACTCGGCAGCATAATGCGGACTTGCAGGCGTATGCAATGCATAGGCATTAGGATGAATTACCGTTGTACTGTTTGATAAAAGTAATTTGATTTTGTGACTGTCAGAATGTTTTAAATCACCCGCCTGTATCGGTTTCCAGTAATCAGCTTCGAGAGCCTCTGTAATAATAGCCGATGCAACAGTTTTACCAACATCGGTTCCAATTCCTGTTATAAATAGTTTCATACTTTTTAAAAAATTATCCAACAAGCAAATGCTAGCAGTATTTAATATTATATCTTTTTTTGTTCAAAAACGTACACACTTAGTAAAGTAAGTACTTTTTCAATTTGTTCCTTTGTGTTGTAACTGTGTAAACAAAAACGGAGGCGTTCTTGCCCTTCTGGTACCGTAGGCGAAAGGATGGCTTTTACATCAAAACCTTCATTTTGCAATTGTTTAGCAATCATTTTTACCTTATCATTACCCGGTATAATTGCCGATTGAATGGCTGATTTACTGTAAACAAACAAGGGCTTAACGCCCAGCATATTTTTTATTTGATTGAAATGATCAATGTTTTTCCTGAGTTTAAAAAGCACTGCATCATCAGAGGCCAATTGCTTGTATCCCATGAAAATTGTGGCAACTGAATGGGGCGACAGACCAGTAGTATAAATAAAACTGCGGGCGAAATTAACCAAATAATTTTTCAAAGATTCACTACCTAAAATGGCTGCTCCATGACAGCCCAAACCCTTACCAAAAGTCATGATACGGGCAAAAACTTGGTCTTGTAAACCTAACATTTGCACCAAACCTTCTCCTTTTTCGCCAACCACTCCCAATGCATGCGCCTCATCTACGATCAAATAACAGTCATTATCAATGGCAATTTGCACTAATTCAGCTAGATTAGGGCAATCTCCATCCATTGAAAAAACAGATTCTGTGACAATATAAATACTGGAGGAAGATAGTTGAGTAGCTTTTGCTTTAGCGATGAGTTCTTCTAAATTTTCGAGATTATTATGTTCAAATTTATACGATTTTGCAGCACTCATTTGAATTCCGTCACGAATAGAGGCATGACATAAAGAATCAAATATGATTACATCATTGCGTTGCGGTACAGCACCAAAAAAACCAACATTGGCATCGTAACCAGAATTGAACAACAAAGCGGTTTCTGATTGATGAAATTGCGCAATATAATTTTCGGTTGTAGCATATACCGCATGATTACCTGATAACAAACGGGAACCCGTTGCGCCATTTTGAAGCAAATTCTTGGAAACTAAATAATCATGAGTTTGATGAAAAAGAGTTTCAGATGCTGCAAAACCTAAGTAATCATTAGATGAAAAATCGATAGCCATTGAAGGAGAAGGTAGTATTCGCAAAGCATTCTGCTCCATTCTGGTTTGCAGTTTATCCAAAAGATTTTTAGGAAATTTTTTCATGGTGATACAAAAATAAGCAAGTTTTATATGAATTGAATTTTAAGCGTCAATTCATCCAAAAGGGTACTCTATCACATTACTTCTAGCTGAGAAAACACTGAAAGAGTTTTGAGCTATATGAAACAAAATTCATTGCAATTTAACAGATAAAAAAGAAGAGTCGTAATGTTAGCTGGATATTTTTACGAAAACGGTTTCGATTGATTAAAATCATAAATTTATGTTAATTTAATCTTAAAAACAATCTTAAAAAAAACAGTCTGCACAATTGTTTGCTACTTTCGAAGCATATGAAACGGATTGCTACTCTTTTTCTGATAGTTACGTTATTCTATAATGTACTGGGCTATTATCTGATGTTTGCTTATCAGGAAGAACAAGCATGGGTTTCAGCGATTGAAAAAAAAGACAATATCAATTACCAAGTTATTCAATTAAATGCTTCTTTATATTCGTTTGTAGAGGATACTGAATTTGAATATGTAAATGAAAATGTAATTATCGACCAAAAAACGTATCACATATTCAAAAAAAGAATTCAAAACAATATTCTGAGCTTGTATTACCTCCCAAATTCACATCAAGAATCAATAAATCCTGACTTACAAAATATTGTTGATCAACAATTGTTTAATGGCGGTGCCACAAAAGAATCGCCTTTAAAAAAACTGATGAAATCTTTCTTAAAAGATTATATTCCTCAAGCAACAGCTGCCATAGTATTTTCACCAGAAAACAAGGCAACTACTACTGAAATTGCAGTATCACCCACTCCGCTTTTAATTGCAGGTTATCTGTCTGTGCCCTTCTCACCTCCGGATTTGGTTTAAGCTCTTTGTTAAAACCTATTTTACCTTAACTTTTTGTACAATATAAATTTTAGCTGTTTAAAAATGTGCTAAACTTAAATGCTTGCGCAATCAACAACATTAGCTTTAAGCTTGTTATTGATCTAAAGTATGGCAACTATTTCATTATAGCCGTTTTTAGCAAATATCATTTTACAAAAAAGCAACAGCAACTTTAGCTATCCTGCACAGTCAACACACAAAAATTTGACTGAGCAGATAATAAACATACCATTTTGTGTTTACCAAAAGAGCTATTCAAGTAAATCAGGCTTTTAACAACCCAATATCTAATGGAGTTCTATTGATTTTCGGGAACTATTTTTTTTAAAAAACCAACTCTTTAGTAACTTAAATCAAACACAAAAAACTTCTTTTGTATAGAAGTGATGCGTATTTTATGCTTCTTATTTTGATCACTATAAAAATCAAAATCAGGTCCTGCAGACAAAGGATAATTGAGCATAAAAATATATCTCTGCATTTAAAAGATCAAAAAATTAACCAGCCCAGCAATTAAAAATGAAAAATAAATATTTACTTGGACTACTACTCGCTCCACTTTTTTTGTTTTCTCAAACAGAAACCGATGGATTATTTATGAGTAAAAATTATTTCTGTTTTGGAACAGTATATCAGCACAACAGCTGGAATGAGTATTGGGAAGGTGACTTTAAACGTGAAAATCTTAATTTAGGAACCGTTTATAGTTCATCCTTGGCAGTAATGGGTAATTACGGATTAACGAAAAAATTAAATGTACTAATCAGCCTACCTTATGTAAAAACCAAAGCTAGTGCAGGTACTTTAGCGGGACAAGAGGGCGTACAAGATCTTACGTTGTCTCTCAAACACCTTACATTTAAAAGAAAAATAAACAGAACAGCCTACACAGTCTACACAGTTTTGGGGCTATCTACACCCTTATCAGATTATGCAGCAGACTTTTTACCATTAAGCATTGGTGCAAAGAGTAAAACCGCCACCCTACGCTTGATAGCTGATTATCAAAACAAACGCTTTTTTACTACTTTTTCAGCCGCATACGTAAAAAGAGCTTCCATTGAGATTGATCGCAATTCCTACTTTACTACAAAACCATATTACACAAATAGAGTAGATATGCCAGATGTAATAAATGTAAACTACAAAATAGGATATCGAACCAATACCCTTATTGCCGAAGCCTCTTTGGAAAATATGGTAACTCAAAGTGGAGGTTTTGACATTACCAGCAATAATATGCCTTTCCCGAGCAATACCATGAATGCACTTCGAACAGGTGTTTTTACAAAATACAGCCCAAAACAAAATCCTAGATTATCCTTCTTAGCAGGTTGTAATTACACTTTAAATGGTCGAAATGTAGGGCAAACAACCTCTATTTATGGCGGCCTATTTTACATCTTGAATTTTAACAAAAAACAATCATGAAAAGTACATTCAAAAAAACCTCAATATATCTTTTAGCAGTAATTTCTTCGATAATTTTCACTTCATGCAATGAGGATCTAGAAGAGAGAAATAATGAATTTCAAGCTTTAAATCCGATATCACAAGATGAAGAAGCAGGAGCTTGGAAAACATTTTTATTAACTAGCCCTAATGAATATTCGCTAGATGCTCCAATAGCCAGTAACAGCCCAGCATTTACAAGAGAAATAAATGAAATAAAAAGTTTCCAAGCTAATATTACTGCTGAGCAACAAAGAATCATTCGCTATTGGAGCGTAGGTGGCGTATTACGCTGGAATGAAATTATGCGCGCACTCGTGGCCAAACACAACCGACCGCCCTACCAAAATCCTGACGGAACCTACCCAACTCCATCAGCAGCAAATCCTTTTGCTAATCCTGAGTTTCCTTTTTCGAGCCCACCGTATGCAGCGAGGGCCTATGCATATGTAAGCGCTGCACAACATGATGCTTTGGTTGCAACATGGTTTTATAAAAAGCAGTTTAGCAGAATTGCTCCCTTTACGCAAGACAACGCATTGCAAGTATTAGTTCCTAAAAGTACATTACCCTCCTATCCCTCTGAAGACGGTGCAATCTGCGGTGTAACAGTAGAATTACTCAAATTATTATTCCCAACAGAAATTGCATTTATTCAAGAAAAAGCAGCTGAACACCAATTATATCGCATTATTGCAGGCGCAAACGTGCGAAGTGATGTTGATGCAGGAATAACTTTAGGAAAAAAAATAGCAGCGAAGTTTATTGCAAGAGCCAGTTCTGATGGCGCAGGAGCCGCGATAGGAACTCCAGCGCAATGGGCACAACTAGAAAATGAAACAATTGCAAAAGGCGAAACACCTTGGAAATCTCTTGAATTGCCAGCTCGTCCGCCAATGCTACCCTTTTTTGGGAAAGTTAAATCATTTATTATGACACCCGAAATGGTGATTGCAAATAGACCAGTGCCACCACCATCAACTAAATCAGATCTTTTCAAAAAAGAATTAGCAGAAATCAAATCAATAAGTCAAAATCAAACCAGAAGAAATATGGAAATTGTTACATTTTGGGCAGATGGAATTGGCACTTATACTCCGCCAGGACATTGGAACGCAATTGCAGCAGAATCTTTTGTTAAATTGAATTATAGCGAAGTTCGTTGGGCTAGAAACATGGCCTTACTAAATATCGCCATGATGGACGCAGCAATAAGCTGTTGGGATGCCAAGTATGCCTATTATAACCCGAGGCCAACACAAATAGATCCTTCTATTAAAACAAATACTGGAGTTCCCAATTTTCCAGCTTACGTTTCTGGCCATTCCACATTTAGCGCAGCGGCAAGCACCGTATTATCTCATTTAATTCCGAGTAAAAAAACCAGTTTTGAAGCTATGGCCAAAGAAGCATCTGAATCAAGGATGTTAGGTTGTATACATTACCGCAGCGATTGCGAAAAAGGAATGGAGTTAGGACAAAAAGTTGGAAATCTAACCGTGCAACGCGCCAAAACTGATGGAGCAGAATAATTAAAACTCCTCTAGAATAAAACCATCATTATCGAATACACTATGAATACGATACTTTATTGCAGGGCCAATTTACTCGAGGAACTAGAACAAATACGGGAATTACAATTGCAAAATAGTAGCTCACAATTCTCTACTGAAGAAAAAACTAAGGAAGGTTTTGTGACTGTACAACATACTGTATGTCTCCTTGAAAAAATGAATAATGCTTGTAAGCACATCATTGCCAAAGATCATACAAAAGTAATTGGATTTGCATTAGTCATGCTACCTAGTTTTAAAGCCGAAATACCTGCTTTACAGCCACTATTTACCAGAATAGAACAACTTGTGGCTCGCGAAGCGAAATACGTTGTAATGGGGCAAATTTGCATTTCAAAAGACTATCGGAAGCAAGGTGTGTTTAGAGCATTGTACCTCTTTTATAGAGAACAACTTCATGGTGAATTTGATGTACTGATTACCGAAGTAGCAACACTAAACCAACGTTCGCTGCAAGCACATCAAGCAATAGGTTTCAAAATTATTGCTACTTACCTTGAACACGACCTCGAATGGAACATCATACAATGGAACTGGAAATAAAAAAAGCCTAACGATGAGTTAGGCTTTTTTTGATATTTATAATAGGAACTTAATCAACTAAAACAATTACTTTATTGTCTTTCATTTCAACAGTCCCAGAATGAATCTCTAAAGTATAGTTTTGAGCATCCAGTTTTGTAAACTTATTAGCAACATCCTTTGTTAAAGTAAGGTTTGCCGCTGCAATTTTAATCACACCTTTCTCAAGAATTGAAACAATTGGAGCGTGATTATTTAAGATTTGAAAACTTCCATCTACTCCTGGCAAAGTAACCGAAGTTACTTCTCCTGAAAACAATTTAGCCTCTGGTGATACTATTTCTAAAATCATATTTTTAAGTTTTCAGTCTCAGTTTTCAGTTTCAGTTACTACTAACTGTTACTATCAACTGTAAACTCGTTTTACGCTTCGGCTAACATTTTTTCTCCAGCTTCGATAGCTTCTTCGATAGTACCTTTAAGGTTAAAAGCTGATTCTGGTAAGTGATCTAACTCACCATCAATAATCATATTAAATCCTTTGATAGTATCCTTAATATCTACTAAAACTCCTTTTAAACCTGTAAATTGCTCCGCTACGTGGAAAGGCTGAGACAAGAAACGTTGTACACGACGCGCTCTTGATACTGCCAATTTATCATCTTCTGATAATTCTTCCATACCAAGAATCGCGATAATATCTTGCAATTGCTTGTATTTTTGAAGAATTTCTTTTACTCTTTGTGCACAGTCGTAGTGCTCATTTCCTAAGATATGTGGAGTCAATATACGAGAAGTAGAATCTAACGGGTCAACCGCAGGATAAATACCTAGCTCAGCAATTTTACGAGACAATACCGTAGTTGCATCTAAGTGAGCAAATGTAGTAGCTGGCGCCGGGTCAGTTAAGTCATCTGCAGGTACGTAAACCGCTTGTACAGAAGTAATAGAACCTTTGTTTGTAGAAGTAATGCGCTCTTGCATAGCTCCCATCTCAGTTGCCAATGTTGGTTGGTAACCTACTGCAGATGGCATACGACCCAAAAGTGCCGATACTTCAGAACCTGCTTGTGTAAAACGGAAGATATTGTCAACGAAGAACAATACATCTTTACCTTGATCAGATCCAGCTCCATCACGGAAATACTCAGCAATAGATAATCCAGAAAGTGCCACACGTGCACGAGCTCCTGGTGGCTCATTCATTTGACCGAAAACGAAAGTAGCTTTAGACTCTCTCATTCCTGGTAAATCAACTTTTGATAAGTCCCATCCACCATTTTCCATAGAGTGCATGAATTCCTCACCATATTTAATAATACCTGACTCTAACATCTCACGAAGCAAGTCATTTCCTTCACGTGTTCTTTCACCTACTCCTGCGAATACTGAAAGTCCACCGTGACCTTTTGCAATATTGTTAATTAACTCCTGAATCAATACTGTTTTACCAACTCCAGCACCACCAAACAATCCAATTTTACCTCCTTTTGCATAAGGCTCAATCAAATCGATTACTTTGATACCTGTGAATAAAACTTCAGAAGATGTAGATAAATCTTCGAATTTTGGAGCCTGACGGTGAATAGACATTCCGTTCTCACCTGTTTTAGGCAATTCTGGTAAACCATCAATAGCGTCTCCAACAACGTTAAATAAACGACCGTAAACATCTGCACCAATTGGCATTTGAATAGGATTTCCTGTACCCACAACTTCGTAACCTCTAGACAAACCGTCTGTTGAGTCCATCGAAATGGTACGAACTGTGTTTTCACCAATGTGAGATTGTACTTCTAGCACTAATAAAGTACCATCTTTTTTTGTGATTTCTAACGAATCATAAATTTTTGGAAGTTCAACATCCTTACCGTTGAAAACTACGTCAACTACTGGTCCAATGATCTGGGCAACTTTTCCTATTACTTTCGACATTACTTATGTATTTATTAAATAGCTATTTAGGTTTGTGAAAGAAGTCTAACCAATACACATTGATTAAATACTTTTTTCAGTGTGCAAAGATAATTTTTTAAAATATAAAATCAATTATTTTTTATAAAAATTGGAGTATTTTAATAGATATGCTAGAAATGAGTCAAAAACCATCAAAGCATCGCATAATCCTCAAAAAAAAACCACCTGCAAAACTGCAGATGGCCTTCCTAATTAACTAAATTTTATTTTTAAGCTATAACGAAGCAGGGTACAAAATGCGGTACGTACCTACGTTTTTGTTTTTAAAGTTAGCTCCAAATTTTACATTTATAGCATCAGTAAATAAATTAGCAATAATTGCATATCCTCTTGGACTTGGGTGTACTCCATCTAATGAGAACATTCCTCCAAAAATAAAAGCAGAAGTTGTATTAAAACCATTATACACAATACCACCACTAGCTAATTTATCTGTAACACCTTTCAATTCTACGAAAGCTAAACCTTTTGCAGTTGCAACTGATTGAATTGTTGCATTGTAGGCATCAGTAGCTACTTTTACTTCAGCAATTTCTTCTTTTGACAAAACCCAGTTATCAGCAAGAGGTACAGAAACTCCGTTAACAGCAGCAGCATTCCCTCCTACCAATGTACCAATAAAACTACTTGCTGGCAAAACAATCAAATCATCAGCTGTTGCATGTCTGAAAGATGGAATACTGAAAGAAGTTCTGTCAGTTAAATAACTATCTACAATAACTACTGCATTGGCACCAGCTTTAAAATTGATTGTTCTTCTTGTAGCTTCAGCAGCAGTCAATAAATTAGCATTTACCATTGATTGTAAACCTGCATTGTAAGCTGCATATCCAGTATTTAACTGTGCAGCTGCAGTTGCTGTTAAATTTACTGGATTAAAAGGTACTGTTGTAAAATATGGCAAAGCCGTTACATAAGGCAAATTAGCCACAACACCTTTAGCTCCATTAGCAGTCATAGCATTTACAATTCCATTAAACGCACTTGCAAAAACATTTGGATCTGTAATATCATTACTAGCATAGGTAGCAGGATTTAAATTACCTGTTTGGTTTCTTCCTGAACCTCCAGAAGTTGCATAACCCAAAACATCATTACCACCAATCCATAAAGAGAAGAAGGTTGGCGCTTGAGCTACAGCGTCAGCAACAACAGTTGTTGCAGCTGTTGAAGCAAATCGTGCAAAATACGGATTAGCAGCTCCAGTAGCCACACCGGCTACATTACCATAATTTGGAGCTACCAAATGATAACTCTTTGCACCTGGAACACCCATATTATTGAAAGGCCCAGTCAATTTAGTCGTTACTTCTGTTGTAGGCCTTCCAGGAACCGAAACTGGTGCCGCACCATTAAAAAACAATCTGGTTCCAAGAATCACATTACCATTTAACAAAAGTCCTCCTGTATTATCGTTCATAAAGGGAGTTTTGAACTCACCTCCTCCTGCTAAAGCAAACTGTTGTGCAATAATGTTTGCATAAGAACCTTCTTGCGCTGTTTTAAAAAGAGCATTATCACTAAAACCAGCCGCATAAGAATCCCCTAGTGCAACATACTTAGTCACCACCGCAGAACCTGCTGTTAAAGGTTTTCCATCAGATGAGTTAGCATCTACCACTACTTCCTCTTCGTTATTACACGCTACAAATGCTAACGAAGCAAATAATAGCCATTTGAAATTTTTTATCATTGTAATTTATTTTATTATGAATGATTGCTTATGGGTTGATTGTCCAAGATGCAAAATACTGCTGACCAATTAAACCAGCTCCTAAAACCTGACCATATTCTTTACCACCAATATTTGAAGCTCCAAGTTTGAATGTTGATTTTAAAGATGGGAAATTATAATTCAATTGCGCATCGATAACTGTTGCTGAAGCGATAACTCCATCAGCAAAAGAAGATTGCCATAAGTACTCACTATTCCATCTTCCGCTTACGTTAAATCCAAAATTTTTAAATAATTTCTCATTTCCAATAGATGCCTTTACTCTATGTTTTGGAGTATTGAAACCAGCTTCAAAACTTGGATCTTTTGATTGATCAAAACTGAATTCAGCATAGTTATAATTGGCTCCAATCTCAAATTCTTTGTATACTTTTCTAGACAATCCAATTCCGAAACCAATTGACTCGATTTCAATTGGAGTATTAGTGTATAACTGAAAAGTTCTTGTATTACCACTTTGTAAAGCTTGTATCGCTTTTGGACCTTCAGGATTAGTTAATCCACCACCATCTAGTGCTAAACCATACAATGGAGTAATCACATTTAAGTTTCCAATGAAGTTGTTGTATATATTGTAATACCCATTAATATCAATAGAAGTTTTATTGATAAAAGAACGATATCCTAATTCAAAAGCTTTCACTTCTTCTGGTTTAACAAGACCAGCATTTGTTTTTTTAAGTAAAGCTGGGTTTCCAGCAGCAGAAAATGCTAATACAGACGAAGCAAGATATGAATTCTCATAAGCTCTTCTTCCATCAATAGTAACTGTAGCGTTTCCATTATTGTTAGCCTGACCAACAGTACCATTAACTGGTAAAGTCTCTGTAAAACGAGTTAAGTTATCTGGAGCTGACCCAAGCAAGATAGCACTACCAACATTGAAACCAATGTATTGATCTTGAGTAGATGGATTTCTAAAACCTGTTTGGAATGAACCTCTGAAATTATGATTTTTGTTTTCCCCAGCAGAATAAACCAAAGACACTCTTGGAGAATAATTCCCATCAAAATTTTGTGCTTTATCATAACGAAGCGACCCAGTAAATTTCAATCGATCGTCAATAAATTTTTTCATCACTTGAGTATACATTCCGTACTCGTCATAACGAATTGGTCCATTAGCATCTGTGTAAATACGACCAAAAGAATTCAATTCATATTGTCTAAAAGAACCTCCAACTTGAATCTCTGCTACTTTAATAATGTCTTTGAAATTGTAATTTACATCTGAGTGATAAATTTTAGAATTATCAACCAATTTTGAACCAGATAAAACACTTGCTTCGTTGGTAACTTGAGCAAAAGCATTTTTAAACTCTGGAGTTCCTGGTAAAAATCTTCCTGAATCAGCTGAAGCTCTTGCTCTTGCATGCGCTTGCTCTGGAGTGAAACCTCCTAAAGTTGACTGTACGTAAGCACCGGCATATTGACCAAACCATGTTGCATCACTTTTCCACTTTCTGTTTACGTTGATACCTGTAAACAACATATCATATGAATTACCACCATCCTCAGTAGTAGTATAACCTCTTAAGAAAAAGTTTTTACCCTTGAATTCAATTTTATGTTGCTGCATAAAAAAGTTATTCAAGTAATATCTGTTAGCACCTTGGTACACCGTGTTACCAAAACCAAATTTACTTTGAACAATAACCTCTAGTCTTTCGTCACCAAAAGGACGTACATGTAACGATAAATCAATTTTTGTATTTGACACTTTATTATCTGTCAAATCAACTTCATTATAACCAGTTCTACTTACATTTCTGTTTGGTAATAAATTTACCGCAGATGCTGGAATTATGTTTTGAGCCGCAAGAGCTTGTCCAACATTTTTAATGTTAGTAGCAACTTCGTCACCGTAAACATTGATACCATCATAGTCAATTGAATTTCTATCAACTCCCATTCTAGTTTTATCATCATAATTTACTGCATGCCATTCCGTACCTTTCATGTAAGCAAAGTTTGCTTTACCTGCTACATATTTATTGAAAGCTTTTGCCATACGCACTCCATAATCTACGTAGTCATTTGTACCGGCTGCTTTTTGAGTAGTTTGACCAAATTTAGCATATGCTCTAATACCTTCGCTTGTAAATGGACTTTTACTAGTCATGAACAAAATTCCGTTAAATGCATTCGCACCATACAAAGCCGAAGAAGCTCCTGGTAATAATTCAACTGACTGAACATCAATTTCCGAAACCCCTATTAGGTTTCCTAACACAAAGTTTAATAACGGAGAGGAGTTATCCATACCGTCTACTAATTGCATAAAACGAGTATTGGCTACAGAAGCAAATCCACGAGTATTGATCGACTTGAATGACATACTAGAAGTATTCATTTGAACTTCTTTCATGTTTTCTAATCCGTCATAAAAAGATGGTGAAGCTGTTTTTTTAATTTCAGCAGTACCCATTCTTTCAATGGTTACTGGCGACTCAAGCACACGCTCTGGAGTTCTTGACGCAGATACCACGATTTCATCTAGTTTATTCTCTTCATCTAATAATTTAACAACAATTTTTTGAGTTGATGAAGCAACAGAAACCTTTTGAGATGCAAAACCAATACTTGTAATTTCAATTACAAACGGTGGTTTTTTATTTGATTTTAAAGTAAAAGCACCGTCAACGTCTGTCGTTGTGCTGGCAGCATCTCCTAGAAGTTTGATATTGGCTCCAGGAATAGGCTGGTTGTTACTGTCTGTAACAACACCTGAAATTGAATTTTGCGCAAACGTAAGGCTACAAAAAAACAATGTCAAAAAAAGTAAATACACTCTCATTGGGCTATAATTTGTTGGTTTATGAGGCCAAAGTACAAATATTTTTGATATTAATAAAAAAGTAGTAGAAAAAATTCGGAATCAGCATTTATAATACACCACTTACGCTTAATTGCTATTTGCAAAAGATTATTTAATGTTAATTTTTAAGACAAATAAATATAATTTCATTATGCATGCATACAAAAAATACATTAATCTCAAAATTTTTATTAAATTTTAGATATTTGACAAAAGTGCAAAAAACACTAAAATTTATACTATTTTTCACATTTCTAAAGCAAAAAAAAAGCCCCGAAAGTTGAACTTTCAGGGCTATTATAAAAAAATATTTTAACTTATTCTACTGTAACTGATTTTGCTAGGTTACGAGGTTGATCAACATTACAACCACGCATTACCGCTATATGGTAAGACAATAACTGTAAGGGAATTGTAGTAATTAGTGGCGAAAGCGCATCTGAGGTTTCTGGAATCTCAATCACGTAATCAGCCAACTCGCGAACTTGCGTATCTCCTTTAGTTACTACAGCAATAATTTTTCCGCTACGAGATTTAATTTCTTGAATATTACTAACAATCTTATCATAGTGACCTTGCTTAGGAGCAATTACAACAACAGGCATATGCTCATCAATTAACGCAATTGGACCATGCTTCATTTCGGCAGCAGGATAACCTTCAGCGTGAATGTATGATATCTCCTTTAACTTTAACGCACCCTCTAAGGCAACTGGGAAATTATATCCACGACCTAAGTACAAGCAATTTGAAGCATCTTTAAATACAGCTGCGATTTCTTGTGCTACTTGATTTGTCTCCAGAGCCTCTTTAACTTTCTCTGGAATAATTTCTAATTCCTCAAGGTAAGCATGAAATACAGAATTTGACAAAGTTCCTTTTGCTTTAGCCAAACGCAAGGCAATCATCGTTAAAACTGTAATTTGCGTTGTAAATGCCTTTGTAGACGCTACTCCAATTTCTGGACCAGCATGCGTATAGGCACCTGCGTGACTTTCTCTAGAAATAGAAGAGCCTACCACATTACAAACTCCAAAAACGAAAGCACCATGTTCTTTAGCCAACTTAATAGCAGCCATAGTATCTGCAGTTTCCCCTGATTGTGAAATTGCTATAACAATATCTTTACTACTAATGATTGGATTTCTATATCTGAATTCAGAAGCATATTCTACCTCTACAGGAATTCTGGCAAATTCTTCAAAAATATATTCAGCCACCAAACCAGCATGCCAAGAAGTTCCACACGCAACGATTAGAATACGATCAGCATTTAAAAATTTCTCTAAATTATCTTCAATTCCAGCCATTTGAATCAAACCTTCATGTGCATGAAGTCTACCACGATAAGTATCCTTAATTACACTAGGTTGTTCATAAATTTCTTTCATCATGAAGTGATCGTAACCTCCTTTTTCAATTTGCTCCAAATTCATTTGTAGCTCTTGAATAGTTGGATTTACCAAAGAGTCATCTTTAATTTTACGAACCTTCATTGGTTTATGCAACCTAATGTTAGCCATTTCTCCGTCTTCTAAGTAAATAGCATTAGATGTATACTCGATGAATGGCGATGCATCA
The DNA here is from genome assembly GCF_018069925.1 of Flavobacterium erciyesense. GTDB lineage: Bacteria > Bacteroidota > Bacteroidia > Flavobacteriales > Flavobacteriaceae > Flavobacterium > Flavobacterium erciyesense. Next base: position 53,143 of record NZ_JAGPXB010000010.1, on the reverse strand, counting down.
GATGCAATAAAAAACTCACCTTCACCTACACCAATAGCTAAAGGACTACCTAAACGTGCCGCAACTATTTCATTAGGATTTTTTTTATCAAATACCGCAATAGCATAAGCACCAACAACTTGATTTAATGCTACTTGAACCGCTTTTCCTAGTTTTAATTTATCTTTTTTCTGTACTTCTTCAATCAAATTTACTAACACTTCAGTATCAGTATCTGAATGAAATATATACCCTCTCTTTATAAGCTCTTCTTTTAGGGGCGCATAATTCTCAATGATACCATTGTGAACAATAGCTAAATCTCCAGAATTTGATAAATGAGGATGTGAATTGACATCATTAGGAACACCGTGAGTAGCCCAACGGGTGTGACCAACTCCAATAGATCCCGAAATTGCCATATCAGAAGATGCCTTAGCCTCAAGATCGACAACCTTACCTTTGGTTTTAGTTACTTGTATACTAGATCCGTCGTACAGCATTACTCCTGCACTATCATAACCTCTATATTCCAGCCTTTTTAATCCTTTAATTACAATAGGATACGCTTCTCTGTATCCAATATATCCAACGATTCCACACATAATCTACTTAATTAGGTTTTGTAAAATAAATTTCAAGTTTTAGCCTTTTATCAGCTGGCACGCTCGATTTTCCACCAAAAATAATGGTTCCAAGCGGATTCATCACTGATGCCTTCGGCACTTGTTTTATAAAACTATTTGCATTTCTTACGGAATAAGAATTTGAAACAGCAATTGATTCAGTCACTACGACACCTAATTTCACATTAGTGGAGTCTTTATTATTAATCAAGTTACGAATTTGATTTGTAATTCGCACTTTGTACGTTGTTCCCCTTTTTGAAGTAGCATCTTTACGAATTAAACCATCAAGAATAGATTTCGATTTTTTAGGATCAGCAGCATTGGTTGATGGATCTAAAGTAAAATCAACTATTGGGCGATTGTTGGTGTAATCGTAAACATAAATACGCTGGGGCTCTTTACTGGCAGCCATACTTGCAGCATCTATATGAAAAACAAGGTTAGCCTCATTAACCAACAACTTTTTACCATCTGCAGGATTTCTTAAATCATCCAATTCATCTGATATTCCATTTGGCCCACCCAAAACACCATTTGCATCGTATCCTTTCAAGTCAGTTTTATTGAACAATTCTAAGATTGAAACAGCACCTTCTCCACCTCTCAAAAATAATTTATCATCACCTTCTGTCGTATTTCCCGTATTAGGAAGCGCATTGTATGCTGCACCTGAAGATGAAAAATCATTAGTTAATAAACTAACAGAATTACCTCTAAGATTCAATTCGATAGTTTTCTTAACCCTCGGCACTTTTGTAGCACCAGCAGCTGGCGTACCATCTTCATTGTATTTAATGGTAATTTTACCTTTTGAAAAATCTAACATCGCCATGTTTCCAGCGCTTCCAGGTATTTTTTCAATTTTAAAATACAAGCCTCTAAAATAGTTTTTAAACACTTCATTTGAAGCTAATTTACCAGAGTTTATGGCATCAATAATTTTGGTTTTAAAGTAACTTTTATTAAGCGTTAACTGCATAGCAGGTGGCGAATAAGTAGTAGTTTTTGCACTAGTAACCGTATCTGTGGTAACCACAGAAAGCTCTTTTGAATCAAAGAAAAACTCTTCGTTTTGCGATTTATCAGCGTTGTCGTTTAGCAATGTAGGCAATTTTAAGCCGTCAAAATCAGCATTTTGATTGCTATAATATTTTTGTGGAGATTTAAATGCTGTAGCTGGATCTAGGTCTCTCATGAAGAAACCTGATTCATAAACACCTAACTTCATTTTGGCTTTTTCAGGACCATAAATAGAATCTAAAACATAGGTTCTCGTGCCATCAGTATTTAATTTAGTCTGTGTATTATCCACAAAGTACGGAATTGTTAAAACAACACTTTCCACAAATGGATTCGCACCGACAGAAGTAACCACAGACTCTAATGTGAGTTGCGTATTAAAGTTTGCACTCGTTTGACCAAAATTAGAGTCATTGTAAATACCTAAAGGGTTTACCTCCAGATTATTTGATTGGACAGCATTTGTTTTTTGGGTATATCCCAAAACACTGTAAGACTGTTTACTAAGGTCAAAGTTATTTTCACCTATCAAGTCACCACCAATTTCATTAAATTCTTTATCACAAGAAGTTAAAAAAATAACACTAAACAAGAGGAAAATGTTCTTAAAAAAAGAATTGTTAATCATAGGATCAAAAAAGTTTAATTTTATAGCACTTCATTTTTATAGAAGTTTGTATACGCTTCTGCAAAAGCACCTTTCGCGGTGAAAGGTAAAAAAGGTTTTCCTGAAGACTCTATAAATTTTGTTAAACTTGATGAGAGGTTATCGGCCGCAATAATCACCGCGTCCGAATGCAGTACGGTTGCCTTCATAATATTTTCGAAATTAGGCACTTCTAAGTCTGCAATAGCATCATCAGGAACACCGTCGAATTTTACTTTGTTAATCATTTCTGCATCTAGAGTACCATCAAAAGATTGACTATAAACAGATGTAACGATTTTTGTGTCCGAAAATAAAGCTTCGTTTTTATAGAAATGTTTCATATACACTGGTAGCATAGCGGCCATCCAACCGTGTACGTGAATAATATCTGGAACCCAATTTAGTTTTTTTACTGTCTCTACAACACCTTTTGCAAAAAAGATAGCTCGTTCGTCATTATCAGGATACATAACACCTTCTTCATCAGCAAATGTGGCTTTCCTTTTAAAATATTCATCGTTATCAATAAAATAAACTTGAATACGCTCTTTTGGTATCGAAGCCACCTTAATAATCAAAGGCATATCGAGATCATTCACTACCAAATTCATCCCCGAAAGTCTAATTACCTCGTGTAATTGATGTCTTCTCTCGTTAATATTTCCATACCTTGGCATAAAAATTCTTATCTGTCCACCTTGATCATTGATCATTTTAGGCACGTCATAAGACATTAAAGAGACCTCGTTTTCAGCGAGATACGGCACCACTTCAGATGATACATATAATATCCTCTTATCTTTCATATTGTAATTTACTTTGTTTATTGGCAATAAAAACCACGCAAAATTACAAAATTTTATGCAGTTATTAACTAAAATAGTAAGTTTGCATTTAATTTTAATAATACAGCCATGCCTATTTTCTACGGAAAAGCATCTTTGATGGACTATTTGAAATCGATACAAACACTCCATTCAACGATTGGGTTTGTCCCAACAATGGGCGCTTTACACGAAGGTCACCTGGCTTTAATGCAAAGATCACTTCAAGAAAACACCACAACGGTGGTGAGTATTTTTGTGAATCCAACACAGTTTAACAACCCTGAAGATTTGGCAAAATACCCACGTACATTAGATCAAGATGTAGCTAAACTTAATGCGCTAGATCCTACTATTGTCTTGTATGCACCTGCTGTTGAAGATTTATACGAGGGCACTCCTTCATCAGAACATTTTGATTTTGACGGATTGGAAAATCAGATGGAAGGACGTTTTAGACCCGGTCATTTTAACGGAGTAGGTACTATCGTAAAACGATTATTTGAAATTGTTACCCCACAAAATGCTTATTTTGGCGAAAAAGATTTTCAGCAACTTCAAATTGTTAAAAAAATGGTAGCCAAAAATAACTTACCGGTTAATGTTATTGGTTGCCCCATTTATAGAGAATCGAATGAGTTGGCCATGAGTTCAAGAAACGAGCGCTTATCTGTTGAAGAACGTGCTGAAGCCGCCTTGATTTACCAAGCATTACTTGGTGCTCGGTCTCAATTTGCGACAAAAAGCACTGCCGATATTGGCAAATGGGTTACCAAATATTTTGATAAAAACCCTCGATTTACACTCGAATATTTTACAATTGCTGACGAAGCTACTTTAGTTTCTTGCGTTAGAAAAAATAAAAACAAAAAATACCGCGCGTTCATAGCTGTTTTAGTTAACAATATTCGCTTAATTGACACCATTTCATTAAATTAAATTACTTTTGTAGCATGCAAATTCAAGTTTTAAAATCGAAAATCCACCGTGTAAAAGTTACAGGGGCTGATTTAAATTATATCGGATCTATTACAATTGACGAGGCACTTTTAGAAGCCTCTAATATTATTGAAGGCGAAAAAGTTTCTATTGTTAACATCAATAATGGAGAACGCTTTGATACTTATGCCATCAAAGGCGAGAAAAATTCTGGTACTATTACTTTAAACGGACCGGCTGCCAGAAAAGTTCAAAAGGATGACATTATCATTATCATTTCTTACGCAGGAATGGATTTTGAAGAAGCAAAAACTTTTAAACCATGGGTTATTTTCCCGAATGAGAATGACAATTCATTGACTTAAAAATCAGGCACAAAATGCAATCACAAATTAGGATTGCACTTTCTAATATCACCATTAAAACGTATTCCGATATTGTATAGGAATTCGTTTTAATGGTTTTTTTAATCCATTATATTTCGAAAACATAAAAACTGACTGCGTTTTAACCTATCACTTTTTGCAACTCGTAAACCAATATTTGTGCTATCTTAGTACCTTTCATTTGCTACAGCGTAACAAAAAAAGAACCCCTTATGAAACAAACCCTACTTTTATTCCTTTTTTCATTGAGTGTAATGGCACAAAAAACAAGCTTTGAGTTTGAGTCTAAGCAATTAGGTAGTACCAGAACACTTTCTATTGGGCTTCCGGCATCACTAGAAAAAAACCCAAATAAAAAATATCCTTTACTCATACTATTAGATGGAGATTATTTGTTTGATCCTTTTTACGGATCAATTAGCTATGGTGCGTATTGGGACGATATACCAGAATGCATCGTTGTTGGAATCAATCAAAATACTGATGAAGAGCGCTACGCTGACTGTGAATTTGACGCTGAAACAGGACTTCCGAGTAATCAAAGTGCCAAATTTTATAATTTTATCGCAACTGAATTAGTTCCATTTTTAGAAAAAAAATACCCCGTTGCGCCTTTTCGAATCCTTGCAGGACATGATCTTACGGCAGGTTTCATCAATTATTATTTGTACCAAGACCAATCTATGTTTGATGGATATGTGGCACTTGGAACCGAATTTGCACCAGAGATGGAAACCAAAATAGCAACCGCCTTGAGCAAGGTTAAAAAACCTTTATTTTATTACCATTCGAATGGTGAAGGCGATACTAAAAAAATTCAAACACCAATAAAAGAACTCGACTCACAACTCAAACAAATCAGCAATCCAAACCTACATTACAAGTTTGATAATTTTAGTGGCGCTTCTCATTACTCGTTAGTGCTCTTCTCCATTCCAAGTGCATTGTATCATTTTTTTGACACCTACAAACCGATCTCATCAACTGAATACAGCGAAAAAATTGCTGTACTTACATCAGGTTACGCAGACTATCTCCAAAACAAATACGATGTGCTACAAAAAACACTCGGTATAAAAACTCCTGTCCGATTGAATGATTTTAAGGCAATAGAAGCCGCAATTTTAAAAAACAAAGCGTATCCTGAACTTGAACAATTGGCTCAAATGTCAAATAAAGATTACCCTAAATCAATGCTCGCAGAGTATCAATTGGGTTTGATGTATGAAAAAACAGGAGACACAAAAAGAGCGGCCAAAAAATATCAAAACGCTTCCCAATTAGATGAAATTGGAGATCTCACCAAAGACATGATGATCGAAAAATATGAAGATATGGTTAGCCAAACACCAAAAAAATAATGTCAAAAGTTAAAACTACCTTTTTTTGCCAAAACTGTGGCGCACAATATGCAAAATGGCAAGGGCAATGCAACTCCTGCAAAGAATGGAACACGATTGCTGAGGAAATTATCCAAAAACAAGAAAAAGTAGCTTGGAAAAGCGAGCCCACTCCTACTAGCAAAGCACCAAGACCACTGCGAATTGACCAGATTGATTCGGCGCAGGAGATTCGTATGGACACTACTGATGGCGAATTGAACCGCGTTTTAGGTGGAGGTATTGTACCTGGTTCTTTAATTCTTTTAGGAGGTGAACCAGGTATCGGGAAAAGTACGCTTTTGTTGCAAATTTCCTTAAAGCTACCCTACAAAACGCTGTATGTTTCAGGAGAAGAAAGTCAGAAACAAATAAAAATGCGTGCCGAAAGGATTACACCAAGCGGAGACAACTGCTACATCCTGACCGAAACTAAAACACAAAACATCTTCAAACAAATTGAAGCGATTCAGCCAGAGATTGTGATTATCGATTCAATTCAAACTTTACATACGGATTATATTGAATCAACTCCCGGGAGTATTTCTCAAATTCGAGAAACGACCGCCGAATTGATCAAATTTGCCAAAGAAACCAATATTCCCGTCATTCTAATTGGACATATTACCAAAGACGGAAACATTGCTGGTCCTAAAATTCTGGAACACATGGTAGATACGGTTTTGCAGTTTGAAGGCGACCGAAACCACGTTTATCGAATTTTACGCTCTCTAAAAAACCGTTTTGGTTCTACAGCCGAAATAGGCATTTATGAAATGCTTGGTAGCGGACTGCGCGAGGTAGCCAACCCATCAGAAATATTAATTTCGCACAAAAACGAGGAGTTATCAGGAACTGCAATTGCCTCGACTCTAGAAGGCATGCGACCTTTGATGATAGAAATTCAAGCACTCGTAAGCACTGCAGTTTACGGAACGCCGCAACGAAGCACTACAGGCTACAATGCTAAAAGACTCAACATGATTTTGGCAGTACTCGAAAAAAGAGCGGGTTTTAGGCTTGGCGCCAAAGACGTTTTCTTGAACATCACGGGAGGAATTTCGGTAGACGATCCCGCTATTGACTTGGCTGTTGTTGCTGCGATTCTATCTTCTAATGAAGATATTGCGGTCAATAAAGATTTTTGTTTTGCAGGCGAAGTTGGACTTTCGGGCGAAATACGTCCGGTAAACCGAGTAGATCAGCGAATTCAAGAAGCTGAAAAATTAGGATTTTCTACCATTTTTGTATCCAAATACAATAAAATCACTTTGAAAAGCACAGGTATACAAATTAGAATGGTCGCCAAAATAGAAGATGTAGCGAGTGAGCTCTTTGGATAACTATATTTATTGTAGAAAATTTTAAATCATAAGATGGAAATTCAATATTTACCTGAGCAGATAGAAACCAACAGCGATAGTGAACTACAACTGTATGAGTATTTTATTTCGAAAAGCATCAACAAAAACAAGGTGCAACTATCTAAAAATGTTTTTAGTTTTCTGCTCAATGGTACTAAAGAACTCATCACTCAAAACCACACAACGCGAATCGAAAACGATAAATTTGTCATTATCAAAGCGGGCAATTGCTTAATGAGCGAAAGCATTTCTTTGAGCCAAAATTACCGCAGCATGTTGCTATTTTTTTCGGACAAAGCCGTTGAAGACTTTCTGAAAAAATACGATTACAAGAACAATCACAAACAAAATAACGATCCTTTTATTATCACAGAATACGATCGCGTAATTCAAAATATTGTTAAAAGTTTGGTTCACCTTCAAACGCAACCTGTTGATTTTATTAACAAAATGCTACCGTTAAAATTTGAGGAAATTCTACTGTATCTTGTGCAAATGAAGGGAATCGATTTTTTATTGAATTTTGTTCATCATCAAAACTCATCGGCAAAATCTTTTGTAGATACGATGCACAAGAATGCTTTGAACAATTTAAGCATACAAGAACTTTCGTTTTTGTGTAACATGAGCGTTTCTACTTTTAAACGCAACTTTGATAAAGAATTTCAAACAAGCCCAATTCGATGGTTTCAAGAAAAGAGACTTGAACATGCTGCTTACTTGTTGCAAACCAAAAAAATGCGCGCCTCTGATGTTTACGAAGAAATAGGTTTTGAAAATTTATCGAGTTTTGTTCAAGCGTACAAAAATAAATTTGGAACAACTCCCAAACAATCACAAATTAATATTTGACCTTTTAGCAACATTTTTTGAACTTTTTAGTTTTAGAGTTTCCTGCCATAATACTGACTTTTGTAATGTAATTTTTAAAACATTAATCATGCAGAAATCAATTTTATTTTTATCAGCTGTATTACTTTTTACAGGTACTCTTTTTGCTCAAAAAACGTTTACTCTGAGCAGTAAAGATATGGGCGGATCGTTTACCATTCAGAATGAGTTCAATGGATTTGGCTGTAACGGAAACAATGCTTCACCTCAATTAAGCTGGGCAAATGCTCCAGAAGGAACCAAAAGTTTTGCTATTACGTGCTACGATCCAGATGCGCCTACAGGAGCAGGCTGGTGGCATTGGGTAGCTTTTAACATTCCATCAAATAGTAATGAAATTGCTTCAAAAGCAGGAAATCCAGCCTTAAATTTAATGCCCGCAGGAACAATTCAAAGTACTACAAGCTTTGGCGCAACTGGTTTTGGAGGTCCATGTCCGCCCGTAGGCCACGGAATTCACACTTACATTTTTACAGTTTACGCATTAAAAACAGATAATTTAGGACTAGATGCAACTGCTAATCCAGAATTAGTTGGTTACAATCTATGGGCCAACACCATTGCAAAAGCAACTATTGTAGCACACTATAAAAGATAAAACTATGGGAACATTACGTAAAGCGACCGCCACTTGGAACGGTACTGGATTAGATGGTAAAGGAACTCTAAACTCTAAAAATCAATTTTTTAACAATACTCCTTACAGCTTTAGTTCTCGTTTTGAAAATGCAGATGGCACACAAGGCACCAATCCGGAGGAGCTATTAGCAGCAGCTCACGCAGGATGTTTTGCAATGGCATTGAGTTTTGCTGTCACTCAAGCTGGTTTTACTCCAGAAGTTTTACAAGTTGAGGCCAAAGTAGCACTCGACGCTGTTGGCGATGGATTTGAAATATCAGTAATCAAACTTCATTTAACTGGTGAAGTTAGCGGAATGACCGAAGCACAATTTAACGAATTAGCTGAAGAAGTAAAACTTGGATGCCCAATCAGTAAAGCTCTAGGTGCAACTCCAATTGAATTAATTACCCAATTTACAACCAAATAAGTTTAAAAAGATGAACATTACATTACAACAAGCAGAAGCAGTAATCGCTGCAGCAAAAATCAAATCAGAAGAAATTGGAACTAAAATGGACATTTGCGTAGTAGATGCAGGTGCTAATTTAGTAGCATTCGCAAGAATGGATGGCGCATGGATAGGTTCTATTGACATTTCATTCAAAAAAGCAAAAACATCAGCATGGTTCACGATGGACACTGCCACTTTAACTCCTTTGGTAAAACCTGATGCTCCGTTGTACAACATAGAGCACAGTAATGGCGGATTGATTACTTTTCCTGGAGGTGTTGTTATCAAAAACAATGCTGGTGAAGTGATTGGGGCTATTGGAGTAAGTGGAAGCACCGTAGAAGACGATCATACTGTAGCAGAATTTGCAGCCAAAGCGATCCTGTAACTTACAAAACCTAATATTTAAAAGCCTAACAAACATTTACTTTGTTAGGCTTTTTTGTTTTAAGTCTGCAAGCTAGAAGAGTTCACTCGATTATGAATAAGACTGAATAAAGTATATATTTACCATGCTTTTGCTCATCAAGAAACTGAAATAAACTGCACTAATTTACTACAATGAAAACTTACCAAGACCAACTACAAATTGTACACTCCTTTCATGAAATGGGAGAAACGATTGCTGCAGCGCAGTTCTTGATTGAAGAATACGGATTGACACACCCTAATTTCAAGGGTTTTGAACTCAGAGAAAAAGCAAAACCCGACTTTATTTTAATGACTACCGAAGGACCACTTGCTGGACCTCAAATTATTCGGATTCCGGAAAATACTTTCGAATTTCATTTGCCCTTAATGCTCAACTTGTTGCTGCACGAGATGATTCATGTGAGTCAAAAAACACCTCAAAATTCTGTTGCTGACAAAAACGAGAGAGAATGGCAAGCGTACTATGAAATGATTTTTCATTATCAATTTCCTAATGTTCCAATATTGGGCGATACACACAAACGCTTTTTTGCTAACAAAGCGTTAGAATATTACACTCGTATGGGCGAAGGTTCCTTACTTCAAGAAAAATATGCTATTCAAAAACGAGAAATAGACCACCTACTACATGATTTAAAATAAATCTTTTAATTAGGTTGATTTTAATCCCAAAACATAGTTCTTCACTAGATCTTAATTGCTAAGAATTTATTAAACTTTAAAACACCTGAGGACTAATAATCAAAAAACTAACTATTTTAGCGGTTCCCAGTCAATAGATAATGAAAACCAAAAAGCAAAAAGTAATTTTAGCGCTAAAAATAAGTGTCACAACTGTAATTGTATTAATTACAGGATTTTATATTTTTAGAGATGCCGTCCTGCAACAAACCATTGCTAAGATTTCGCATGAAATGGAGGTAGATTACAATGCTAATTTTAGCGTTAAGTCGGCTTCATTCGATGGACTTTCTGGTTTACAGTTTAGCGATTTGGTTTTGGCTCCTAATAATGCCGACACTTTATTTAAAATTCAAAAGCTAGAAACCAGTGTCAATTTATGGCAATTACTTGCTGGAAATGTACAAGTAGGCACTTTACACATCGATAATGGTTACATTCAATTGGTAAAAAATGGCAAAAAAAGCAATTTTGATGCCTTCTTAAAAAAAGACAAACAAGCGAGCGCCGACAATGAAAAACGCGATTATGCCGAACTTGCTTACCGATTAATTTCGAAAACCTTGAATTTGGTTCCAACCGATATGGAGCTGAACAATGTGGCTTTTAAATTCAACGACAACGGCAATCAAACCAATATTCAAATTCAAAAATTAGGTCTAGCCGATAAACAACTTGAAACCAACATACAAGTTCAAAACAAAACCTTCACCCAGCGCTGGCGCATCAAAGGTTTTGCTGACCCTAGAAATAAAAAAGCCGACATTCAATTGATTAATATAGATACGGGAGCTATCAGAATGCCGTATTTACAAGAACGTTTTAACCTAAAAACCAGCTTTAATTCGATACGCGTTGTACTTGATAACATTGACAAAGACGGCGATGAAGTACGTATTAATGGCGCCATGTCAATCGCCAATTTAAAACTCAATCATCCAAAAATAGCAAGTAAAGATGTGCTTTTTGAAAAGGCAAAATTCGACTATAGATTTGTTTTAGGATCTGATTTTATTGCAGTCGACAGTAGTTCAACGGTACAAATTAACAATATAAAAATGCATCCTTATTTGGCGTACGAAACCGAGGAAGACACCATTTATAAGATGAAGATTGATTTGCCAAAAATGAAAGCGCAAGATTTCATCACCTCATTACCTACGGGATTGTTTACCCATTTTCAAGGCATGGAGGCCAGTGGAAACTTTAGTTACAAACTGGATTTTGCGTTTAACCAAAACAAACCCAATCAGCTTGTTTTTGACAGTAAATTGCAAAAAGAAAATCTAAAAATCATCAAATACGGAGAGGCGAATTTAACAAAACTCAACGGCGAATTTGTGTACCGCGCTTTGATTAACAATGTTTTTCAGCGTGGTATTTTGGTAGGAACGGGCAACCCAAATTACACACCTTTGGATCAAATTTCACCTTACCTGCAAAAATGTGTATTGACCACTGAAGACCCGTCGTTCTTTTCACACCGTGGATTCATCAACGAAGCCTTTAAACAATCTATTGTAAAAAACATCCGAACCAAAAAATTTGCTCGTGGCGCAAGTACCATCAGTATGCAATTGGTTAAAAATGCATTTTTAAGCCGAGAAAAAACGCTTTCGCGAAAGCTCGAAGAAATTTTACTCGTTTATATTCTAGAAAACAACCGCATTGTGAGTAAAGAACGCATGCTTGAAGTGTATTTTAACATCATTGAATGGGGGCCAAATGTTTACGGAATTGGCGAAGCGAGTCAGTTTTATTTCCAGAAAACTCCTGCCGAGTTATCGCTAAATGAATGTTTGTACTTGGCTAGAATTATCCCTAGCCCGAAGAAATTCATGTACCAATTTAACGATCAAGGACAGTTGAAAGATTTTGCAGTGAAGCAAGAAGCTTTTTTAACTAGATTAATGTTCCGTCGTGGACTATTAATCCCCGAAGACACTATTTATAAAGCTTTACCGCTCTTTATTTCTGGTCCAGCACAATCATTTATCAAAGTAAAAACAATCGATTCTACGCAAGTACAAACTGATTCGATTACGCTTGATAATGAGTTTGATCTTTAAATAAAAAATTACACTAAAATTTTGTAGCTGAAAAAAGTTGGTGGTTAAAATAGTCGAAACTTCAAACTATTGAAATGGATTATTTGGCGATTTTTTGCTAGTAATCCGTATCTTCTGATAGTTGATTATATGTTTTAAAAATTTTTAATTTCGGATTAACACTTGACAACTTTTTTAATATCAACTCGCTATCAGCATTAGCTATATAGTTACCGATATGCAATTCTTCCAATGTTTCAATACCAATTAAACTTCCGAAGTTTTCAATAGATTTATTAGTGGTTATTTTTAACTTTTTCAATTTGGACATTTTCCTAAATGGAATTCGAGCAATTTGAGCCCCTGTCAAACTTATTTCTTCTAGACCGGTTAAGCTACCGAAAATCTCAAATAAAATGTGACTATTTTCATTTGAATCGCTTAATGCTATTCGTTTAAGGTTTTTTAAATTCTTTAAATTTCTAAAACATATATTTAAATTGGTACCCAAATCTAATTCTTCTAAAGATGGCAAATCTTCCAAAAACGTATAATCTATAAACACATTTTCACCTTCGCCATTATTTGAAATAGTAAGGTTAGTCAAGGCTTTTAAATTGCTTATTTTGTTCGAAATAGTATTAATTGTAGAAGAATTTATTTCTAATGTTTTCAATCGAGGTAATTTTTCAAATAATTTTGAATCAATTTTAATGCTTCCAAAGCGACAATTATCAATTTGTAATCGCTCCAAGTTATCTAAACAACATAGGTTATCTACATTCTTTAGTTCTTTACAACTTGCTAGACGCATTTCTTTTACATTATAAAAGTCTTTTAAATCATTTGGTATTTTTTTTACTCTGAAAAAAGTTAAATAAGTAGCATCTTCTATTTTCATAGAACCATCTTTTACTCTTTCATATGCTCCATATTCAATACCCCATTTCTTTTCTTGTGCAGTAATACCTGAAACAGAAAAAATCATAAAGAACAAGAAAATTATATTTTTCATAATTGATTTTTAAACTTTACACTTAAACAATGATGCATCAGACTCTAGAATTACAATTACATAAAAACTAAATTCCAAAAAGTAAGTCCAAATCAAATTTTGGATAAACTATTTTAATCTTTTTTCGGCATTCCGTCTTTTATAATCTTTCTATTTCTATCATTTTTTACGGCATTCCGTCTTTTATAATCTTTCTATTTCTATCATTTTTTACGGAGCTGGATTAGGAATACTCGCTTGAACGGCATCAATGGCTTGCAAAATTTCATCAGAAAGTGACACTTGAATTGTATTGATATTTTGTTGGAGTTGCTCTATTGAAGTGGCTCCAATTATGGTACTGCTCACAAATGCTTGCCGCTCGATAAAGGCCAAAGCCAATTCAGTCAAAGTTAAACCATAACGTTGCGCAATATCTTGGTACATTTTTGTAGCCTCGGTAGATTGCTCACTGCTGTATCTGGTGTATTGCGGAAACAACGAAATGCGCGCATTAGGCTGTGCCTCACCCGATAAAAATTTACCTGATAAAACTCCAAAAGCCATTGGTGAATATGCCAGTAAACCAACATTTTCGCGCATACAAACTTCTGCCGAACCCACTTCGAACAAACGATTCAATAACGAATACGGGTTTTGAACTGTTTTTACTCGAGGCAAATTGTGGTGTTTGCTTCCTTCTAGAAAACGCATTATTCCCCACGGATTCTCGTTTGATAGTCCGATGTGTTTTATTTTACCTGCTTTGACAAAACCATCTAGAGTTTCCAATACTCCGTGAATGTTGTCTTGCCATTCATCCTCTTGTACTTTAAAACCGCGTTGCCCAAAATAATTCGTTTTTCTCTCTGGCCAATGCAGTTGATACAAATCAACATAATCAGTTTGCAAACGTTCTAAACTAGCATTTAATGCGTGTGTGATGCTGGCAGGAGAAAAGTCTAACTCGGGTCTCATGTACCCAAAATTAGGATTGGGTCCTGCTATTTTGGTAGCTAAAACTACCTCATCTCTTTTGCCTGATTTTTTAAACCACGTTCCAATAATGCGTTCGGTGCTGCCGTAAGTTTCTTTCTTGGCAGGAATGGAGTACATCTCGGCAGTATCAAAAAAATTAACACCGTTTTCAAGCGCGTAATCCATTTGAGCATGCCCTTCGGCCTCTGTATTTTGTTGCCCAAAAGTCATGGTTCCAAGGCAGATTTTACTAATTTTTATATCGGTATTCGGTAAAGTAGTGTATTTCATTTTTTTTTTTAAGTCAGTGGTAAAAAGGGACAAAGGCACTATGGCACAGAGTGACAAAGGTGCAAAGTGGCAAAGTGGCAAAGGGAAAAAAGGCAAAAGTATCGAGTAAAAACTCTGAACCTTTGCCTCTTTGAATATTTGCTTCTTTTTTAATTTATTTCATTAAGCATTTCTGCAATGGCATCCAAACGAGGAGTTAGGATGATCTCAATACGACGGTTTTTTGCTTTACCATCGGCAGTAGCGTTACTAGCTAAAGGCGAGAATTCACCACGACCTGCAGCAGTTAGATTTTGTTTGTTGATTTTTTTGTTTTCGCTCAAAATAGCTACGATTGCAGTTGCTCTTTTGGTTGATAAATCCCAGTTATCAGCTATTGGTCCTGATGCGCTAAAAGCATCATCATCTGTGTGTCCTTCGATAAGCACGGCAATATCAGGGTTATCACCCAACACTTTTCCTAGCTCTACAACCGCTTTTTTACCTTCGGAGCCTACCGCCCAACTTCCGGAATTAAAAAGCAGCTTGTTCTCCATAGACACGTAAACTTTACCGTTTTTTTGCTCTACAGTTAAGCCTTTGCCTTCAAAACTATTCAAAGCTTTAGACAAGGTTTCTTTTAGTTTCTTCATGCTAGCCTCTTTGGCAGCAATCAAATCTTCTAATTCTTGCAAACGTTGCGCACTCTTACTTAAACGCTCTTGTTCTAATGCTAAAGCTTTTCCTTTTTCGTCAAGTTGACCTAACAAATCACGATTTTTTTTGAGGTTGCTTTGCAAGGCATCGCTGCTGTTTTTTTCAAGGGCTGCGTACGAATCTTGCAAGGCTTTAAATTGCTCTTGTGCTGCAGCATATTCGGCTTTGAATTTAGCTAAGTCGGCTTTATTTTTATCTAGATCCGTTTTTAGACCGTCACGCTCTAGTTCAGCTTTGTTTTTACCTTGTTGCAAATTCGAATTTTCATCAGCCAAACTTCTGTTTTCTTTTTTTAGGTCGGCAAATTTATTCTCTAGATCGTTGTATATTTTTTTTGAAACACAGGATGTCGACAAGGCTAAAACTAGCAATCCGATGGAAACTTTTTTTATCATAACGTTAATTTTTGATGTTGATTCATTTTGTTTTAGAACTCGAAAATGTGATGAAAACCGAACTCTTTTAGCCCTGATAGCAGCGGAAATCCTTTTATTTTTTTCTTTAAAAAATAAAAGATTACAGCGAATAGCAGGATAAAGCTCCTAATACTCCTAATCGAGTTCGACTAGAATTGGGCAGTGATCTGAGTGCACGGCATCAGAAAGGATAACGGCTCTTTTTAATTTATGTTTTAGAGAATCGCTCACTAAATTGTAATCAATACGCCAGCCTTTGTTATTTTTTCGGGCTCCCGCACGGTAACTCCACCACGAATATTGATGCGGCTCGCTGTTGAAATGACGAAAACTATCTACAAAACCGGATTTGATAAATCCATCTAACCAAGCGCGCTCTTCGGGCAAAAATCCAGAAACATTTTTGTTGCGCACCGGATCATGAATATCAATAGGTTGGTGACAAATGTTGTAGTCTCCGCAAATTACTAGATTTGGGATTTCAGTTTTGAGTGCGTTAACATAGTTTTGAAAATCGTCCATGAACATGAACTTGTGATCCAATCGATCCATGTTGGTACCTGATGGCAAGTACAAACTCATGACTGAAAAATCATCAAAATCAGCACGAATGTTTCGCCCTTCAAAATCCATGTGGTCAATTCCGGTTCCGTGTACTACTGCATTGGGTTTTATTTTGGATAAAATTGCTACTCCGCTGTATCCCTTTTTAGTAGCAGAATGGTAATATTGGTAGGGATAACCTGCTTGAGTAATGGCTTCGACCGGAATTTGATCCTCGGTAGCCTTAATTTCCTGAAGGCAAATAACATCCGGTTGAGCGGCTTGCAACCAGTCTAAAAATCCTTTTGTAATAGCGGCTCGTATCCCGTTGACATTGTATGAAATAATTCTCATGAAGTAGATTTTTGAAACCCAAATGTAACAAAAAAGAAGAAGTTTGGCCCAGAAAAATAGAGAAAATGGAGTTTTTTGCTATCTTTGTTTCTTGCCTTAAAAACAATAATAAATGGGTTTAGTAACCGCCAAAGAAGTTGCAAAAGCAATAAATGTAGACAAATACGGATTTCTTGGAACTTTTTCAGGATGGATGTTAATGAAGGTGCTAAAAATATCTACCTTAAACACAGTATATAACAGAAACAAGCATCTGCAAGATGTAGCATTTTTGAATGGAGTATTGGATGACCTAAAAATTAAATTTGAAATTCCGGAGGAAGATTTAAAACGATTACCAAAAGAAGGCGCTTATATCACCATATCAAACCACCCGCTAGGCGGAATTGACGGGGTTTTACTTTTAAAATTAATGCTAGAAAGAGAGCCCAATTTTAAAATTATAGCCAACTTTTTACTGCACCGCATTGAACCACTCAAAAAGTACATCATGCCAGTAAATCCTTTTGAAAATCATAAGGATGTAAAGTCAAGCGTGGTAGGTATTAAAGAAACTCTACGCCATTTAAGCGATGGAAAACCTTTGGGAATGTTTCCTGCAGGTGAAGTTTCGACATACAAAGATGGTAAGTTAATGGTAGATAAACCTTGGGAAGAAGGCGCTATCAAAGTGATTCGAAAAGCACAAGTGCCCGTTGTACCAATTTATTTCCATGCTAAAAACAGCAAATTATTTTATTTTTTATCTAAAATAAGTGGCACGTTGCGTACTGCTAAACTGCCCTCGGAAGTGTTTAGTCAAAAACGCCGCGTGATTAAAGTGCGTATTGGTAAACCGATTTCGGTAAGCGAACAAAACGAACATACTACGCTAGAGGAATACTCTGAATTTTTAAGAAAGAAAACGTACATGTTGGCGAATCCTTTCGAGAAAGAAATTCCCTTTTTACCAACGCCTACACTTAAAATTCCAAAAAGCCCAAAAACAATTGTTACCGCTGCCAGTCCAGAAACGATGGTGCAAGAAGTTGAAAGTTTACGCATCACAGATTGTCGTTTGCTGCAAAGTAAAAACTACGAGGTGTTTTTTGCGAGAGCGACTAAAATTCCGAGTATTTTACATGAAATAGGCCGCTTGCGCGAAATTACGTTTCGTGAAGTAGGCGAAGGCACCAATGAATCGATCGACTTGGATAAGCACGATCAATACTACCACCATTTATTTTTGTGGGACAACGAAGCGAATAAAATAGCAGGCGCTTACCGTATGGGATTGGGATCAGAAATTTATCCGAAATACGGAATCAATGGTTTTTATTTGAATGATTTGTTCCGATTTGAGCCGGAGTTGCACGATATGATGCACAAATCTATCGAAATGGGCCGTGCCTTTATCATAAAAGAATACCAGCAAAAACCAATGCCTTTATTCTTGTTATGGAAAGGAATTATGCATACCACTTTGCGTTATCCGGAACATAAATTTTTATTGGGCGGCGTGAGTATTAGTAATCAATTTTCAGATTTTTCGAAATCGTTAATGATTGAGTTCATGAAATCAAACTATTACGATCCGTACATTGCGCAATACATTCATCCGAAAAAGGCTTACAAAGTTAAATTGAAAGATGCTGATAAAGACTTTATTTTTGACGAAGCTGAGTCGGATTTGAATAAATTCGATAAGATTATTGACGAATTAGAACCTGGCAGTTTACGCTTACCGGTTTTAATTAAAAAATATATCAAACAGAATGCAAAAGTAGTGGCGTTTAACGTTGATCCTTTGTTTAATAATGCGGTTGATGGTTTGATGTACATAAGGATTGCAGATATTCCAGAAAGCACGATGAAACCTGTTATGGAAGAATTTCAAGCCGAACTAGAGCGCAAACTAGTTGAAAAAGAAGAGTAAAACATATTATTTATAAAAAACAAAATCCCGATTGAATCGGGATTTTGTTTTTTATATCACTTCCAAATGGACTCTTTTAAAATACTATCTAATGAATTATTTTGAACAAAATAAATTAATCTACATACATGGTAAATTGCCAAAAAAACTCCTAATCCGTATGCAAGCTTTTTATTGTAAAAATATTTGTTTAGATATTCTTTTCTAGTAGCTATTTCACAAGTCAACAAAACGATTGAAAAAAGACTAAATATCACTACAAAAGGACCCAAGATATGATAACTTAAACTCTTAAGTAAATCACCTTGAAAAAAGTAAACTAATGATTTGGTGATTCCACAGCCTGGACACGGAAAACCAGAGATCATTTTAAACGGGCACAAAGATTGATCTGTTTGAAGATGATTATCTTCATTAGAGAGCATTAATAAAAACGGAATTATCAGCGTTAAAATCGCACCAGTAATTCCGTAAATCTTTCTTTTTACTCTGATATTAGTTATATAATTTATTGATGTCATTTTGAACTTTCATTGCAGCAATCATTGGAAAAAAGAATCCTAGAACAAGTAAAAGTACAGTATCATCCTTCTGTGGAACACCTGCATGGGCATACACATCTGGCAAAGCATCTCTTCCTGCCAAATAAAAGAAGTATATATTTACCGGGTAGCAACAGCCCGCAAAAATCGCAACTGGCTGTGAAATAACTTGTCTTTCTGAAACAGCATTAAAAACTTCTGCTACTTTAATATTCCAATAAATTAAATACAATCCGCATGTTAAAAAACCCAATACTAAAACCAACAAAGGGTCTACCTTAAATACAGGGATTGGTTTTCTTGGCGTGTTCCAAGCTTCGTGTTTTTGATTTTCCATAGTTTATAGTTTTTTGGTTAGATTAGTTTTTTGGTTCAAAAGCAGCATCAATTGGTTCCCAGAGTTCAATTTTATTTCCTTCGGGATCCATGATCCAGCCAAATTTTCCGTACTCATAAGTCTGCATCTCCCCTACAATTGTTACACCTTCTGCTGTTAATTTTTTTAAAAGCGATTCTAAATCAGCTACTCTAAAGTTTTGCATGAAGTTTTTTTGACTGGGTTCAAAATAATTGGTGTCTGCTTCAAAAGGCGACCATTGCGTACTACAATCATTACCTTGTTTGTCTTTCCACCAAAAAGTAGCACCGTAATCATCTGTCGGCAGACTTAAATGTTTGTGGTACCATTGTTTCAATTCGGCTGGATTTTGCGTCTTAAAAAAGAAACCGCCGACACCGGTTACTCGTGGTTTAGGCTCTGTCTTTTCTGGTTGAGGAGCATATTTCGCTTTTATTTTATCAACAATAACTTGCGCCAATCGCTCGTGACTTTCAAAAGTCCAACCCGCTACATGGGGTGTTAAAATTACATTAGGCGCTTGCAATAAATAATGGAAAGCCGCCGGCGGATTGGCATCCGTAAAAAGTGTTTCGAAAGACAATTTTTCATATTCTAAAACATCCAAACCAGCTCCCAAGATTTTTCCTGATTGCAGTGCAGCGACTAAATCATCAGTTACAATATTCTTGCCTCGTGAGGTATTCATAATCCAAAACGGATTTTTAAAGCCATTAACAAAAGCTTCATTCACCATTTTATCGGTATCAGGTGTCCAAGGCAAGTGTAAACTCAATACGGTGACTTTTTGTTGAAATTCCGCCCAACTTACTTGCTTAGCATTGGCATCGCCAACCCCATCTACAATATCGTAACACAAAACAGTAACATCAAAACCGCGTAGTTTTTTGGCGAATGATTTCCCCATATTGCCATAACCGATGATGCCCACGGTTTGCCCCTCTAGCTCATACCCACGGTTTGATTCCCGGTTCCATTGACCCGAACGAATTTCACGATCGGCTTGATTCAATTTATTAAAAAGTGACAAAATCATACCCAACGTATGTTCAGCGACCGCATTACGGTTGCCTTCTGGCGCAGCAATTAGCGAGATATTTTTTGATTCGGCATACTCGCAATCAATACTTTCTAGTCCAGCGCCTACGCGAGCAATGAACTGCAATTGCGTTGCTTTGTCTAAAAAAGTTTGATCAATTTTAAAACGACTCCGAATTACGATTCCGTGATATTGATCAATTACTGCCTCTATTTCTTGTTTAGAGGATTTGTAATCGTTGTGATTGATGAAACCAGCATTTTCTAATTGCTCCCACAAGATGGGATGATTGCTATCGAGATGAAGGACTTTTATAGCCATAATGATGATGGAGATTTAACCATTCAAATTAACAAAAAAAATACGGTTTATTAGCTCCCGAATGGAATTTCACTTTTAAAATCGTAAATTTGCAAACTACAAATTCGTAGCAATCCGACTGCTGCTACACAATAAATTACCCATGAAATTAACAAAAACCTTCAAAGCTTTTTTTGAAAGCGAAAAATCAGGCGGAATCTTATTACTATTTGTCACTTTAGGATCGTTGTTTTTGGCGAATTCTGCCATACAAACCGATTACATTGCTTTTTGGGACACTCAAATTGGGCATCATTCCATCACCCATTGGATTAATGACGGATTGATGACAATCTTCTTTTTACTAATAGGTTTAGAATTAGAACGCGAAATATATCAAGGAGAGCTATCTGACCTAAAAAATGCTGCCTTACCTATTTTTGGTGCACTTGGCGGAATGATTGTTCCAGCAGGAATCTTTTTGGCCTTGAATTTTGGAACAATTACCCAAAATGGTGCAGGAATACCAATGGCTACTGATATTGCCTTTGCAATCGGTATTTTATCGCTTTTAGGCAACAGAGTGCCTACTTCCTTAAAAGTGTTTTTGACTGCACTTGCTGTAATTGACGACTTAGGTGCAATCATGGTTATTGCTATTTTTTATACCGAAAGCATCTCATTTTTAAATCTAGCCATCGCTTTTGGAATTATGGGAGGCTTATTTATTTTGAATAGACGAAACGTACATAGTCTTTGGCCGTACCTTCTTGGCGGTGCAGGAATGTGGTATTTTATGCTTAATTCTGGCGTTCACGCTACTATAACTGGCGTTTTGTTGGCATTTGTGATTCCGTTTGGAGATGGCGGAAAAAAGACCATCTCGTATAAATTACAGCATTTCCTGCACAATCCGGTTGCCTTTTTCATTTTACCTTTGTTTGCTATTGCTAACACTTGCATCGCTATAAATCCAAATTGGCATGAGGGCTTAACGCAATCAAACACAATCGGAATCATTGCAGGATTAGTGATTGGTAAGCCATTAGGAATCTGGTTATTTTCGTTCCTTGCGGTGAGTTTAGGAATTTGTACTTTACCACGAGACTTAAAATGGTCTACTATTTTGGGCGCCGGAATGCTTGGTGGAATTGGTTTTACGATGTCAATTTTCATTACCCTTTTAGCATTTAAAAATGATGGCGAAGAAGTAATCACGTACTCTAAAATTGCCATTTTATTAGCTTCGTTTATGGCGGGAACAATTGGTTTTGTTTGGCTTAAGTTTAATTTGAAAACAAGAAAAACCAAAACTACCACATCCTAATTGGGTTAATAAAACAATAAAAAAAGCCTCGTTTACAAATTTTGAACGAGGCTTTTTAGTATTTAGTAGCTTTTGGTTTGTGGCAAAACTTTCTATGAAATCGCGTTTATTCAAGAAGAAAAAAACAACACATGGCAGCAGCATTAAAAACGATAGTTTTTGAAGTACAATAAACTGCACCACTATCACTGACAACACAAGTCCAATCATTATACCAAGGCCAAGCTCATATGTAGCACTGGGGTTGATTGTCAAAACCTTGGTTTGGCCAGGATACAGTTGAACTTTTTCTTTTTGCAATGAAAATGCATTCCCAATTTCGATGCTGTGTTAACTTGGAGCTACCGCAAACTCTCTTCGGTTTTTTTTATAATGAATAAGAAACACCAACATGTAAATACGGAACATATTGATTCCTGTTGTAAGCTCCATCTACATTAAGTGCATTGCCATTAAAAGAATTCTCTTTAAAATACACTACGCGGTACCCTATACCAATGGCTGTTTCAAAATTAAAATTTTCTGCCAGTTGTCTACGCAATCCCCAGGTCGGAATAATTGATAAATCAGCCAATCTAGTAGTTTTTTCATCAATATTAAGCACGAACCAATCCGGATGGTAACTAGTTTTTACAGATATAAAATTACCACTATTACCTTTAATCTTTTTTGAGTTTGAACTCCTGCTGAACAAATTATAATAGTACTTTGGCTCTAATGTCAAAACGGGTTGTAAAATAAAACCTTCGTTATCATAATGACTTCCCACAGTAATATCATTTTCTAATCCGATTTCACTGCGTAACGCAATAGTGTTAGATAATCTTGTTTCATTATTAATCCACAGCCCAAATTTTGTTCCACCTCCTATTTGAACAGAAGTTAACGATTTTTCAACACTCACATTTTGAGCAAATACACTAGCGGTGCTCACTAGGATTAATGCTAAGAATACTTTCTTCATTTTTTAGTTTATTTATTATTTATAAAAAAACACAAAACTATCTCTAAATTTTGATTTTTATAAGAAAAATAAAGAAAAATAGCACTTAACAACTACTATCCCTTAATCTGTTTCAAGGAAGTTTTTATTCCTCGAATCAAGGACGAACTAAAACCGTGCATTTCCATTTCGTTTAAACCTGCAATGGTGCAGCCTTGCGGCGTAGTTACCCGATCAATTAGTTGTTCTGGATGGATTTTTTCTTCAAGAAGCATTTCGGCAGCTCCCTTTACCGTTTGAGCAGAAATGGCTAATGCCGTTTGCCAATCGAAACCAATTTCGATTCCGGCTTGCATTGAGGCGCGAATGTAGCGCAGGGCAAAAGCTGTTCCGCTCGCTGCTAGAACGGTGGCTGCATCCATCAATTTCTCGTCAATAATCGGTGCGGTACCCAAACTTTCGAATAGAGCAACTACCTCTTGAGCCAATTCTTTATGGGCTTCATGAAATGCAATACATGTTGCCGATGCACCAAATTGTGCGGCAATATTAGGCATGATGCGAACCGCATAGTTATTGGCGCCAATTTTAGATTGCAAATTTTCAATAGACAATCCGCTCACTGCCGATGCTATGATTTTATTGGAAATTTGTGGTAGAATTTCGGCCAAGACGGTATCTACCTGATAGGGTTTAATGGTGAGTATAATTACGTCAGCCTCTTGAATTTCGAGAATATTATTCGTTGTTACTGTTGCGCCTAATTTTTCGAGATAAAGAATACTCGAAATGTTGCGTCGTGTAATGGTCACCTGATGCTGTGTGGCAAATTTAGCCAAACCGAGTGCGATAGAAACGCCTAGGTTTCCTCCGCCAATAATGTGTACTTTCATTCGTTGTAGTTTTTTGCCCTTTCGCTTTTGTATCTAGAACAAAATCAATGAGGCAAGTAGTTAGTTTTAGTTTAGTTTTCTCAAAAATAGCTAAATCAGCAACACAAATCACAAAGTCCATAAATGAAAAAGCCAAAAATGAAATCATTTTGAACCAAACTAGTGGCATAAAAAAATTTCATTTTTGGCTGAATGATAATATTCAAATCTAATTTAAAGGATTAAAACCCTAAAATCAATCGTGCTATTGAAAAGTAAATTAAAATACCACAAATGTCGTTACTCGTTGTTATGAAAGGCCCAGTGGCTAAGGCAGGGTCAATTCCGAATTTATCCAACAACAATGGTATGGCAGTACCTATTAATGAAGCAATTATAATTACTGCAATCAAAGCGGTAGTGACAATAATCCCGATAATCATTTCTACATTCAGTAAAAAATGACTTCCTACAAATAAAATGGTAGCTAAAATAACTCCATTTAATAAACTTAACGAGACCTCTTTGATTAGACGATTAAAAACGGATCCACTTAACGTATTGTTAGCCAATCCTTGCACAATAATAGCTGATGATTGTACACCAACATTTCCTGCCATTGCAGCGATAAGCGGCGTAAAAAAGAACAAATTACCGTGTTGCAACATTGCACCTTCAAAAAGTCCTAGAACTTTAACCGAAACAAAACCTCCTAATAATGCCAGGACCAACCAAGGCAAACGTGCTTTGGTATGTTCATAAATACTATCATCGGCTTCAACATCTTGCGAGATACCAGCTGCTAATTGGTAATCCTCATCGGCTTCATCCTTGATTACGTCAACGATATCATCAATGGTGATTCGCCCAACGAGGCGGCCTAGTTCATCTACCACCGGAATAGCTTCTAAATCGTACTTTTGCATGATACGCGCCACCTCAACATCCTCAGTATCTACTTTCACCGAGTTTAATTTTCGGATGTACACATCATTAATTGGCGTTCTTGACGAAGTAGTCAATAAATCTTTGAGTGACAAGCGTCCTTTTAGTCTGTCCTCATCATCTACCACGTAAATGGAGTGTACTCTGGAAATATTTTCAGCTTGAATGCGCATTTCTTTTACACAAGTGAGTACGTTCCAATTTTCATTGACCTTAACCAACTCCTTGTGCATGATTCCACCCGCAGTATCCTCGTCATAACGCAACAAGTCAACAATATCTTTCGCGTGTTCTACGTCTTGAAGTTCTGATATTACCTCGGCTTTCAAATCTTGCGAAAGCTCGGCTATAATATCTGCCGCATCATTTGTTTCAAGTTCATCGAGCTCCTCAGCGATTTCCTTTGGCGAAAGCCTGCTTAAGATATTTTCACGTAGGTCATCCTCGAGTTCCAAAAGGATCTCGGCCGTTTTCTCGCTATCTAGAACTTTAAAGATATAGGTAGCTTCATTAAAGTCTAATTCATCCAGAATTTCAGCAATATCAGCATGGTGCATGTCATTCAACAAGACTTCCAATTGCTGGTCGTTTTTGTTTTGAATGAGTTGCTCTAATTCATGAATTAATACTTTGCTGATTTTAAATTCCATCGGCTTCTATTTTTTGGGTGAGGGCAATAAATTGAGCTACATTAAGCTGTTCAGGTCGTTTATTGAATATTTCATCTTCGCGCAAAGCATCAGTCAAATTCAACGTTTTCAAACTATTTCTTAAGGTTTTACGTCGCTGTTGAAAAGCAGTTTTTACTACGGTAAAAAATAATTTTTCGCTGCAAGGCAAACTATAATCTTCTTTTCGGCGCAAGCGCAACACACCCGATTTTACTTTTGGCGGCGGATTAAACACATTTTCATCTACTGTAAAAAGGTATTCGGCGTCATAAAAAGCTTGTACCAATACTGATAAAATTCCGTAAGCCTTAGAACCTTCTTTTTCGCAAATTCGCTCGGCTACTTCTTTTTGAAACATACCTGCAAACTCGGGAATTTGATCTCGAAACTCAAGCGTTCTAAACACAATTTGAGTCGAAATATTGTACGGGAAATTGCCAATAATTGCAAACTGTTTTCCTTCAAATATCTCGTTGATATTGTATTTTAAAAAGTCTTGCGAAATGATTTTATCTTTCAATTTTGGATATTTTGCATCCAAATACGTCACAGATTCTGCATCAATTTCGATCACGTAAGTTGTAATGGGCTTGTCCAGTAGGTATTTCGTTAACACACCCATTCCAGGTCCAATCTCTAAAACATCATCATATCCTTGTAAATTCAAGGTATCGGCTATATCTTTTGCAATACTTTCGTCTTTTAAAAAGTGTTGTCCTAAGTGCTTTTTGGCGGTAACTTTTTCCATAATTCTTATTTTGCCTCAATGGCACATAGGCACAAAGCCTACTTCTATTATTTTAAAATTGAAGAGAACTACATACTGCTGTAAAAGAAATGCTTTCTTTAGCCTTTTTAAGCAGTACTACTTATCTTCTTTTGAGGTACTAATAATCTGCTATTAGTTGCAATTCGGTTCTAAAAGCGAGCATTTTGTCTCCAAAAAGCTTAACTCCTTCGGCTCTCATTGTAGGAGCATCTTCTTGATAATAACTTTCGAGTGTAGCTTTACTATCTGTGGTATATTGCACAGAATAGGTTACACCGCCCATTTCTTCTTCGACCAATACACGTACCATGCGTGCTGCGGTGAATTTGCCCGTAGCTAGCATTTCAGGTATGTGTTTGTGCTGCATCCAGATCATCCATTGGTCGTGTACGCTTTCGTGTATGTTTGTGGTAACGTTGTATAGTATCATATCAGCCCCCTAACCCCCGAAGGGGGAATCCTACTAGGGGTAAGTAGGGTTAAAAGTGTTTAATAAATCTGTTATAAATGCGCTTTGATTTACGCATTCTGAAAGGAGGTCATTGTGATTTAAGGATTCAAAGTATCGCCTCGCAACTGCCTAAATTTGTTTCGCGCCTCTACAAAATAAATACTGTCTTCGTGTTCAAATAGTATTTTTTCATAAAGTGGTTTTGCCTTTTCAGGAACCGTTTGCTTGTTGTAAATCTCTGCCGAAAAAAACAGTGCTTCATCAACGTAAATTCCATCCTTATGCTGTGTAATTATGGTTTGATATTGGTTTAAAGCTTGTTCGTAATTGGCTTTCTTTTCATACAATTTGCCCAATCGTAGCAAGGTTACCGCTTCTATTTCAGCCCCTTTGTGCTTTTTTAATATTTCTAAAAAATGAGTTATGGCTTCCTCATCTCTATTTTGATACAGCAAATAATCGCCTTTGGCAAAATCTTTCAAAGCGGTTTGGGTAGAATCAGCCACCGTATTGTCATTAATTAACAAAAAATACTCTAGCGCATCATTTGCTATTAATTGCGTATTGGCAGCTTTTAACTCTTTGAACTGCTTTAATGCCCATGAAAAATCAGTTTTAAAATAACTAGTTTTAGCAGCTTTTAAGCTAGCTTCGTGTGCCAAAACATCATTTTTTATATCCAATTCAATTTGCGAATAATAAATTAAGGCTTGATTGAATTTCTCTTCGTACAAAAAGATATCGGCCAGCTCCATTTTGGCTTTAGCCTTATCAAATTCATTCAATGGCATTTCTAAAGCTCGCTTAACTATTGTTTTCCCTTCTTCGGGATTTTTTAAATTAAATGCTGTAAAATGTGCCTGAGCGAGTTGCAATTCTAAAGTTTGTGGTACAATACCAAATTGCTGCACAAGTGTTTCCAATTTCAGTTTTATTGCGGGCAAGTCTGCTGCAGTGGCCTTTTCTATTTTTAACTGAATCAAATAGGTTTCAACTTGTAACACTAAATCCTTGTCTTGTGTATTCTCGAGCACAAAGGTCAAAATTTCTTGTGCTGTTTCGTCGCGCTCTTCTTGAATGGCCAACTGTCCTAAATTGACAATAGCATTCAAAGACTCCGGATTTCGTTTATAAATGGCTTTTTCTTGAATGAAAGCTTTGTCAAATTCCTTTTGTTGCACGTAAAACCAACTCAAATAATGGTTCCAAAACAAATCTTGATTCTTTTGAGTTCTTAAGATTAGTGCTTTTCGCAAAAGCTGATTAAAAGAATCATCCCCTTCATCAGCCATAAAACGTACAAATTGATTTTGAATTCGAATGGAATTTTGTGGATTAGCAAAAGCTTCATCTAAAAGCGTGGTTACCATCATCTCTAAATTTGCCATTTGCCCGTACAGTAACCCAATTTGATAGCTAAAATTGAAATTTTGATCTGATTTTGTAGCCGATTGATAGCATTGCAAGGCATAATCGAGCAGTACTTTTTTCTCAAAAGCATTGGCAATACCGTATACTTCATTCGGGTTTTTTTTGACTTTTTCTACCGCTTGATTGTAGTATTCTTTTGCTTTAGCGTCATTTTTTTGAAGCTGAAAATTATACCCTAATTCTACCACCAAATAACCTTGTGGATATTTACTCAATCGTTGTTGAATGGCCTTCTCTGCTGCATCATATTGCTGTAACTGCTGCATACATTCTACCGAACGCAAAAAATATTGACTGTTTTGGGGTGCTTCTTTAAGGAGTTCCTCGAAACTTATTTTTGCCTTTTCAAAATCGCCTTTGTCAAAATAATACTGAGCCAGTTGGTCGTTTTGAGAAAACGCCACTAGCGAGCATGACAAAAAAAGATATAGAAAAAGCTTCTTCATTTTCAATATTCGGTATTAGTTGCAGTTACTGTTTTCAGCCACAGCGTAAAATTACTATGACTGAAAACTGCAAATTGCTTAATCTATAATATCAAACCCACAATACGGACGCAATACTTCTGGAATTACAATTCCTTCTGGAGTTTGGTAATTTTCTAAAATCCCGGCTAGTACTCGTGGCAAAGCCAATGCACTTCCGTTCAAAGTATGAGCCAATTGGTTTTTTCCGTCTTTGTCTTTGAAACGCAATTTCAAACGATTGGCTTGAAAGGTTTCAAAATTAGAAACTGAACTAATTTCTAACCAACGGTCTTGTGCGGTAGAGAAAACTTCAAAATCATACGTTAATGCCGATGTAAAGCCCATGTCGCCTCCGCAAAGACGCAACACGCGGTATGGTAATTTTAAGTCTCTCAAAATATCCTTTACATGTTCTACCATTCCGTCAAGCGCTTCGTATGACTTATCAGGATGCTCAACGCGTACAATTTCTACTTTATCAAATTGATGCAAACGGTTCAACCCGCGCACGTGTGCACCGTATGAACCTGCTTCACGACGGAAACAAGGTGTGTAAGCTGTTGTTAAAACAGGTAATTCATTTTCGTTCAGGATTACATCGCGAAACAAATTGGTTACCGGAACCTCAGCTGTTGGAATCAAGTACAAATCATCTGCTTTGTCGTGGTACATTTGCCCTTCTTTGTCTGGCAACTGTCCTGTTCCGTAGGCCGAAGCTTCATTTACCATGTGTGGCACCTGCACTTCATTGTAACCTGCTGCTGTATTTTTATCTAGAAAATAATTAATCAAGGCGCGTTGCAAACGAGCTCCTTTACCTTTGTAAACTGGGAAACCCGCACCTGTGATTTTAACACCCAATTCAAAATCGATGATGTCATATTTTTTCACCAATTCCCAGTGAGGTAGCGCGCCTTCGTGTAATACGGGCACAGTACCTTCTTCAAATACATTTAAGTTTTCTTCTGGTGTTTTACCTTCTGGAACAATCGCTGCAGGAAGGTTTGGTAGGGTATATAGTTTTTCAAGTAATTCGGCTGCTAAAGCATCGGCAGTTTCGGCTAATTTTTTACTTTTTTCTTTGTTGGCTACTGTTTTTTCTTTCAAGATCGAAGCTTTGGCCTTATCACCAGCTTTCATGAGTTCACCAATATCTTTAGCTAATTTATTAGATTCGGACAAAATGGTATCCAGTTCTACCTGAGTTGCACGACGGTTTTCGTCCAATTGTATCACCTCTTCTACTACACTTTTGGCATCCATATTTCTTTTTGCCAAAGCTTGGATTACCTTTTCTTGATTCTCTCTAATAAATGCGATTTGTAACATAGCTTAATTTTTTTGCGCTAAATGGTATAATAATGGTAGCAAATTTAAGGAAATGTTTGGTAAGATTGGGACAAAGTTTTTTGGGAAAATGTATTTCACGAAGATTCACAAAACAACCACAAAGATTCACGAAGTTTTTTATAAAAATACTTGTATTGCTCGAGGTTTTTCTTGGTGTGTCTTTGCGATATAACGCTATTAATTATTGACAGGAAAGGTTATTTCACGAAGACTCACAAAAGAGCCACAAAGATTCACGAAGTTTTTGATAAAAATCTTTGCGTGGCTCGGCGTTTTTCTTGGTGTGACTTTGCGAGATAACGCTATTATTTATTGATAAAAAAAATGTATTTCACGAAGATTCGCAAAACAAACGCAAAGATTCACTAAGTTTTTTATAGAAATCTTTGCGCTGCTCACTGTTTTTCTTGGTGTGCCTTTGCGAAATAACGCTATTCTCTTTTAATCTCGTGACCCACAAACTCTTCTAAAGTAGCAAACATAGCGTCAATCGACAGTACTTCTAAGTCAGGATGTTCCATCAAAAAAGCGGCATTAAGCGTGACTAAATTTTCTTCGATTTCAAAAAAAGTATCGTTGTTTAGTGCATCACGAGTTGGGTTTACACTGTCTAATTTTCCTTGTAAAAATTTATTGAGTTTTACGCTGCTCATTAAACGCACTTTTTTAGACTGTTGCTGAAAAAGCTCTAGGTGTTTTGGAGCACCAATTAAGGCTAATCCCTCTTCGATAAGTTCATTTAACTCTTTGTTCCATCCGGAGCGGTGTACGAATTGTGCAAAGTTACCCTCAACATGTTGGGCTACGTAAAAATCTAAATAATAACTCATCAATGCATCTTCGTGAATTAAATCGTCATCAATTTTTTCTTCGCGCATTAAGTTAATTACCGAAATATTAGAGTTAATAATGTCTTGTGGCTTGTCACTTTGAGCGGCGTTTTCTGAGATGATGATTTTTCCGAATTCCATTTGGGTTGCGTTTTATATTTTAGGATACAAATTTCGTTTTTTTGCCACAGATTGCACAGATTAACATAGATTTATTTTAAATGGTGATTTATCAAGAATATTTTTTGACCGCAGATTGCGCAAATTATTTTGAGCATAATGTCATTCCGAGGAACGAAGCAAGTGTTTTTTTGCCACAGATTGCACAGATTAACACAGAACTATTTCCGCTATAATTTACCGCAGATTGCGCAAATTAGCGCAAATTATTTTTGAGCATAATTTCAACACGAATAACGAAGCAAGCGTTTTTTCGCCACAGATTGCACAGATTTATTTCTGCAAGAAGTTAAATATCATCAGATGTACCCTTATTCTTTTGCTGATTGATTTTGGCAACCAAAGCTTTCAGACGCGAGGCTTTTTCTCTTTTTTCCTCTTGTAATTTGGCCTTTTTACGATTTAGTAATTTGGTGTGCAAGGCTTTGTTTTTGGTGTTTTTTTCGGGACCTTTAGGCATAATGAGAAAATGTTTATAGTGGATGCACCATTTTAATGCAAAATGACACGAACAAGATTTAAAACTTTGCAAAGGAAACTATTTTTCCTGATTCTGTTCCTCTTATAAAGTAGGAATCGTACTTTGAGTTACTCCCAAATTAAAGATTTCTTTTCACTCTAAATGACAAATAGCTTACGAAATCCTCATTACCTAGTTTCAATAGTAGTGAATATCCTTTCTATTTTTTCTTTAAAAATGGAAAGATTGCAACGGATGGTGAGACATCGCAGATTCAGCAAAGCTAAATAGCTTCAAATAAAATTCTATTGCTTATTTTTGCGAGCAATTATTTAAAATCATGCAAAGAGTCAACGAAAAAAGGGCATTGTGTCACTTTTTTAAGCGAATTACATGCGAAAACTAAAAAAACACGAGTTACAGATGATACAGAATCCAAAAAGATATACCATTACCGCGGCATTGCCTTACACTAACGGACCCATTCATATTGGCCATTTGGCTGGTGTTTATGTGCCATCGGATATTTACTCTCGCTATTTGCGTTTGCAAAATCGCGACGTTTTATTTGTTTGCGGAAGCGACGAACACGGTGTAGCTATTTCGATGAAAGCTAAAAAAGAAGGTATTACGCCGCAGCAAGTAATTGATAAATATGATGGTATTATTCGCAAATCATTCTCAGATTTCGGAATTTCATTTGATAATTATTCCAGGACTTCGGCTAAAATTCATCACGATACGGCATCGGAATTTTTTAAAAAATTATACGAGCAAGGCGATTTTATTGAAGAAACAACGGAGCAATTGTACGATGCAAAAGCCGATCAGTTTTTGGCTGACCGTTTTGTTACTGGAACTTGCCCAAAGTGTGGCAACGAAGAGGCGTATGGTGATCAATGCGAAAAATGTGGTTCTACATTGAACGCTACGGATTTAATTAATCCAAAATCAACTATCACAGGAGAAACTCCTATTTTAAAATCGACTAAACATTGGTTTTTACCTTTGGATCGTTACGAAGATTTCTTGAAAGAATGGATTTTGGTAGGACATAAAAGCGACTGGAAACCGAATGTTTACGGCCAAGTAAAATCATGGATTGACGGCGGTTTAGAGCCTCGTGCCGTAACGCGTGATCTTGATTGGGGAATTGACGTTCCAGTGGCTGGCGCCGAAGGGAAAAAATTATACGTTTGGTTTGATGCACCTATTGGCTACATATCAGCTACCAAAGAATGGGCTGCTCGCGAAGGAAAAGACTGGGAGCCTTACTGGAAAGATCAAGACACCAAATTGGTTCACTTTATAGGAAAAGACAATATTGTTTTTCATTGTGTGATATTCCCGGCGATGTTAAAAGCGGAAGGAAGTTATATTTTACCAGATAACGTTCCTGCTAATGAATTTTTAAATTTAGAAGGCAATAAATTATCAACCTCTAAAAACTGGGCAGTTTGGCTACACGAATATTTGGAGGATTTCCCAAATCAGCAAGATGTTTTGCGATATGCTTTGACCTCGAATGCGCCAGAAACGAAAGACAACGATTTTACTTGGAAAGATTTTCAAGCAAGAAACAACAATGAGTTGGTTGCTATTTTTGGTAATTTCATTAACCGTGTGGTGGTTTTAACTAATAAGTATTACAACGGAGTAGTTCCTGCACCGAATGAACTTTCTGAGGTAGACGAACAAACTTTGGCTGAATTGAAAGCGTATCCAGCGGTGATTTCTAGTTCGTTAGAGCGTTTCAGATTCCGCGAAGCACTTGGCGAAATGATGAATGCTGCGCGACTTGGTAATAAATACTTAGCCGACGAAGAGCCATGGAAAATGATTAAAACAGACGAAGAACGCACCAAAACACAAATGTATGTGGCATTGCAAATTGCCGCAGCATTGAGTACACTTTGTGAACCATTTTTACCATTTACAGCACAAAAATTATCTCATATTTTAAAAATAGAACAACCATTGGCTTGGAATACCATCTCTGAAACATCGGAGTTGTTAGCTTCAGGACACCAAATTGGAGAGGCAGAATTACTGTTTTCAAAAATTGAAGACGAGGCCATCCAACAGCAAATTGAAAAATTGCAAGCTACCAAAACGGCAAACGAAGCTGAAAATAAAGTAGCCGAGCCACAAAAAGAGCTGATTCAATTTGAAGATTTTGCAAAAATGGACATTCGTACCGGAACTATTTTAGAAGCCGAAAAAATGCCAAAAGCGAATAAACTTTTGATATTGAAAGTGGACACAGGAATTGATGTTCGCACCATCGTTTCTGGTATTGCCGAAAGTTTTAAACCCGAAGATATCATTGGGAAACGCGTAACTGTTTTAGTGAACTTGGCACCAAGAAACTTACGCGGCGTAGAAAGTCAAGGTATGATTTTGATGACTACCAACACCGAAGGAAAATTGGTTTTTGTAAATCCGGACACGGATGGTGTTGCGAATGGGGAGACAATCAATTAAAAAAATTAACCGCAGATTCGCAGATATATCTTTTATCAATCTGTGAATCAGCGGTAAAATAAAGAAATATGAACCTAAAAGTAATTGCTTTCGATGCTGATGACACTTTGTTTATCAACGAAACCTATTTTTTAGAAACCGAAGAGAAATTTTGTGCCCTAATGAGTGATTATTTGTCGCATCAAGGACTGTCACAAGAATTGTTTAAGGTAGAAATCGCTAATTTAAAATTATACGGTTACGGAATCAAAGGGTACATTTTATCCATGATTGAAGCGGCTATGACAATTTCGAACAACACCATTCCGATCGAGGTTATTGAAAAGATAATACAATACGGAAAAGAGCTTTTAGAAAAACCTATCGAACTTTTAGAAGGCGTTGAAGAAACTTTACAAGCCTTACACGGTAAATACAAACTTGTAGTAGCAACCAAAGGCGATCTTTTAGACCAAAGACGCAAGTTGCATAATTCTGGTTTAGGAAAGTATTTTCATCACATTGAAGTCATGTCGGATAAAAAAGAACAAGATTATGACGATTTATTGAAACGTTTGGATGTGCAACCAAATGAATTTTTGATGGTTGGTAACTCCTTGAAATCAGACGTATTGCCTGTTTTAGAATTGGGTGGTTATGCGGTTCATATTCCGTTTCACACCACTTGGGCTCATGAAAAGATTGATCATGAAATGAAGCACGAGAACTTTCACAGTTTTACAAATATTACAGAAGTTGTTGCCCTAATTACAAATTGAGAGACGCATAAATACCAATGAAACAGCTTTTAGATATAGAAAACTGGAACAGAAAAGAACATTTTTTATTTTTTAAAGAGTTTGACGAACCCTTTTACGGGGCAACAGTTACGATAGACTGCAGTAAAGCTTATGCCGTGGCAAAAGAAAAAAAGACGTCTTTTTTTACTTATTATTTACACAAAACATTAGCAGCGGTCAATCATTTTGATTGTTTTAGATACCGAATTGCTGATAATAAAATTTACATTTGGGACCGCATTGATGCCTCAGCAACCGTAGGACGTGAAGATGGTACTTTTGGATTTTCATTAATGCCGTATAATGAAGACTATACAGTTTTTAATCGAGATGCGTTAGCTGAAGTGGAACGCATTCAGCACACTACTGGTTTGTTTACACGTACTTTTTCTGATAATAATGTGATTCATTTTTCAGCCATTCCATGGTTGGATTTCACCTCTTTATCTCATGCCCGTAGCTTTCAATTTCCTGATAGTTGTCCTAAAATTTCATTCGGAAAAATGACTGTCCACCCTGATGGTAAACGAACCATGCCTATGAGCATACACGTACATCACGGTTTGATTGACGGTTTGCACCTTGGCCAATTTGTAGATTATTTTCAGGATTTAATGAATAAGTAAGCATTGAACTTTAAACAAAATCACAATGCTTCCTATAGCTTTTCACCCAATATACCAGCATCCTTTGCCCGACGGACACCGTTTTCCGATGCTGAAATACGAATTACTACCGCAACAATTATTGCATGAAGGCACCGCTGTAGCTGCTGATTTTTTTGAACCAACTGCTTGCGACATCGAACTTGTTCTTGCGGCACATGAACAAGAATATGTTCAAAATTTAATAGCGCTACAAATTGACCCTCGAGCTGCTCGCAAAATTGGTTTTCCACTTTCAAAAGAATTAGTCAAACGTGAACTCATTATTGCACAAGGGACGGTCATAGGCGCTGTTAAAGCATTTGAGCACAAAATTGCATTTAATATTGCTGGCGGAACACATCACGCTTTTCCCGGGCACGGCGAAGCTTTTTGTTTACTCAACGACCAAGCTATTGCCGCACACTATTTACTGAATAAAAAGCTTGCAAAAAAAATCCTAATCATTGATTTAGATGTGCATCAAGGCAACGGAACTGCAGCTATCTTCCAGAATAATACGCAGGTTTTTACTTTTTCTACGCATGGCAAAACCAATTATCCATTTAAAAAAGAAACCTCAGATCTGGATATCGCTTTTGAGGATCATACTAGCGATGCTGTTTTCCTGAAAACAATTGCTGAAGTAATACCGCAATTAATAAAGGAACATAAACCCGATTTTATTTTTTATCTGGCAGGCGTTGATATTTTGGCCACAGACAAATTAGGAAAATTAGGTTGCACGCTCGAGGGTTGCAAAACGCGAGACGAAATTGTTTTAGAACTCTGTGCCAAACATCAAATTCCTGTTCAAGTATCAATGGGCGGCGGATACTCGCCAGAAATTAAAACCATTATTGAGGCGCACGCTAATACGTACCGAGTAGCGAAATCTATTTTTTAAAAACAAAAAACGGGGCATCTCCATGAGATATCCCGTTCTTTTTAACTTCTTGCTAGAACTATTTACTTAGCAAAAGCAATTCATTAGCTACAATTTCAGTGATGTATCGTTTTTCGCCGTTTTTATCTTCGTAGCTTCTGTGTACCAGCTTCCCTTCGATACCAATTTCTTTTCCTTTGGTTACGTATTTCTCTATTAAATCAGCAGTTTTGCCCCAAGCTGTTACGCGGTGCCACTCTGTTTGCTCTACCTTATCCCCGTTTTCTTTGTAATAAACATCATTCGTGGCGATACTAACGTTGGCTAGTTTTTTTCCTCCTTCTAAAGTTTTAACTTCTGGATCTTGACCTACTCTTCCGATTAATTGTACTCTGTTTTTCATGGCGTGTAAATTTAAATATTAGTGTTTATTTGTTTGTATCTCGATCTTGTTTCAAATCGACAGTGCAAAGATGTGACGACTATCAAAAATTATTCGGTTGCTAACTACTTACTAGCGGTTGTAACTATTTGTAAGCGTTTGTAAATGGCAAATTTTTTAATTATATTTGTTGAAAATCAATTTATTATGCAAGCAGCAATCAACAAAGTAGAACTCCGAAATTTGAAATTTGAGGACTATAAAGAACTCAAAAATTCAATGGTCGAATCGTATCCAGAAATGACCGGATCCTACTGGAGAGAGCATCACATCGAAAAATTATTGAATCTTTTTCCCGAAGGACAGTTGGTTATTTTGGTAGATGGCAAGGTCGTTGGCTCTGCACTTTCGTTGATTGTTGATGAAAACTTAGTCGATAAAAATCATAATTACTCTGACATCACTGGCAAGTATACTTTTTCCACGCACAATCCAAAAGGAGAAGTTTTGTATGGTATTGATGTTTTTATTCACCCCAATTATAGAGGCTTACGTTTGGGTCGTCGCCTATACGATGCGCGTAAGGAATTGTGCGAACAGCTGAACCTAA
Organism: Flavobacterium erciyesense; assembly: GCF_018069925.1. Classification (GTDB taxonomy): domain Bacteria; phylum Bacteroidota; class Bacteroidia; order Flavobacteriales; family Flavobacteriaceae; genus Flavobacterium; species Flavobacterium erciyesense. The sequence continues at coordinate 15,942 of NZ_JAGPXB010000010.1, read as the reverse complement.
AAGCTATTGTTTTTGCCGGACGCATCCCTAATTACGGGCAACATGCCCAAACCTTATCGCCTAAAGATTATATCGAAAAAGTAAAACGAAAAGAATTGCATGACTCCGTACTTTCATTTCAATTGAGCAACGATTTTCACGTGCTGAAAGTCATGAAAAATTATTTAGAGGGCGATACCGACTCGAAAGAATTTGCTGTTTTACTGGAGTGGAACAACATTTATTTTGACAAAAGTCCAAAACTGATCAACTTAGAAAAAACGGTTATTCGACTTGGACTGGTACAATGGCAGATGCGTCAATTAAATAACTTAGAAGCTTTATTTGAACAATGCGAGTTTTTTGTAGACGTAGTTTCTGGTTACGGGAGTGATTTTGCACTTTTTCCAGAACTGTTTACAGCGCCGTTGATGGCTGATTACAACCACTTATCAGAGGCGGAAGCAATTCGCGAATTGGCCAAACACACCGAGCCCATTCACAAGCGATTCAAAGAATTGGCTATTTCGTACAATATCAACATTATTACGGGAAGCATGCCTTACCTTGAAAATGGCACACTTTACAACGTAGGTTTCCTTTGCAAACGAGACGGAACCTCAGAGATGTATGCCAAAATTCACGTAACACCAAACGAAGTGCAACATTGGGGCATGACGGGCGGATCACAAATTAAAACTTTTGATACTGATTGCGGAAAAATAGGAATTGTAATTTGTTATGATGTCGAGTTTCCAGAATTGTCGCGATTACTTGCCGATGAGGGAATGAATATTTTGTTTGTACCTTTTCTAACTGACACTCAAAACGCCTACACGCGCGTAAAACATTGTGCGCAAGCACGTGCTATTGAAAACGAGTGTTATGTGGCCATTGCTGGTTGCGTGGGTAATTTACCAAAAGTAAACAACATGGACATTCAGTACGCGCAATCAGCTGTGTTTACACCATCTGACTTTGCCTTTCCGAGTAACGGAATCAAAGCAGAGGCTACTCCAAATACTGAAATGACCTTGATTGTGGACGTCGATTTAGACCTACTAAAAGAATTACACGAACACGGAAGCGTACGCATCCTGAAAGACAGAAGAACTGATTTATACGACATCAAAAAAATAAATCCATGACAAAAACCTGTTTAGAATGTGGCGAAAAAATTGTGGGTCGCGAAGACAAAAAGTTTTGTAGCGACGGCTGCAGAAATGCCTATAATAACAAAATCAACAAGGACAGTACCAATTACATGCGCAACATCAACAACAAGTTGCGCAAAAATTACCGCATTCTATCTGAACTCAATACCGATGGTAAATCAAAAACCACTCGAGCCAAACTTCTTAGCAAAGGATTTGATTTCGATTTTTTTACCTCGATTCTTAATACCAAAACCGGAAACACCTACTACTTTTTGTACGATCAGGGATACATGGTTTTAGACAATGATTATTACATGCTAGTTAAAAAAGACCTATAAATACCACTACCCCAAATGCTATAACCAACCATGAAAAAAAATTACGCATCCTTTTTTAGTGCCTTATTTATTACAGGCATTATCGGCTTTCTATTTTTTAGCCTAATGCCCCGGTGGACCGCTGAAGAAGAAGAACCATTTGCCGAATTCTCTACCAAAAGAGCTCTACAACACATCAAAGCTATTGCTCAAAAACCACATTATGTTGGCTCGAACAATCACGATAACGTAGCCAATTTTCTTGTACAAGAATTACGCAACCTCGGACTCACCACAAGCACGCAACAAGGCTACACCTTGAACGATAATGGACTCTTAGTTCAATCCAAAAACATTTTAGCACGAATCAAAGGCAGCAACTCTGATAAAGCATTGGTTTTGTTATCCCATTACGATAGTGCGCCACACTCCTACTCTCCCGGTGCGAGTGATGCAGGTTCAGGCGTAGCTACCATTTTAGAAAGTGTACGCGCGTTTCTATATGCCAAAACACCACATAAAAACGACATTATTATCTTGTTTACCGATGCCGAAGAACTCGGCTTAAATGGCGCAGCTCTTTTTGTAACCCAACATCAATGGGCTAAGGAAGTAGGCCTTGTTTTAAATTTTGAAGCGCGCGGCTCCTCAGGACCAAGCTATATGTTGATGGAAACTACCGCAGGCAATGAAGGCATGGTCAAGGCTTTTGCGGAAGCAAAAACTAAATCTCCAGTATCCAACTCGTTAATGTACAGCATTTACAAAATGTTGCCAAACGATACCGATCTCACAGTATTTAGAGAGCAAGGCAAAATTCAAGGCTTCAACTTTGCTTTTATTGACGATCATTTTAACTACCACACCGCTCAAGACGATGTGGCGCATTTGAACCAAAATACACTAGCGCACCAAGGAACGTATTTGATGCCGTTACTCAATTATTTTTCAAACGCAAATCTTGAAGCCACCAAAAGTACAAACGACCAAGTTTATTTTAGCATTCCGTACACTTTCATCCACTACCCTTTTAGCTGGAATATACCTTTGGTTGTATTTGCAGCAATATGGCTTGCTTTTTTACTTTTTATAGGAAAAGCAAAAAGATTGTTTTCGTTTCGAGAAATTGCAAAAGGTTGTATTCCGTTATTCGGAAGCTTACTTACGGCTGGTTTACTAACTTTTTTAGGGTGGAAAAGCCTACTGTTATTATATCCGCAGTACAATGATCTCCTCAATGGCTTTACCTACAACGGTCATGATTACATAGCCGCTTTTATGGCACTTACTCTTGCCATAAGTTTTACTTTTTACCATTTTTTCTCCGAGCGAAAAATAACCATGAATCATTTGGTTGCGCCACTTTTTTTATGGCTCATCATTAATTTTGCTGTTGTTTTTTTCCTTCCCGGAGCCGGATTTTTAATCATTCCCGTATACTTTGCTTTACTTGCATTAACAGCTTTTGTGGTCACACAAAAATCAAGAATAACTTTAAACGTTTTACTAAGTATTCCTGCGCTTTTGCTTTTGGTTCCGTTCATACAAATGTTTCCAGTTGGCCTTGGTTTAAAATTACTTTTTGGTAGTGCCATCCTCACCGTTCTAACTTTTGTTTTGCTACTACCTGTTTTTGGTTCGTATACCAAAAAAGGTTGGTGGGCAATTTTGTTTTATGCCGTTGCAATAGGCTTTTTTGCGAAAGCAGATTTCAACTCTAGCTACGAATTAGGCAAAGCCAAATCAAACAGTTTGGTTTACATTTATGATGCTGACACCAAACAAACCAATTGGACCACATACGACACCAATTTAGACAGTTGGACAAAAAGCATTCTTGGCAACCAACCCACAGCTGCTAGTACCAACACGATTAATTCACTCACAAGCAAATACAATTCTGGTTTTAGTTATACTGCTCCAGCACCCAAAGTAGCGTTGAAAGAACCATCGATCGTATTTTTAGAAGACCGAATAGTTGGCTCGAAAAGATACGTAGCACTACAGATTACACCAAATAGAAAAGTGAACCGCTACGATATTTTTGCTAATGAAAAGATGAAAATCTATAATTTCAAAGCCAATCGTACCACTGAAAGTAATAATTCAACAGGTGAATACCGCAGAAAAGGATCTAATTTGTTACGCTATTATGTGGTAAACAATGCGCCTTTGGTGCTGAAATTTAATTTTAATGCCAATATCCCTTTCGACATGGAGTTGCTTGAAAGTTCCTTTGATTTGATGAGCAATCCGCTATTTGAAATTCCGAAAAGAGAAAATTGGATGATGCCTACTCCGTTTGTATTGACAGATGCAGTGGTGATTAAACAAAAAATTAAAGTTACTCCTGTAGCTGCATCGCCAATTGTGATGCCTCCCAAACGCCCAAATATAATCATGCCTAAACCGCAAGCAACACTAATTACTGAAATTATTGAAAAAAACATCAATGAAACAAATTAGCATATTAGGTTGTGGATGGCTCGGACTGCCTTTGGCGAAAGCCCTGATTGCAGACGGTCACGCTGTAAAAGGCTCTACCACAACTACCGAAAAAGAAGTCATTTTAGCCGAAGCGCAGATCAAACCCTACTCGATACAACTTTCTGAGAGCGGAATAACGGGACCTATCTCCAATTTTCTCGACGGGTCAACTACTTTACTCATTGATATCCCACCGAAATTACGCAGCACAGAAAGCGAGAACTTTGTTGCCAAAATCAACCAATTGATTCCTTTTATCGAGCAATCAACAATAGAAAATATCCTTTTCATTAGCTCAACATCAGTATTTAACGACCTTCAAGGCCTCGTTACTCCAGATACTATTCCTGATCCTGATACCGAAAGTGGCAAACAACTTTGGGAAACCGAACAACTTTTGCAAAGCAACACGCGTTTCAAAACCACCGTACTTCGTTTTGGCGGATTGATTGGTGGCAACCGACATCCGATTCATTTTTTATCCGGTCGCCAACAAGTGCCCAATCCAGATGCGCCGGTTAATTTAATTCATTTAGAAGATTGTATCGGAATCATTAAAACCATCCTAAAAAACGACTTGTGGGGTCAAACATGGAATGCCGCCGCACCTGCGCATCCTAGCCGAAAAGACTATTACACGCAAAAAGCATTAGAATTTGATTTGGCTCCACCACAATTTGTAAACGAAGGCGGCTCCGACCAAAAAATAATAGGAACCGAGGAGCTACAAAACATATTAAAGTATACTTTTGCACAACCAAATTTGTGAAGTGAAAACCAAAATTAAGAATGCCGTTTCGTCAAAATTAAGTAAAATTGGCTTGCCAATTCTGGCTTTGTGCTGGATAAGTTTTTTTTGGGGAACCACCTGGATTGCTTCCAAAGAAGGCGTAAAACACATGCCTGCTTTACAATTAGTAGCTATCAGGCAATTTTTGGGCGGAATCATTTACATTTCCTTTTTCTTGTTCAAAAAAACGCCTTGGCCAAAAGGAAAACAATGGAAAACTATTGCCATACTCAGTATTTTAAACTTCGTGTTGAGCAACGCACTAAGCACTTGGGGTGTCAAATACATCAGCAGTGGTTTGGGCGCTATTATTGGTGCGTGTGTCCCGTTGTGGATTGTCATTATTTCCTTTTTTCAAGGAGAACGTTTATCTAAGTTCTCTATTCTGGGTTTGTTGATCAGTTTTAGTGGCGTATGTGTTATTTTTTACGATCATTTAGCTGATTTTTTAATTCCTGATTTCCGCTTTGGAATCATAATTTCGGTTATTTCAACCATCACTTGGGCCTTTGGCACTTTGTACACCAAACAAAAAGCCGCAAGTTTTAACCCTTATTTTAGCTTGGGAATTCAAATGTTTTTGTCAAGCATTCTACTTTTTGCCTACAACGGAGCCACCGGAACCGCTGTAAACCTAGCCGAAATACCGGCAATATCTTGGTGGTCTATTGCATACTTGGTTGTTTTTGGTTCCGTACTTACTTTTATCGCCTTTATTTATGCGTTACAAAACTTACCGGCAGCCATCAGTAGTGTTTACTCGTACATTAACCCAATTATCGCTGTGTTGTTGGGCGCTTTAATTTTTGGCGAAACCCTAAATGCAGCTATCGCTATAGGCGGCAGTGTTACTTTATTCGGCTTGTATTTAATAAATTACTCCTTGCGAAAAGCACGCGCAAAAGAATAAAATACCAATAATTCAAAACACTAATTCTTGATTTTAGGAGCAGGCATCTATCTTACCAAGTCGTTTTGTCCTGCTGTACGCTACAATCTCCTGTGCCATCCCGAAGTTTCGGGACTAGCACAGCAGGATTTTCGCTGCCATCAGGGCTATAAAAATCGTGTTAGTATTCAGTTGGTAACCAAACCCGAGCATCTTGCCATCAGACGATACAAAACCAAAGGAAGGAAATTAATTGGTTCTAAAACGGAGACACCTAACAGGTTTTTGAAACCTGTTAGGTGTTTGAAACCTGTTAGGTATTTGCAATTAATCAAGAATAAGAACAGCCGTCACATCCAGCGCAGTCGAGATTTAGCAAACGAACTGTATGTTGTTTTGTTAGATTTGTTTTGAGTTTGATTGTACACCCGGAATGCACCCGAGGCTTTAGCCGAACTGACGTAGTAATTTCGCGCTGTCGAGTTGTATTTATCTCTTTAAAAAAGCTTTGATTTCTTTTTTGGACATCTCGGTTGAAATGAATTCGTCTTTTACAACTGCCGTATATTCTTTACCATCAACTAATTGTACATCACCAACGGTGGTATGAAAATAAGGAGTTAAATAATGGTGCGACAGCATTGATTTGAAATCATTGTTGTTTATTTCTTTAACAGGGTAATAAATATCAAAATTAAAAAGAAAGTTTTCTTTTTTAAATTCATCAATGACTCCTAAAAAACTTGATGGATAAACAGTATCGCCCTCTTTAACACTGATAGAACCAGATTTAAAACCATTGTAGGTTGCATAGGTACCATCTTCGTGTTCCACTCGTATGCAATTTCTTTGAGTAGTAAAAACTAAATCATCTTCTTGAATTTTATTAGATTGTTTATTGGCAACCTCAATAACAATTCCTTTTCGCATGGCATAAATGCTATCCGGATTTTTGGCTCGAATAGCATACGACTTGAATACAATTTCTCTTTTTTTGTTAAAATACACTTCATTGACATTCTTGCTCTCATAAACCAGGTAGTTTTTACCATTTTTAAATGGCAGGAGATAGCGGTAAGTACTGTCAACTTTAGCTTTGAAGTTCCCCGGAGCATAAGTGACCGAATATGTGTATCCAATCCCTTGATTTGGATCCTTTGGTCGTAAAGTACATAATATGCCCGATTTGTCTTTTATAATTTTTACAAAATCATTAATCGACGTATTATCTAAATTTTTAAATTTTAACTGAACAGTATAAGTACCCGGTTTTGATTTTTCATAAGAAATGTCAACTGAATTGTTTTGATTTTTTACTGCATTAACAGTAATTGGTCTTTCTTGTGTTTGTGCAACAGTAAAGGAAATCCAAAACAATAAAAACAAAGGCAGGATTTTTTTAGAAAACATAGATGAATAATTTTTTAACTTTATTAGGTTTTATCTTTCTAACCAAAGTTATGTATAATTCCTATAAAAATGGATTCATGAGTATAATTTTTCTGTTATTTATTTCAATTGCCACTTATTAGCAATGACTAGCCAAATACTTTAAAAAAAATCGAAGCCTTTGGAAAGTAACCAACTAATGTAGAAAAATTGTCAAAACATTTTCAAAGTATTCGCAGCCTGCTCGTGCTTTCATTTTCTATCTTTTTAAATCGGACCTAGAAGCTCAAATGAGTAAATTATTATTTTTTGTTACATCGAGCGCAGTCGAGATGCTTTTTTTAAAACAAATGCAATCAATAGACAATTTAGGTTCTCGACTGCGCTCGAACTGACAGCATATTTCTAGTTTACATTTTGTCACATCGAGTGCAATCGAGATGATTTTTTTAAAACAAATACAATCGAGATAAAATGTAGGTTCTCGACTGCGCTCGAAATGTCAACGTACTATTTGCTGATTTTGTAATGAAAATAAAACGAACTCTCGTAGCCCCGATGGAAGCGGCATCCTTGCTGGGGAAGTCCCGAAACTTCGGGATTGCACAGCAAAATACAGCGTACAGCGGGACGAGTAGTATACGGAGCAAAAAAGTGCTGCTCCTAAAAAACAACAGCTTTCCTCTCTTTAAAATTTGAATTGAGGCCATAAAAAAACCCATTCGACTTAACGAATGGGTTTTGCATTTATAAGATACGGTCTTACCAGATTCTCACACGTTTTTCAGGTGCAATGTACATCCCGTCATTTTCTTTGATATCAAAAGCTTGATAAAAAGTATCGATGTTTTGCAAAGGTACATACGCACGGTACATTCCTGGAGAGTGCGGATCAGTTTTTACTTGGTTTTTCAAAGCCTCATCACGCATTTTTGAACGCCAGATAGTTGACCAAGAAATGAAGAAACGCTGCTCCGGTGTGTAACCATCAATCAAGCCTGGATTTCCGTTTTCTTTCAAGTACAATTGTAAACCGTCATAAGCTGCATTTACACCACCTAAATCACCAATGTTTTCACCCAAAGTAAATTTACCATCTACAAAAGTTCCTGGTAATGGCTCCAATGCGCTATACTGTGCAGCTAAAGCTCCTGTTAAAGCTGTGAATTGTTTTAAATCGTCAGCAGTCCACCAGTCAACTAAGTTTCCGTCAGCGTTGTAACGCGATCCTGAATCGTCAAAACCATGTGAAATTTCGTGACCAATAACGCCACCAATTCCGCCATAATTCACAGCTTCATCAGCTTGGTAGTTGTAAAACGGTGGTTGTAAGATAGCTGCTGGGAAAACAATCTCATTATTTGATGGGTTGTAATAGGCATTTACCGTTTGTGGTGACATACCCCAACGCTCTTTATCAACTGGTTTGTTCAACTCAGCGATGTTTTCTTGAAAACGCCATTTGGCCATGCTCAACGCATTTTCAAAGTAACTTCCGCCTTCTTCTGGACTCTTGATAGTCAAAGCAGAATAATCTTTCCACTTGTCAGGATATCCAATTTTGATTCTGGATTTGTTCAATTTAGCCAAGGCGCTAACTTTAGTTTCAGCCGACATCCAAGACAAATTATTAATTCTGTTTTCGAAAGCACGGAAAATGTTTTTGATCATTTTTTCTGCTTTGGCTTTAGCCTCAGCTGGGAATTTTTTCTCAACGTATAATTTTCCTAAAGCCTCACCAACAGCACCATTGATGGTTTGCAACGCTCTTTCGTCACGTGGTCTTTGGCTTACCGCACCCGTCAAGGTTTTCCCGTAAAACTCAAAGTTGGCGTTTTCAATATCGGTAGACAATTGGCTTGAAGCTCTGTTTAATAAACTCCAACGCATGTAGGCTTTCCACTGGTCAACTTTGTTTTCTTTCAACATCGTTTCAAGTGCCACCATGTATTTAGGTTGGGATACAATTACGGTATCCACTTTTGCCAAACCAATTTTAGTAAAATAATTATTCCAGTTGATTGATGGTGTTAATTTACTCAACTCGGCCAAAGTCATTGGGTTGTATGACTTACGACGGTCTCTGCGCTCTACTCTGTCTAATCTTGGTTTAGACATAGCGATTTCAAGCGCTAAAATTTTCTCTGCATTTGCCTGAGCTACGGCTGGCTTATCGCCAAGAAATTGCAACATTTTAGCAACGTGAAGCACGTATTTCGCACGTTTTTCTTTAGAATCGGCATCTTCAGAAACGTAATAATCTCTGTCTGGCAAACCTACTCCACCTGGACCTACATTGATTACATTTCGGCTACTGTTTTTAGCATCAGTACCAACGCCCGCACCCACGAATCCAATACCACCGATTGGCTCCATTTCGATTAGTAATGCTTCAAGATCTTTAGCATTTTTAACCGCATCAATTTTTTTAAGGAAAGGTTTCAATGGCGCAATTCCCATTTTGTTACGACCAACTGTGTCCAAAATAGACTTGTACAAATTAATCGCTTTACCTTGATCGGTATTTGATTTGTACTTTGGGTTGGTTGCTGCTTCTTTTAAAATAGCTAGTGCATCAGCATCTGTTCTTTGACGCAACTCATCAAAACTTCCCCAACGCGTTCTATCCGCTGGAATGGCAGTGTTGTCTAACCAAGTTCCGTTTACATAACGAAAGAAATCGTTACTTGGCTTCACTTTTTTGTCCATGTAATTTACATTAATCCCTGGCTCCTTAACCGCAGGATTACTTTGGGCTTGACCCACTGCAAAAGCCATCATTGCAGGAATCACAAAAAGCAATTGCTTATTGTTGGTTTTTTTCATTTTAATTAGTTTTTTAGTTAAGTAAACAAAGCTATTAATAAATTTTGTGATTGCTTACGATTCTATAAACAATCACAAAACATTGTGATTGGACATTAAAAAATCAAAAAGGTTTAATCGAATCGGATAACAATTTTGTTTTTTAAGCGCATTCCACTAGCACTAAGATTGTGTTAATAAGACCAAAAAACAGGCTTCAATTTTGTACTTTTGTGGCAAAATTGGATTATGTTACAGCTATTTAAAAAATACCGTCTTTTTTTAGGAGTGTTCTTCGTGCTTTCGGCCGTTATACTTACGTTATTTTACAACGCATTGAAGCCAAAAAAATCGTTACCAATTTTTAATCCAGCCGATGTAAATCCAGAATTGGTAGACAGTACGGTACAATACAAAAGTAAGTACCACACCATTGCTGATTTTTCGTTTGTGAACCAAAACGGCGTCACGATTACTCAAAAAGATTACGAAGGTAAAATTTATGTAGCCGATTTCTTTTTTACTACTTGTGGTTCTATTTGTCCAAAAATGTCGGTGAATCTAGAAGAAGTTCAAAAAGCTTTCGCCAATAATCCTAAAGTTAAATTACTCTCACATACCGTATTTCCTGAAACGGATAGCGTTCCTGTGCTTAAGGCTTACGCCAAAAAACACAATGTAATCGATGCCAAATGGAATTTAGTTACCGGCGACAAAAAAGAAATTTATGCCATGGCTAGAAAATCGTACTTGGCTGTAAAACTGGGCAAACCAAGTGAATTGTATGATATGGTTCACACCGAAAACTTTGTTCTGGTAGATACTAAAAGAAGAGTTCGCGGTTTTTATGACGGCACCAACAAAGAAGACATCAAAAAATTGATTGAAGACATTAACTTTTTATGTGAACAAGAGTCCGCAAACTAAGCCCAATTTTCAACGATTTACTAGGCCGCAGATAAAACACCAACATACCTCTAAATCTGCCAACTAATTATTGAAATAATTAACATTTGTCTTTCCTTTAAAATGTGTATTTTTGCAATCTTAATTCAATCTAAATAAGGTTTGCAAACAACGATACATTCTCTCAAAAAAGGCGAAAAAGCCATAATCAAAGACTTTGATATTGATACCGTTCCGTTAAAATTACTGGAAATGGGGTGCTTGCCTGGCAATATGGTCGAGCTGTTACAGGTTGCCCCATTTGGTGATCCTTTGTTTTTAAACATCAATGGTTCGCATGTAGCAATTAGAGTCGAAACCGCCAAAGAGATTGCAGTTGACCTATTAAAAACCAACCTATGGTAAGCAAACAAAACATCAATGTAGCCTTAATTGGCAACCCAAATGTGGGTAAAACTTCGGTTTTTAATCAGCTTACTGGATTGAATCAACAAGTGGGTAATTATCCCGGAATTACCGTTGAAAAAAAGATTGGTTTCTGCAAATTATCCAACAACATCAAAGCCAACATTCTGGATTTACCAGGAACGTATAGCTTGAACGCCAGTTCTATTGATGAAAATGTGGTTATTGAATTACTCCTCAATAAAAACGATAAGTTATACCCTGACGTGGCGCTTGTAGTTACCGATGTGGAGAATTTAAAACGAAACTTATTACTTTTTACTCAGATAAAAGATCTTGAAATTCCGACGATTCTTGTCATCAACATGGCTGATAGAATGAAGTTCAAAGGAATTTCACTTGACATTCCTTATCTAGAGGAACATTTAAACACCAAAATCGCCTTGATCAGTTCACGCAAAGGCTACGGAATTGAAGAATTGAAGCAGTTAATTGTAAGTTTCAAAACCATTTCGAGCGAACCTTGCTTGAATGCTTCAGTTATTGATCCGGATTATTTCAATAGTTTACGCAAAGCATTCCCAAACCAACTATTGTACAAATTATGGTTGGTAATTACGCAAGATGTGAACTTTTTGAACTTGGATAGAAATGAAATTCGCAGCTCATTTACCAAATCACACTCTGATTTAAAGCGCTTGCAGCAAAAGGAAACCATCAAACGTTACCAATTTATAAACGATGTTTTGAAGGTAGGTTTAAAAGTAGATAGCAGCGTAGCCAAAGATTACCGCAGCCAGCTTGATCGCGTACTTACGCACAAAGTTTGGGGTTATGCGATTTTCTTTTTGATTTTGTTCGTAATCTTTCAATCGATTTTTGAATGGTCAAAAATTCCGATGGATTTCATTGACGCCTCTTTTGCATCTTTGAGTTCGCTAGCCGCAGAGCAGTTGCCAGCCGGTGTTTTAACTGACTTAATTTCGCAAGGAATTATTCCTGGTATTGGAGGAATTTTAATTTTTATACCTCAAATTGCCTTCTTGTTTATGTTTATTTCCATCCTTGAAGAAAGCGGCTACATGAGTCGTGTAGTGTTTTTGATGGATAAAATCATGCGCAAATTTGGACTTTCAGGTAAAAGTGTGGTACCGCTTATTTCAGGAACTGCCTGCGCTATTCCTGCAATTATGGCTACGCGTAATATCGAAAACTGGAAAGAACGATTAATTACTATTTTGGTAACACCGTTCACCACTTGTTCAGCTAGACTACCTGTTTACGCGATTATTATTGCACTTGTCATTCCTGACGAACGCTTGTTCGGATTTTTAAACATGCAAGGGATGACCTTGATGTTGCTGTATTTGTTGGGATTTGGGATGGCCATTTTCTCGGCTTATATCTTGAATAAAATCCTGAAAATTCAAAGTAAAACGTATTTTGTGGTTGAAATGCCGAATTACAAATTGCCTTTGTTTAAAAATGTAGGCATCAACGTAATCGAAAAAACAAAAGCATTCATATTTGGCGCGGGTAAAATTATACTTGCCATTTCCATAGTGCTTTGGTTTTTGGCCTCTTATGGACCTGGAGAAAAATTCAATAAAGCGGAAGAAATTGTTACTCAAAACACCATCAACAAGCCATTATCGCCTGCTGATTTTGAAAATGCAGTTGCCTCACAAAAACTAGAGAACTCCTATATTGGTATTATGGGTAAAACCATTGAACCTGTTATCTCTCCATTGGGTTACGACTGGAAAATTGGTATTGCTATCATCAGTTCGTTTGCTGCACGCGAAGTGTTTGTAGGAACGCTGGCAACCATTTACAGCGTAGGCGGTAGCGAAAACGAAGTCACTATCAAAAACAAAATGGCAGCCGAAATCAATCCTGCTACAGGCGAAAAAGTATTTAATTTTGCCTCTGGAATTTCGTTGCTTTTGTTTTATGCTTTTGCCATGCAATGTGCTAGTACTTTGGCTGTAACAAAAAAGGAAACCAACTCTTGGAAATGGCCTGCTGGTCAGCTTTTATTCATGTCGGCCTTTGCTTATGCCGTTGCCTTGATTGCTTTTCAAATCCTACAATAAGAGCCAAAGACCATATTCTACCTCAACAACAGTTAAAAATTAAAAAATCATTATTTTTAATTTGTCTAAATAAGTTTCTCGTTTTATCTTTGCTGCATAGAATTAATCTAAATAAAAATGAGAAACAGTTTAGTAACAGCTGCAATACTTACCTCGGTATTTGCTTTTGCTCAAGAAAAAGAACTAACGCAAGCCCAAAAAGACAGTATTGTAAGAGCTAACTCTTTGATAGTTGATTTGCAAGAAGTAACCGTTACCCCTTTTAAACAAAGCCCAGAAAGACAACCAGAAGTAAAAGGAACGGTACTTTTTTCAGGAAAAAAGAACGAAGTTTTAAAATTATCTGCCTTTACCTCTAACCTGACTACCAACAATGCGCGCGAAGTGTTTTCACGTGTTCCAGGTGTTACGGTTTGGGAAAATGAAGGATCTGGAATTCAAATTAACATCGGAGTTCGTGGTTTAAGTCCTAACCGCAGCTGGGAATTAAACACTAGACAAAATGGTTACGATATCTCATCAGATGTTTTTGGTTACCCAGAAGCGTATTACAACCCACCTTTAGAAGCAGTAGAAAACATTGAACTAGTTCGTGGTGGTGCTTCGTTGCAATTTGGCCCTCAGTTTGGCGGAATGGTGAACTACGTTTTAAAACGCGAGCAAAACAAAAAATTCAGCTTTGAAACGCAAAACACAGCCGGAAGCTATAACTTAATGAGCAGTTACAACGCGATTGGTGGTAAAATAAATAAGTTTTCTTATTACGCCTACAACCACTCTCGTAGTGCAGATGGATGGAGAGAAAACAGCCAATATAAAGTACGTAACTCACACGTATTTTTAGAATATGCTTTTACAGAAAAAACAAAATTAGCAGCAGAATACACTAATATGGATTACCAAATGCAACAAGCAGGTGGTTTGACAGATGCGCAATTTGCTGAAAACTCAAGACAATCTTTTAGAGAGAGAAACTGGTTTGGAACTCCTTGGAATTTGTTTGCTTTGACACTAGACACGCAATTGTCTCCTTCTATTAAATCGAATACTAAACTTTTTGGATTAATTGGAGAAAGAAATAGTGTTGGAAATACAGCAACACCAAACATTTCTGACACTAACGGCAATAGAAGAGTTGACCGCGATTTTTATAAGAATTTCGGAATCGAAAACAGAAACACTTATACGTACACCCTAGGGCAAAATAAAAACACTTTGGCATTTGGAGTTCGTGCTTACCAGGCACAAACACAAAGACAACAAGAAGGAGCAGGTACCGCAGGATCTGATTTCGACTTAAGTACTTCAGCAAAATATCCAAGAGACTTGCAATTCAAAACCCAAAACATTGCTTTTTTTGCCGAAAATCAATTTAAGGTGACCGATAAATGGAGTGTTGTTCCTGGAGTTCGTTTTGAGCACATCACCGCTGATGGAGAAGGTCGTTTTGGAATCAATTCTGGAAATGATGTTCCGTTTGAAAGCAAACAAATGGTTAGAAACAAACCTTTGTTTGGATTAGGAATGGAGTATAAATTGGGAGCAACAAATTTCTACGGAAACATCACACAAGCTTTTAGACCTGTTTTATTCTCAGATATTACTCCTCCTGCTGTAACTGATGTGATTGACCCAAACTTAAAAGATGCCTCAGGATACAATGCTGATTTGGGATACCGCGGTGTTGTGAAAGGATTTTTGAACTTCGATTTTAGTGTGTTCTACTTGAGCTACAACAACCGTATTGGCGGCGTAAGACAATTTATAAATAATGATAACCCAACTCAAGGTACGTTCTTATTCAGAACCAACTTAGGAGAAACCGTAAACAAAGGAATTGAAGGCTTTGTAAACGTAAACATCACTAAATATTTTGGGGTTGAAAAAGAATTCGGAAACGTTGATTTATTTGTAACGACTAGTTTTATCGATTCCCGTTATACTGATTTTGAAATATTTACTGCATCAGGATCAGTGATTACAACCACTAACTTGAAAGGTAATCGTGTTGAAAACGCGCCACGTTACATTCACAATGTAGGTTTAAGCTATAGTACTGACCACTTTTCTTCTACTTTACAATACAAAACTTCAGGTAAAGTATTTACAGATGCTAACAACACAGTAGCGCCTTCAGCAAACGGTGTAACAGGATTACTAAACGGTTATGAAGTATTGGATTTATCAGCTGAATACAAGTTCTTAAAACGCTACAATGTTCGTTCTGGAATTAACAACTTATTGAACAAAGATTACGCTACCCGTAGAGCAGGTGGATATCCTGGACCAGGTATTTTACCAGGTGAAGGAAGAACATTCTTTGTATCTTTAGGAGCTCGTTTTTAACAACAAACAACAATAAACACACTCTTTAATTAGAAAGTGATTACAAACAAGAAAGCAACCTCAACGGGTTGCTTTTCCTTATCTTTACAATATGGACATTCAAGAAATACTAGCCTTTACTACCTTAATCGTTGCAGTTGCTTTTTTAATCAAAAAATTCTTTTTCAAAAAGAAATCAAATGATAAAAATTGTGGAAATTCTGACTGTGGCTGCAATTAAACTATTTAATATAGCTAATTTGTATGGCATAATCCAAAGGTTTTATTGACGAACCTTCAACGGGATATGGCGTAACTCGTAAGCTTTCTATTTTTTGTTTTTCAACAGGTAAATATTTAGCGAACCATTTTTTATTAGCTTCCTTATTTTTTTCGT
>NZ_JAGPXB010000001.1 GCF_018069925.1 Flavobacterium erciyesense | reverse complement strand
ATTTTTAATGAAGGTTGGGCAAAATACACCGCAACACCTACGAATACCTCAGATGGAAAATATGGTGCTCATTTTTGGCTTAATGCTAGTGGCACCTTTCAAGATGTTCCAAGGGATATGTATTTTTGTAGTGGCTATCAAGGTCAAATGATTTTGATTATTCCGTCACTTGACTTAGTTGTGGTGCGAATGGGTTTAAAAGAATCTCCAGAATTTAATTTTAATGAAATCATGAAGGGGATAATTTCATCTATTAATCACAAGAAGTAAAAATAGAAAGGGCGCAAAGTTGTAAAACTCTGCGCCCTTTGTGTATAGCGAAGCTTGTGGTTAAAACTACAAATCAAATCCCATTTTTACACCAAGTTTGTTGGCAATGATTTTGGTGATGCGTTGTTTTAATTCTGGTATTTTAATGCTTTCGATTACTGCATTAGAGAATGCGTACATCAATAAAGCTTTGGCTTCTTTAACAGGAATTCCGCGTTGTTGCATATAGAACAATGCTGTTTCATCTAATTGCCCGATGGTGCAACCATGAGAACATTTCACATCATCAGCAAAAATTTCTAGTTGCGGTTTAGCATTGATGGTAGCCTTGTCGCTCAATAAAATATTATTGCTTTTTTGAAAAGCATTTGTTTTTTGAGCTTCTTTTTCTACAAAGATTTTTCCGTTAAATACACCAGTCGATTTATCATTAAAAATTCCTTTATAATCTTGATGGCTTTCACAGTTAGGAGTAGCGTGGTGAACCAATGTGTAGTGATCTACGTGCTGTTTATCGCCAATAATGGTAATTCCGTTCAAGTAGCTTACGATATGCTCTCCGAAATGGTAAAAATTAAGATTATTACGAGTCATGTTTCCTCCAAAACTGAAGGTATTTACAGCAACACTGCTTTCTTCTTGCTGAGATACATATGTGTTATCAACTAAATTAGCAGCTTCGTTATCGTTTTGAATTTTATAAACATCTACAAAGGCTCTTTTTTGTGCAAAAATCTCAGTAACCGAATTGGTTAATACTGCATTTTCGTTCAAGCTTTGATGACGCTCTATGATTTGCACTTGCGCGTTCTCGCCCACAACAATCAAGTTACGCGGTTGTACTAGCATTGCCGCTTCATTACCAGTCGATAAATACATGATTTCGATCGGTTTGTCTGCCACTTTTCCTTTCGGAATGTTGATGTACGCTCCTTCATTGGCGAAAGCCGTGTTTAATGAAGTCAACGTTTCTTCTTTGTTGACAACTTGATTAAAATACGCGTCAATAACGGTTTTGTATTTTGGTTTTGTCAAAGCAGAAGAAAGTAAGCAAACATCAATTCCTTCGTGAGTTGTAGCTGATAAATGCGAACTAAAAACACCATCAATAAAAACTACTTTGTAGGTATCTACTTCATGTAAAAAGTATTTTTTTACATCAGAATATTGTACTGCGTTTTCCTGTTTTGGAAAAACGGTAAAGTCATTTTTAAGAATTGCGTTAAGCGATGTATATTTCCATGCTTCCTCTTTTTTAGTTGGGAAACCTTTGGTTTCAAAGTTCTTTAGGGCAGCGGTACGCAAGTCGTGTAGTTCAGTGTGAACATCAACGCGCTCCTCAAAAGCCATAAAAGACGATATTAATTTTTCTTTTAAATCCATTTTTATATTGTTTAAAGTTTAAGGTTTAAAAGTTTAAAGTTATCATGAGGCAACTTTAAACTTTAAACTTCAAACAAAATTTTAAGCTTCTTGTTCTTGTTTAATCCAGTCGTACCCTTTTTCTTCTAGCTCGTGCGCCAATTCTTTACCGCCAGATTTTACAATTTTTCCGTTGTACAGAACGTGAACAAAATCAGGAACGATGTAATCAAGTAATCTTTGGTAATGCGTGATCACCACTATAGCATTTTTATCGCTTTTTAGTTTGTTAACACCATTGGCAACAATTCTCAAAGCATCAATATCTAGTCCAGAATCGGTTTCGTCAAGGATGGCTAATTTTGGTTCTAGCATAGCCATTTGAAAAATTTCATTACGCTTTTTTTCTCCACCCGAAAAACCTTCGTTTAAAGAACGTGACAAAAATTTACGGTCAATTTCTAGTAATTCTGATTTTTCACGAATCACTTTCAGCATTTCGTTGGCAGGCATTTCTTCCTGACCGTTTGCTTTACGCGTTTCGTTGATAGCTGTTCTCATGAAGTTAGTTACTGAAACACCCGGGATTTCAACAGGATATTGAAACGAAAGGAAAACACCTTTGTGTGCTCTTTCTTCTGGAGCCAATTCTGAAATGTCTTCGTTATCCAAAAAGATTTCTCCTTCGGTCACTTCATAATTTTCATTTCCTGCAATAATCGCCGAAAGGGTACTTTTTCCAGCACCGTTTGGTCCCATTATCGCGTGAATTTCTCCCGCTTTTACTTCAAGGTTAATTCCCTTTAATATTTCTTTGTCACCTATTGAGGCGTGTAAATTTTTTATACTTAACATGTTTTTTTTGTTTAAGGTTTAAAGTTTAAAGTTCTCGTGTTTACTGAAACTTGGTGCCTTTAAAATCTTTCTTGTTTAAATATGATATAAAATTGTTTATTTTTCCACTTAAATTTTCGAAGTCAGTTTTTAAAATTTCAAACTTTTCTTCACTGATTATAATTATAATCCAAAACGCGGTATAATTGAGATCGTGTTTCTACAGCGGATCCTTTTGCGATAGATAAAAATTGTCTAAATTCTAAATTTCCGTTTCTTTCAAAACCTTCAGCAATATTGTCCATTACTGAGCCAGATGATGCTTTTATTTGATCCTTAAATCTGAAATCATTTTTTAAATCTGATTCTACAGCAATAATATGAATTTCTTTGGCCAGTCGTCGAGCCTCTTTCCAAATTTCTAAATCTTCAAACCTAGTTATTGTCGCCATTCATTTTTGTTTAAGGTTTAAAGTTAGTGATAAGTTGCTCAACTTTAAACCTTAAACTTTAAACATTTTCTTATCCCACCGAACCTTCAAGAGAAATTTCCAATAATTTTTGTGCTTCTACCGCAAATTCCATTGGCAACTTATTCAATACATCTTTACTGAAACCGTTTACAATTAATGCAATTGCTTTTTCAGTTGGAATACCACGTTGGTTGCAATAAAAAACTTGGTCTTCACCAATTTTACTTGTCGTAGCCTCGTGTTCAATTTTCGCCGTTGGATTTTTACTCTCAATGTACGGAAATGTATGTGCTCCACACTTGTTCCCCATTAATAAAGAGTCGCATTGCGAGAAATTACGAGCATTTTCGGCATTGGCACTAATTCGAACCAAACCACGGTAACTGTTTTGTGATTTTCCAGCTGAAATTCCTTTCGAGATAATAGTCGATTTAGTGTTTTTACCAAGGTGAACCATTTTAGTACCCGTATCAGCTTGCTGGAAATTATTAGTTACCGCAATTGAATAAAACTCACCAACTGAATTATCCCCTTTTAAAACTACCGATGGATATTTCCAAGTTACTGCTGAGCCAGTTTCTACTTGTGTCCAAGAAATTTTTGCGTTTTTCTCGCAAATTCCTCTTTTAGTTACAAAATTATACACACCACCTTTTCCTTCTTTGTTACCAGGATACCAGTTTTGTACGGTTGAATATTTTATTTCGGCATCGTCAAGAGCAATCAGCTCAACTACTGCAGCGTGTAATTGGTTTTCATCACGACTAGGAGCAGTACAACCTTCAAGGTATGATACGTAGCTTCCTTCATCAGCAATAAGTAAGGTTCTTTCAAATTGTCCGGTACCGGCTTGATTGATACGGAAATAAGTAGAAAGTTCCATTGGGCAACGAACGCCTTTTGGGATGTAACAAAAAGATCCATCAGAGAATACGGCCGAGTTTAAGGCAGCGTAAAAGTTGTCTTTTTGTGGCACTACAGTTCCTAAATATTTGCGAACTAATTCTGGATATTCTTTAATGGCTTCAGAAATACTCATGAAAATAATTCCTTTTTCGCCTAATGTTTTCTTGAATGTTGTTGCAACTGATACCGAGTCAACTACGATATCCATGGCCACATTATTCATCATTTTTTGCTCATCAACAGAGATACCTAACTTTTTGTACATTTCCAAAAGTTCCGGATCTACATCATCTAATGTTTTGTTAGGATCAACTGCTTTTGGTGCAGAGTAGTATGATATGGCTTGAAAATCTGGTTTTTCATAACGTACGTTAGCCCATTCTGGTTCTACCATTTGCTCCCAAGCACGAAAAGCCTCAAGGCGCCAATCGGTCATCCATTGTGGTTCTTCTTTTTTAAGTGAAATGGCACGAACAATATCTTCATTTAAACCAATAGGAAACGTTTCGGCTTCCAACTCGGTATAAAATCCGTATTCGTATTCTTTATTTTCGAGTTCGATTTTTAAATCGTCTTCTGTGTATTTACTCATTGTGATTTAAAGATTTAAAGATTTAAAGATTCAAAATTGAACATTAACCTTTATTATTTGTGTCTAAATATTTAATAAAATTAGAAAGGTTTTGAGAAATTTCAATTGTTAAATTATAACCTATCTGAATCTCCTCTTGATTGCAAAAACCTAACTCTCTTGCTAATATCAACATATTTCTAACCTCAGCGCAACTGCCTTTGGAGATTTTTAAATATCTTGTAAATTGTCTATTACTGTTGTATTCTGAACCTTCGGCAATATTATTTGTAATCGAAACTACAGCTCTTTTTATTTGGTCTTTAAAACCAAATTCCTTTTCTAAAGATTTATTATTTAATAATTGAAAAACTAATTTGGTCAAGACAACACCTTTTTTATGAACATCAAATTCTTCAAATGATTTTGCCATGCTTTCATTAATCTTTTAATTTTTCAATCTTTAAATTTAAAGAGAGAAACTCTCGCCACAACCGCAAGTTCTTGTTGCATTCGGATTGTTAAATACAAAACCTTTTCCGTTTAATCCACCAGAAAACTCTAAAATAGTTCCTGCTAGGTATAGAAAAGATTTTTTTTCAACCGCTATAGTTATGTCGTTGTCAATGAATATTTTATCATCGTCTCCTTTGTTTTTGTCAAATTTTAAATCATATGACAATCCAGAGCAGCCGCCGCTTTTTACACCTACTCGTACATAATCTGTAGCAGCATTAAAACCATCGTCTTGCATTAAGTCGATAATTTTCTTTTTGGCAGTGTCAGATACCTTTATCATGTTTATATTGATTTTGTCTAAATTAAACGCAAAGATAGTGTTTAAAATACTTTTTCCATAATTGATAACATTATTATAACTAATGCAAAAATAGAATTTAGTTATTTGCGCATTTTAATTTTATTATATTACTTTTAACGCTTTATAACTTACAAACAAACAAAAAAAACTATTTATGGAAGAAAATGTACCAAGCAAAATGCACTATCAACTCGATTTTAAAGGAAAAGGGGAGACTTTTTTCGGTATCGTAATTGTCAATTGGCTCTTAACTATCGTTACTTTAGGACTTTATTATCCATGGGCTAAGGCCAAAACGCTACAATTTTTATTCGGTCAAACCACTTTAAATGATGATGCCTTTGCTTTTCATGGAACGGGTAAAGAGATGTTCAAAGGATTTTTAAAAGCTTTATTAGTCTTTGCTGTTTTGTTTGGAATAATGGGTGCACTTACCTACTTAGGTCATCAAGGTATTGGTATTTTGGTTCTTTATTTAGGGATTTTTGCTATTATGCCATTGGCCATTCACGGATCGTACCGTTACAGAATGTCCCGCACCACATGGAGAGGAATTCGTTTTGGTTACCGAGGTGATCAAGCAGAATTAGTTAAACTTTTTTTCAAGTGGGTTTTCTTTACAATTATTACTTTGGGGATATACAGCTCGTGGTTTCAAATGAATTTACGCAGATACGTTATCGGTAATATTCGTTTTGGTGATGCCGAGATGAATTATGATGGAGATGGTGGCGATTATTTATTAATGAATATCAAAGGATATTTTTTGACAATTTTTACTTTCGGAATTTACTCCTTCTGGTGGCAAAAAGAAATTTTTGAATACTATGTGAACAATTTGTCTTTGCATAAAGATGATAAACGTATCGAGTTTACATCGACTGCTAGTGGTGCTGATTTTATTGGCCTGATCGTAATTAATATGTTGCTAATTGTGTTTACATTAGGATTGGGTTACTCTTGGGTTGTGACGCGTACCATGAAATTTATTTTTGACCACATTCAATTAGACGGTAACATTGATTTGAATACATTACACCAAACCGAAGAAAACTATAAAGATGCTACCGGCGAAGACGTGAGTGACTTTTTAGATATGGATTTTATCGTTTAAAATATGAACCAAGAAGCCGCAGGAATTTATTTTGATGGCAAGTCAGCCGCCCCGCAAGCAGTAACTATTGTTTTGAACACACTAAATGGTGTTCTTCAGTTTCAAACCGAAACAGCTACAGTAGAGCGCTGGTTGCTGGGTGAACTGAGTTTTGAAAACGTGGGCACAACCCTACAATTGCAAAAACAGCAACCAGACGGCATAGCAATTTTAAAAATCACAGACTCTACATTTGCAGCTGCTATTTTAAAATTTCGTAAAGAAAACAAGCAAATAGGTTGGTACGAAAAAATGCTAGCATCGGGCATGAAATTTCATCTTGTTTTGGGACTTGTGATTTTGGGTTTAATTGGCCTGACCTATGTTTACGCGATTCCGTGGGTGGGCGAAAAATCAGTAGCGCTAATTCCTGAGAGTTTTGATGATACCATGAGCGGAACGTTTATCAGCGATAATTTACTGTTCTCAGATGTAGCTTCGGATAAATCTAAAGTCTTAAACGCTTTCGCAAAAGAGTTACAACTGAACAATAAAAAGAAATTGAAATTCATTTTTGTTGAAGAGGATATTGTAAACGCTTTTGCTTTGCCTGATGGTACCATTGTGGTATATTCCGGAATTGTAGACAAGATGCAAAATTACGATGAGTTAGTTGCACTTTTAGGCCACGAAGCCGCGCACGTTAACAATCGCCATTCGATGAAAATGCTTTGTCGCAACTTGTCTGGTTATTTGTTTATCTCCGCAATTTTAGGTGATGCCAATGGAATCATGGCTACAATAGGTGATAACGTAAATAGTTTTCAATCATTGTCGTTTTCTCGTGAGTTCGAACAAGAAGCTGATCGTGAAGGTTTCGCGATTGTTGTCAAAAACAAAGTAGATCCAAACGGAATGTTGAATTTATTTAAAAGACTACAAGACGAAGGTGATTCTATTATCCCAGAATTTTTAAGTTCGCACCCTGTTACAAAGCAGCGCATTGCAACCACTAGACAGTTGGTTAAATCTACTCCGCAGCAAGTTGAGGCAAACAGTAAGCTGCAACAGTTATTTCAACAATTAAAAAAATAATCTAAAATCAAATTGCATTTAAACCATTGCGCATCAGTTGTGTATTGGTTTGGGTGCAATTTGTTTTTACATACTTTTAGTTCGGTATCAATAAATATGCTTAATTTTAGAGCTTACAATTTTGATACATTATGAAACTATATCCAATAGAAACGGGTAATTTTAAATTAGATGGCGGTGCTATGTTTGGCGTGGTTCCCAAAACCATCTGGAACAAAACCAATCCTGCTGATGCCAATAACCTCATTGATATTGCGGCACGTTGTTTACTAATTGAAGAGGAAAATCGCTTGATTTTGATAGACACCGGAATGGGAAACAAACAATCTGATAAGTTTTTCGGATACTATTCTTTATGGGGTTCTCATTCTTTAGATAAATCTTTGGCAAAATACGGTTTTCACCGCGACGATATTACGGATGTGTTTATGACGCATTTGCATTTTGACCATTGTGGTGGAAGTGTACAATGGAATAAAGACAAAACGGGTTACGAACCAGCCTTTAAAAACGCTAAATTTTGGACCAACGAAAATCATTGGGAATGGGCTACAAAACCAAACCCGAGGGAGAAAGCTTCGTTTTTGTCTGAGAATATCTTGCCCATGCAAGAAAGTGGTCAATTGCATTTTATAAAAAGACCTGAAGGTGATTTTCTTGAAAAATCTGAATTAGGATTTGGAATCTTTTTTGTAGATGGACATACCGAAAAACAGATGATTCCGCACATTCAATATAAAGGTAAAACCATCGTTTTTTGCGCCGATTTATTGGCTACAGCCGGGCATATTCCAATTCCGTATGTGATGGGATATGATACCAGACCATTATTGACAATGCCGGAAAAGAGTAAATTATTGACTACAGCCGCAAACCAAGAATACTATTTGTTTTTAGAGCATGATGCCCACAATGAAATAGTTACTGTAGTACAAACTGAAAAAGGAGTTCGACTACAACAAGTTTATAGTTGTGATGAAATCTTAACGTAGTGTTAATCCTTTTATTTGTGTAACAAAATCAATTATTTTAGACCAATATTTTATAAAATTTTTAAAAGTAAATATCCATGAATACCATCAAACCTATCTACATTTCTGCTTTTGCCATGCTTGCTTTAGTAGGATGTGGCGCTGCAAAACAAGTTTCGAGTACTGCGACAGCTAATTTGGCTCCAATTTCTGCACCGTTAAATGTACAGAAGAAAGCGGCTTTAACAGAAAACGAATTGAAACGTTGGAGTCACCTTGATATTGTAAGCGACACCATTCCTGGAATGAGTGTTGATAAAGCTTATGCTGAATTGTTAAAAGGTAAAAAAGGAGTACCTGTTATTGTAGGTATTGTAGACTCAGGTGTTGATATCGAGCATGAAGATTTAAAATCGGTTTTGTGGACCAATGCTAAGGAAATTGCAGGAAACGGAATCGACGACGATAAAAATGGTTACGTAGATGATATTCACGGTTGGAATTTCTTGGGTGATATCACCAAAGAAAATGTTGAATACGAAAGAATCATTAGAGACAAAAATTTGGTTGACGAAAAAACATTTCAAGAAGCCAAAGCAGTAAATGATAAAAAAGTAGCCGAAGCAGCAACAATAAAAGCACGCTCGGAGCAAATGATTAGCACATTAACCACAAGCGATGCTGCAATTGCGAAGCATTTAGGTAAAGCTGTTTATACCGCAGAAGAGGTAAAAGCAATTACAACTCAAGATGCTGATTTACTAAAAAGCAAAACTACAATGCAACAAATGTTGGGTTATGGTTTACCAGTTGCTGAGTTGAAAGTTGCAGTTCAAAAACAAAAAGATGCTCAAGATGCACTTATTAATGGTGACAACCTGAAAACGGATTATCGTAAGGTGGTTGGCGACAATCCAAACGATATTACTGATACCAAGTACGGGAACAACAACGTAATGGGTCCAGATAAAAGCGAAATTTTGCATGGTACACACGTTGCCGGAATTGTGGCTCAAGTTAGAGGTAACAATTTAGGTGGAGATGGTGTAGCAAACAATGTTCAAATTTTAACGGTTCGTGCCGTACCAGACGGAGATGAGTACGATAAAGATATTGCATTAGGTATTCGTTATGCTGTTGATAATGGCGCGAAAGTAATCAACGGAAGTTTTGGTAAGGCTTTTTCACCTCACAAGCAGTGGGTGTATGACGCGATCAAATATGCAGAGAAAAAAGACGTGCTTTTTGTACACGCAGCCGGAAACGATGCGAAAGATATTGACTTTGCCGAAAATTTCCCGAACGATTCTGATGATAAAGTAAAAGAGTTTGCTTCAAACGTAATTACAATTGGAGCATTGAATTATGAGTACGGAGAAAAAGTAGTCGCTCGTTTTTCTAACATTGGTAAATTAAATGTAGACGTTTTTGCACCAGGAGTAAAAATTTATGCAACCACTCCAAATAACGAATACCAATATTTACAAGGAACTTCAATGGCTGCACCAAACACAGCAGGAGTTGCAGCATTGATTCGTTCATACTATCCAAAATTATCAGCGAAACAAGTAAAACAAATCTTGATGGATTCAGGAGTTGCGATAACTACTGAAGTAATTGTAGGCGGAAAACCAACAGACAAACGTTCGTTTACCACACTATCACAATCAGGTAAAATTGTAAATGCTTACAATGCATTATTGATGGCTGAGAGAATGTCAAAATAACTAATAGAAACTTAATTTTATGGAAGGACAAATCGTCCTTCCATTTTTTATTTTAACCACTTATGAAAAAACTATTTTTATGCGCTCTTTTAACTACTGGTTTTGGTAGTGTTTGGGCACAAAGTAATGCGTATTGGCAGCAGCATGCAAACTACAAAATGGAAGTTGCACTCGATGTAGCTACCTATAAGTACAAAGGAGCGCAAGAGCTGGTGTACACTAACAATTCTTCGGATACGTTAAGAAAAGTGTATTACCATTTATTTAACAACGCTTTTCAGCCAGGAAGCGAAATGGATGCGCGCATTCAAAACATCAAAGATCCTGATGGCAGAATGGTGTCTAAAGTAAAAGTAGGTGACAAAGAAGTAAAAGAAAGTCGCATCAAAAATTTGAAACCTAACGAAATTGGATTTCTACACGTAACTAATTTCAAACAAGATGGTATTGCCGCTACTGCAAAAGAGGTGGGAACCATACTCGAAGTAACTTTGGCTAAGCCTATTTTACCGAATTCTAAAACTACTTTTACACTAGATTTTGACGGTCAAGTTCCGGTACAAATTCGTCGTTCAGGACGCAATAATGCTGAAGGAGTTGAATTGTCAATGGCACAATGGTATCCTAAATTAGCCGAATTTGATTTTGAAGGTTGGCACGCAGATCCGTATATCGCAAGAGAATTTCACGGAGTTTGGGGCGACTTTGATGTAAAAATTACTATCGATAAAAACTATGTTTTAGGTGGAACAGGTTACTTGCAAAATCCAAATGAAATTGGTCACGGTTACCAAGCTCAAGGCACAGTGGTTACCATTCCTAAAAAAGCAAAAACACTTACATGGCATTTTAAAGCACCAATGGTTCACGACTTTACTTGGGCAGCTGACAAAAACTATATTCATGATATTGCCAAAGGTCCAAATGGTGTTGACATTCACTTTTTGTACAAAAACAATCCGCAATACATTGAAAACTGGAAAAATTTACAGCCGTTGACTGTAAAATTGATGGAGTTTTACAACAAAACTGTGGGTGAGTATCCGTACAAACAATATTCCGTTATTCAAGGTGGCGATGGCGGAATGGAGTATGCCATGTGTACTTTGATTTTGGGGCAAGGTAAATTTGAAGGATTGTTGGGCGTAACGGCTCACGAAATGGCGCACTCTTGGTTCCAACATGTATTAGCCTCAAACGAGTCTAAACACGGCTGGATGGATGAAGGTTTTACATCGTTTTTAGAAGACTTAGGAATGAATGAACTTGCAGAGAAAAAAGCACAAAACCCATTTGCGGGAGGTTATGCAGGATATTTTTCTATGGTAAATTCAGGTAAAGAATTGCCTCAAAGTACGCATGCGGATCGTTTTGATGAGAACAGAGTGTACAGTATTAGTTCGTACAGCAAAGGAGAACTTTTCTTGACACAATTAGTTTATTTGATCGGGAAAGACAATTTGATGAAGACTTTGAAAAAGTATTATAGCGATTTCAAATTCAAGCATCCTACGCCTAATGATATTAAAAGAACTGCTGAGAGAGTTTCAGGAGCTAACTTAGATTGGTATTTAACAGATTGGACACAAACAACCAACACGATTGATTACGGAATTAAAGAAGTAACTGAAAATGCGGGTCAAACCAAAGTAGTTTTGGAGAGAATTGGCAGAATGCCAATGCCAATTGATTTGCTTGTAGAATATACAGATGGAACAGTAGAAACTTTTTACGTGCCTTTGCGCATGATGAGTTTTGAAAAAGAAAATCCGTATCCGGCAATTAAAAGAACCGTACTTTCTGATTGGGCTTGGGCATACCCAACTTACGAGTTGAATCTTCCTAAAGCAAAATCAGCTATAAAAAGTATTACCATTGACCCAAGCAGTTTAATGGCTGATATTAAAAAAGAGAATAACGTTTTTAAACAGTAGTTAATTTTCACATGAAATTCAAATACAATGAAGCAACTGCTTCGCTTGAAATTAAAGACGGTTTAAAAAGTCACTTTTTAATTGTACGACTCTTACTCATCGTGACTTTTGTCAATGTGATATTGAACCTATCGAATTCTCAGGTAGAATTTGGTTTAATGAAACTAATTTGGTTGTTAATTGGTATGGCAGCTGCGGTGGGTTTGCGACAGTATTTTATAAAAAAAACCGGTAGCAATATTATTCCGCTGGAGCAAATTGTATCCGTGCAAGACAAGTCGACATTGGTTAGAAAAAAATATGCACTCGTACTCAAAAACGGAAAACTTCGAGATTTAATTGAATTACAATCGGAAGCAGATTACAAAGAATTACAAACGTTAATAGCAAAAAAGAAAAAGTAAGTTATTCTTTTTACGCTCCACACAAAAGCCCAAATAAACTATGGTTTACTTGGGCTTTTTGTTATTTGGAAAACAAATTAGCGTCTGAATTTAAAAGTATCTGAGAGGGAATGTTTTTTGTTTTGTAGCATATCAGCAACAAGTTCCATTCCGATGACAGAAAAGGTGATTCCGTTACCGCCAAAGCCCAAAACAAAATAAGCACCCGGGAAATTAGGATGTTCGCCTATGTAAGGCAATCCGTCTTTGGTTTCTCCAAATGTACCTGCCCAAACAAAATCTGTTTGGAAGTGGTAATCTGGCAGCATTTTTTTCAAATAGTTCTTTAGTTTGACTGATTTTTTTTCAAGTAAAGCATCACGTTTTGAAGCATCAACAAAGTCTTCATCCTCGCCACCTATCAACAACCTGTTGTCATCTGTGGTGCGCATGTACATATAAGGTTTTGCGGTGTTCCAAAAAAGAGTTTCACTCAAGTGACTTTGATCGTCTTCAAATTGTTCTCCAACCATGGCATAGGTTGACAAGAGGTTCACGAATTTATCTTTAATAATTTCAGTACTTTCAAATCCGTTGCAATAGATGATTTTTTTTGCAGTGATTGTGCTGCCATGCTCGGTTGTAACGACCACACCGCTTTTATTATAGTTTGTGTTTTTGGTATCAGTTTTGTCAAATATTTGCAAACCTTTTTTATGATTGTAGTGCAAAAGATCATGTGCCAATTGAAACGCATCAATACTGCCGCCTTGTTGTGATAAAATACCGCCATGAGAATTTTTTATTTTAAAACGTTTTTCAATGTCAGCAGCTTCGAGCCATTGCACAGGAAGTCCTATTTGTTTTCGGGCCTCAAATTCATCTTTCAGCCAAGCAACATCTTTTTTATAAGCAGCAAAGTAAAGGGAATCCTTTTTCTTGAATCCGCAGTCAGATTTTATGGTTGAAACAATCTTTTGCAAATCGTCTATTGATTTGTAGCAAGCCCAATAACTCGCGGCTGCCTCTTCGGGACCTATCAAATCGTTGAGTTCGTGTAAGGGAACATCTATTTCATATTGTAGCATCGAGGTAGTTGCTGATGTACTGCCATGACCTATTTCTCGTCTATCAATTAAAACCGTTTTGTGACCGTCTTTGATGCATTGATGCGCAATCAAACTTCCCGTGATACCGCCACCTACTACCAAGATATCGGTAGTAATATTTTTTTGTAACGAGGGATAGGAGTGCAGAATTCCGTTTTTTACCAACCAAAAAGGTTCACTTGATTTAAGTTTCATAACGTTCTATTTTTTATCAAAAATAATGATAATCAGTGCGCTACATTTATTTTTAAATTTATAATGTTACATAATTATAGAGTGATTTCTGTTTTTTTAGGAAACGGTTGTTTTTTTAATTAGAAATGTGGGGTTTGGAAGTTTGAAATATCACAAATAAACCGCAAAATATAATTTTGCGGGATTTTTAAAATAGTCAAATATCACCAAAAGTGGGTATTGTGAGGCTTCTTAAATTCATTACTTTTATTTTCTGTTAATCAAAAAAAAAATATGAAAACAAACAAACAAACAAACAAACAAACAAACAAACAAACAAACAAACAAACAAATAATTTAAAGCGCATAATTGGTTGCTTTTTTATGGCTTTATTATTTGGTATTAATCAATCTTGTAATACCGAAGATCAAGCTTTTGAGCCGCAATCTTCAATTGAAACGGTTGCCAAAAGCGATGCAATAAGTTTTGTAAGAAACCTCAATCATTCTCCAAAAACCACAGCTAAGATTAGTGGTGAGCAAAACCAATTTGAATTTGATAAGGTAACACAAGAAAAACTTACCAATACAAGTGAATTATTGACTGTTATTCCTATGAAAACAAAAGCACACAACCAACGTCGCCGTGCTCTTTTTTTGCGGGTAGGAACACAAATTGAATCAATGATTTATCATGAGTTTTCAGATGATTCATTTACCCATAATACGTTTAGCGGTATTGTACTAATGACAAGATTAAATGGTGACTTTATTAGAGCCTATCGTTTAAAAAACAACGAATACGTAATTGATTTGGTTCCTTCCAAAAAGCCTAAATTTGGGCAAAAAACAGCTTTAAGAACTAATGAATCTGTTGAACCAATTGAGTTGGATGAAGTTGTTGTTTATAATCGCTTTAAAGTTTCACCTGGATTTGTTTCATTAACTAACCTAGCAAATGAAGTACCTATCTCAATAAACTGGGATCCAAATTATAATGGTGGCGGAGGGTCTAGTGGTGGTGCTATTGTTGGACCTGTTGAAGAAAAGGATGTCGTTGTAATTGGTCCCGATCCAGAAAAGGTAATTGATAAAATAAATGAATATTTAAAATGTTTTGATCTTAGTAAGTCAGCTGAAGTCATAATATATGTAGATCAACCATTATCAAATAATTCAAAAGCTTGGTCAGGTACAGATGTAGGCCATACTTTTATTGCTATTCAGCAAGGTCTTACAAGACGTGTTTTTGGATACTGGCCAGCTACTAGTATATACCCGGCGCCCGGATATTCAACTGATAATATGGTGTTTGGGAATGATGAAAATCACCATTTTGATGTAAGTTTATCTACCCCAGTAGATGCTAACAAATTGTTTAGTATTATTGCCTATGCAAGTAATGCCCCAAAAGTATATGATTTGGATAATTATAATTGTACTGATTTTGCAATAGAAGTGGGTAAGATAGCTGGCTTACCTTTGTCAGATTCTTATGGCAGCTGGCCTGGTGGTGCTGGCAGTAACCCAGGTCAATTAGGTCAGGATATAAGAAATATGACACTACCAGCAAATTCTCAGCGACAAACAACAGAAGCTAACGCAGCTAGTAATAAAGGGATTTGTAATTAAAAAATTATGAAAAAAAATATTCTAATAATATTGTTAATTGCAATATCAATTGTTGTAATTTATTATAATTCAAAAAGAGATGAAAATATAGTAAAGAATTTTGCTCTTGAACTTGTTGATGAATCCATGCCTTTAGAGCAAATTTTAAAAACTAAAATTAACTATTCTAAAAAACAAAAGGATGTATGTTTATTTTTTTTAAAGACTGTTCGAGAGGAGTATAATAAAAATCCCGAAAAAATAGTAATTACGCAATCTGCGAACAGTAATGTGGATGTTAAAAGTGATGCAGTTAAATTGAACTCAGGTGAACATTTATTTTATGTGCAGTTTAATAAATCATTGACAGTACCTTTTATACTAAACAACAAATCAGAAATAATTATTTTGTTTAACCTTACAAAAGGTGGAGGGGGGAACTTAAATAACTCTCGATCAGATGAAACAATGTCTAAATGATTTTTTATTTAAAAATTTACAAATGAAAAAACCTCGGCTAGCGCGAGCACCGTACACGCATATTTAAATACCTACTTTTTTGGTTATCCTGATTTTAAAGATAAGCCTTTTCAAACTCAATTGAGAAATTATGCGGCTGAAAACGGATTCACGGATATGAATACTTTTCATCATAACTTTATGAGTAAATATATAGATGCGATGGCATACTCATTATTATGAATGGGATAAAAAATTCGGAACAGGTGGAAATTTAGGTTGGGAATATTATAAATCCATGGCGTTTTCAAGGATGTTTCAAACAGATCCAAATGGCACTATTGTTGCAGAAACAGATACCTTTAAAGAAATTGTACCCAATGCAAATGACTGACAAGCAATAGCAAACATAATACTAAACGAACAAAATGGAAACAATCAATCTAAAGGGACAAAATGTGATTAAGTATTTATTATTTATTGTTACTGTATTTTTATCAAATTATGTATTTTGTCAACAACAGATAGTTGGGAGATATAGTAGTTTAATGCCAAATCAGGAGTATTATAATTATTTTGATTTAAATGCAAACGGAACCTTTGAGTATCATTCAGGAGCTTGTTTAGGAGATGATGAATTTGGTAAAGGTCATTATCAAATAAAAAAGGACTCATTATTTTTAAATTATGATTTGACTGAGTTGGAATATAAAAGTTATTATAAGTCAAAGGAGTATTTTAATGCAGATGATTGGGCCCAAACAACTAAAGCTGCTAGTTCCGCCACAGATGTAAATATGGTTTTTAATGAAGACTACATTAAAGGAACTTTATTTGGTACAAGACCTACTGACCTATCAGTAGCAACTACAATGGCACATGAAATTATTCATGCTTACCTCATAAGTTTACTAGAAGATCACTTAAAAAACAGCACTGTGGGAATAAATGATTTCCCAACTATTTTTGATGCTTATGTACAACAGCAAGCTACTAAAAATACTTCAATTTTACCAGATGCGCATCATGAATTGATTGCTGGGAAATACGTTAATGTAATAGCCACCACCATTGAACAATTTCATCTTGGTGATACGTTTCATTCAGGTTATCCAAGTCAAGTTTATCTTGATATGGCATGGGGAGGACTCACAGGAACTAAAATATTTAATAAAACCTATCCAGAGGGATCTGCAGATAGAGAGAGGATTTTAGACCGCATTAATACAGAAATGAAAGGAACACCATATCAAGGGTATACGCCTTTAGGAACTCCATGTAAAAATTAGTGAATATGAAACACATAAAAAAAGTAGCACTGCTAATTCCGTTTTTTATCTTGTCATGTAACAGCAGTAAATATCTTACTACTTATGAGCCTATCAATGTGTTTCTAGAAACTCAAAAAATTGATAAAAGCAAAGTACATATTCTACAAAGTGATAAAGAAGAAAATCGACAGGCATTACGAATCTTTAATGGTGGCGAGGGTGCCGAACGTTATATAGATCCTACCGACCCCACGGATTATACTGACGGTTTATATGTAAAAAAACACTGGAAAAAATTGTACAAACAGTATGTAAATGACACCATAAAGCGACATTGGAAAAAAGAAGACTTTCCTAATTACAATTTTATCTTAGAGAAAGGTACCGGTTTAATGCTAACTCGCATAGTTATTGATAAATATGCCGGAACCGGAATTCGTGAATGGTTCACGATTTCAGAGCCGATGTATTATTTTAATAGAAAATACATTTTGTTTTTATTTGAAACAAAACATTCTGCAAGAAGTAGATCTTCAAATCTTGTCATTATGAAAAAAGAGAAAAATCAATGGCAAGTAGTCAGGGTCATGAGGGATTACATTTATAATTAGTCTTAAAAACTGTGATGTAATTGTAATGAAGCACATAAAAAAAGTAGCACTGCTAATCCCGTTTTTCATCTTGTCTTGTAACAGCAGTAAATATCTCGCTAGTTATGAGCCAATCAAAACATTCTTAATTTCACAAAAATTAAACAAGACATACATTCTTCAACAAGAAAAAATTAGCAACAAACAAGTTCTTCGTATTTTTAATGGAAGTGAAGGTTCAAATCATCTACTGCCGCAAACAGATACTCATGCGTATTTTAATTTAAAGCATTGGAAAAAAATGTATCTGGAATATAAAAATGACACATTACCGCAAGAATGGAAAAAAAGTGATTTCAATGATTTCAAGTTTTTACATGAAAGTAAGAAAGTACTCTTTGGTGAAGCATTTACCCAAAAAATAGCAATGGGGACAGGTAACTATGAAATAATTTTTCTTTCTGAACCACTTTATTATTGGAAAAAAAAATATGTTTTATTTTATTATCAAAAAGCATTTCTTTTTGGAGGCGGAAATGCAAGAATTGTAATTATGAAAAGGAAGAAAAATCATTGGAAAGTTGAAAAGGAAATAGGTGATTACATCTATAATTAGTCTTGAATACCTCGAAGCCCTTGAATAGTCCTAAAATAGGTTGACAAGTTTTACAAATGAAAAAACGCCGCAAAAAAACAATTTTGCGGCGTTTTATTTATGTTCAAAAATTTTACTTTAAATGCTCTAGCATATCAATTGTCATGCTTGCTAAATCAAACTCATGATTCCAATTCCAGTCTTTGCGGGCGCTGCTATCATCAATACTGGCAGGCCAGCTATCGGCAATTTTTTGACGGAAATCCGGTTCGTAAGTAATGGTAAATTCAGGAATGTGTTTCTTGATTTCGGCAGCAATTTCTGTTGGGGTAAAGCTCATAGCAGCCAAATTGTATGAGGAACGAATTTTAATTTCTTCAACAGGCGCTTGCATGATTTTGATGGTTGCCGCAATAGCATCATCCATGTACATCATTGGCATTTTAGTTTCTGAGGATAAAAAACACTCGTATTTTTGATCGGCTAGTGCTTTGTGATAAATGTCTACAGCATAATCTGTAGTTCCGCCACCAGGAGGCGATGACCAGCTGATCAAACCAGGATAACGAATACTACGCACATCAACACCAAACACATTATGGTAGTATTCACACCATCTTTCGCCTGCTTGCTTACTGATTCCGTAGACCGTTGATGGCTCCATAACCGTGTATTGTGGTGTGTTTTCTTTGGGTGTTGTAGGTCCAAAAACCGCGATGCTTGATGGCCAAAATATCTTTTTTATTTTTCCGGCTTTCGCCAAATTCAAAACATGAAATAAAGAGTTCATATTCAAGTCCCATGCAAAGGCAGGGTTTTTCTCAGCTGTAGCCGATAATAGTGCAGCCATTAAATATACATCGGTAATTTGATGTACTTCAACTAAATGCTCAATCTGATTAAAATCTAAAGCATTCACCACTTCAAATGGTCCCGAATTTACTACATCAACGTTCAGTTTTCTGATGTCAGAGGCAATCACATTTTCCGTTCCGTAAATCGAGCGTAACTTTTGCGTAAGCTCTGTTCCTATTTGGCCGCAAGCGCCTATAATCAATATTTTAGTACTCATCTTTTTCTGTTTTGAAAAACAAAGATAACGTTTTCGCAAATAGTACAACTTTTGATAAAAACAGCAATAAAAACCACAAAACAATAAATAAAATTCAATCTAAAACGAAAATACTGGTTTTATTAGTGGTGAATTTCATTTGGTTGTTGTCAAAATGGCAAAGTAAGAGCCATTATTTTTAAAACAAATTTATTTCAGATCGTATTTGATAGATTATGCAGAGTCAAAAAGCAGTTTTTTAAACCAATAAATCGAATGTTAAATGGTTTCAAGCGAGATTGACATTCCCCAAACCCACCATTCGATATTGCCAATTTAGTTTGTAACTTTGTACTTTAATGACACAAAAAATGAAATACAATTTTGCTCTTTGCTGTTGCCTCGTTTTGTTCTTGTTTTCTTGTAAAAATGAGGATGACAATCGTTTGGCAGACACACAAAAGGAGGTTCAAAAAAAAGAAGTTTTAGTAAAAAGTTTGCAAAAGGCTTGGGACTTTTACGATACACCACTTACCGAAGCTTCTGAAACGAGTATAGCCTCTTGGAACGAATTGCGCCTTTTTTTGGATGCCTTGGCACAAAAACCGCAAGCATCTGTTCGTGCGTATCAACGCAAATCGGCAGAATTATCTAAAAAAGTAATGGCGCTGGGCGAACGCATACCGTACCAATACGACAAACCACAAATACGTAGCCGCATTGCAGCTCTAACAACCAAGGTGCGGATGTTGGATTTATTTATGCACTTAGACGTTATTCCAGACAAAAAAGTGAGTGCTTTGGTAGCCGAAATTAATCTCGAATTACTTTCCGTTCAAAGACAAATGGACGAAATTGTTGAAAAAAGTAAAATCCAGTTAGAAGAAGGTGAGTCTGATTTGCTACGTATGCTAGACAGCAGCAGAGCCATTCCTAATACGCCTATTGTAGATCCAAATATTCCACGCGTTGAGTAAATCAGTTTTATACCAAACCTACGATACTGCTCCCAAAACCATACAAATTGCAGCGCGCTTACTCGAAAAAAATCAGGTAAAAATGCAGCTTTCGGGCTTGGTGGGATCATCTCTTTCCTTTGTTTTGCGTGCTGTTTTTAAAAAGGCGGAGCTTCCGTTTTTAGTAGTGCTCAATGACAAAGAAGAAGCAGCTTATTATTTGAATGATCTGGAACAAATGGTGGGCGAGCAAGATGTGTTGTTTTATCCCGCGTCGTTTCGTAGGCCATACGAGCTTGAGGATACCGATAATGCCAATGTTTTGCTTAGAGCTGAAGTTTTGAACCGCATCAACTCTCGTAAAAAACCAGCGCTAATTGTTACCTATCCGGAGGCTTTGTTTGAAAAGGTAGTGACTAGAAAGCAATTAGACACTAATACTTTAAAAGTGGCGGTGGGTGACAAAATTTCTATCGATTTTATAAACGAAGTTTTATTTGAATACGAATTCAAAAGAGTCGATTTTATTACCGAACCGGGCGAGTTTTCTGTTCGTGGCGGTATCGTCGATGTGTTTTCTTTCTCGAATGATAATCCGTACCGAATTGAATTTTTTGGTGATGAGGTCGAGAGCATTCGTACTTTTGATGTAGCGACGCAGTTATCTATTTTGCCGCAGAAAAAAATTGCTATTATTCCCAATGTCGAAAACAAAGTCTTTCAAGAAAACCGTGAAAGTTTTCTAGATTATATCTCAGAGCAAACGGTTATTTGTATTCAAAACACTGAAAATTTATGCACAGAGTTAGACAAACAATTTGCTCGTGCCGAAACCGCTTTTGCTAAATTATCGCAAGAAATTAAACGCAGTGAGCCGGAGCAATTGTTTTTGAACCAAACGCAATTCATCAAGCGCTCGCTGGATTTTTCGATTATTGAGTTCAATACTAAGGCTATTTTTAGAACTACTCAAAAATGGGAATTCCATATCAAGCCACAACCATCGTTTAATAAACAATTTGATTTGTTGCTGAATAATTTGAATGAAAATCATTTTAACGGTTTCAAAAATTATTTGTTTTGTTCAAATGATGCGCAAGCCAAGCGTTTTCACGATATCTTCGAAACCTTAGACGAAGCCAATTCTGAGAATATCCGTAAGCAATACAATACTGTTGTTTTGCCCTTGTATCAAGGTTTTATTGACGAAGAAAACCAAATTACGTGCTACACAGACCATCAAATTTTTGAACGCTACCATAAATTCAACATCAAAAATGGCTATTCAAAAAAGCAAAATATAACTTTAAAAGAACTGACAACACTTTCGGTAGGCGATTATGTTACGCATATTGACCACGGAATAGGCCGTTTTGGAGGTTTGCAAAAAATACAAGTAGAAGGTAAAACACAAGAAGCCATCAAGCTCGTGTATGCAGATAATGACATTGTGTACGTAAGCATTCACTCGCTCCATAAAATTTCAAAATACAACGGAAAAGACGGAACGCCACCCAAAATTTATAAGCTAGGCTCTAACGCTTGGAAGGTTTTAAAACAAAAAACCAAAGCGCGTGTCAAACATATTGCCTTCAATTTGATTCAGCTTTACGCCAAAAGAAGACTCGAAAAAGGGTTTCAATACGCGCCTGACAGTTACTTGCAAAATGAGTTAGAAAGCTCGTTCATTTACGAAGATACGCCCGACCAAACTAAATCAACGGCTGAGGTAAAAGCAGATATGGAAAGCGACCGTCCGATGGATCGCTTGGTTTGTGGTGATGTTGGTTTTGGTAAAACCGAAGTAGCTATTCGAGCGGCTTTCAAAGCAGTTGATAATAGCAAACAAGTTGCTGTTTTGGTTCCTACAACCATTTTGGCTTACCAACATTATAGAACTTTTAGCGAGCGATTGAAAGATATGCCGGTATCAATTGGGTATTTAAACCGTTTTAGAACTGCCAAACAAAAAGCCGAAACACTAAAATTATTAGCCGAAGGAAAACTTGATATTGTCATAGGAACTCATCAATTGGTTAACAAAAATGTAGTTTTTAAAGACCTTGGACTGTTAATTGTAGATGAGGAACAAAAATTTGGTGTCAACGTAAAAGACAAACTGAAAACCATTGCTGCGAATGTTGATACCTTAACACTAACAGCAACGCCAATCCCGAGAACCTTACAGTTTTCATTGATGGCAGCCCGAGATTTATCGGTGATTACGACTCCGCCGCCTAATAGATATCCTATTGAAACGAATGTGGTTGGCTTTAGCGAAGAGACTATTCGAGATGCTATTTCGTATGAAATTCAGCGTAACGGACAGGTTTTCTTTATCAATAACCGAATAGAAAATATTAAGGAAGTAGCCGGAATGATTCAGCGTTTGGTTCCCAATGCCAGAGTAGGAATAGGTCACGGTCAAATGGATGGTAAAAAACTTGAAGAATTGATGTTGGCTTTCATGAACGGTGAATTTGATGTTTTAGTAGCAACAACCATTATCGAAAGCGGATTGGATGTTCCAAATGCGAACACGATTTTTATCAATAATGCCAATAATTTCGGACTGTCTGATTTGCATCAAATGCGTGGTCGAGTAGGGCGTAGCAACAAGAAAGCGTTTTGTTATTTTATCTGTCCGCCTTATTCAAGTATGACCGAAGATGCTCGTAAACGTATTCAAGCCTTGGAACAGTTTAGTGAATTGGGCAGCGGATTTAACATTGCCATGAAAGATTTAGAGATTCGTGGTGCAGGAGATTTATTGGGCGGTGAACAAAGCGGTTTCATTAACGAAATTGGTTTTGATACGTATCAAAAAATCATGAACGAGGCTATCGATGAGTTGAAAGAAAACGAATTCAAAGATTTATATCCAGAAGAAAATAATATTGAAACCAAGGAATATGTAAAAGACCTTCAAATAGATACTGATTTTGAATTGTTGTTTTCCGATGAATACATCAATAATGTATCGGAACGTTTGAGTCTATACAATGAGTTGGGAGCCATCAAAAATGAAGAAGAATTAATTATATTTCAAAATAAATTGATTGATCGTTTTGGACCTATGCCTCCACGTGCCAAAGCGT
The DNA here is from genome assembly GCF_018069925.1 of Flavobacterium erciyesense. Taxonomy (GTDB): domain Bacteria; phylum Bacteroidota; class Bacteroidia; order Flavobacteriales; family Flavobacteriaceae; genus Flavobacterium; species Flavobacterium erciyesense. Next base: position 635,069 of record NZ_JAGPXB010000001.1, on the reverse strand, counting down.
TGATGAATAGTATTCGTATTAAATGGATCGCTACACGAATAGGAATTGAGAAATTGGTATTGAAGCAAGGTAAGATGATTGGTTATTTTGTTTCTGATCAACAATCGGATTATTACCAATCCAAGCGATTTATGCAAGTTGTGAATTTTGTTCAAAAAAATAGCGCTATTTGTCGAATGAAAGAAAAGCAAACTCCAGCAGGATTACGTTTGCTCTTAACCTTTGATGACGCTAAAACCACTCGCAAGTGCTTGGAATTGATGGAGATGTTGGGTGGGGAGTAAAAAATTTTCAAAGCTTCCAGCCTTCCAAAGGCTGGAAGCTTTAATTATTGTAGAATGTTTTTAATTCTTCAAATCCTTTATCACTTTAAAAGCCACATCCACTTGTTCTTCACTTACTAAAATAGTGAACTCGTTTGATGTCGAAATTACCTCGTTGATAATAATTCCTTCCCAAGCCAAGCGCTGAAAAATGAAATAGTAAATTCCAGGAACTACAATGTTTTCTTTAGGTAATTTTACAGTAATCGAGGCCAGATCATCTAGTTTCTGGATCAGTTTTTCGTTTGCAAAATGTTTGTCTACAAGATGATTGATGCTGTTGCTCACTACAATATTTGTTTCGTTTACTCCTCTTGATGAAGTATAAAAAATATCTGGTAATGCGTTGATATCCGCAATTAAATCAGCCTGTTTGTTCAAAACTGTTTCTGAGGCTGCAAAAGTATAATCCGTAAGAGCTGATCGCACGGTGATTTCGCCAATATTTTTGATGACTTTATTAATCTTGTGGTTGAGTCTAAAATCCAATTCCTCTGTTAATCTTTTTAATGCCATAACTACAGCACCTTGCTTCACTTCTTTACCAAAATCAGCTTCTAATTCTGTCATGATATTACGTGATAACGAAGTCAAATTGATAATACCTAGTGATAAAGCATTTAGTAAAAAAGGTTTTGTTTTGATGTAATTTTCAACAATTGAAGAAACAGTTTTCATGGTGGATTTTTTTAATTTGTAGTTGCGTTGTATGTAGTTACTGTGTAATTTGAACGCAAAGATAAATAAAAAAACAATTTGTTACAAATATAACAAAGTAAAAAAGTGATTAAAAATGATAAAAGGCATCGGTAAGATGCTCAATAACAAAAGATTTATCGTTTTTATGAATGGCGATGATATCAAAACGTACCTCTAGGTCAAGATCATTTTGAGTGACAAAAGCATCGACAGCCTTTACTAGTAGTTGTATTTTTTTTGGCTTCACAAAATCCTGAGGTAATCCAAAATCTAGGGAAGATCTTGTTTTTACTTCGACTACAGCAAGAACACCTGCTTTTTGAGCGAGGATGTCAATTTCTGCTTTTTGAAACGTATAATTGGTTTGTAAAATAGTATAGCCTTCCTTTTGCAGGAATTCAACAGCCATTTCTTCGCCAAGTTTACCAAGTTCGTTGTGTTCAGCCATTTAAAAATTTTGTTTCAAGTTTGAGGTTTAAAGTTTTTAACTTCTGCAACTAAAATTCATCAATGAAAAAAACAGAATTTAATGTACTGCATAAGTCCTCAAACTTCTTTCGTATAGGCTTCCACTCCTTCAAAAAAGATTAGGGTGGAATTTTTTTTATTCAAATGTAAGCGTTCCCCCTTTTTCCTGTACGTCTAGTGTAACCTTCTTTCCTAAAATCAAGGCTCTATTATCTTGAATGTGCCCGGCTGGGAAATTGTACAAAATCGGAATGTTGTATTTTTGCGTTACATCTTCAATAATTTCGATCGCATTTTTCCCCCACGGAATATCGTTGTCTTTCATTTTGGTCATTGATCCTACAACAATTCCTTTGATGCTTTCGAGGCAACCATTGCGTTTTAAGTTCATCATCATGCGGTCTATATGATACAAATATTCGTCAAGATCTTCGATAAACAAAATTTTATCGGTGCAATCAATTGCTGATGCTGAACCAAACAAACTGTAGAGTATCGATAAATTTCCGCCCACCAATCGTCCTGTTGCAGTTCCTATTTTGTTTTTACTAAAAGCGGCAACTTGGTAAGAAAGTGATTCGCCAAAAAGCGCTTTTTTAAGTGATTCTATGGCTTGCGGCGTTGCTCGTGGCGCAGTAAGTGGCATGATGGCGTGAAGCGATTGAAAACCTAAGGTGTTCAAGTGACTATGCAAAACAGTTACATCGCTAAAACCTACAATCCATTTCGGATTCATTTTAAACTTTGTAAAATCTAATAAATCAACCATTCTAACCGTACCATAACCGCCTTTTACGCACCAAATTGCTTTGATGTTTGGGTTGTCTAATTGTGCTTGAAAATCGGCTGCGCGTTGTTCATCAGTTCCTGCAAGTTGATTGTTATCCAAGCCAATGGTCTTTCCAATGACAACCTCAAGTCCCCAACTATGTAATAAATCAATAGCAGGTTGCAGGTTGTTGTCAATGTTTTTTCGAGCTGTAGCTACAAGAGCAACGGTATCTCCTTTTTGCAAATAAGGTGGTGTAATCATAGTGGTTTGAGCTTGACTGTATGATGTTTCAAAAACAAAAATAAGAAATAGCAACCAATAAAAAATAGAATGTCTTGTGGGTTGCTTGAATGTATAATAGGTCATGAATTGGCGTTAACTGAAAAAAGGGCTTGTTTATAATTTCAAAGATAGTCATTTCTAAAACAATGCGAAATTCAATACAAATTACTACTTTTAACCTAAAGTAATTGATTATCGGTACGTTGTAACTCAAAAAAACAAAACAATGAAGTTTAGAATTCTGTTGCTCCTTCTTCTCGGCCTGCCTATAATTGCTTCATCTCAAACTAAAAAATACAGCATTCACACCGTAGCTTTTTATAATTTCGAAAATTTATTCGACACGATTAACGACCCAGATACTTTTGATGAGGAATGGACACCGAAAGGTTTGCAACGTTGGACCTATGACAAATACCAAAAAAAATTATCTAATCTAGCTCGTGTTCTTTCTTCAATTGGAAACGGAGAGCATGCAGATTCACCAACTCTTATTGGAGGTTGCGAAATTGAAAATAGAGCTGTTCTTGAAGATCTAGTCAAACAGCCACTTTTGCTAGAGAAAGAATATGGCATTGTACATTTTGATTCGCCCGATAAACGCGGAATCGATGTAGCACTTTTGTATCAAAAAAGTAAATTCCAACCCACAAGTTCCAGCAACATCCCGTTATACATTTACAAAAAAGGAAATGTGACAAAAGATGAGGTTGCCGATAAAACAGCTGAAATCACGGATGATAATCCTGAGGTAAATACCAAAAATTACAGAGTATACACGCGTGATCAGTTGTTAGTGACGGGATTTCTTGAGGGCGAAGAAATTCATATTATTGTAAACCATTGGCCATCGCGTTCTGGTGGAGAAAAAAAATCAAGTCCGTATCGCGAGGCAGCAGGTTTGCTAAACAGGAAAATAATCGATTCGTTGCAGCGTATTAATCCCGAAGCAAAAATCATCACCATGGGCGATCTCAATGACGGACCCTACAATAAAAGCGTAAAAATTGGGCTTGGCGCCAAAGCCAAAAAAGCGTTCGTAGCAGAGTTTGGCATCTTTAACCCTTTTGACGAAATGGCTCAAAAAGGCCAAGGAACCATCGCGCATCGTGATGCATGGGACATTTTCGATCAAATAATGGTTTCTGAGACTTTAATTCGTTCCGATTTTTCTAGCTATCGTTTCTGGAAAGCGGGCATTTACAACAAACCTTTTCTCATTCAAAATAGTGGTCAGTTTAAAGGATATCCGCTCCGACATTCATCCTCTGAAATTGGTTTTAGCGACCATTTTCCCGTTTATATTTATTTGATCAAGCAAAAATAATACATGGGCGTCTTCGCTTTTTTGGTAAAAATTAGTCGCTTGATTCATTTAAAATCTTAGTACCTTAGTGGCTTAGTAACTTTGAAACTCATACTAAAATGGCAATCGCAAAACCCTTCAACCTCAATAAGTGGATTGATGAAAATCGTCACCTACTCAAACCGCCCGTAGGCAACAAAAATTTATACCAAGAATCAGGAGATTACATCGTTATGGTAGTGGCTGGCCCAAACGCCCGCAAAGACTACCATTACAATGAAACCGAAGAACTATTTTACCAACTCGAAGGTTCTATAAAAGTAATTATTCAGGAAGATGGAGAGCGCCGCGAAATGGAATTAAATCCTGGCGATATGTATCTCAATCCTGCCAAAACGCCACATTCACCGGTTCGCTCTGAGGGTTCTATTGGGCTGGTTATTGAACGCAAACGAGCGGGTCAGGGTTTTACCGATGGCTTACTGTGGTTTTGTGATAACTGCAATCATAAATTGCACGAGGTTTATTTTGAACTCTACAATATCGAAAAAGATTTCTTGCCGCATTTCAAACATTTCTATAATTCAGAAAGCTTGCGCACTTGCGATTCATGTGGCACAGTCATGCAGGCCGATCCTAAATTTGTTTCTAAAGACTAGTTTTTTTTAGGAGCTTTTTCCCGTCATCCGCTGTATTCCCGATTAAAAAAACTACGGCCAAAAAAGCCTTGCTTTTTAAAATCGGGAGATGCCGCTACTACCGGGGCTAGAACAAAATAAAATACCAAAGTGTATTTTTCAAGCTGAAATCAATATATTTGTAAATAAATATAACAATTTTAATCAAAAAAGTTAGAATGATAACAATAGCCAATCAATTCGGAATGAACGAAGCCTTGAAGCAATTGGGCATAAAAGATATAAACGAAGGAAGTTCAACCGGACAAAACTCCTTTTCAAATGGTGAAATTTTAGAAAGTTTTTCGCCTGTTGACGGGCAATTAATAGGTAAAGTAAAAACATCTACTGCCGCTGATTACGAAAAAGTATTGCAAACAGCGACAGAGGCTTTTAAAACTTTTAAAACAATGCCAGCGCCACAACGCGGTGAAATTGTACGCCAGTTTGGTGAAAAATTACGTAAAAATAAAGAAGCTCTTGGTAAGTTAGTTTCCTATGAAATGGGGAAATCATTGCAAGAAGGCTACGGCGAAGTTCAGGAAATGATCGACATCTGTGATTTTGCAGTGGGATTATCGCGTCAATTACACGGTTTAACCATGCACTCTGAGCGTCCAGGACACAGAATGTACGAGCAATACCATCCGCTAGGTGTGGTAGGAATCATTTCGGCTTTCAATTTTCCAGTAGCAGTTTGGGCTTGGAACACAGCATTAGCTTGGATTTGTGGCGATGTTTGCGTTTGGAAACCATCTGAAAAAACACCTCTTTGTGGTATTGCTTGCCAAAATATTATTGCCGAAGTAATTAAAGAAAATAATCTTCCTGAGGGAATTTCTTGTTTGATCAATGGAGATTACAAAGTAGGCGAAATGATGACTAACGATAAGCGCGTGCCTTTGGTATCTGCAACAGGTTCTACTCGTATGGGTAAAATTGTAGCGCAAGCGGTTGCTGCTCGCCTTGGAAAATCATTGTTAGAATTAGGTGGAAACAATGCTATCATTGTAACTCGAGACGCTGATATAAAAATGACCGTTATCGGCGCTGTATTTGGTGCTGTAGGAACAGCAGGTCAACGTTGTACTTCAACACGTAGATTGATCATTCACGAAAGTATTTATGATACGGTAAAAGATGCCATGGTGTCTGCTTACAAGCAATTGCGTATTGGTAATCCATTAGATGAAAATAATCATGTTGGTCCTGTAATTGACACACATGCTGTAGAAATGTATAATAAAGCGCTTGAAAAAGTAGTTGCCGAAGGCGGAAATATTCTTGTTGAAGGCGGAGTGCTTTCTGGTGAAGGATTTGAAAGTGGTTGTTATGTAAAACCAGCTATTGCTGAGGCTGATAACACTTTTGAAATTGTACAACACGAAACTTTTGCACCTGTATTGTACTTATTAAAATATTCAGGAACGGTAGAAAATGCCATTGCAATTCAAAACGGAGTAGCGCAAGGATTGTCATCTGCAATTATGACCAACAATTTGCGTGAAGCTGAATTGTTTTTATCAGTAATGGGTTCTGATTGCGGAATTGCAAACGTAAATATTGGAACTTCTGGCGCCGAAATCGGTGGTGCTTTTGGAGGAGAAAAAGAAACAGGTGGCGGTCGTGAGTCTGGCTCTGATGCTTGGAAAGTATATATGCGTCGTCAAACTAATACCATCAATTACACCACAAGTTTACCCTTAGCACAAGGAATTAAATTTGATTTGTAATCGAATAAATAGAAATACTAAAAAAGGCAATTTGAAATTTCAAATTGCCTTTTTTTATTTTCAAAATAGTTTTGTTTTACAAATTGAAAGATGCTCCAATATTAAATGTAAACTGATTGTTTAATTTGTCAAAACCAATTGGGTTTGTTTTGTAGCTAGCTACAGGAATTCCTGCTTCAGTAAAAACACCGAAACCTTCAGTAAAGAAATATCTAAAACCTAAGTGAGCTCCAAAATTTCTTAAACCTAAATCCAATCCAGGATAAATATCCATTTTTTCATCCAATTGAAATACGTTTCCTAGATTAGCGTTAAAACGTGCTTTTACATCAAAACGGTCTCCAAAATCTGGTTTGTTTCCCAAGGCATCATTTGAAACAGAAAGCAAATAAGATGTTGCAAAGCCAAATGACATATTTTCGCCCAGGCCAAAATCAGTAGCAACTCGAATGCCAGATCCGCCGTCTTGTAGTATTGCTCCAAGATCAAATTTAGTATCGGCATTACCTTTAAAAGCTTGGCCTTGAGCTATGCTAGCTGTTAGTGCAAGTGCAAAAAGTACAATGTATTTTTTCATTTTCTTTATTTTAAATTGGTAAAAATTAGTTGTTATATTTTATTAGTTTCGGCCTTTTTCGTCAAAATATAATTGATCAAGCGGTTCACTTTGCCAAAATTCTTTGGTGTCAACATCTAAAATGGTAAGCGGACCTTTAAATGCTGCTCCTGTATCTACATTCCATACGTTAGCTTTTTTAACAGGTGTTGTTTCTCCAATTCGCGTTACCGGAGTATGACCAATAAAAATTTCATGGTACATACTCAATCTTTTGGGATAAAAAGGGTGGTCTATCGCCATACGATCGTCTAAGGATAAGGCGGTTTCCCATAGAGTTCGATCCCAATAAAATTGTCCTGGGAAATATTCAAATTGTGCGCCATTCACATTCGTAAAACCGGCATGAACATACAATCTGTTGTGCTCGTCTAGGTAATAATTTTGAAGCGATTTAAGGAATTCGATATGTTTTTGTTTTTGGCCATATGTTACACTTTCGTAGGCTTTCACCGTTGCCTCGCCACCATGTTTGTACCACAAAAGGTTGTCTTTGCTCTCATCAAGCCATTCTAATAACAAGTCATCATGATTGCCGCGAATACAAATGCAATTTTGCTGTGATTGCAAATCAATAATAAAATCAAGGACTTGTGGTGATTGACTCCATCCGTCTACATAATCTCCTAAAAAAACAAGGGTGTCGTTTTTGGTAACTTTGGCGCGCTCCATGATTTGATGTAGTGCTCGCAAGCCACCGTGAATATCGCCGATAACGAGTGTTCTCATTCTGAATATTGTCTATTTGTATTTGCAAAAATAGCAGAAAAAAAGCACTATTTGTGCTAATATTGAAAACAATGAAATTTGAACCATATTGTTTTGAGCTAAATTCATTTTTTAAGGATCTAAACACTGTAATCGTAAATCGTTAAACAGTTGTGAAAAATGCACTTACAAATGATTGTGTAATTCAATTATTACAGTTATCTTTACAGAAATTTAAACCATTTTTCCCATGAGTGCACTGGTTAAAATAACGCTATTTTTAGTAAAGATGATGTGTCAATTGATTACAGATATTATAAATTATTTTTAATTCAATCTGACTTTTAGCATTAATTCAGCTTCGTTAATTGCTTTGCCTATTTTATTGTGTAAAAGAGCACTTGAAATCGACTTTAAGCAATCATCGTTCTTTTTGCGTAAGCGAAAAAAAAATCTTCCTTCTTATTTTAAGTTATCTCTATTTCATTTCCTTCACAATAAAATGTTTGAATCTAAGCATCGTATTTCATTTTTCGTAAAACTCGTAACGCTTCTTTAAACGACAAATAGACCGCTGAGAATGGTTTCAGAATTGTTTTTGCATCAATCAAGTTTTGTTTGGCATCTTCAAATCCGTTTAAATAACAAATCATAAAAGTATAAGGCAGATGTAACAAGTCTTTTTGTTCGTGTGCTGTTAATGAATGACTGGAATTCATCTTTTTGAGTAATGCCAAGTTAGAATTGTAAATGTGATACAACGTTTTTTTGTCAAATTCAGGCGGTTGGAAAAGGAATTCTGTTTCTATTTTATAGTAACCATTGTCAAAAAAATGTAACGTTTGTTTTTCTAGCGGATAATACTGCATTTGATCTCTTAATCCAAGGGGTACGTATTCAATAATGGTGAAACTGTCTTCGTCAAAGAAAATTTCTACAACATCTTGCGAGGAGTAAAATAATTTAATTTGTTCGTTTACAAGCTCAATATCTACTCGTGATAAATAGGTTTTGTTTTTAGATTTTTTAATAATTCCTGCCCAACAAATCACGAATAACTCTTTGAAAACTTTGTATTTTGGCGCCATGTCTTTATGTTTGAAATTCATAAATTCAATTACGCCATCCAAGGTATGTGCTATGCTGTTTCGGGAATTGTTTTCAATGCCAATTACGGTTTCAACGTTGGTAAAATTCAAATCCATTTTGCCCTCTAGCGGAGTGGTATTGCTACCAACACGGATAAAAATACTGTTTATCGGAATGGTATGAATGCCTTTTTTAAAACTAGAAATTTTATTTTTGGGTTTAATAGTTACCAATCCTACAACTTTATCTTTTGGTAAATTAGGAAAAGGAACATTCTCGTATTGAATTTTGGGAGGATTTTCTAAGTACGCATTTACAAGATTTTGAATTCGGCTATCGTCAAAAAAATCATCTCCTACAATTGTGTTATCTTGATCTTCGACACCAACGACTATGTAAGAATTGTTGGTAGGATTAGAGTTAGATAAGGCACAAATGTGTTTTAAAAACTTGGCTTTTCCCTCTCGAGTATGCAGGTTCAACTGCCGCTTTTTATCATAAAAACTACATTCGTCATTGTGTGCGAGTAAATTTTTAATCAAAAGGCGTTTGTTGATCATTGTTATTGATTAATGTGTATTTCCAATATCTTAAATCGTCATTGAAGAATTAATTATATTTAGATTCTTTGTAAAATAAATTACCGCAGATTCACGGACTTAAAATTAATTAAAAATCTGCGAATCTGCGGTTAATTTTTTAATCATTACAATTTTTTACTAGTCTCTCTTTAAAATAGTTGCTGCGGCTTGAGCGGTAGGTAGCACCAGTAAATCACCGATATTAACGTGGTATGGTCTTGTTACTACAAAATGAATGATATCTGCAATATCTTCGGCACGTAGCGGCTCGAATCCGTTATAAACACTAGCAGCTCTGCTGGTATCGCCCTTAAAGCGTACTTCGCTAAATTCGGTTTCAACTGCACCAGGATGTATCGCTCCAACTCGAATTCCGAACGGATTCAAATCAATTCGCATGGCTTGGTTCAAAGCATCTACCGCGTGTTTCGAGGCGCAGTAGACATTTCCGTTCGGGTAAACTTCTTTGCCTGCAATTGAACCAATATTGATGATATGACCTGATTTTTTGGCAATCATCCCCGGAATTATCGCTTTAGAAACGTATAAAAGTCCTTTTACATTAATGTCAATCATGGCGTCCCAATCGTCAAGGCTTCCTGTTTGAATCGGGTCCAGTCCGTGCGCATTTCCAGCGTTATTAATCAAAACATCGATGGTTGAAAAAGCAGCTGGCAAGGAGCTAATCTGATTTGAAACTGATTCTTTATCGCGTACATCAAAACACAATGTGTGTACTTGAGTAATACTGCCTAACTCCTGAGCAAGTTCTTCAAGGCGGTCTTCTCGACGGCCGCACAAGATCACATTAAAATTGTTTTTGGCTAAAAGTTGGGCTGTTGCCTTACCTATGCCGCTGGTAGCACCAGTTATTAATGCGGTTTTATTCATTTGTATTTTTTTAAAAATTAAAAAGGAGCTTGATCTAAAATTAAGGAACTTTATTCCCCATGCTTTCCGTCCAGATAGCAAACCAATCTTCATGATCCAATTGTAAAGCAGCAGCTTTCATCAGCGATTGAATTCGAGCCACATTTACGGTACCTGCAATTGGAATTATTTTAGAGGGATGTTGTAAAATCCAGGCAAGCAATAATGTGTCTGAACCTAATTCGTATTTAGCAACCAAAGTAGCCAATAATTTTTTCAAACGTCGGGTTTGCGCATTGTCTTCTCTAAACACAGATCCTAGCGGATTCCAAGACATTGGTCGAATGTTGTGCAGTTGCATATAATCTAAACTACCATCTAGCATAGGCTCGTGGTGCGTTGCTGAAAACTGAATTTGATTGTAAGAAACAGGTGTTTTTTGTCTGATCAATTCAGTCTGCGAATTTGTGAAATTCGAAAGTCCAAAATCAATGATTTTTCCTTGAGTTTGCAATTGAGTTACCGCCTCAGCAATTTCATCTGCCTGCATTAATGGGCTTGGTCGGTGCAATAACAATACATCTAAATAATCAGTGTGTAGGTTTTGTAAAGAGGCCTCAACAGACTGAATGATATAATCCTTAGAGTATTGATAATGCTTGATGGCGTTGTTCCTGTTGCCAGTTACCATTTGGATACCGCATTTTGAAATCAGCTGTATTTTTTCGCGCGCTATTTTGCTTGCTGCAAATGCTTTTCCAAAAGAGGCTTCGGTGGTGTAATCTCCATAAATATCAGCATGGTCAAAGGAAGAAATTTTATTCTCCAAACACACATTTATCATGTTCTCCATTTCTTTGGAAGTGAGATTTTTATCCCAAATTCCCCAATTCATTACACCAGCAATGATGGGGGATAAATTTGTTTTTATCATGTTTTTTATTTTTTGTAAAAAATGGCTTTTTTACGTTTTCGAACTTTATTATTCAAAGTTCTTAAAATTATAAAAATTGTATCACAATTAGTACTTAAAATTGCCTATTTTACTTAAGTTTTAACCATTTTTTAACATCTTACTTCTAAAAAAAAATTCAATTTGCAGCTTCAAACCAAAGGCATTTAATTCAAGTTTTTAAACATAAAATAATGGAAGAAAATACGGCGACTTTAGACATAAGAGCGATCAATGAAAAAATAGAGAGAGAGAGCGCGTTTATTGACCTTCTCGTAATGGAAATGAACAAAGTTATTGTAGGTCAAAAGCACATGGTAGAGCGCTTGTTAATTGGACTTTTGGGTCAAGGCCATATTTTGTTAGAAGGAGTGCCAGGATTGGCAAAAACTTTGGCTATCAATACTTTGTCGCAAGCTGTTCAAGGTTCGTTTAGCAGGATTCAGTTTACTCCAGATTTATTGCCTGCCGATGTGGTAGGAACCATGATTTACAATATTAAATCCAACGAATTCTCCATAAAAAAAGGGCCTATTTTTGCAAATTTTGTTCTTGCAGATGAGATCAATCGTGCGCCTGCTAAGGTACAATCGGCGCTTTTAGAGGCTATGCAAGAAAAACAAGTTACAATTGGGGACACTACTTTTAAACTAGACCGTCCATTTTTAGTTTTGGCTACTCAAAATCCAGTAGAGCAAGAAGGGACGTACCAATTACCAGAGGCGCAAGTAGATCGTTTTATGCTAAAAACGGTTATTGATTATCCTAAAATGGAAGACGAGCGCATGGTAATTCGTCAAAATTTGAAAGGTAGCTTCGAAAAAGTAAATGCAGTTGTCTCTGTAGAGCAAATTTTGCGTGCGCAAGAAGCTGTTCGTGAGGTTTACATGGATGAAAAAATAGAGAAATACATTCTCGATATTATATTTGCTACCCGTTATCCTGAAAAATACAAATTAGCTGATTTGAAACCTTTAATCAGTTTTGGAGCATCACCTCGTGGTAGTATCAACTTGGCTAATGCGGCTAAATGTTATGCTTTTATCAAGCGCCGTGGCTATGTAATTCCTGAAGATGTACGTGCGGTAGTTCACGATGTATTACGCCACAGAATTGGAGTTACTTACGAGGCAGAGGCTGAAAACATTACATCTGTTGACATTATCAACAAAATCGTAAACGAAGTAGAAGTACCTTAAAAATTAGTTTTCAGTTTTCAGTAACGGTGTACATGAACTATCTTGTCACTGCAACTGAAAACTGCGACTGAAAACTAAAAAAAATGGATACAAAAGAGCTTTTAAAAAAGGTACGTAAAATAGAAATTAAGACTCGAAGATTGAGTGATCACATCTTTTCGGGTGAATACCATACATCTTTTAAAGGACGTGGAATGACCTTTAGCGAGGTACGCCAATACCAATACGGTGACGATATTCGCGCTATTGATTGGAATGTTACCGCACGCTACAACGAGGCACACGTAAAGGTTTTTGAAGAGGAGCGCGAACTCACCATGATGCTAATGGTTGACATTTCGGGTTCGGAAAGTTTTGGTTCTAAAAATCAGTTTAAAAAAGATATCGTTACTGAAATTGCTGCTACAATGGCTTTTTCGGCTACGCAAAACAACGATAAAATTGGATTGATTTTATTCTCAGATGCAATCGAATTGTACATTCCGCCCAAAAAAGGACGCTCTCATGTATTGAGAATTATTCGAGAACTTTTAGAATTTGAACCTAAAAGTAAAAAAACCGATATTGCTCAAGCTTTGAAATTTTTATCTGGAACTCAAAAAAAGAAAGCCATTGTTTTTGTAATTTCTGATTTTATGGCGCACGGCTATGAGCAAACCTTGAAAATTGCAGCAAAAAAGCACGATATAACCGGAATTCGAGTTTACGACAGTCGAGAGGAAAAAATGCCCGATTTAGGTATGGTCCCGATGCTAGATGCTGAAACAGGTGCCATTGATTTGATTAATACAGGATCAAAACAGTTGCGTTTGCAATATGAAAAGCAGTACCATGAAAAAGTTGATTATTTTAAAGAAACTTTCAGTAAATCAGGATCTGGAGTAGTACACACAAGAGTTGATGAAAGTTACGTAACTAAATTATTAAGCTATTTCAAGTCAAGGTAACCAACTTTTTCAAAGCAAATCAAAAATCGTTAGTCCTCCATCAAAAATCGAGAAAGGTTCAATACTAAAACATGAAAAAACAACTCTACATATTATTAATACTGATTTCTACCACCGTTTTTGCACAACAAAAACAAGTAGTAACCAGCCTTGATACTATCAAAAATAAAATAGGAGCCGAGTTCAAGTTGTCTATCAAAACGACGGTAGATACTTCGGCTAAAGTCGTGTTTCCAAATTTTAGAAACATTGGCGCGCTTGAGGTGATTCAATCGTATCCCATCGACACAATTCGAATGGATAGCAAATACGAGTTAATCAAAAAATACGGCTTAACGCAGTTTGATTCCGGTAGGTATGTTATTCCTCGCGTGAAAATCTTCATCAATAGCAAACCGTTTTTTACTGATTCGCTTCTTGTTGAGGTAGCCAATGTGCAAGTAGACACTTTAAAGCAAAAAATGTTTGATATCAAAGACATAGCTCCTGCAGAGGATGCTATTGGCGATTGGTGGAAATATCTTTTGGGCTTTTTGCTTTTAGCCGGAATTGGAGCGGGAGTGTATTGGTTTGTAAAACGAAGACAACGCCATAAAATTGCCGAAGAGGTTTACAAAACGCCAATCGAAAAAGCGACCAACCTGCTAGATACGCTGGAGAAAAAGGAGTTATGGCAAAAAGGAGAAGTAAAAGCTTATTACAGTGAGCTTACTGATATTGCCCGTAATTATATTGAAGAGGCGATTGAAATTCCAGCTATGGAAAGCACTACATCAGAGTTGATTCAAGGTTTAAAAGCAGCATCTCTTAAAAAGAAAATGAAGCTTTCAAAAGACATTATTGAAAATTTAGAGCGTGTTCTAAAACAAGCCGATTTGGTGAAATTTGCTAAGGTAAAACCCCTTGATTTTGAAATTACAGAAGATCGCAACAAGATTCAAAAAGTGATTTTAACATTGGATAAATCCATTCCAGTTGAGGTTCCTGACCAAGAAGAATTGCTACTGAATGAAGCGCAAAGACAAAAACAAATTGAATTACAATTGCGCAAAGAACGCAAAAAAAGAATCAGTTTGGCAGTTGCAGCTGTTGCCTTTGTTTTGGTTGCCACAACAGTTTATTTTTCTGTAACCAAAGGATTCGATTATGTGAAAGACACGATTCTCGGACACCCAACCAAAGAACTTTTAGAGGGCGAATGGGTGAAAAGTGAATACGGAAATCCAGGCGTGATTATTGAAACTCCTAAAGTTTTAAAAAGAGTAGATTTGACCAAAAGCCTTCCTAAAAACGGAATGGCGTTGATTAAAGAGATGCAATCATTTGGCTACGGAAGCCTTATAGATCGTTTTTATATCTTAGTTTCTACCTTTAAATACAAAGCTGAAACGCAAATTGATTTGGCCAAATCTATGGATGGAGCTTTGCAATCGCTTGAGGCACAAGGCGCGCAGAACATGATCGTAAAACAGGAGGAATTTGAAACGCCCGAAGGTGTTAAGGGTTTAAAAGCCTACGGTACTTTTTCGCAATTGGATAGCAATAATAAAACTACAGCCAAAATGTATTACGAGGCACTTATTTTTAGTCAAGATGGTGGTTTGCAACAATTACTCATTTTCCATGAAGAAGGAGATACCTACGGCAATACCATTGCAGAGCGTGTTTTGAATACTGTTGAATTAAAACAAGCGAGCAACTAATGGAGAAATTAACATTTTTAAACCCAGAATTTTTTTGGTTGTTTCTTTTAATTCCAGTAGTGGTATTTTGGTTTTGGAAGAAAAAAAACCAACAATCGGCTACCCTAAAAATGAGCTCACTCGATGGTTTCAAGGGAACAAAATCCGTGATTACAAAACTAAAACCTATTTTGAATGTGTTTCGTGTTTTGGCGCTTTGTTCTCTTATCATTGCATTAGCAAGGCCAAGAACGGTTGATGTGAGTAACAAAACAAAAATTACAAAGGGTGTTGATATCGTAATGGCAATTGACGTATCAGGTAGTATGTTGGCCAAGGATTTAAAACCGAATCGTATGGAAGCGCTAAAGCGCGTTGCAGCCGATTTTGTTCAAGAACGCCCAAACGACCGAATTGGTTTGGTGGTTTATGCATCTGAAGCGTACACCAAAACTCCCGTAACTAGCGATAAAGCGATTATTTTAGATGCGATCAACAGTATCAAATACGACAATGTGCTGCAAGATGGTACCGGAATTGGTATGGGACTAGCTACCGCTGTGAACCGATTGAAAGACAGTCAAGCTAAAAGTAAAGTAATTATTCTGTTGACCGATGGAGTGAATAACTCTGGTTTTATTGAGCCTGAAACCGCATCAGATATTGCCAAACAATACGGCATAAAAGTATATACGATTGGTATTGGAACAAACGGAATGGCGATGTTTCCATACGCGGTTGCGCCAAATGGTGAGTTTTTGTTTCAAATGATGAAAGTAGAAATTGACGAGCAATTGATGAAAAATATTGCCAAAAAAACCGAAGGTCAGTATTTTAGAGCAACGAGCAATTCAAAATTAGCGGAAATCTATGCGTCGATCAATAAGCTAGAAACTACTGAAATCGAGGAACTCAAGTTTTATGATTACGACGAAAAATTCAGACTATTTGTCTGGATTGCTGGTTTTTTACTGTTAGCTGAATTTGGTTTACGAAATACAGTTTTCAAAAGCTTTGTATAATAAAAGTCGAATTCTTAGTAAAAGAGAATACCGACTAAAAGAAATAAAATGGAATTAGACGAAAAAAAATATTTATACCTATTAGTAATCCTGCCTTTGGTGGTGCTTGTTTTTATGGCCAATTTGTATTGGAAACGAAAAAAACAGCGCGAGTTTGGTGACCTTGAAATGGTTAAAAAACTAAGTCCAGATGCGTCGATTTTCAAGCCAGTTGCTAAATTGGTTTTATTACTTGTAGCCCTTTTGGCACTGGTTTTTGCTTTGGTTAATCCAAAAATTGGAACCAAGATGGAAACCGTAAAACGAGAAGGTATTGATATTGTTTTTGCCATGGACGTGTCCAAAAGTATGTTGGCCGAAGACGTAGCTCCCAATCGTTTAGACAAAAGCAAACAATTGGTATCGCAAATCATCAAGCAATTAGGCAGTGACCGAATTGGTATTGTGGCTTACGCAGGCAGTGCATTTCCGGTATTGCCTATCACTACAGATTATGGTGTAGCGCGCATGTTTTTGCAAAGTATGAATACGGGAATGGTCTCTTCACAAGGAACTTCGCTTGACGAGGCTATTAAATTATCGGCTACTTATTTTGACGAAAAAAGCAAAACTAGCAAGTTACTTATTCTAATTTCGGATGGAGAAGATCATTCTGAAGGTGCAGAAAGTGCTGCAGAAGAAGCGAACAAACTCGGTTTGAAAATCATCACTATTGGAGTTGGTACCGAAAAAGGAGCTAATATTCCTCTGAAACGTAACGGTGTGGTTGAAGGTTATCAAAAAGACAACAACAATGAAATTGTAATTACCAAACTGAATAAAGCCAGTTTAGAAGTGATTGCAAAAACAACAAAAGGCAGTTATGTTAGCGGTAACAATACCAAGGAAGTTGTAGAACACATCAAGAATACACTCAATAACATTCAAAAAACAGAGTTTGAGGCAACTGAAATGGCCGAATTCCAATCGCAATTTCAATGGTTTTTAGGTTTAGGTTTCTTGTTGTTGTTGATCGATGTATTTGTATTGGATAGAAAAACAAGTTGGGTTAATAAATTAGATTTGTTCAACGAAAAAGCATCAATGTAATCGCACGATTGATTCTGTTAAAAATAAAAAATGAAAACAATTCAAAATAGATGTCTTTTATTGTTGCTCTTTGTGGGGTTAAGCTGCTTTGCGCAACAAAAAGATCGAATTTTACCAAAAGCAAACCAAGAATATACAGACAGTAAGTTTGTAGAAGCTGAAGCAATGTATCGTATTTCGGATTCTAAATTTCCAAACAAAGCGACTGCACCTTTCAATCTTGGGAACTCCATTTACAAACAAAAACAATCTTCTGAGGCTAAATTCGCTTTTGCAAAAGCATTAAAAAACTCTAAAACACGTCCTGAAAAGCACCGAGCGCTGCATAACTTGGGTAATGTTTTTATGAATGAGAAAGATTACACAAAGGCAGTTGAGGCCTACAAAAACGCTTTGCGCAATGATCCTACAGATGAGGAAACGCGTTATAATTATGCTTTGGCAAAAAAAATGTTAAAAGACAATCCGCCTAAAGACGACAAGAAAAAAGACGATAAAAAAGATAAGGACAAGAAAGACGATAAAAAGGACGATAAAAAAGACGGGGATCAAGATAAAAAGGATGATCCAAATAAAGATAAAAAAGACGACCAAGGCGACAAGGACAAACAAAACAAAAAACCGGATCCTAACGAAAAGGGAGAACCAAAACCTGCTCCGGGAGGAATTTCAAAAGAGCGTTTAGAGAATTTATTAGACGCAGTAAATAAAGAAGAAAAGAAAATTCAAGATAAAGTAAACGCCAAAAAAGTAAAAGGTAAACCAGTTAAAACTGAAAAAGATTGGTAATGCAATTACAGAGTGTGAAGATGAAAAGATATATAGCGGCAATTGTTTTATTGGTATGCAGTACGCTCAGTGCACAAGTGCAGTTTGAGGCGCGTGTGAGTAAAACAACTTTGGGTTTGAACGAGCGTTTGCGAATTGACTTTATGATGAATGTAGATGGCGACAACTTTGTGCAGCCTTCATTTGACGGTTTTCGTATTATAGCTGGTCCTAGTCAACAAGTAAGCCAATCTTGGGTTAACGGCCGTAGTTCATTTGAAAAAGCGTATTCTTATTTTTTGTCGCCCACTAAAAAAGGGACGTTTGTAATTAAGTCTGCAGCTATTGAGTACAATGGTCAAATTTATAAAACCGCTCCCATAAAAATCACAGTCACTGCCCCAACAGAGCAGCCTAGAGATCCTAGCGATCCTCAGATTAACGTAGATGAAAATTTGTATTTGGTTGCTGATGTCTCGAAAACCAATCCGTACGTTAACGAACCTATAACGGTGGTTTATAAGTTGTACTTCAGTTTTAATATTGGAATGTCAAATTTAGGTGAAGCTAGCAAACCAAAATACAATGATTTTTGGAGCCAAAACATCGAAATCAAGCAGTTAGTAGCCCAAGAAGGCATTTTTAAAGGACAAAACTTTAGGTATATTGTGCTTAAAAAAGTAGTGCTGTATCCGCAAAAGTCAGGAAAACTAAAAATTGAACCGCTATCACTTTCTGTTGATGTGCAATTACCAACCAATCGTAGGGATATGTTTGGTCGTATGCTAGTAGTAGATGATACAAAAACAGTATCGGCTGGAGCCAAAACCATCAATGTAAAACCATTGCCTGAGTCTGGAAAACCAGATGATTTTACTGGAGCCGTTGGTAATTTTGATTTTAAAGTTACGCCTTCTAAAACCACATTGAAACACGGAGAAAGTTTAGATTTGGTCGTAAGCGTTAGCGGAAAAGGAAACTTGAAACTCTTTAGTTTGCCTAAACCGGTTGTGCCAAACGCACTCGAAATGTATGATCCTGTTCATAGTGAGTCCATCAACACACCACTTTCTGGTATGGCCGGAAAATCAACGGATAGTTACACCATTATTCCGCAATACAAAGGCAATTATCCCGTAAAACCAATGCAGTTCTCTTATTTTGATTTGAACTCTGGAACTTATAAAACTATAAAAACGCCTGAGGTGATGATCAATGTGATTGATGGGCCATCACCAGTTGATTCTACTGCTGTTGCTGGCAATAAAAACAAAGCGGTCGTTGTAAAAGAATTCAAAAATATCCAAACTAAAACGGAGTTAGTGCCGGTAAGTTCAGATAGATTTTTTGGTTCGAACCGCTTTTTAGGTCTGTTGCTATTGCCATTTTTGTTAATTCCGATTGTCATTTTGGTGCAAAACAAACGCGAAACACTTGCCGGAGATGTTACTGGAAACAGAATCCGCATGAACAACAAATTGGCTAAAAAATATTTGTCGGAAGCGAAGAAACAAATCAAAAACAAAGAATTGTTCTACGTGGCTTTGGAAAAAGCAATGCATAATTTCTTAAAAGCCAAATTGCGTATTGAAACCTCTGAAATGAGTAAAGAAAATATTCAAGAGTTGTTATTGTCTAAAAACGTAAATCCAGCGGTAGTAACTGATTTTATAACGCTTACTGAAAATTGCGAAATAGCGCGATATGCGCCCTCGTCAAGTGTCACGATTCAACAAGATTTTGATAAAGCGGTCGCAATTATTTCTGATTTAGAGAAACAAATTAGCTAGCATGATTGCTAAATTAATTTTTAAGTAAAAGGACCTTGTACCTCTAAAGCAAATAAATATTATAATGAGAAACATATTATATCTACTTTTATTTTCAACTCAACTTTTCTTTGCCCAAAGCGGTTTCGAAAACGGTAACGCTTTGTATGCAAAAGGTAAATATACCGAAGCGGTTGCAGCTTATGAAAGTGTATTAAGCCAAAAACAACATTCATCCGAGTTGTATTTTAACTTAGCCAATGCACACTATAAATTGAACGCGGTGGCACCGGCTATTTACAATTACGAAAAGGCATTGGTGCTGAATCCTGAAAATACAGCTGCTGCTAATAATTTAAAATTTGCACAAAAAAGAACAATTGACGAAATCAAAGTAGTTCCCAAAGTTGGGCTCGCAGCACTTTTACATAACATCACAGGTAAGTTGCATTATGATACTTGGGCTTGGTCTGCGGTAGGATTTTCGGGCTTGGTTTTTTTGGTGTTTTTAGGGTATTACTTTTCGAGAAATACTGTAGTGAAAAGAATTTTCTTTGGAAGTATCTTCGTGATGATTGCTGGGATATTGATTTGTGTAACCGCTGCAAATATTGAAAAAAATCATTTTGACAATGACAGACCAGCTATCGTTTTTGCAGAAAGAACAGCAGTTACAAGTCTGCCTCGAAATGGAGACAAACCACTATTGGTTTTGCATGAAG
Source organism: Flavobacterium erciyesense (assembly GCF_018069925.1). Lineage (GTDB taxonomy): Bacteria > Bacteroidota > Bacteroidia > Flavobacteriales > Flavobacteriaceae > Flavobacterium > Flavobacterium erciyesense. Next base: position 614,795 of record NZ_JAGPXB010000001.1, on the reverse strand, counting down.
GCGCAAAAGTTTACGTGTTTGAAACCAAATCACAATGGACCAAAATTGAACTTACTGATGGCACCGAAGGATGGATTGAAAGTAGTGCAATTAAGGAAGTGAAGGATTAATTTTTCTTTTCTGGAGCAGTTTTTGAATCATTATTTTTCAACCCATCATACCATTTTTCGATGGAAGGAAAAATAAATTTAGCCGTTCTCTGGATAGGATTGTAAAAAAGCGAATTGTCTAAAGTTTCTTTTTTAGCTAAAAAATTATGGTAGTTTATTTTTTCAAATATTGAGAACACAACTCCCAAAATAAGAACTGTTTTTAAAATTCTAAAAAATCCGCCACCAAGCGTATTGGCCCAACCTAAAAAAGCCAAATCAGCAATTCCGGTTAAAATTTTCCCAAGCAAAGAAACAGCAACAACCACTGCAGCAAAAGTGAGCATAAAGGCTATGACTTGTACGGTATTCGGATTCCATTTGACAAAGCCAAGAAGTAGGTTTTTTACAGCTGCCGAAAATTGTATGGCTAAATACACACCAAGTAATAGCGATAGTAAAGAAGCCAATTCTGCAAAAAGTCCATTTTTTAAACCTTTGTAAGCCGCAAAAACCAGCAAAACGCCTACTACAATATCAATAAATCCCATTTGATTGTTGTTAAATTTCTGATGGCAAATATAAATGATTTGTTCTGTACCATTGTCAATTTTCAAGTTCTTATCTTTGCCTGATACAATTGTAAAGGTGATGACTTACTAGTTCGTAACCTATAATTCATAATTCAAAAAAATGTCAAGAGACGCACAATTAAAAGAACGCTGGGAACAGCTTGTCAAGATACTGTCTGATCAATTTTCGCAAGGCGAAGATTTAGATTTAGATGCCATAATTTATTTGATTGGAGTACAAGAATTAGGAAAAGTACACCAAGAATTCAAAAAAGACGAGAAAGTAAACCTCATGCACATTGCTATTTGCAGGTTGCTAGAACCTTATGGTTTTTACGAATTTGATTTTTTTGATAAAGACGGCTGGCCACATTATACCGTAAAAGAAGAATTGCCACCGCTAAAGGCAGGAGAACAATCGGTTTTGATGAAAGAAGCCATTGTAAATTATTTTTTAGAACGTGAAGTAATTTCGTAGTTGACAGTCACAGTCACAGTTTTCAGAATGATTCTACTAGAAACTGCGACTGAAAACTGAAAACTTTTACCTAAATTTGCACTCTCAAGTACCGATGGAAAATGATAGATAAGATAAAAGAATATATTGGCGAAGCACAAGCTTTTTCAACGCAAAATGCAGGAGAATTAGAGGCATTCCGAATTAAATTTTTAGGAAGCAAAGGTCTTTTAAAAGATTTGTTTGCTGAGTTCAAAAATGTGCCAAACGATCAGAAAAAGGAGTTTGGGCAAATTATGAATTTGCTAAAAACTACTGCTGAAGAAAAGGTAAAATCTATTCAAGAAGCATTAGAAAGTAAGGAAGAAAGTAAAGGTTTTTATGGTGATTTAACGCGTGCTGCCGAGCCGCTTGTTATAGGTTCGCGTCACCCAATTTCATTGGTAAAAAACCAAATTATTGATATCTTTTCAACCATTGGTTTCAACGTTTCTGAAGGTCCAGAAATCGAAGACGATTGGCATAATTTTACCGCTTTGAACTTGCCAGAATACCATCCGGCGCGTGACATGCAAGACACGTTTTTCATTCAAACAAATCCTGATATTTTGTTGCGTACGCATACGTCATCAGTGCAAGTGCGTTACATGGAAAACAACAAACCGCCAATTCGTACCATCTCGCCAGGGCGCGTTTTCCGTAATGAGGCAGTTTCGTCACGTTCGCACTGTATTTTCCATCAAGTGGAAGGCTTGTACATTGATAAAGATGTATCGTTTGCCGACTTAAAACAAACCTTGTTGTATTTCACCAAAGAAATGTTCGGGAAATCAAAAATCCGTTTGCGTCCATCTTATTTTCCGTTTACAGAACCAAGTGCCGAAATTGATATTTACTGGGGTTTAAAAACCGAAACAGATTATAGAATCACCAAAGGAACAGGCTGGCTAGAAATTGGTGGTTGTGGTATGGTTGATCCTAATGTATTAAAAAATTGCAACATTAATTCTGATGAACATACCGGATTTGCATTCGGAATGGGAATCGAGCGTATTGCGATGTTGTTGTATCAAATAGGCGATATTCGTATGTTTTACGAAAATGACGTTCGTTTCTTAGAGCAATTTAAAGCAAGTATATAAAAATGTAAATAGTTAGTAGTGAAAAGGAAATGTTTTTTTATTACCTCTTACTACTAACTATTCACTTCTCACCACTCACTAAATAATGAAAAAAGACATCATCATCCCAGAAGTAGAAAACGTTTTTTTTGCAGCAGTGCAAGAATGGAGCGACGATTTTATGGAGAAAGTATGGTACGCTTATTTGGTAAACGATAGCGATTACCTCATAGAAAGTGTGATGGTTGTTTCTAAAGCTTTTGGTACCATTGATGGCGAAATGAAAAAAACATCATTATTGCGCCATGCCTTTATGGAAGTGCCAGCAGTTTCTGTAGTTAAGGTTGAAATGATCGAAAAAAGTGTTTTAGCGCTTAACAATGAATTCATGCTCACGTTTTTCATGGATGGAAAATTATACGATAAAAAATTCATTTTCAAAGCTAACTCCATCAATGAAACTGAGGTAGAAGAAGTACCAATTTTATTTGTTGATGGTGTTATAGTAAGGTAGTTTGCTTTTTGTAAAAAGCATTTAAGTCTAAATTAAATATAGTGATACAAAAAAAGCAGTCGAGAGACTGCTTTTTTTGTTTGAAACTCTTTGAGTACTATTGTTAAATGCCTGAAATGAGCCGTTAATTATTTAAAGTATTAATTCTTAATCCATCCAGCTTTAAACTGGCATTTTCATCTTTCTTTTTTTATTCAAAAATTATAGGTTTTGTTTTTGTTTGGATTTCCAGGTGTAATACCCCAAAACAAATACGCCTACCAAAATATAAGCCAAGGCTTTAAAATAAAACGCAGGAGCGGCAACTTGTGCTGCTAATGGAGTATCTTTTATGTCAAACAGTACATTGAAAACCGTCATAAATAAGCCCCAAATACTACCCATTTTAATCTGATATTTCCATCTTTCGCTCATAGGTGTTTTTTAAATTATGAATATTGATGATTTTCTAGTCGAGTTTGTCGGTTAGTTTTTTAAATACTGCTTTAGCATCTTGCCCTTCGTACAAAATACTGTGCACGGCATCAATTATTGGTGTTTTAGCACCATAGGCTTGATTGAGTTTGTAGGCGCTCTTGGCAGCATAATAACCTTCAGCAACCATACTCATCTCCATCATTGCTGATTTTACGGTGTAACCTTTACCAATCATGTTACCAAACATTCTATTTCTAGAAAAAACAGAATAACCAGTAACCAACAAATCGCCTAAATAAGCAGAGTCATTAATATTGCGTTTCATGCGGTGTACTTTTCGGATGAATTTTTTCATCTCGCGAATTCCGTTACTCATTAAAACTGATTGAAAGTTATCACCATAACCCAATCCATGCGCAATTCCGGCAGCAATAGCATAGATGTTTTTTAACATGGCTGCATATTCTGTTCCTATAATGTCATCGGTAATTTTTGTTTTAATGTAATTGCCTGAAAGATTTTTGGCAACCAATTTGGCTTTGTCTGGATCGCCACAAGCAATGGTTAGGTAAGATAGGCGCTCCATAGCTACTTCTTCTGCATGACAAGGACCCGTGATTACGCCGATGTTGTAATATGGAATGTCGTATTTTACATGAAAATGTTCTCCAACTATTAAACTTGTCTCAGGAACGATTCCTTTGATGGCTGAAAATATAATTTTGTTTTCAAGTGAAACAGTGAGTTTTTCTAATTCGGCACCCACAAAAGCAGAAGGTATAGCAAAAATGATATAATCGGCGTAAGCCACTGCCTTATTGATATCGCTTGTTAATTTTAATTTTTTAACGTCAAACTCAACTGAACTCAAATAGTTAGGATTGTGTTTGTATTTTTTAATATGTTCAATTGCAGCTTCATTACGCATATACCACGACATTTCGTCAAGATTTACACAAAGCATTTTTGCGATTGCTGTAGCCCAACTCCCACCACCAATTACTGCAAACTTTTTATTTTCGGTCATTTTTTACTGAATTTAATCAAAAGTACTTAAAAAAGAAGTAATGAAGCAAATTTAATTATACGATACCATTCCTTTGAAAATGTGGTTTTGCAGGTCTTTTTCTTAAATAAATAAAAAATAAATATATTTTTTTCGATAGTAGTACAATATTATTATTTAATTTTCGTTGTACTTAATTAATAAGCAGTATTTTAACAAATGTATGTATTGAGTGAGTTAGTTATTTTAGAATGTAAAAAGGCGTTCCCTTATTTGGAGAACGCCTTTTTTTATGTTTGTAACTAGTTTTTTTAGTAACTCAGCTCTACAATTGCTTTTACTTTTTCAAGTGTTACCAATTGTTTTTCGCCTAAGCCTAACCAGCCTCTTTCTTTGAAACGGTCTACTATGAAACTCGCTGTATTGTCAAACTCTTTTGTGTAGTCTGACAATTTAGTGTCCATTCCCATTGTATGAAAAAAGGCTACTGTTTTGTTTATCGCTTCGTTTGCAATCTCGTCATCTGATCCGGTTAAATTGAAAATACGTTTGCCGTATTGTGCTAATTTCCCTTTTTTGGTTTCAAACATGACGCGGTACAAATTTGGACCAACTACAGCTAACGTTCTAGCATGATCAATTCCGTACAAAGCCGTAAGCTCGTGACCAATCATGTGCGTAGCCCAATCAGATGGCACTCCTTTTTGAATTAAACCGTTCAATGCCATGGTACAACTCCACATAAAGTTAGAAGCCAAGGCGTAATCTGATGGATTTTCTACAACTTCAGGACCTACTTGAATTAAGGTTTGCAAAATACTTTCGGCAATACGATCTTGTAAAAAACCTTCGTGCGGATAAGTTAAATATTGTTCCAAGACATGAGTATAAGCATCAACGACACCATTTTGCAATTGTCTTTTTGGCAAAGATTGAATGACCGTTGGATCACAGATAGAAAATTTTGGGAATAATGCCGAACCTCCAAAAGCCAATTTCTCTTGGGTAGCTTGGATAGTAACTACTGAACCAGAGTTCATCTCGCTTCCTGTTGCTGGCAAAGTAAGAACTGTTCCAAAAGGTACTACTTTAGACAAATCCTTAATCAACAATCTTTTTTGCAGAATTTCCATTGGATTTCCCTCAAAATGAACGGCTGCCGAAATGAATTTTACCCCATCAATTACAGAACCTCCACCAACGGCAAGGATGAAATCAATGTTTTGTTCTTTAATAACGTCAACCGCTTTCATCAAAGTTTCAAAATGCGGATTGGGTTCGATTCCACCAAATTCAACAATTGTAAAATCTTTTAGATTGTTGATTACCTGCTCGTGAATACCATTTTTGAAAATACTTCCACCGCCGTACGCCAAAAGAATTTTAGCTCCTTGAGGCACTAGCGTGGATAGTTTTTCTATCTGTCCTTTTCCAAAAACTAAATTGGTAGGATTGTATAATTCGAAGTTTAACATGATATTTTTATTTTTAAAGAGTTACTAAGATGCTGATATTCTGAGTTTTTAAACCTTAGCAACTTAGCTTCTCAGTATCTTAGCGACTTTCTCTTATTTTTTTGAATTCAATTGAGCCAATAATTTTTCAGCAACTAATTTAGACGAAGCTGGATTTTGACCTGTAATTAACAAACCATCTTCTACTGCGTATGGATTCCAATCTGCTACTTTAGAGTAAATAGCTCCGTTGGCTTGCAAAGCATCTTCTAATAAAAAAGGAACAACTTTAGTCAATCCAACCGCTTCTTCTTCGGTGTTTGAAAAACCAGTTACTTTTTTGCCTTTTACTAAAAATTCTCCATTTACTTTTACGTTTTTCAACACTGCTGGTGAGTGACATACAAAAGCTACAGGTTTGTTATTAGTGTAAAAAGACTCAATCAAAGCGCTAGAATTAGCATCAGTAGCTAAATCCCATAAAGGACCGTGGCCACCTGGATAAAAAACAGCATCGTAATCAGACTCTTTCACATCGCTTAATTTATGCGTATTTTTTAGTTTTGTTAGCAATTCAGTATCAGCATCAAAACGTTTTGTGTCTTCTGTAGCTGCAGATGGGTCTTCACTTTTTGGGTCAATTGGTGGTTGTCCACCTTTTGGTGTAGCGATATCAATTTGAACACCTTTGTCTAGTAATTCATAATAAGGAGCAGCAAATTCTTCTGTCCAAAATCCTGTTTTTTCTCCTGTGTTTCCTAGTTCAGAATGACTGGTAACAACAAATAATACTTTTTTCATCTTAGTTTTTTTTGTTTTTTGTGCCGTTGCTGATAAGCAACCCACGGTTAATACTAGTAATGTAAATAATGCGATCTTTTTCATCTTGTAAATTCTTTGTACAAATTTACGGCGATTATGTTATCAGTAAAAATAATTTAAATTATGTTTGTGATAAATATATTTATATCATGGTCAATCTAGAATGGTACCGAACCTTTAAATCAGTGTATAAAAACGGAAATTTTTCGGCTGCTGCCAAAGAGTTGTTTATTAGTCAACCCGCTGTTAGTCAGCAAATATCTATGCTCGAAGCGCACGTGGGGTACAAGCTTTTCACTAGAAAGTCAAAAGGAGTAGAAGCCACTGAATACGCTAAGTTACTCAATAATTTAATCATTGAAGCATTAGACCGATTGGAAAATGTCGAAAATGGTTTCAGAGCTAAAGCATTCAACGCCAATCGTTTAATTTCGGTAGGAATTTCGAAACATTTAATGTCTAGTTTGGGTAGCGCCTTGGTATCAAAGTTCGAGTATATTGACTTTAGTTTCTACGATAATGACACGTTGTTTGAATTGGTGAACGAAAAAAAACTAGATTTTGCGGTCGTTACTAAACAATTTGACACTTTTGATACCATTCAGAAAAAAGTAGGTGAGATCAAGCAGGTTATTGTAGGATCGCCAGAAATTGATGCGGCGCCATTAAAAACAAGTATAAAACTTAAAGATTTTGCGGCCATTGAACATTGGTTGAATGATCAAAAATGGTACAGCCACAATGCTCAAATTCCGCATATCAAATTATTTTGGTTGCATGTCTTTAATAAAAAAAGGCCGTCGATGGTTCCTAACTATATCATTCCGTCTGAATATGAAATGCTCGAAATCATTTCGAGAAATACAGGAATAGGAGTAGTTTGGGATATTAATGCAAAAAAGTTACTAGCCGAAAACAAAATTCAAATGTTGTGGAATAGTAAACAAATGCCTAGCACAGCTGTTTATGTCTTGTCAGGTAAAAATGATAATTTGAGTACTATTTTTGAGAATATTCAAGTAGAGTTGAAAAAGGTTTTTTGATTTTATTTCTTATAAAAATTATTATGATCAATATACTCCCAAACTTTTGCAGGCAACAGCGGTTGAATGTTTTTGCCTTTTTTGATATTGTCACGTATGAAAGTTGATGAAATCTCTACAACCGGCGCATCAATTAAGTGAATTTTTGGGTGATTTTTAAACTCCAAGTTTTCCTCTTCAGTTGAGATTCGTGGGTACACATAAATGTCATGACGTTCCAGGATTACTTCGTAGTTTTTCCATTTGTGTAAGGACTTCAAATTGTCTTCTCCCATGATTAAAGAGAATTCGTGATTAGGATATTTGTCTTCTAAATGAGCGAGTGTATTTACCGTATAATTTGGTTGTGGTAATTTAAATTCAATATCCGATGGCTTGATTTTCGGGAAATCCTCAGTAGCTAGAAACACCATTTGCAAACGGTGATAATCATCAAGTAGTGTGCTTTTTTTCTTCAAAGGATTATGTGGCGTAACCACCATCCAAACCTGATCTAAATCAGAGTGCTCTGCCATGTGATTGGCAATGATAAGATGCCCAACATGAATGGGATTAAACGTTCCGAAATAAAGTCCGATTTTCATTTTTTTTTGGTCCTTAGTTTTATGTTTTAGTCCTTAGTCCTTAGTCCTTAGTCCTTAGTCCTTAGTCCTTAGTCCTTAGTTCTTAGTTCTTAGTGTATAGTCATTAGTGTTTTTAAAAGGGGGTAAAGTCTTTATATGGTGCAAATTACTTTAAGTTTTTTGCAAAAGCATTAATCATTTTACTTTCTTCTTCAATTAAAGACATAATTTCAGTAATCAAGTTGTCATCGGTAATAAATCCTAATTCTTTACCGATGATTAGTTGGGTTTCTATTTCGTTTAATGAACCTCTAGCAATATTTAAAAAATGATTGAATGACTTGTCTGTTTGACGTCCAAAACCTTCTGCAATATTTGAAGGAACTGATACACTTGCTCTTTTCAACTGGCTAGTAAGAGCGTATATTTCGTCTTTTGGAAAATCTTTTGTAAGCTTATAAACCAAAACCACAATTTTAATTCCTTTTTGCCAAATAAGTAATTCTTTATATGATTTAACTCCACTCATATATAAATGATCTAATAATTGTTTTTTTTCGAACTACAATTTACAAAAAAACTAATTACTAATAACTTAGGACTAATGACTAGGTGCTTGGGACTAAGAACTACTCAGCTACAAAATCCTTCACCAATTGATAGGCTTCCTCAAGTGCAACAGGCAAATCATAGTTCTTGATAATTACATCAAATTGTGGTGCAGTTGCTAGTTCTACAGATGCTTTAGCGATACGCATATTGATTTTGTCATCGCTCTCGGTACTGCGTTCCTTTAATCGTCTTTTAAGTTCATCCACGCTTGGTGGTTTTACAAAAACAGCAAGAGTTTCTTCAGGAAATTTATGTTTAATGCGCAATCCGCCTGCTACATCAATATCAAAAATTACATTTTTACCAAGTGCCCAGATACGCTCTACCTCACTTTTTAAAGTTCCGTAAAAATTGTCTCTGTAGACTTCTTCCCATTCTACGAAATCTTCGTTTTTAATGTGCGTTTTAAAATCTTTTAATGACATAAAATAGTAATCCTTGCCACTTACTTCTTCACCACGAGCCTCGCGCGTAGCTGCTGATATCGAAAACTCTAAATTCAAGTCTTCTTGCTTTAATAAATGCCTAACTATAGTAGTTTTTCCTGATCCTGACGGTGCCGAGAATACGATTAATTTTCCTTTTTTCATCTTTATAATGATTAGTCCAAAGTTCTAGGTCCTTAGTCCTTTGTTGTTGAATACAAAGGACTAACGACTAAGTACTAATTACTTTTATAACACATTCAATACCTGTTCCTTAATTTTTTCCAATTCGTCTTTCATCTGAACGACTAATTTTTGCATTTGTGCGTGATTTGATTTGGACCCCATGGTGTTGATTTCACGTCCCATTTCTTGAGTGATAAAACCTAATTTTCTACCGTTAGCTTCGGTTCCGTTGATGGTTTCTAGGAAATAATCTAGGTGATTCGTCAAACGTACTTTTTCTTCGGTGATGTCTAGTTTCTCTAGGTAATAAATCAATTCTTGTTCAAATCGATTTTCATCAACATTCACTTTCAATTCTGCAATAGCAGTTTGCAGACGGTCTTTTATGGCTTGAACACGCTCTGGATCAAGCGCTAGTGCCTCAGTCATGTATTGACGAATGTTACCAATACGCAATTGAAATTCTTTTTCAAGTGACATGCCTTCATCTTGTCTGAAGTTCAAGATGTTTTGCAACGCTTCTTCGATAACGGTTTGAATTTGAATCCAATCGTTTTCATCAATTTCCTCACGTTCTATTTTCATGGTATCCGGCATGCGAACAGCCATTTTCATCAATTCGGTTTCATCAGCTTGTGGATATACTTCACGCAACTGGCTGATGTATGCTTTTACAATAGGTACGTTTACTTTGGTAGAAGTTTGCTCAGCAGTACTCTCCATAAAAATAGAAAAATCAACTTTGCCTCGCTCGAGTTTCAGTGCAATTTGGTTTCGAAGTCCCAATTCCATTTCGCGGTAAAGCGATGGCATGCGAACATTTAGATCTAGTCCTTTACTGTTTAATGATTTAACTTCTACTGTTATTTTTTTGGTTGGCAATTGCAAAGTAGCTTTACCAAAACCGGTCATTGATTGTATCATATTGTTTTCTAAAAGAGGGCAAAGATAAGGAAAAAGTGTTCAGTGATTCGTTTTTAGTCTCAGTCTCAGTTTTTAGGATGTAGTGTCCAGTTTTTAGTCTCAGTTTTCAGTAATCAAATTCGTAACCAAATCTCATTTTTGTAAACTACTTTTCATAACTGCCAACTGCAACTGTCCACTGTAAACTAATTCTTTTTCATAGTCACCAAATAAACGCCAGTAAATATTAAGAGAGCCGACCCAATTTTGACCAAACTCAATTCGTCTTTACCTAATCCAATAGCGAATACAGTTGCAAAAAAGGGTTGCAAATAAATAAAAACAGCAACCGTAGTTGGTTTTAATTCTTTCATCGAAAGTAAGTTCAACAAGTACGTCAAAAAGGTCGAAAAAATCACTACAAATCCTATTTTCCAGCCAATAGCCTCAGGTACCGTTACCCAGTTAACCGCCTGAAATTCGTTCCAACCAAAAGGTAATACCATCAAAAAGCCAAACAAATAAATCCATTTTACAAAAGTAAAAGCATTGTACTTATCCATTAATTTCTTGACTACAATCAGGTAAAATCCGTAAGAAATAGCATTGACCAAAACGAGGAAATTCCCCAATCCAGCATTGGTAGCATTACCGATAGATTTTCCATACAGAATAAGAAACGCTGTTCCTATGAGTCCGAGTACAATTCCAAAAACTTTTCGTTTTTGCATGCGCTCCTTCATAATTATGGCCGAAAGTGTCAACACAATCATTGGGGTCGATACCATAATTACCGCTGCACTAATGGGCGATGTCAAGCTCAATCCTTTAAAAAAAGTAAGCATATTAAAGGCCACGCCAAAAAAAGCGGCGGCTATAATTCTAGGAAAATCACCTATTTCAATTTTTTCTTTTGGCATAAACAACCAAACCAACCAAAAAAGCAATACAGAGCCACCCACCCGAAGCAAAATAAATCCATACGCATCAATGTATGCAGGCATTACATCCTTGGCAATGGTAAAAGTGACACCATAAATAATCGATACCAGTGTGGCGCCAATCAGCGCAAGATTGCGTTTAGACATTTGCAAAGGCAAGCATTACTTGGTGCATGTTTTGTTGGCTGTTGCCAATGTAAATCTTGTTTTTAATGATAAAAACAGGACGACTCAAAAACGTATAATGCTCCAAAATGTATTTCTTATAATCGTCTTCGGTCAAGTTTTTATTTTTCAAATCCATCGATTTGTAAAGCTGTGCTTTTTTACTAAACAGTGCTTCGTAGCTACCCGAAAGCTCGTGCATTTGCTCCAATTCAGTTTCGGTAATCGGATTTTGTTTGATGTCGTGAAAACTCAAATTGTGGTTTTCTGGCAATGATTTAATGATTTTTCTGCAAGTGTCGCAAGAGGCGAGATAGTATATTTTGTCCATGAATCGTATAATTTCTTTCTGCAAAGAAAATTCATTTGCCACGTAAATTGATTATTTTTATCAAAAAATATAAAAAAATGAAGCAAGTATTTGACGTTACAACCACAAGCAGAAAAATGATTTCTACTTTTCTTGAAAACTATTCCTTGGCGCAACTCAATACCATTCCGCCGGGATTCAACAATAATTTGATTTGGAACATCGGGCACATTATCGTTTCGCAGCAAATTTTGGTTTACAAACTATCAGGTTTACCACTTTTGGTCTCTAATGAATTGGTCGAAAAGTACATGAAAGGAACCCGCCCTGAAACCGATGCGTCACAAGCTGAAGTAGATGAAATTAAACATCTTTTAACGCATACGTTGCAGCAAACTCAAGCAGATTTTGAGCAAAATCGCTTTCAAAATTATACGCCATACACCACTTCAACTGGCGGTCATGTATTGAACAATGCAATCGATGCTATGGCTTTTAGTAATTTTCACGAAGGGCTTCACATAGGTTGCATGCTCATGATTCGCAAATTTATTTAAGCAAATAATTCGGGATTTCAGGAGCTATTTCCTGCCATTCGTTACAATCTGTGGGTCCAAAACCATTTTTTCTAAGGCATAAAAGGAGCTTCCTGCGGCCGCTCTTTTCTATCAAGAAAAAATAGGGTTTTGGGCCCACAGGATTTTCACTGCTGTCAGGGCTAGTGCGAGTAGTGGTTCTAAGTGAATTTTATTTTAGTGACAAGTACTCGTCAATAGTGTCGTAAGGCAGGAGTAATTCTTTCGGTCCGTCGGCGTAAGAGGCGGCTTCGTAAGAGTTGTAATAAAGGAGCAATCCTTTGTCGGTGTATAAGATAGTTTGCGGAAGCGCAAATTGATCTTCTTCAAACATCAGTCCAGTTGAATTGATCGATGCTGAACTCGGAATTTTGTACTTGGCTCTGAATTTTTTTTCGGCGAAAGCCTTAAAACCAGCTACATCATTAAATATTGTTTCATTTGTCAAAGCTTTTCCAGTTGTGGGGTCAAACAATAAAGAGCGCAATCCTTGGTAGCCGTGAGCGCCTCCTGTATAGGTGTAATGATTAATTTCAATATTGAGCACCGCTGCTGATTGGTATTTTAGTTTACCCGAAACAGTAGCTTCCCAACCCATTGTTTCTCCTGGAAAATCTTTCTGCAATGCCTCATACGAATCGATAAAAGCCTTTGTTAATCCATCATAGGTGGTTGCTTCGTATGGTTTTTCGCCAAAATAAACGATCTCTTTTAAAACCGAAAATACTTTTTTATTAATGCTATCAGCTACCACATCTTTGTTGCTGGCTACTGGGATTTTTATGTCAATTTGTGGGCAATTTTCTGTACAAGCAATTTTAGATTTTTTCTGATACGTTTCGGTCACAAATTGAAGGTCCTTGGTGCAACCACTTAATAAAAGCAAGAGCGCGGCAAAAAAGAAATAGGGTTTCATGAGGCAATTGTTAATTAAATACAAAGGTATCAAGTTGTGACTTGCCAAGTATAAATTAAAGGGTAAATTTGTGAAACTTTTAGGTAATAAAATCAAACGATAGGAGATGAGCAGGACTTTCAATTTGTCGCATCAAATATCAATTTTAAAAATAATAAATTTAGACATATGAAATTCAATACTAAAGCAATTCACGGTGGGCAACACCATGATCCTAGCACCGGAGCAGTAATGCCGCCCGTATACCAAACTTCTACGTTTGTACAAACTAGTCCGGGGCAGCCGTTAAATCCAGATTATGAGTATAGTAGAGCCGCAAATCCTACACGTTCAGCACTTGAAAACGCATTGGCAAGTATCGAAAACGGAACTCGTGGATTGGCTTTTTCGTCAGGATTAGCAGCTACAGATTGTGTGTTGCGTTCGTTTAAAGCAGGTGATGAAATCATTGCAATGGATGATTTGTACGGCGGAACGTACCGCATGTTCACACGTGTATACAAGGATTCTGGAATAAAATTTCATTTTGTAGATATGAATGACTTGGATAAATTCAAGTCGTTAATCAATGAAAACACCAAAATGGTTTGGGTAGAAACACCTACCAACCCTTTGATGAAATTAGCTGATATTCAAGAAATTGCAAAAATAACTAAGGAACACAACATACTTTTTGCTGTTGATAATACTTTTGCAACGCCATATTTGCAAAAACCATTAGACTTAGGAGCTGATATTGTAATGCACTCAGCAACAAAATATTTAGGTGGGCACTCAGATGTAATTGCGGGAGCTTTAATCGTAAAAGACGAAGCTTTGGGAGCACAGTTGCATTTTCAACAATTTGCAACCGGCGCTACACTTGGGCCAATGGATAGTTTTTTAGTACTTCGAGGAATTAAAACTTTGCATTTACGCGTACAAAGACATTGTGAAAATGGCGCTAAAGTGGTGGAGTTTTTGAGTAATCATCCAAAAATTAAAACGGTTTACTATCCTGGATTGCCTAGTCATCCGTTTCATGAAATTGCCAAAAAACAAATGAGCGGTTTTGGCGGAATGGTATCTTTTACATTTGTATCTGGTAAAAAAGAGGATGCCATTGACTTTCTTGAAAAAGTGCAGGTGTTTACTTTGGCTGAATCTCTTGGTGGCGTAGAATCTTTAGCGAATCATCCCGCTTTGATGACACACGCATCTATCCCTGAAGACAAACGAAAAGAAATAGGAATCACCGATGATTTAGTGCGATTAAGCGTTGGTATTGAAGATGCTGAAGATTTAATCGACGATTTAAAGCAAGCACTCGCTTAATTCTAAAAAGAAACCCCAATACTGTTGAGTGTTGAGGTTTCTTTTTTTTTAAATCAAAGTGTAATTAATCTAAGTAATAAATGTATCCGACGTTGAACCAAACCAACCAATCGTTTGCTTTGTTTTCTTTATAAATAGCTGGGTTAGGATTTAAGCCATCTACCCAATTTGAAAAGTAATATTGAAAGCGCAAATCAACCATTAAATCGCGCAATGGACTCAGTTTATAACGTGTTCCCACACTGGTAACTACCGACCAAACCGTGCCACTTTCTGTAGAAAAACCATACGGTCTTCCTTCAGATGGAGTAAGGTATTTTGGAAAAGTAGTGAGTGGTGTTCCAAGTGCTCCTAATGATGACGATGCTTCGGCGTTGTAATAACTAAACTGTCCACCCAAACTCACAAAAGGACCAAAACTTCCATCTCTTGCAGAGAAATCACGAATGCTCCAAGGGAAAAACTCCAATTGCATTCCTAAATTTGTCACAGCAGTACTTCCTTCCATGGCTCTTAATTGCTGTGCTCCGAGTGAGGTAATGCTTGGATCAACATATTGACCAAAATGCTTCAAGTTGGTTTTGTTGAACGATAATTCAGATCTTAATTTGAAGTGATCGTTAAAATAAGTTTCAGGAGTGTAGCAATTACAATCTGCTTTGTATGAAAAATTGAGATAGTGTATAAGTCCAATTCCAATTCCAGTATTACCTGCATTAGTTGAAAAATCATAACGCTCACCGTAGTCAGATTGAAATGCAACTGGACCAGCAATAACTCCCACCTCGTGTGAAAATCCGCCAAATTGTGCGTTGGAATTTACGGAAAATCCAAGTAATATTCCTAGAAGTGGTAGCAGCTTTTTGATCATTAGGAAGTGATATTTTCAAATCATGACAAATATATAAAAACATAGCTCATTTCTAAAAATAATTTAAAATTAAAAAAAAGCAGATAATTTAGTATTTAGTTACGAAAGTTGCAGTGATTTGGATTAAATGGAGAAGTACTAAATGCAAATTTTTATAGAAGGTTAAAAAAAAGATAATTCGGAAGATAAAATAAAAAAACTAAGTTTGGATATTTTTATAAGATGTATCTTTGTAAATTATAACGAAATCGTTTTCTTAATTAATCACATTAAATCTATGTTACTAAAAATAAATGATTTTATGGCTCAAGTAGAGGCCAAAAATCCAAATGAACCTGAATTTATTCAAGCTGTTAGGGAGTTTGCAGAGACTGTAATTCCATTTATTGCAGAGCAAAAAAAATACGATGGTAAGAACCTACTTTTAAGAATTGCTGAACCAGAACGTTCTATTATTTTTCGCGTTCCATGGGTTGACGATTCAGGAGAAATTCAAGTTAACAGAGGTTTCAGAATTCAAATGAACTCTGCAATTGGACCATATAAAGGAGGAATCCGTTTTCATCATTCAGTAAACTTGTCAGTTTTAAAGTTCTTGGCTTTCGAACAAGTTTTCAAAAATAGTTTAACAACATTACCAATGGGTGGTGGTAAAGGAGGTTCTGATTTTGACCCACAAGGTAAATCAGATGCTGAAGTAATGCGTTTTTGCCAATCGTTTATGACAGAATTGTGCAGACACATTGGACCACAATTAGACGTTCCAGCTGGTGATATTGGTGTTGGGGCTAGAGAAATTGGTTATTTATTTGGTCAATACAAAAGAATCCGCAACGAGTTTACAGGTGTGTTAACTGGTAAAGGATTGGCTTACGGAGGATCTTTGATCAGACCAGAAGCAACAGGATACGGTGTGGTGTATTTTGCAGAGCAAATGTTGAACACTATTGGGCAAAATATCGCAGGTAAAACGGTTTCTATTTCAGGTTTCGGAAACGTAGCTTGGGGTGTAGCATTAAAAGTAAATGATCTAGGAGGGAAAGTAGTTACTATTTCTGGTCCTGATGGATATATTTATGATGCAGAAGGAATTTCTGGAGATAAAATTGACTTCATGCTTGAAATGAGAGCAAGAGGCGATAACAGAGCCGAAGCTTACCTTGAAAAATATCCAAATGCAGAATTCCACAAAGGAAAAAGTGTTTGGGAAGTAAAAGTTGATGTGGCTATTCCTTGTGCTACTCAAAACGAATTGAACGAAGAAGATGCTAAAAAATTGATTGCTAATGGTGTAATTTGCGTTACCGAAGCAGCAAACATGCCATGTACTTTAGAGGCTATCAAAGAATTCTTGAACGCAAAAGTACTTTTTGCTCCAGGAAAAGCAGCTAATGCTGGTGGTGTAGCAGCATCTGGTTTAGAGATGACTCAAAACTCTATTCGTTTGAACTGGACAAGTGAAGAAGTTGACAGTAGATTAAAAGAAATCATGGTTGGTATTCACAATCAATGTAAACAATACGGGACTGACGCAGACGGTTATGTGAACTACGTAAAAGGGGCTAACATTGCAGGATTTGTAAAAGTAGCCGATGCTATGCTTGCTCAAGGGGTAGTATAAATTGTTACAACCTAGTACGAAAATGCCTTTTATCATTGCGATAAAAGGCATTTTTTTTTGGCAACAAAATTATAAGAGTTTCGTTTGTTTTATATTTGTAAGCCTTAGGCGCGTTACTTATGAAAAAACAATTTTTTACCATTCTTTTCGTCCTTATAAGCTGGGCTATTTTTGCTCAAAATAACTTGTCGTGGCAGGGATATTTTTCGTACTCGCAAATCAATGCTATCACCGAAACGAATTCTGCAGTAATTGCGGCTTCAGAGAATGCTTTATTTGCTAGAAACGCAGTTAGTAACGAAATAAAAACGACCACCACAATTGACGGTCTTTCGGGTCAAACGATTTCGGCTTTGTTTTATAGTAAAACAGCGAACAAAACCTTAATTGGCTATGAAAACGGTTTATTAATTGTAGTGAACGAAGTCGATGGAAGCAAGTTGAATCTAGTAGACATCATTAACAAACAACTGGCTCCTAATCTCAAAAAAATAAATCACTTTTTTGAACACCTAGGAATTGTTTATGTTGCCTGTAATTTTGGGATTGTTCAATTCAATTTAACAACGCTTCAGTTTGGCGATACTTATTTTATTGGTGATAATGGTGCCGAGATTGCAATTTATCAAACCACTGTTCATAACGGATTTATTTATGCAGCCACCGCTGCAGGCATACGCAGCGCTGCCATTAACAATCCAAATTTAAACGACTTTCAACAATGGCAAACGAGAGCTTCAGGTTCGTGGTTAGGAATTGCCGCGTTTGCTGCTGATTTGTATGCCGTTTCGTCTTCCGGAAATATTCAGAGATACAATCCAGCAACAACTTCATTTACATCTTTTGCACAGCTTCCTGCTGCGGCTGTCAATATGCGTGCACTTTCGGAGTATTTAGTGTTTACAACTGCTAATTCAGTAAGTGTTTACAACAGTCAAATGGTGATGATTCGTCAAATTAATAGCAATCAAATTCCAGATATTCAGAGTTCTTTTACATGTGCAACGGTGCTGAATAATCAAGTTTATATCGGGACCACAGCAAATGGTTTGTACCGTACTTTGATAACGGCAGGTGGAAATTTTGAAAACACAACTCCTATTGGTCCGTCTCGAAATAATATTTTCTCAATGCAGGTTACACCATCTTCGGTGTGGACTGTTTATGGCGATTATGCCGCTGATTATAATCCTTATCCATTAGATAGTTTTGGAATAAGTAAATACAATTCAGAGGGATGGAACAACATTCCTTACGACCGAGTTTTAGGAGCGCAATCCATGACAAAAATTATCGTAAATCCAGCCAATGAAGATGAGGTTTATGCTAGTTCGTTTTTCTCGGGATTATTAAAAATAGTAAAAGAAGTCCCTACCGTTTTGTTCAATCAAACCAATAGCGGCTTGGAGTCGCTTACTTTTGGCGGACCCAATTATATTGATATCCGAATCAACGGAACCGCATTTGATAAAACCGGAAATTTATGGGTAACCAATAGCCGAATCAATAACGGAATCAAAGTACTACGTCCCAACGGACAATGGCAAAGCTTTGATATGAGAAGTATTTTGTCAGCTCCGCAAGAAAATAATTTTGCAAACATTGCTATTGATCGCAACGGTGTAAAATGGTTGCCTACCAGTGGTGATGGTGTGATTGGCTTTAGCGAAAATCCTTTAAAATTTAAAAAAATTACTAGCGGAGCAGATACAGGCAATTTACCGGTTGCTAATGTTCGAACGGCAGTTATTGACAATCGCAATCAATTGTGGATTGGTACTGCCAAGGGTTTGCGAGTTGTTTCAAACCTTGCTGCCTTTCAGGATGAGGAACAAATCAAAGCCAATCCGATTATTATTGAAGAAGATAATTTGGCCCAAGAGTTATTGTTTGAGCAATTCATCACAGCCATAGCCGTTGATGGCGCCAATAATAAATGGATTGGCACTGCCGATTCGGGTTTGTTTTTAGTATCTCCCAATGGTCAAGAAACCAAGTACCATTTTACTATTAACAATTCGCCGCTACCAAGCAATACCATCAACGATGTTGGTATCAACGCTACCACGGGCGAAGTATTTATAGCCACAAGCAAAGGAATGATTTCGTTCAAAGGCACTGCTACCGGTGCGGCTGATGATTTGAGTAATGCTTACGTGTACCCAAATCCAGTGCGACCTGAGTTTACCGGTACTGTAAAAGTAGCTGGACTGATTGATCGCGCTTCGGTAAAAATCACTGATGTGGCTGGTAATTTGGTACACGAAACCATCGCACAAGGCGGTACTATTGAGTGGGATACCACTGCGTTTGGGAAATACAAAGTAGCCTCAGGTGTATATTTAATCTTTATTGCAGCACCAGACGGAGCCGAAACCAAAGTGAAAAAAGTAATGATCATTAGATAATTCGACGCTAAAATTAAATCCTGCAATCTTTTAATCTTTCAATCTTCAAATCCTTCAATCTTTAAATCTTTAAATTTTTCAATTTTTAAATCTTTAATCTAAAACCGTGCAAGTCAAAACCAGAGCTATCGTGCTTTCCTCTTTAAAATTTCAAGAAAAAAGCTTGATCGTAAAATGTTTTACACTTTCGCATGGACTCAAATCCTACTTTGTGCGTGATGCTTTTTCGAGTCGAAAAGCCAATCAAAAAATCGCTTATTTTCAACCCTTGACGATACTCGAAATAGAGGCTGTTCATAAAAACAAAGGCACTTTAGAAAATTTCAAAGAGATAAAAATCGGCACGGCATTTCACTCCATACATTCCGATATTTACAAGAGCACGATGGCCATGTTTATTTCCGAGATGCTGCACCATTCCATTCATGAAGAGGAAGAAAACGAAGCCCTTTTTACATTTTTAGAAACAGCCTTGCACTGGCTAGACAACCACGATGAAATAGCTAATTTCCATTTAATTTTATTACTAGAAACCACTAAATACCTGGGTTTTTACCCAGATACTTCAGATGTTGATATGGCTTTTTTCGAAATGAACGAAGGCATCTTCACACCCTTTCACGCCATGAGTTCACTCACGGAGCACGAAACCAATTTGTTCAAAAAACTACTTGATTTAAAATTCGATAACTCCCGAAACGTCGGGGAAAAAGTCTTTCATGTCATCGAGCGCCAAATATTACTCCGCATCTTGATTGATTATTACAGCATCCACCTCCACGGATTCAGAAAACCCAAATCACTCGATGTTTTAATAGAGGTTTTCTCCTAAAATATTGGGCGTGCCCCTGCGTGAAAACTCCGGGTCAGGCTGTCCGCTGTATCTTTTATTCCGTAAACTCCATAAAAGGATGCCGCTTCCATCCTTCACGCGAAACCTCACGATAATTGACACGTAAGTGCAATTTTTGTAAGATTTATTTATATATTAGCTGAAATTAATGCTGCTGTTTGGAAGATTGGGCAACTTGTTTTGGGTATATATTTAAAATTGGGTTGTGTTTATTTGCAGGAGATATTGCGACCAAAATTGTGCAAAAAATGAAGTGAAATAAAAACCTTATCGTAAACTTTTAATTATGGGATTATTCGATTTTCTAAAAAAGAAAGAATTTGAAGAAATAAGAACTCTTCAAGAAAGACTTGAAAAGTATAAATCTATTACTGATATTCAAAATGAAGTTGATAATAAAAAGAAAGAATTAGAATTACTAATCCAGAACAAAATAATTGAAATTTCGGACAAAGAAAAAGAGCTTAATAAAGTTATTTCACACAAAGAAATTGAATTAAATTCAACTATTGATAACAAAAAACAATCGATAAATTATTTGCAAAAAGATTTTGACGAATTAAATCAGAAATATCAAAATTCTCTTGAAACTTATACTCGACTTCGAAAAGATGTAAGTTTATACGAATCAAAATTAGATTTAATTGAATTTGGTATATATGAACCTATTTACGATTTTGACAAGTCAGAAGATTATAGAAATGAGCAAAATAGGATTATTGAACAACAAAAATTGATGATTCAATCAGAAACGGCTGCAACTTGTAGAACAGAATGGACAATAGATGGAAGTGTTGCAAAAGGTAGAGCAACTACTAAAAAATATATAAAGTTAGTGCTTCGTGCTTTCAATGGTGAATGTAATTCTCAACTTGCTAAAGTTAAATGGAATAACGTAAATCAGATGAAAGAACGCATTCGTAAATCATATGAAACTTTGAATAAACTTGCTGATGGTTATTCTGTTAGTATTTCTTATGAATTTCTTGAACTAAAATTAAAAGAAATCACTCTTGAATACGAGTTCCAAGTAAAACGTCAGAAAGAGAAAGAAGAAATGCGAGCTATTCAAGAAGAATTGCGAGAGGAAGAAAAAGCAAGACGTGAATTTGAACAAGCTCAAAAACAAGCGGAAAAAGAGGAGGAAACTTATCAAAAAGCCTTACTCAAAGCAAGAAAAGAAGTAGAAAAAGCGACAGGCGTATTACAAGAAGAACTTAACAACAAAATTTTAATTCTTGAACAAGAATTATTATTGGCACAAGAAAAGAAAGAACGCGCAATGTCAATGGCTCAACAAACAAAACGTGGACACGTCTATATAATCTCAAATATTGGTTCGTTTGGTGAAAACGTTTACAAAATAGGTATGACAAGAAGACTGGAACCTCTAGACAGGGTCAAAGAACTCGGAGACGCTTCAGTTCCATTTCAATTTGATGTTCATGCTATGATTTATTCAGACGAAGCGAGAACTTTAGAAAATGAACTTCATAAAGCATTTTCAAATAAAAAAGTAAATATGTTGAACTACAGAAAAGAATTTTTCAATGTTAGTTTAGAAGAAATTGAGCTAAAAATAGACGAATTAGGATTTGAAGCCGAATTTACAATTCTACCTGAAGCAATGCAATATAGGGAAACATTAGCTTTATTAGAAAAAATGAATTCTACTGAAGGGATTAAAACAATTGAAGACTTAATAGCTGATGAATATCCAACTACTTTAAATTAGGTGGTACCTTGGATAGATAATAAACTAAAATAATTAATAATCGGTTAGTTAGCTTTTTATGTTTGAGGTAATAGCGAAAATCCGAAAGTTTACGCATTTTCAATAATAAATTTTTATTGTTCCTAGATGTGATAGCTAAGTTTAAAGAACCGAAAAGAACCTATAATTATGAAATTTTTAATTCCAAAGTCGCATAGAATCAAACATAAAATTTTAGAATTTCTATCAAAAGAAAGAATGAAAAATGGAGGTTTAAACCAAACTAAAGATTTTACATTTCCATTAAAAGAAATTTCTACAAGAATAGGCGAAAGATTTAGTGATGTGTATACCGTATCTGATTATTTATTCTACAAAAAATTAGTATACTTTACTAAAAACGGTGAAGATGTTGAAAATCCGAAATGCTGGGTTTCAGATGACGGAATTGAGTTATACACTTCATTTTCTTTAATAAATGATGGTAAAATTTTAAATACTACTCTGTACAGTAACCTTACTTCAATTATTTTTACCATTATTTTAGGTTCAATTACTATGTTTACAGTTTATTCAAGTGATAAAAACACTAAAGAAATTGAGAAAAAAGTAAATGAATTAGAAAAGAGAAATTTACTAAATGAACAAAGATTATTAAACCTCTCCAAAGCATTGTTAAATGAAAAAAAATCGGGGATGTCAAGATAAATTATCAAATCCGATAGAGATGATTTGCAATCCGTACCTATAAGTATTAGCTACTTTGTCCAATCGAGCGCAGTCGAGATTGCGCTTTTGTTCTCGACTGCGCTCGAACTGACAATGAACCAACTTAAACTTGTATTCTAGTTTGTCAAATCGAGTGCAGTTGAGATTCAGTTTTGTCCCAGCGTGTAACTTTCGACCTACGCCTTTCAACTTTCAACTTTAATTTACTACTTTCGCATTTCGATTAAAGAAAAGGATAAAATGAGCACAAAATTTACTGAATACAAAGGACTTGACTTACCAACAGTAGCATCAGAAGTACTTGATTTTTGGAAAAAAGAAAATATATTTGAAAAGAGCGTTTCTACGCGCGAAGGCAATCAACCATTCGTGTTTTTTGAAGGACCGCCATCAGCAAACGGATTACCAGGAATTCATCACGTAATGGCACGCGCCATTAAAGATATTTTTTGCCGTTATAAAACTCAAAAAGGGTTCCAAGTAAAGCGTAAAGCCGGCTGGGATACGCACGGTTTACCTGTTGAACTTGGAACCGAAAAAGAACTCGGAATTACCAAAGAAGATATCGGGAAAACCATTTCGATCGAAGAATACAACGAAGCGTGTAAAAAAACAGTTATGCGCTACACGGATGTGTGGAACGATTTGACCGAAAAAATGGGTTACTGGGTTGATATGGAAGATCCATATGTAACCTACAAATCCAAGTACATGGAAACCGTTTGGTGGATTTTAAAACAAATCTACAACAAGGATTTGATGTACAAAGGCTACACTATTCAGCCGTATTCGCCAAAAGCGGGAAC
Source organism: Flavobacterium erciyesense (assembly GCF_018069925.1). Classification (GTDB taxonomy): domain Bacteria; phylum Bacteroidota; class Bacteroidia; order Flavobacteriales; family Flavobacteriaceae; genus Flavobacterium; species Flavobacterium erciyesense. The sequence goes on along the minus strand of NZ_JAGPXB010000001.1, from coordinate 591,388 downwards.
AGGATTGTCATCGCATGAGGTAAACCAACCTGGAAGTTACCGTGATGTGACGGATACTACTGTGGTAGCACAATTCAAAGTAAAAGAGGACAACTTGCCTCAATTGCAACGTATTTTTGAGATAGGTCATATTTTCGAGGATACTTTCTTTTTGGCTTGGACCACCACACCTTGGACTTTGCCAAGTAACACTGCACTTACCGTAGGGCCAAAAATTGACTATGTTTTAGTGAGTACCTACAATCAATATACATTTAAACCTGTCAATGTAATTTTAGCAAAGGCATTGGTGGCAAAACAATTTGCTGGAAAATTTACTGAGGTAACTGAAGTAAGCGAATTATTGAATTACAAAGAAGAAGATAAAAAAATACCATTTTTTGTTACCGCAGCTTGTAAAGGTGCCGATTTAGTTAACATTGAATACGAACAATTAATGGAATTGGTATTGCCGTACCAAAACCCTGAAAATGCTTTTAGAGTAATTACAGGTGATTTTGTTACTACCGAAGATGGTACAGGAATTGTACATACCTCTCCAACTTTTGGTGCAGATGATGCTAAGGTAGCCAAAGAGGCTTCACCTGAAATTCCGCCAATGTTGGTTCTAGACGAAAACGGAATTCCGGTTCCATTGGTAGATTTGCAAGGACGTTTTGTACAAGGTCTTGGCGCACTTTCTGGCAAATATGTGAAAAACGAATACTACAACGAAGGCGAAGCTCCGGAGCGTTCGGTTGATGTTGAAATTGCAATTCAATTAAAGGAAGAAAACAAAGCGTTTAAAGTAGAGAAATACGTCCACAGTTACCCACATTGTTGGAGAACTGACAAACCTATTTTGTACTATCCTTTAGATTCTTGGTTCATCAAAATATCAGAGGTTAAAGACAGAATGTTTGACCTGAACGAAACCATTAACTGGAAGCCGAAAGCAACTGGTGAAGGTCGTTTTGGAAACTGGTTGAAAAACGCTAACGACTGGAATTTATCACGTTCTAGATATTGGGGAATTCCATTGCCAATTTGGAGAACTGATGATAAGCAAGAGGAAATTTTAATTGGTTCGGTTGAAGAACTGTATAACGAAATAGAAAAATCAATCGCAGCTGGTTTCCAAAAAGAAAATCCTTTTAAAGGTTTTGAAATCGGAAACATGAGCGAAGAAAATTACGATTTAATTGATTTGCATAAAAATGTAGTCGATGAAATCACTTTGGTTTCGGCATCGGGTAAACCAATGACACGCGAAACCGACTTAATTGATGTTTGGTTCGATTCAGGTTCTATGCCGTATGCACAATGGCATTATCCTTTTGAAAACAAAGAAAAAATAGATCAAAACCAAGATTTCCCTGCTGATTTTATTGCTGAAGGTGTCGATCAAACCCGCGGATGGTTTTATACCTTACACGCTATTGGGACTTTGGTTTTTGATAAAGTGGCCTATAAAAATGTCGTTTCAAACGGACTGGTTTTAGACAAAAACGGACAAAAAATGTCCAAACGTTTGGGCAATGCTGCAGATCCTTTTGATACTTTAAAAGAGTACGGACCTGATGCTACACGTTGGTACATGATTTCAAATGCTAACCCTTGGGATAACTTGAAATTTGACCTTGAAGGAATTGCTGAGGTGCGTAGAAAATTCTTCGGGACTTTATACAATACGTATTCTTTCTTTAGTTTGTATGCTAATATCGATGGATTTACTTTTGAAGAAGCGGAGATTCCAGTACAAGAAAGACCAGAAATTGACCAATGGATCATTTCTGAACTGAATACTTTGATAAAAGAAGTAGATGGTTTTTATGCCGATTATGAGCCTACAAAAGCAGCGCGAGCCATATCTGAATTTGTTCAAGAAAACCTGAGTAACTGGTACGTTCGTTTGTGCAGAAGACGTTTTTGGAAAGGCGAGTATGCGCAAGATAAAATTGCTGCGTACCAAACATTATACAGCTGTTTGTTGGCCGTAAGTAAGTTAAGTGCACCAATTGCACCGTTCTTTATGGACAAACTTTACAGAGATTTAACACAAGCAACACAGACAGAAAAGTTTGACAGTGTACATTTGGCGGAGTTCCCGGTAGCGGTTGACAACTATGTTAATAAATCGTTGGAGAGCAAAATGGAGAAAGCACAAACCATTTCATCATTGGTATTATCACTCCGTAAAAAGGAAATGATTAAAGTGCGCCAACCATTGCAAAAGGTAATGATTCCGGTACTTGACGAGGCACAAAGAGCCGAAATCGAAGCGGTTTCTGACCTGATAAAAGCAGAGGTAAACGTAAAAGAAATTGTGCTTTTGGATGATGCTTCTGGAGTTTTGGTAAAGCAAATTAAACCAAATTTCAAGGCGCTCGGACCGCGTTTTGGAAAAGATATGGGATTGATTTCCAAAGAGATACAAGGGTTTTCGAAAGAGCAAATTGCACAATTGGATAGAGAAGGAAGTCTAGATATTGTAATTGCAGGAAATACCGTAACTTTAACCTTAGAAGATGTGGAGATTACTTCGCAAGATATCGAAGGCTGGTTGGTTGCAAATGCGAACGGAATTACGGTGGCGCTTGACATCACGATATCGCCAGAATTGAAGCAAGAAGGAATTGCGAGAGAGTTGGTAAACAGAATTCAAAACATTCGTAAAGATTCTGGATTTGAAGTTACAGATAAAATTAAAGTCTATTTGCAAACAGAAACAACTTTGCAAGAAGCGGTACAAAATAATGAAGCATACATAAAATCAGAGACATTGACTGAAGTGCTTCTTTTTGAAGATAATTTGGAAAATGGAACTGCTATTGAATTTGACGAAATAACAACCAAAATAGTAATTACTAAATAAAAAAAAACCATGGTAGATGAAGCAACACGATACTCTGACGCTGATTTAGCAGAGTTCAAAGATTTGATTCTAAAAAAAATTGAGAAAGCGCAATACGATTTGGATTTGATTAAAAGTGCTTATATGAACGATTTGAATAACGGTACTGATGATACTTCACCTACATTCAAAGCTTTTGAAGAAGGCAGTGAAACCATGTCAAAAGAAGCCAATTCTCAATTGGCTATTCGCCAAGAGAAATTTATTCGTGACCTTAAAAATGCACTTTTCCGTGTTGAGAACAAAACATACGGTGTATGTAAAGTAACTGGAAAATTGATCAGCAAAGAACGATTGATGATTGTTCCTCATGCTACAATGAGTATCGAAGCAAAAAATTTACAGCGCTAGTTCGAAACGAAATACAAACTATTAATTCCAAATTCCAACACTAATTGTATCAATTATTGGAATTTGGAATTTAATTTTTAGATTTTGCCTATTTTTGGCAGCATAAAACTTTTAAAATGTCATTACAAAGAGCCTATTTACTTATTTTTATCTTGTTGCTAGTTGATCAAGCTTCAAAAATTTATATCAAAACCAATTTTCTATTAGGTCAAGAAGTAGAAGTGTTTTCATGGTTTAAAATACTTTTCATCGAAAATGAAGGTATGGCGTGGGGTGTTCGAATTCCAGGTGCGTACGGAAAATTATTTTTGACTCTTTTTAGAATTGGAGCTGTTGTTGGAATTGGATATTGGTTGTGGGATTCGATTAAGAAAAAAAGTTCTAACTATTTAGTTGTTGCTATTGCTTTAATTTTGGTAGGAGCATTTGGAAATATTTTAGATTCTGTGTTTTACGGCGTGGTCTTCAACGACAGTCATCAACAATTGGCTACGGCATTTTCTGATCAACCTTACGGAACTTGGTTTCACGGTAAAGTAGTTGATATGTTTTATTTTCCGATTTGGCATGGTAATTTACCTAGTTGGTTGCCAATTTGGGGAGGTAAAGAATTTACTTTTTTCAATGCTATTTTTAACGTAGCTGACATGGCCATTTCAACAGGAGTGGGAATCTTGATTTTCTTCAATAAAAAAGCATTTCAAAACAGCTAGAACTAAAGCTGTTCAAACCATAAAAAAAGACCTGTTCATAATTTGAACAGGTCTTTTTTATTAGTTTATATTTTGTCCAAGAGCATAACACTTTCGACAAATCTTGAATCTTACCTTTTGCTAGAGTAATGATTGAAAATTAAAATGAGTGAATACTATTCGGAGTCACACAATAGTTGAGTTGTACGTCGGCTTCAAAAACATCTGCAATAATTTCCTCCGGTTCAAAAAACGACAATCCGATTTTGATTACATCGGGTTTACATTCCGCTAGGAATTTATCGTAAAAGCCTTTTCCGTATCCCACACGATTTCCTTTTTTGTCGTAAGCTAAAAGGGGAACAAAAACTATATCAATTTTATGGGAAGGAACTTCAATTCCGTCAACAGGTTCCGGAATATTGTATTCGTTTTTCTTAATTTTGGTATTGTCAGTCAGCAGAAAATGCGTCATCGTGCGCGTTTCAAAATCAGCTTTAGAAATAATGATTTCCTTGTCTTTGCCCGCTAATGCGTGTAAAATAAATTCGGTATTCACTTCGTTTTGCTCTACAATAGGCAAAAAAACATGAAAGTAAGTGCATTCCCAAATGGGTAATTGCAATACTTTGTTGGCAATACCAAGACTCATTTCTTCCAGTTGTTCCTCTGAAAGTTGTTTTCTGAGTTCTTTATATTTTTTTCGTAAGGTAGTTTTGTTCATTGTTGTGTTTTATTCGTCTTCTTCACCAGCAACCACATTGGATAAGTGGTAAATAGCATCACCTTCGTACACAATGGGTGCGTGGTTGGCATTGATGATGTAGCCGTCGTTAGGTGCTTTTACTTCGCGTTCAAATTTTCCATAAGGGTCAGTGATGGTTGCTAAAACAGTTCCTTTTTTTACAAAAGTACCCACGGTATCAAAATCTTGTAATAGACCAGAACATTTAGCTCTAATCCATCCTGATTTGTCAATGTAAATGCTAGGCGATTTTTGTGGGGTCACGCGGTGTTTTGGATTTAACATATTCAAATAATGCAAAAGGCGAATAGCACCATTCACGCCTTCTGTGGCTATGCTTTTGTTAATGTCTAGAGATTTTCCGCCTTCAAAAAGCAACATTTTTACATTCATTTTATCACTCGAACTTCTAAACGATCCGGTTATATTTCGGGAATATAAAGTAAAGGGTGCGTCAAAAACATCGGCAAGAACTTTTAGCTCTGGATTGTTGGGTGCAATACGAATTTGCGGAGCGTTAAACCTACTAGCACCACCGGCATGAAAATCTACGGCATACTCAACAATAGGTAAAATCTCCTTTAGAATATGATATGCAAAACGACTGGCCAGTGATCCTGATTTGCTTCCAGGAAAAACCCGATTCAGGTCGCGCCCATCCGGAAATTCACGAGATTTATTCACAAAACCATAAACATTGATTACGGGAATACAAATAATGGTTCCTATCTTGGGTTTGTTTATTTTTTTGTGAATCAGTTGACGCACAATTTCAACCCCGTTAATTTCGTCCCCATGAATTCCTGCTGAAAATAGTACTACGGGACCTGGTATTTTAGAGCGGCGAACAATAATAGGTATATTGAGTTTGGTCGTGGTATGTAGGCGCGCAATCTCAACGTTGATCGTTTTGTTTTCTCCGGGAGCAATACTTTCGCCAAAAAGGGTAATAGAGCGTGTATTCATTGTTTATACAAATTCTTGAAAAGATAAAAATAAGGATAATAATAAGTTAAGCTCGCATTTTATTTGAATTATTTTGAGGCATGTAAATAAACTACAATGATTTCTATTTCGTAATTTTGAAGAATAAATTTGTTACATGACTCCACCTGCTTTAGCCCTTCAAATACAAACCTTGCCCGACAATCCTGGTGTATACCAATATTACGACAAGGAAGGTAAAATTTTATACGTTGGTAAAGCTAAGAATCTTAAAAAACGTGTTTCATCGTATTTTAATAAAGTACACGATGCGGCCAAAACAAATGTGCTGGTTAAGAAAATTGTAACCATCAAACACATTGTGGTTCCTACTGAGACTGATGCTTTGTTGTTAGAAAATAATCTGATCAAAACCTTGCAACCGCGCTATAACGTATTGCTGCGCGATGATAAAAGTTATCCTTGGTTGTGCATCAAAAAAGAACCTTTTTCACGCATATTTGCCACTAGAAGAATGGTGAAAGATGGCTCGGAATATTTTGGTCCTTACACCAGTTTCAAAACAGTTTCGACCATTTTAGAATTGATAAAAGAACTTTATCCATTGCGTACCTGCAATTACGATTTGAACAAAAGCAACATCGACAGCGGCAAATTTAAAGTGTGTTTAGAGTATCATATTGGCAATTGCATGGGGCCATGTGAAGGGTATGAAACCATAGAGAATTACCAAAAACAAGTAGATGCAATTCGCGAAATTTTAAAAGGAAATTTCAAAGAAAGCATGAAAGATTTTAAACGCGTCATGACCAATCTCGCCGCCGAAATGCACTTTGAAGAGGCTCAAAAAATCAAAGAAAAAATTGAAATTCTTGAGAACTACCAATCGCGCTCTACCGTGGTAAACCCCAAAATTACCAACATTGATGTTTTTTCTATCGTATCTGATGAGGCGGCGGCTTTTGTCAATTTTTTACAAATTTCGCATGGTTCCATCATTCGCTCCCACACAATGGAGATTAAAAAGAAATTAGACGAAACCGACGAAGAATTACTCGAATTGGCTATCATCGAATTAAGAGAGCGTTTCCAGTTGTTGTCTCGCGAAATAATTGTGCCGTTCCCCGTAGATCTTGGTGAAAATATAAAAATCACAGTGCCACAATTGGGCGATAAAAAGCAAATTCTGGATTTGTCAATTAGAAACGCTAAATTTTACCGCATAGAGCAACTAAAACAACTGCAAATTGTAGATCCAGACAGGCATACCAATCGCATCATGGCGCAAATGCAAAAAGATTTACGCCTGCCGGTAGAGCCTAGACATATTGAGTGTTTTGATAACTCCAACATTCAAGGAACCAATCCGGTATCTGCTTGCGTGGTGTTTAAAGACGGAAAACCCAGCAAAAAGGATTACCGCCATTTTAATATCAAAACCGTCGAAGGTCCCAACGACTTTGCCTCTATGGAAGAAGTGGTGTACCGACGCTATAAACGCCTTTTGGATGAAAACCAACCTTTGCCCAACCTAATTATTATTGATGGTGGAAAAGGGCAGTTGTCATCAGCACTAAAAAGTATTGATGATCTTGGTTTACGTGGCAAAATCGCCATCATCGGCATTGCAAAAAGACTCGAAGAATTGTTTTATCCTGGCGATTCAGTGCCTTTATACCTTGATAAAAAGTCTGAAACGCTCAAAGTTATTCAACAACTTCGCAACGAGGCGCACCGTTTTGGAATCACGCACCATCGCGATAAGCGAAGCAAAGCCGCTCTAAATTCGTCCATAGAAAGTATTCCCGGCATTGGCGAAAAAACCATGCTCACACTGATACAACATTTTAAAAGTGTAAAAAGATTAAAATTGGCTACCGAAAAAGAAATTTCTGAGGTTGTAGGAGTATCAAAAGCCAAAAAAATTACCGACTTTTACAACAACACAAAGTAGTTTCCTTATGAGCCTATTCCAGCTATTCGTTTCAAGCGCTCCGCAAAAAAGCTTTTTTTCTACTGCAAACCAAGGAGCTTCTACCGTCGCTCTTGCTCTGCAAGAAAAAATAGCTTTTTTGTCGTCGCGGCTTTACACTGCTATCTGGGGCTTTGCGTGGTCTAGTACTTTACTGCTGCTATTGTTCTCATTTTTTATCGGGAACACAAACACGTTTGCACAAAATAAAAAACCTAAAATTGGCTTGGTATTGAGTGGCGGCGGCGCCAAAGGTTTTGCGCACATCGGAGTTTTAAAAGTGTTAGAAGAAGCAGGCGTAAAAGTCGATTACATTGGCGGAACTAGTATGGGCGCTGTTATCGGAGGTTTGTATGCTTCGGGTTATAACGCGGCACAAATCGATTCGATTTTCCAAACCACTAATTTTAATGAGTTGATTAATGATTTTATTCCTCGTTCTTCAAAAAACTTTTACGAACGCAGGAATGACGAGTTGTATCCGCTTATTTTGCCTTTTAATAAACTCAAAATCGGAATTCCTGAGGCTTTGTCAAAGGGAATGTACAATTACAATTTACTAAGTCGCATTACGCGTAATGTTAGACACATTCGCGATTTTAATCAATTACCTACACCATTTATATGTATTGCAACCAATATTGAAACCGGTGACGAGGTATTACTAAACAAAGGCAATTTGGCGCAAGCCATGATTGCGAGTTCAGCTTTTCCTTCGTTGTTTTCTCCTGTTGAAATTGGTGGAAAAATTTTAATTGATGGTGGAGTTGTCAATAATTATCCAATTGAAGAAGTTCGAAAAATGGGCGCCGACATTATCATTGGTGTTGATGTGCAAGACGGTTTACTCGATCGAACTCAGCTCAAAGATGCCACGAAAATCTTAGTGCAAATTACAAGTTTGCAATCTATTGATCGCATGAAAAAAAACATCGCCAATACAGATGTCTACATCAAACCCGATATTTCGCAATACGGCGTAGTATCATTTGATAAAGGAAAAGAAATTATTCGTAAAGGCGAAGAAGCTGCTTTTGGGGTCTATGAGCAAATAAAAAAATTAGTAGCTTCAAGTCAAGTGTATCACAAACCCAAGTTGAACGTGCTTACGGATAGTCTGCAAATTGGGTCAATCAATTACGGCAAATTGACAAATTATACCAAAGAGTATGTAAGCAGTAAACTTCGTTTTAAACCCAATTCAAAAATTAGCTATGACGGTTTGCTTCGCGGTATTAACAACATCAATGCGACACAAAATTTTAGCGGTATCTCGTATTCGTTAGACAATGTTGGCGATAAAGTAAACTTAAACTTAAGTCTCAAAGAAAATCCAACCAAGACCTATTTGAAATTTGGACTGCACTATGATAATTTATTTAAGAGTGGTGTTTTGGTCAACTTAACTCGTAAAAAAGCGCTTTTAAAAAATGATGTAGCCTCGCTTGATGTGATTTTAGGAGACAACATCAGGTATAACTTCGATTATTACATCGAAAATGGCTTCAATTTAAGTTTGGGTTTTAAGTCTACTTTTACACAATTCAGTCGCAATGTAGCCGCTGCAATTAGTCCTATTGCTAGCTCTAATCCTAATATAAATACGGTAAATGTTAATTACTCTGATTTGATTAATCAACTGTATTTTCAGTCGTTATTTGTTCAAAAGTTCTTGATTGGTGGCGGTCTTGAATTGCAATACCTAAAAATCAAATCCGAAACTTTAGCGAATGTTGATCCAATAGTTGATAACAGCACTTACACCAGTTTGTTTGGTTACTTAAAATACGACTCATACGATAATAAGTATTTCCCTAAAAAAGGCTGGTTTTTTTCGGGTGATGTACAAACGTATTTCGCGTCTTCCAACTACACTGGGAATTTTCAACCATTCTCCATTGCCAAGGGTGATTTTTCCATTGTGACACCGGTTTTCAATAAAACCACTTTTAAGTTCGAGACAGATGCTGGTTTTTCGTTTGGTAAACAAAGCATTTCATTTTTTAATTTTATTTTGGGTGGCTACGGCTTTAGCACCGTCAACAATTTTAAATTTTTATACGGCTATGATTATTTGAGTGTGGTGGGTAATAGCTACATTAAATCTACGGGAACTTTTGACTATGAATTCTTGAAAAAGAACCATGTCAATTTCTCAGCTAATTTTGCTAATATTGGAGACCGAATTTTTGAATCGACTAACTGGGTATCTCTTCCTAAATATTCAGGATACGCAGTTGGTTATGGACTAGAAACCATTATCGGGCCAATAGAAGTGAAATACACTTGGTCTCCTGAATTGCCCAAAGGATTTACTTGGTTCAGTATAGGCTTTTTGTTTTAAATTTAATTTAGTTTCAAAATAATTACGATATTTGTGATAATGAAAACAAATTGGACAGGTTTATTAGAGTATCTACAATTCTTAATCAAGAGAAATCCTGAGTAGCGCACTGTTTTTTGATTTAGAATAACAAAATGAAAAGCCTCTCAGCTTGATCTAGTTGCACTTTTAAAACAAAAAATTATGCCTTTATACCATAAATTAGGGACTTTCCCTCAAAAAAGACACACACAGTTCGAAAAACCAAACGGTGGTTTTTATTACGAACAGCTATTTGGAACAGAGGGTTTTCATGGACACTCGTCCTTATCTTACCACGTTCACAGGCCTACACAGGTAAAAGAAATTTTAAATTCGTATTCAGTAGAGCCAAAAATTGCCATCGGTAAAAACATTAAATCATTACTTTTAAAAGGTTTTGAACTAAAACCAGAAGACGATTTTTTGGATAGTCGCAAAGCCTTATTGGTCAATAAGGATTGTACCATCGGCCTAGCAGCTCCGCGCAAATCACTCACACAGTATTTTTATAAAAATGCCGATGCTGATGAACTGATTTTCATCCATAAAGGAAAAGGAAAATTGCGTACCATGCTAGGCAATATTCCTTTTGAGTATGGTGATTATTTGATTATCCCGCGTGGAATCATCTATCAAATCGAATTTGATACAGAGGATAATCGCTTGTTTTACGTAGAATCATTTGCTCCGTTTTATACCCCAAAGCGCTATAAAAACGAATCGGGTCAACACCTAGAGCACTCACCATTTTGTGAGCGTGATTTTATTTTGCCAAACGAATTAGAAACGCATGATGAAAAAGGCGATTTCTTAATCAAAATCAAAAAAGAGGGCATGCTGCATGAAGTTGTTTATGCTACACATCCTTTTGATGTAGTTGGTTGGGATGGTTACAATTTTCCATACGGTTTCAGTATTCATAATTTTGAGCCTATTACAGGCCGCGTGCACCAACCGCCACCAGTGCACCAAACCTTCGAGACCAGTACTTTTGTAGTGTGCTCATTTGTACCGCGTTTGTACGATTACCACCCAAAATCAATTCCAGCACCATACAATCACAGTAATATTGATAGCGATGAGGTTTTGTACTACGTTGATGGCGATTTTATGTCGCGCAACAACATCGAGCAAGGTCATATCACGTTGCACCCAAAAGGTATTCCGCATGGTCCTGCACCAGGAGCAATGGAGCGCAGTATTGGTCACACTGGAACCGAAGAATTAGCCGTAATGGTTGATACTTTCCGACCGCTGATGGTTACAGAGGAGGCCATGGGTCTTGACGATGGTCAATACTACAAATCTTGGGTTGAATAAATAAGTTTTTACCTTGGATTTCAGGAGCTATTTCCTGCTGTACGCTATATCTTTTCCTGGCTAAAGAAGCCAGAAAAAGGATGCCGCTCCCATCAGGGCTAGGAATACAGCATTCAAAACCATTTTAATAAAATCACAAATCAATTCTTTTATGAGATTCCCGTCTAAAAAAGAATTTAATAACAAATATACCATGTCAAAAGAAGTAAAATCAGTAGAGTACGGACTAGAAAAAATATTCGAAGGAGCGCAAGATTTCTTGCCACTTTTAGGAACCGATTATGTAGAGTTTTATGTAGGTAACGCGAAGCAATCGGCACATTATTACAAAACAGCATTTGGCTACCAATCATTGGCTTACGCCGGTCTTGAAACAGGAGTAAAAGACAGAACATCTTACGTTTTAAAACAAGATAAAATCCGTATTGTGTTAACTACGCCATTAACGCAGGATTCACCTTTGCATGATCATTTAAAAAAACATGGCGATGGTGTAAAAGTAGCAGCGCTTTGGGTTGAAGATGCAACAAGTGCTTACCAAGAAACAATGAAACGTGGTGCACGCTCTTTTATGGAACCAACTGTAGAAGAAGATGAGTTTGGTCAAGTAGTACGTTCTGGTATTTACACTTACGGCGAAACCGTGCATATTTTTGTAGAGCGTAAAAACTACAACGGTGTATTTTTACCAGGTTACAAAGAGTGGAAATCGGATTATAACCCAGAGCCAACTGGTTTAAAATACATTGATCACATGGTAGGAAATGTAGGTTGGAACGAAATGAATACTTGGGTAAAATTCTACGAAGAAGTAATGGGATTTGTGAACTTCCTTTCTTTTGATGACAAGCAAATCAATACCGAATATTCAGCCTTGATGAGTAAAGTAATGTCTAACGGAAACGGACGTATTAAATTCCCAATCAACGAACCAGCCGAAGGTAAAAAGAAATCTCAAATTGAAGAATACTTAGATTTTTACGGAGGGCCAGGAATTCAGCACATCGCTATTGCTACAGATGATATCATTAAAACCGTAAGCCAATTAAAAGCAAGAGGTGTTGAGTTTTTATCAGCGCCGCCTCATACCTATTATGAAGCAATTCCAGAGCGTTTGGGTGCTCACATGGGAATGATGAAAGAAGACATCAATGAAATCGAAAAATTAGCCATCATGGTTGATGCCGATGAAGATGGGTATTTGTTGCAAATTTTCACCAAACCAGTTCAGGACAGACCAACCTTATTTTTTGAAATAATTCAGCGAATGGGAGCAAAAGGCTTCGGTGCAGGTAATTTTAAAGCCCTTTTTGAGTCAATTGAACGCGAACAGCAATTGCGAGGAACGCTATAAAAGTTACTTTTTTTTACATTATACAAAAAAATAAGCAACTTTAAACACTATTCTTTATTGATGATGTGTTAAACTTTATTTTTAGCCAATATAACTGGATTTGTTAGCTACCTTTGCACTCGCAAAACGGAAGGGGTGGTTTCCTTCCGAGTTGATATAAATTTCATAGTTTATAGTTTTTTGGTTAGTTAATAGCATAAAAACTCAGTCTTTATTGGCTGAGTTTTTTTGTTTTGATATATTTGGAATAAAATTTGCACAAGCAGTTCTAAACGATACATCAAGTAATGAAAAAACTAATACTAATCTTTGTACTGCTACTGTCTTTAAGTTTTGATACGCCTCAAGAAGATGCCTACACCACTGGTGAATGGTTTAAATTAAGAATCCATTACGGATTTGTAAATGCCGGATATGCTACACTCGAAGTAAAAGATGCTACGCTCAACTCCAAAAAAACACATCATATTATAGGTAAAGGGTATACGGTAGGAATGTCTCGCTTTTTCTTTAAAGTCGATGACTTATATGAAACCTATATTGACAAAGAAACTCGCAATCCGTACCAATTTGTTCGAAAAATAAACGAGGGTGGTTACACTAAAAACCAAGAGGGTTTTATCAATCAAACCGCTAACAAGGTTACGGTTAAAGACTATAAAAATAAGACTGAAAAAACCTTTAGCATTCCCAAAAACACACAGGACATTTTATCTACCTTTTATTATTTAAGGAATCATCCTAATATTGATAAGTTAAATGTAGGCGAGTCTATCGCAATCGATATGTTTTTTGATGACGAAACTACTAAATTCAGGCTAAAGTTCATTGGTCGAGAAAATATAAATACTAAATTTGGCGTCGTGCCTGCCATGATTTTTAGACCGCTTGTGCAATCTGGCCGTGTTTTTAAAGAGCAAGAAAGTGTTACCGTTTGGATTTCAGACGATGATAATAAATTACCACTTAGGGTAAAAGCTAGTCTTGCGGTAGGTTCCATCAAAGCAGATTTAGATGCATATAAAGGCTTGAAAGGAGCTTTCAAAACTAAAAAATAATGAACAATACCGATCAATCAGAATCAATTTTAGCAGCAATTGACCGTAAATACGAGGCTATAAATCAAAAAACAGAAACGCATCTCGAAGGTTTGTTGTGGTCTAAACCCATAACGTATTGGGATTACATTCAAACCGATGCCTTACTGAATTTACAAGTGCAACGTACTGTTTTGCCAGATGAAATGGTATTTATCATGTACCATCAGGTCAACGAACTTTTGTTTAAAATGATTCTTTGGGAAATCAAACAAATAGCGTATCAAGACAATATTTCAACTGCTTTTTTTACCGAAAGATTAAGTAGGGTGAGTCGTTATTTTGACATGCTTACCACTTCATTTGATATTATGGGTAACGGAATGGAGGTAGATCAATACATGAAGTTCAGAAACACACTTACACCGGCCAGTGGTTTTCAAAGTGCGCAATACCGCTTGATTGAATTTGCATCTACTGATTTGATAAATTTGATTGATGCCCGTTATCGTGAATCAATTGATCGTAATACATCCTATGAATTTGCGTTAGAACATTTGTATTGGCAAGCAGCTGGAAAAGATTATCATACCGGTAAAAAATCCTATTTATTAGAAGAATTTGAGCGTAAGTACAAAAAAGACTTTTTAGCTCACATGGAAGAATACAATACGATTAACATTTGGCAAAAATTCAAACAGTTGCCTATTGAAGATCAAAAGAATGACAAATTAGTGCAAGCCATGCGTCATTATGATCATACGGTAAACATCACATGGGTAATGCAGCACCTAAATACTGCAAAGAAATATATTGACCAAAGTGGGCAAGGAGACGGTGAAGCAACAGGTGGTAGTGATTGGAAAAAATATATGCATCCTAAATACCAAAGGAGAATTTTTTTCCCAGAGTTGTGGACTGATGTTGAGTTAGCCAATTGGGGAGTGGAAGCTTAGGTTGAATTAAAAAAGAAGGTTTGAAACAAATTTTTATAATAATATTAGTAGTGTTTACAATGGTCTCTTGTAAACAATCAGAAGAAGTAAACGAAGAAAAAAAAGTAACAATTGTTCCAAAAAAGGGAGAGTTCGGTTTTGTATACGCTGATTTTAATGTGGTACACGACACGATTCAAAAAGGAGATACTTTTGGTACTTTGTTAGAATCTCAAAATATTGGAGACCGTCAAGTATATGATATCATAGCTAAAGTAAAAGATAGTTTTGATGTGCGGTCCATTCGTATTAACAAGCCGTTTACTTTGCTACGTTCTAAAAACAAAAAAAACGACCTTCAGGTTTTTATCTACCAACCAGATAATTTGAGTTACTACGTTGTTGATTTTAGAGATACAGCCATTGCTGTTTATAAAAAAGTAAAACCGGTTACTATTAAACGCCGCACCATTGGTGGTGTTTTAAAAGAATCGTTATCGGAAACCTTGGGTAACGAAAAAATTGAAGGCGCGTTGGCTAGTAAAATCGCAAAAATTTACGCCTATTCTATTGATTTTATGAAATTAAAAAAAGGCGATCGTTTTGCGTTGACGTTTACTGAACGGTATATCAATGATTCCATTTATGACGGCGTCGAAGAGTTAGAAGCTTCTTTCTTTGAATACCGAGGCAAAATAATTTACGCATTCGCATTTGAACCCAATTCCAATAGTGATAAAGTAGAGTATTACGATGAACAGGGCAAAACACTCAAGAATTTCTTTTTAAAGTCGCCTATCAAATTCAGTCGTATTTCCTCTCGATTTTCATCCAGCAGATTTCATCCGGTACAACATCGTTGGAAAGCACACAAAGGAACTGATTATGCAGCACCCCGTGGCACACCTATAACTACTACCGCTGGAGGTGTGGTGGAACAAAGCGGTTACACAGCAGGTAACGGTAATTTTGTTAAGGTAAAACACAATGGTACCTATTCTACACAGTATTTGCACATGTCTAAAATTTTGGTTCGCCGAGGGCAACGTGTTACTCAAGGTCAAGTAATTGGCTTGGTTGGCAGTACAGGTTTAGCTACCGGACCGCATGTTTGTTATCGTTTCTGGAAAAATGGTGTGCAAGTCGATGCGCTTCGATTAAAATTACCTTCGGGCGAACCGATGTCAGGTGCAAATAAAGATCGTTTTATGAAGCAAATCACACCACTTAAATTCGAATTGGATAGCATTGCAAATTTATAATTTGCGGTTTTCTGAGGAGCTGATTTTAACTAGTGTTTGATTTTTTATAAAATACAGTTTTTCGCCTCATATTGTTATATCCTGATGGCGGTAGAAACGTTTCCAACATTTTTAAGTATTTTTGCAACACTTTTAATTTTACTACAAATACCAATTCAATGGCCTTACATACAATAAATCCAACGGCTACTGCTGCTTGGAAACAGTTAGAAATGCACTTTCAAACCATGAAAGAGGCAAAAATGCAAGATTTATTTCAGCAAGATGCAACCAGAACAACTCAGTTTAACTTGCAATGGAATGATTTCTTGGTAGACTTTTCTAAAAATATCATTACTAACGAAACACTTTCGTTATTGCTTGAATTAGCCAATCAAGTTGGTTTAAAAGAAGCTATCGCGGAATATTTTGGAGGTGCGATTATCAATCAAACCGAAAATAGAGCCGTACTGCATACTGCTTTGCGTGCTCCTGCGGATGCTACTGTTATGGTTGATGGTATAAATGTAATGCCAGAGGTAAATGAGGTTAAAGCCAAAATTGAATCGTTCACCAATGAAGTTACTTCTGGAGCACGAAAAGGATATACGGGTAAACCATTTACTGATGTTGTAAATATAGGAATTGGTGGATCTGATTTAGGGCCAGCGATGGTAGTAGAGGCGCTTGCGTATTACAAAAATCATTTGAATGTGCATTTTGTTTCTAATGTAGATGGTGATCATGTTCAAGAAGTAATTAAAAAACTAAATCCCGAAACAACACTTTTTGTAATTGTCTCAAAAACTTTTACCACACAAGAAACTTTAACGAATTCAGAAACTATTAAAAAGTGGTTTTTATCCGAAGAGTTTGGGACAAGTCAGGCTGATATTGCCAAACATTTTGTGGCAGTTTCAACCAATATCGAAAAAGTTACAGCTTTTGGTATTGATCCCGATGCAGTGTTCCCAATGTGGGATTGGGTTGGTGGTCGTTTTTCATTATGGAGTGCGGTAGGACTTTCTATCAGTCTATCTGTTGGATATGCTAATTTTGAGCAATTGCTTTCAGGTGCAAATGCTATGGATGAGCATTTTAAAACTACCGAGTTTGATACTAATATTCCTGTAGTTTTAGCTTTGCTAAGTGTTTGGTACAATAATTTTTTTGGTGCCGAGAGTGAAGCGCTTATTCCGTACACGCAATATTTGCAAAAATTAGCACCTTACTTACAACAAGGCACCATGGAAAGTAATGGTAAAAGTGTGGGTCGCGATGGTCAAAAAGTAAATTATCAAACCGGAACCATTATTTGGGGTGAGCCGGGCACGAATTCGCAACACGCCTTTTTTCAATTAATCCATCAAGGTACCAAATTGATTCCAGCAGATTTTATTGGATACGTTTCTTCTCTACATGGCGATGAAAATCATCATGATAAGCTAATGTCTAACTTCTTTGCACAAACAGAAGCATTGTTACACGGAAAAACGGCTGAGCAAGTGCAGGCTGAATTCGATAAACAAGGATTAAGCGAAGCCAAAGCAAATGAGTTGCGAGCTTTTAAAGTTTTTGAAGGTAATAAACCGACCAATACAATCTTAATTCAAAAATTAACTCCTGCGTCTCTTGGTTCATTGATTGCGATGTACGAGCATAAAATTTTCGTTCAAGGCGTAATTTGGAATATTTTTAGCTTTGATCAATGGGGGGTAGAATTAGGGAAACAGTTAGCAAATTCTATATTAAATGAAATAGAGAGTAAGTCTGTTAACACACATGATAGTTCTACAACGTTTTTGCTTGAATATTTTTTAAAAAACAAATAAATCAAAATTTGATTCATCAATTTGCTTGAAAACATTCTTGTTTTGAACCATTTACAAATAACAAAAGCCTCGATAAAATACATATTGAGGCTTTTTTATGGTTAATAGCCTCTTTTTAAATGATTTTAACTGAAGAACTGCATTTTTTTTCTATTATTTTTAACTCTTAATATTTGCATATAATTTATCATTTTGTCTTTTTTGTTGAGAATATTTTTAAAATATTGATCATTATGCATTAAAATCAGTAATTACTTCAATTTTTAATTCTTCCAAATTAGCTTTCTTAACGTTGTGTTAACTTAATAAACTAAAAATGTTATAATTTTGCCAAATATTAATAAACTAATCAATATGAAAAAATTATTAAAGTTGTTTTTAGTGCTGGCGGTACTTTTTTGTGCTACTCCTAGCATTTATGCACAAGGAAACACTAATTCTTCTATTAGTGGTAGTGTTTATGATAAGGATAAGCAATCCTTGCCAGGCGCTTCTATTTTAGCGGTACACACTCCTTCAGGTACACGTTACTCTGCTTCTACTGACGGAACAGGTAATTTTAGTATCTCAAACATGAGAGTTGGTGGGCCATACACAATTACGGTAACCTTTGTTGGTTTCTCTGATTTTGTAAACAGCGATGTGTTTTTGCAATTAGGTGAAAACAAAGCTTTAAGAGTGGTTTTGGCGGAAGAGTCTAACGAGTTGAAAGAAGTAGTTGTAAAAGCAACAAGAGATAATACTTTTAACACGCAAAGAACTGGTGCTCAAACAGTAATCAACTCTGACAAAATTAAATCATTACCATCATTATCACGTAACATTGCTGATTTTGCTAGGTTGACACCTCAAGCACAATTAAGAGGAGATGATGTTTTGTCAATTGGTGGTCAAAACAACAGATTTAATGCCATTTATATTGATGGTGCGGTAAGTAATGACGTTTTTGGTTTAGCTGCAAATGGAACTAACGGAGGTCAAACAGGAGTAAGTCCTATCTCTGTTGATGCAATTGAGCAATTTCAAGTAAGTGTTGCGCCTTATGACGTTAAACTTTCTGGTTTTGCTGGTGGTGCAATTAGTGCAATTACTCGTTCAGGAACAAATAATTTTGAAGGATCGGCTTATTTCTTGAATAGAGATCAAAATCTAGCAGGAAAAACTCCGCCTTCTTTGGCAGGTACAAATGGAAGACAAAAGTTAGCTGATTTCTCAGCACAAACTTATGGTGTACGCGCTGGTGGAGCAATCGTTAAAGATAAAGTTTTCTTTTTCTTGAATTACGAAAGACAAGATAATGAAACTCCTCAGCCGTTCGATTTGTCAACTTACACAGGTTTATCAAGAAATAGATTAGATGAGTTACGTACAAAGCTTGCTACTTATGGTTATGATCCAGGGACTTTTGATAATAATGTACGTACATTGAAGAGTGATAAGTTGATTGGTAAGTTTGACTGGAATATAAATGATAACCATAAATTGTCTTTAAAACACAGTTATGTAAAGGCTGATCAGTTTTCTCCAAGCCGTTCATCAGCTACTGCAATTAGTTTTCAAAACGGTAGTCAATTGTTTAATTCTGTAACGAATTCAACATCGTTAGAGTTGAACTCTAGATTTGGAAATAAATTTTCAAATAATTTAGTTGTAGCTTATACAAACGTTGCTGACGATAGAGATGCGTCAGGAGATCCTTTTCCAACTGTTCAAATTTTTGACGGTGCAAATCAAAGTATCTTTTTTGGTGCTGAAGGTTTCTCAACAGCAAACTTGCTAGACCAAAAAGTATTGACTATTACGGATAACTTCGAAATTAATACTGGTAGAAATAAAATTACAATTGGAACTCACAATGAGTTTTCTCAATCTAAAAACGTTTTCTTCGGAAATAACTTTGGTTCTTACCGTTACTCAAATCTTGATGATTTCTTGTTAGATAGAAAACCAAACAGATATATCTTGAACTACTCTTTAATAGGAGGAAGTGGTGATGACTCACAAGGTGCTGCTGAGTTTGGTACTAAACAATTTGGTTTCTACGTTCAGAATGACATGAGAGTAACAGATAACTTTAAACTTTCATACGGAGTTAGAGTTGATGTTCCAGTTTGGGAAGACGGATTAGGAAATGCTGATTTCAACAATAGAACCGTAGGTTTGTTAGAAGCAGCAGGTAAAAATTTACAAGGTGCTAGAGTTGGAGAAGCAATCAACACCACTGCGCATTTTGCACCACGTTTAGGATTTAATTACGATGTAAACGGTAAGAAATCTACTCAGATTAGAGGTGGTGTGGGTGTATTCACATCTAGATTACCATTAGTTTGGCCAGGTGGTACATACAATAATAATGGTGTAACTCAAGGAGCAATTCAAATTACATCTGCTTCTCAAATGCCGGTATTTGACCCAAATCCTAGCGTTGATAGTCAAATTATGAATGGAACTACTGCTCTTGGTCCATTGCCAGGTTCAGGTGGAAGAGGTGGTAACATCGATTTGTTTGCTAAAGATTTCAAATTGCCTCAAGTTTTCAAAGCTAGTTTCGCTGTAGACCAAAAGTTACCTTTAGGTTTTGTGTTTACATCTGAGGTTACTTATAATGATAACATGAGCGCTGTAACTTATGAAAACTTAAATATCAGACCTGCTTCAAGTTTCTTAACAGGAGCAGATAACAGACCACGTTACAATGGTAACAACAGAGTTGATAATACATACTTAGGTGTTTATTTAGGTTCAAACACTAGCGAAGGTAAAGCTTACAACGTAGCTTTTACATTAGCTAAAAACTTTAGATCTGATTTCATTGATGCAAACATTTCAGGAACTCTATCTTATGGAGAATCTACAGTCTTGTTAGATGCAACTTCTTCTCAAAACAGTTCACAATGGAACAATACAGAAACTGTTAACGGAGCAAATGCTCTTCGTTTGTCAAGATCTGATTTTGATCCAGGAAGAAGAGTAGTTTCTAACGGTAATGCTACATTAAAATGGAGTGACTTTACTAAAACTAGAATTGGTTTCTTCTACGAAGGTGCTCAAGGTACTCCAATTAGTTATGTATACAATGATGCAGGACGTTTATTACAAGATACTTTCTCAAACTCTGCTTTGATTTATGTACCGGCTGCACAAAGTGAAATTAGATTGGTTTCTACTTCTTCTAATACTTTAACTCCGCAACAACAATGGGAAGCTTTAAGCGCTTTCATTGAAGGAAATGAGTACTTAAGAACTAGAAAAGGTACTTACGCAGAACGTAACGGTGATCGTTTGAAAACTACTCACGTAGTTGATTTAAAATTTGCTCAAGAATTTACTTTTACTATCGGTAAAAAGAAACATACATTTGAACTTACTGCTGATGTATTTAACTTTACTAATTTGTTGAATAAAAACTGGGGTAAAAGATATTTTACAAACAATGACCAAGTACAATTGTTAACTCAAGTTGGTTTTGTAACAGGAACAAATACTCCTACATTCAGTTACAACCCGACTGTTGGAAATAACATTAACCAAGTTGATGATGTTGGTTTAAACTCATCAAGATGGCAAATGCAAACTGGTGTTCGTTACACGTTCAACTAGTTTGATATTAAATAAAAAAAACCCTCATTTCATTAGGAATGAGGGTTTTTTTATGCCTTTTTTTATTATATTTGTTTTAAACAAAATCAATATTTATGTATCAATTCATTCAAAAATTTCATTCTGGTTGGGCTTATTTAGCACTTTTAATTTTAGTAGTGGCAGTGGTAAATGCTTTAATCGGTAAATTTTCAGGTAAAGAGTTCACGTCTAAAGATAGAAAAATTGCTTTATTTGCTTTAATTGCTATCCATATTCAACTTTTAGTAGGACTCGTTCTGTATTTTGTTTCACCTCTAGGTTTAGATTCTTTAGGGCAAATGTCAGATAAAGCATTACGCCTAACATCATTGGAGCATCCATTAATCAACATTATCGCAATCGCTCTTATTACAGTTGGTTGGTCTAAACATAAAAATTTGGCATCATCTGAAAGTAAATTCAAAACATTTTCAATATTTTACGGTATTGGTTTACTTCTTATTTTAAGCAGAATTCCTTGGAATTTATGGTTGTAATTAACCTATAGAAAGCTCTAGAAATAGAGCTTTTTTTTTCTAGGTACGGTTTTTGTAAAATAGAGTTGAACTAATAAAATACATATGAAAATAGCATTTACTTTATTATTTAGTATCGCAGTTTTGTTTCAGGTAAGTGGTCAAACTAACACCGCAGATAGACAGAGTAAAATAAGTCCGAAGACTAATTTAGAAAAGAATGTTACTTCAAAATTGGTTGCAGAAAAAGACACAATCAAAAAAAACAAAGTAGGCACAGTAATATCAGATAAAAGTGCTGATAGCACTCTTGTATACACGGGTGTTTTTAAACCATACAAAAAGCAAGTGCACGCTTCCTACTATGCCGACAAATTCAATGGCAGACGAACCACTAGCGGTAAAAAATTTGATAATAATAAGTACACGGCTGCGCACAAAAAACTTCCTTTTGGTACCAAAGTGCGTATTACTAATGAAAAAAACGGAAAGTCGGTAGTTGTTGAAATATTAGATCGTGGTCCATTTGTGCGTTCAAGAGAAATTGATCTTACCAAAAGAGCTTTTATGGAAATTGCTTCTAACAAAGCAAGTGGCGGTATGTTAGTGACCATTGAGGTGCTCAATGATTAATTACCAAGTACTAAAAGGTAGCTGACTCAAATAGGAATTGTAGTAGCGCTTATCTCCCGTAACTTCAATACCTAACCAATCTGGTATTTCAAATGTTTCGGTCTCTGTTTTTAGCTCGATTTCGGCAATAATCAATCCGTCGTTTAGGCCATGAAAAACATCTACTTCAAACGTATGTTTTTCTAAATAGATTTCATAGCGTGTTTTTTCTATAATTCCACTTTCGCAAAGTGACAGTAAGGCTTTAGCCTCATCAACTGCTATTTCTTTTTCCCATTCAAAACGCGACATTCCGCTAGCGCTACTTTGTCCCTTTATGGTCAAAAAAGCTTGATCGCCTTTGGTTCGCACACGCACAGTTCGCAGCGGATCTGAGTTCAAATATCCTTGTGCTATGTATTTTTTGGTAGTTGCTTGGTCAATAAAAGTATCGTTCTTCACCAAAAATTTTCTTTCAATTTCAATCATTTTTTTAGGAGCTTTTTCCAGCTATTCGTTTCAATTTACGACCGCTCAAATTCTTTTTCTATTACAAAAAAGGAGCTTCTTGCGTCGCTCTTTTTTGCTAGAAAAATGCAATTTGCGCCTTCGTAAATTTTCACTGCTATCTGGGCTAGGTTGAACTGCAAATATAGGAGTTTTGTTTTTGCAGTTGCAATCTTCATTTCCTGTCATTTACAAAGATGTTGTAATAAACATTGAAATAGTTGCTTTCAATAATCGAATAATAGTACCTTAAATTGGCCTTCGATTTGTATTTTTACAGAAACTGATTTGCACCATGAAATTATTTTCCAAAACAAATGCGCATCCAACCGTAGCAGGTATTTTGACCGAGTTCTTTGGTGTTGCACAATCATGGCGGGAAACAAATGATCCCTTACAACCTTTAGTAGAGCTCATAGGTTTAATTAGACCAAAATCCACCAAGAATATTCAAACGGTAGATATCACAGACGTCATTGTTTTTTTGCAAAACAATTTTGCTTGTCGGAAGCAGTTTTCCATCTATTTAGCCGAAATATTTGCAAATAAAAAATTCAATAAAATTTTAGCTGATGCTGCAATTTTGCAAGATGCCGATTTCTTTTTTGAAGTTAAAAAACGCATTTTTGCTAAGTTTTTGCCTTATCAACCTCAAAAGGATACACTTGAATATATTTTTAATCAAGTTTTTTATCTCGCTAACGATGGAATTTGGATTTCAAAAATCCCGATGCAACAATTGCAAGAATTGAGTGATTTGCTTAAATTTAAATCTATCTATGACGATGTTGAGTCCAATTCAGTTTTAAGTGAATTGCTAGTAGCCATGCATTTGCTGACCCAACGTATCAGTGGGCGAGCAATGGAAACCGATGTGATTAAAATGGTACCTGAATTCGAAAATTTAGAGAGTCCTTTTTCTGCTTTCGAAAAGGAGTTGTTCCTTATTGAAGATCGGATTAAAGAGTCGAAAAATCATTACATAACTACTGACGATTTATCATACGCGCAATTACTTGTTTTGTATAAGCAGTGCGAAGACTTTGTAGAAACCGCTTTTAACAATAGTTCCAAATATGGAATTTCGCTTCGTGTCAATCAAAATTTATTAAAAATCAGACAACAATTAGTTCGACTTAAATTTTTGATTTCCCTTTTGGTAGTTGACGATGAGAAACACAAAAAAGCCAACGGAATTAGTCTCGTACTTCAACTCATAAAGTACAATTGTTATAAAAACAACGTTCGAAAATTTATTGCCGAAAGTACGCAACTACTGTCCTATGAAATAACGCAGCATACTGCTAAAACAGGAGAACATTACATTACCGAAAGCCGAAAAGAATACTACAAAATGTTCCGAACTGCTGTTGGTGGTGGCTTTATTGTTGGTATATTATGTATTATAAAAGTGTTGTTGTCAAAAGTAGAAACTAGTTATTTTGGTCATGCGTTTTTATATAGCATGAACTATGCTTTTGGTTTTGTCACTATTTATTTATTAGGTTTTACCTTGGCCACGAAACAGCCCGCCATGACAGCGGCGGCACTTATCAA
Organism: Flavobacterium erciyesense; assembly: GCF_018069925.1. GTDB lineage: Bacteria > Bacteroidota > Bacteroidia > Flavobacteriales > Flavobacteriaceae > Flavobacterium > Flavobacterium erciyesense. Next base: position 566,933 of record NZ_JAGPXB010000001.1, on the reverse strand, counting down.
AGCGCTCGAAGACGGAGCCCTTAAAAAAGGTAAGGATACTGAAAAATACAAAGCGTTTGCGATATTGTTTGCTCGAGTATTTCGTTCCCAATTTATTGCCTTTGTTGGCAACGTGATTATGGCTTTTCCGGTTTCACTTTTAGGGATTTGGCTTATTGATTATTATTTAGATTACAATATTGCAGCAACTAAATGGAAAACTTTGGTTATCGATTTGAGTCCGATACATTCATTAGCAATTGTTCATGCTGCAATTGCAGGTGTGTTTCTGTTTTTATCAGGTATTATTTCAGGGAGTGTTGCCAATAGAGACAAACACAATCAAGTGTATTTTAGAATAAGTGAGCATCCCGTTTTAAAAAGGTATTTCGGGAAGAATAAAACCACTCGATTCGCGCACTTGTATGAAAAAAAATGGGCAGGAATTATATCTAATTTTTGGTTTGGCGTATTCATGGGTAGTACGGCCTCGATTGGTTTATTTTTGGGGCTTAATCTCGATATTAGACACATTACTTTTGGTAGCGGTAATTTGGCGCTAGCCATGTATGGAGCGAATTATAAAGTCCCAACCGATATGTTAATTTGGGGGATTTTTGGTATCGGTATTATTGGTTTGGTTAATTTTTTGGTTAGTTTTAGTTTGTCCCTCGGACTAGCATTTCGATCAAGAGCAATTTCAGTATTCGAATTGCGTTTTGTAACCATTTCCATTTGGAGACATTTTAAATCCAGTCCCTTTAGTTTTTTCTTTCCTACCGAAATTAAAGCTAAATCTGCCGTAATTGAAAATTACTTGGACACTGATGAATCTAAAAAACACTAATCTTTTCCTAGAACGCTAACGGGCAACACGTCAACAAATAGCCACTATGAGTGAAATTGTTTCATACCGAAAAATTATACATGTAGATATGGATGCTTTTTATGCCTCTGTAGAGCAAATGGATAATCCGGAGTTACAAGGAAAGCCTATTGCTGTTGGTGGTTCAGAAAATCGTGGAGTGGTTGCAGCTGCAAGTTATGAAGCAAGAAAGTTTGGTGTTCGAAGTGCTATTAGTGGCGTTTTGGCCAAAAAAAAGTGTCCTGATTTAGTGTTTGTACGCCCGCGATTTGATCGTTATCGAGAGATTTCGGGTAAGATTCAGAAAATATTTTATGAGTATACAGATTTGGTAGAGCCCTTGTCATTAGACGAAGCTTATCTTGATGTGACTCATAATAAAAAAGGCAATCCTAGTGCTAGTTTGCTAGCGCAGGAAATTCGAGAGCGAATTTTTAAAGAAGTTGGTCTTACAGCATCTGCGGGTATATCAATTAATAAATTTGTTGCGAAAATTGCCAGTGATTACAATAAGCCAAACGGCCAAAAAACGGTTAATCCTGACGAAGTAATTTTGTTTCTAGAAGAGCTTCCTATTCGTAAATTTTATGGGGTGGGCAAGGTAACCACTGAAAAGATGTATCAATTAGGGATCTTTACAGGACGGGAATTAAAAAGTAAATCATTAGAATTTTTAGAAAAACATTTCGGTAAAGCCGGTCACTTTTATTATGACGTAGTACGTGGTATTCACAATAGTGAGGTAAAATCACATCGCATTACAAAATCGGTTGCTGCAGAGCATACTTTCGATGTCAATCTTTCCTCGGAGGTTTTTATGATGGAGCAATTGGAAATCATCGCAAACTCTTTAGAAAAGAGACTCAGAAAACACAGTTTAGCAGGTAAAACAATTACTTTGAAAATAAAATACAGTGATTTTACACAGCAAACTCGCAGTAAAACTTTGCCTTACTTTATAGCAGACAAAGCATTGTTAATTGAAAATGTAAAAGAACTGCTGTATCAGGAACGACTCAAAGATTCGGTACGCTTGTTAGGTATTTCGTTGAGTAATTTAAATAACGAAGAGAAAAAATTTGTTGTAGTGCAATTAAAATTCAATTTTTGAGTGCCACATTGATCGTTCAACAATGGTTAAAGTTGAATTAATCCTATTGTATGTTTTTAAATAAATATACATTTGATCTTTCTAATGAAAATGATCATGAGCACTTTACATCAGTACGATTCAGCTATTGCCAACTATTACAATGCAATGCGCGTTAAAACGCTACCACTTTATTCCTTTGATTTTCACCATGAATACCGCAAAGATTTGCAAAATATCTTTGTGGATAGTGTAAAGTTGAGGGCCATTGCTCAAGATAATAAGTGGGTTTCAAATGAATGGGATTTACAAGAAAAGTTACAAGAAGAGGTTGTTATTGTTACTGATGCGCAGTTAAGAATCGTTTTTGCTTCGCAGAATATGGTTAAAATGAATGGCTATGAAGTGAGTGAAGTGCTAGGAAAAAGCCCTAAAATATTTCAAGGAGAGGCTACCAACCATATTATCTCAAAAGAAATTCGTTTGGCTATTCAATCCCAACAATCATTCGAAAAAGTAGTTATGAATTATAAAAAGGACGGCAGTATTTACGCTTGTACAATCAAAGGTTTTCCAGTTTTTAATATCAAAGGAGAATTGAGTCACTACATTGCATTTGAAAAAGCGGCATAAAAAAACCTCTCTAGGTAGAAAGGTTTAAATAAAATCCATCTTTAGGTTTAAAGATGGATTTTTTTATTGGTATTGTATTATTCAATTTCAGATACACGTAAGGTGTTTACCATACCTTTATCTTTAATTGGCATTGCTGCAAGATTAATCAAAAAGTCTCCTTTTTCAACAAAACCTTTTTCTCTTGCTATTTCATTCACATCAGTAACGGTGTCATCAGTGCTAACATCTTTTTCGTACATGAAAGATTTAACTCCCCACAGTAAATTAAGCTGCGTTAAGATGCGTCTGTTAGATGTAAAAACCAAAATATGTGCATTAGGTCTCCATGCCGAAATTTGAAAAGCAGTGTAACCACTATTTGTTAAGGTACAAATTGCTTTTGCTTTGATTACGTTAGCCATAGTCGCAGCGTGATGGCAAATAGTTTTTGTGATAAAACGCTTAGTCTTAATTTGTGGTGTATTTTGTGGTACTTGAATTAGCGGAGAATCTTCTACTGCTTCAATAATTTGCGTCATTTTTTGAATAACCTGCACTGGGTAATTTCCTGCAGCAGTTTCTCCAGAAAGCATCACAGCATCAGCACCATCCATTACAGAGTTGGCTACGTCATTCACTTCTGCACGTGTTGGCGTTAAGCTAGTGATCATAGTCTCCATCATTTGAGTAGCAACAATAACCGGAATACGTGCTGTTTTGGCTCTACGAATCAATTCTTTTTGAACTAACGGCACTTCATGCGCAGGTAATTCAACACCTAAATCACCACGTGCTACCATTAACGCATCACAAAAAGCAACAATTTTATCAATGTTTTCTAGCGCCTCAGGCATTTCGATTTTTGCAACAATCGGAATTTTATACTCAGAATGTTCTGCAATAAGTTCCTGTAAATCTTGTAAATCTCGTGGTGTTTTTACAAATGATAAAGCAATCCAGTCAACATTTTGACCAATTGCAAAAATAGCATCTGCAATATCTTTCTCTGTCATCGCAGGCAATGAAATCTTTGTATTAGGAAGGTTCACTCCTTTTTTAGATTTTAATTCACCACCTTGAATAACTTTTGCTAAAACTTCTGATTTTTTATCAGTCTCAACAATTTCAAAAATCAGTTTTCCATCATCTAATAATATACGCTCTCCAGGATTTACATCGTTTGGAAAGTTTTGGTATTTCATGAATACTTTTTTCGCAGTTCCTAAAATATCCTCTGCAGTAGTAAAAGTTATTAAATCACCATCATTTACCACAACGCCTTCTTCCATAACTCCTACGCGCAACTTAGGACCTTGTAAATCGGCTAAAATAGCAGTAGTGTACCCAAATTCTTCATTCAATCCACGAATAAGTTGTATTCTCTCTTTAACATCTTCGTAGTCTGCATGAGAAAAATTAATTCGAAACACGTTAACACCAGCGTCAATCATGTCTTTGATGATTTCTCTTGTACTACATGCAGGCCCTAGTGTGGCTACAATTTTCGTTTTTTTGTTTGTAAGCATTTTTATTAAAAAATTAAATTGTTTTTAGCTTTTATTTGATTCGTATCAATACTGTATACTGTTGATACGTTTTCAATTGTATTTAATGTGCTTTGTATATCGGCAATATTAACGCATTCATTATTTTCTATTTTTAAAAAATAATCGACTTTTTTAAATTCAGGGAGTAGGAATACTTTAGTTGATATTTCCATTGCCACGTTTGAAAATAAGTTTTGCGTCGTGATTTCTGCAATTTTTTTTACCTCATTTTTGTTTTGAACCAGCTCCCAATTGACTTCATTTTCAGTATCAAAATAAGAAAATCGTGAAAAATAAGTCTCTCCTTCCTTATTATTTACCGGGATATCAGTACTGCTTTTTTCTAAAATAATTGGCAGTTTTTGATTTATGAAGTAGGCCAAACGATAATCTTCAATTAGGGTGTGAATTGCAATTAGATAGTAATCTATTTCGTCAAATTCGCCGAGATTCAGTTTATGAATAGCCATTCCGTTAAAAAATAAGATGTAAATATACCATTTCTATTGAAGTGTATACGCCTCAATATAAGATGTTTTTGTTAATTTATGAACGAAAACGATATAGTTTTGTAGAAATTACTATTATTTTCTATCCATTTTTTCTTGAAATGCAAAATATGCACGTTGGGATGCTTTTTCTTCTGCTTTCTTTTTAGAGGTAGCTCTTGCTTTGGCAATTACTTTATCATCAATACTTAGTTTCACACCAAACAATCTTTGTCCATCCATCGCATTGTCTTCATAGATGTCATAGTGAAAGGTTTTCTTTTCTTTTTGGCACCATTCAATAATCAAACTTTTGTAACTTATTACTTTGCCTTCTAAGCGAGAAATATTAACGTAGGGTTCGATTACTCTTTTTTGAATGAATTTTTCGCATGCATCATACCCTTTATCTAAATAGATTGCTCCAATAAGCGACTCAAAGATATTACCGTGTATGTTTTCGCCAAAATGTTGAACGGGTACTTTACTTTCGATAAATTGTATCAAGTTCAAATCTTTGCCTAGTTCATTTAGATGTTCGCGACTAACAATTTTAGAACGCATTTTGGTGAGATAACCCTCGTCACCTGTTGGTACTTCGTTGAATAAATGAGCGGCAATAACCGCGCTAAGCATGGCATCGCCAAGGAATTCCAGTCTTTCATAACTTACAGGGTTTCCTGCGGTATCAATACGGTTGCTGGAACGATGTGTAAATGCTTTGGAATAATAATCCAGATTTATGGGGTCAAAGCCAAGTATTTTGGCAATTGAATTAAAAAAAATCCCGTTTTCTTTCGAACGGGATTTTGAAAATATTTTTCTGAGTATGCGCATACAATTAGATCTCTAATTTTTTAACCAAAACGCAAGCATTATGACCTCCAAAACCAAAGGTGTTGCTCATAAGTACTTTTACGTCTCTTTTTTGAGCAGTATTGAATGTGAAATTCAATCTTGGATCAATGTTTTCGTCACTTGTTGTATGGTTGATCGTTGGAGGGATTATTCCGTATTTTAATGATAAAATAGATGAAATTGTCTCAATTGCTCCAGCTGCTCCAAGTAAATGGCCTGTCATTGATTTGGTTGAATTCAGATTCATGGTATAAGCATGTTCTCCAAAAACGTGTAAAATTGCTTTTGATTCAGCAATATCTCCCAATGGAGTTGATGTTCCGTGCATGTTAACACCATCTACATCTGTTGGTTGCAAACCGGCATCTCTTAAACAATTCAACATTACATTTTTAGCACCTAAACCTTCTGGATGTGGCGCAGTAATATGATGTGCATCTGCTGACATTCCGCCTCCGCCAATTTCACAATAAATAGTGGCGCCACGAGCAATTGCATGTTCGTACTCTTCTAAAACTAACGCTCCAGCACCTTCACCAAGTACAAACCCATCACGGTCTTTGTCCATTGGTCTTGAAGCTGATTTTGGATCATCGTTTCTAGTCGATAAAGCGTGCATCGCATTAAATCCGCCCATTCCTGCAATTGTGACTGCGGCTTCAGATCCACCAGTAATCATCGCATCAGCATGACCTAAACGAATGTAGTTGAAAGCGTCAATGATAGCATTTGTTGATGAAGCACAGGCAGAAACCGTTGTAAAATTCGGGCCTCTGAATCCGTATTTAATAGAAATGTGTCCACCAGCAATATCAGCAATCATTTTTGGGATAAAAAACGGGTTGAATTTTGGTGTCCCATCTCCAGCTGAATAATTAAGAACTTCTATTTGAAATGTTTCTAAACCTCCAATTCCAGAGCCCCAAATCACGCCTACGCGGTCTTTGTCTAGGGTTTCCATATCAAAATTAGCATCTTTAACAGCTTCATCAGAGGCTACCATGGCATACTGAGCGTAACGGTCCATTTTTCTAGCTTCTTTGCGATCGATAAAGTCTTCAACATTAAAGTTCTTAACTTCACAGGCAAACTGTGTTTTAAATTTGGAAGCGTCAAAATAGGTTATAGGTGCAGCACCACTTACTCCATTTATCAAGCCATTCCAATATTCTTCAATAGTATTTCCAATAGGAGTTAGAGCGCCTAAACCTGTTACAACCACTCGTCTTAATTCCATAAACTCTTTATTTCGTTATCTTTAAACAAATAAAACCCATGCTGATACTGTATAAATACTACAAAATAGCTATGGGTATTACAATAAATATCTTTCGATTGAATGTCAATCTTGAATTTAATTTCTTAAAAAAAATAATAACACCCGTATACCAATAGTGTACGGGTGCATGTTTTATTATTTTTTAGCTTCCTCAATGTAAGAGATTGCTTGACCTACAGTAGCGATGTTTTCTGCTTGATCGTCTGGAATTTGAATGTCAAATTCTTTTTCGAACTCCATAATAAGCTCAACAGTGTCTAATGAGTCAGCTCCTAAATCATTAGTGAAGCTTGCTTCTGTTACAACTTCGTTTTCGTCAACGCCTAATTTGTCTACGATAATCGCTTTTACTCTTGATGCAATGTCTGACATAATCTTTAATTTTAGAATTTAATTTGTTGGCAAAAATAAAAAACTTTATTTTAAAACAACTATTTAGTTAATAAATGTGACATCTAATTTATGAAATATATTTAAACAAAGCCGAAGCATTGCTATTTAATTTCATTTATTATGCTTTTTTTTGTGCTCTTAAAACTGATGATTTTATGAAAAAGATAGTTGTTTTTGCTTCTGGATCGGGGACTAATGCCGAAAATATTATTCAATATTTCGAAAAATCAACGTCGGGCAGAGTAGTAGCTGTTTTTTGCAATAATGCGCAAGCTCTTGTGCTAGAAAAGGTAAAAAAGTATGCTATTTCGTCTGAAATTTTTTCTAAAAATGATTTAAATGAAGGTTTAGTTTTGCAAAAAATAAAAAATTTCGCTCCAGATTGGATTGTTTTAGCAGGTTTTCTTTTAAAATTTCCTTCCAATTTAATTGATGCTTATCCTGATAAAATAATTAATATTCATCCTGCATTATTACCAAAGTATGGAGGAAAAGGAATGTATGGCATGCACATTCATGAGGCGGTTGTAGCTAATAAAGAAGTTGAAACTGGTATCACTATTCATTATGTTAATGAAAATTATGATGAAGGAAATATCATTTTTCAGCAAAGCGTAATTCTCACACCAACAGACAATGCTCATGATGTTGCCGTTAAAATTCATAAACTAGAGCAAGAGTATTTTCCGAAAGTGATAGAAGATTTGCTTTTAACTACTGCTAGTGCAGAGAATAAAGAAGGTTAAAGATGACTACGCACGATGTACATATTTACACAGATGGCGCTGCCAAGGGAAATCCGGGCAATGGTGGTTATGGTGTTGTGATGGAATGGGTGGGTAAGCCTTATAAAAAAGAATTTTATGAAGGTTTTCGCAGGACGACCAATAATAGAATGGAACTTTTGGCAGTAATTGTAGGCTTAGAAAAACTTAAAAATCCTGGTACAAAGGTATTGGTTGTATCTGATTCTAAATATGTTGTCGACTCTGTTGAAAAAAAATGGGTGTTGGGTTGGGAAAAAAAAGGCTTTGCTGCTAGGAAAAATGCCGATTTGTGGAAACGTTTTTTAATAGTTTACCGCAAACATCAAGTCAATTTCAAATGGATAAAAGGTCACAACAATCATCCTCAAAACGAAAGGTGCGATGAGTTGGCAGTGATGGCATCCATGCAAAAACAACTTTCAATTGATGCTTTTTATGAGCAAGAAGATTCAAAATTGATCTGATTTTTTTTTCAAAAAGAACCACAATATTACAGTTTCAACACATTGCAACTTTACAACTTATAAACTATCTTTGCCCCTTAATTCGAAACGTATATAATGAATAAATTATTGATTGTTGGAACTGTAGCTTTCGACGCGATTGAAACTCCTTTTGGAAAAACAGATAAAATACTAGGTGGAGCAGGAACTTACATTGGTTTATCAGCTTCGTTTTTTAATGTGCAATCAGCCATTGTTTCTGTAGTTGGAGACGATTTTCCGCAAGAATATTTAGATTTATTAACTGCTAGAAACATTGATATTTCTGGTCTTGAAGTGGTGCCTGGTGGTAAAACTTTCTTTTGGAGCGGTCGTTACCATAATGATTTAAATTCAAGAGATACCCTTGATACACAGTTGAATGTCTTAGCTGATTTTCAGCCAAAAGTGCCTCAAGATTTTAAGAATGCTGAGATTGTGATGTTAGGAAACTTACATCCATTGGTACAAAGCAGTGTTTTAGATCAAATGGAAACGCAACCAAAATTAGTAGTTTTAGATACTATGAACTTTTGGATGGATTGTGCTCTTCCAGAATTACTTGACGTAATCAAACGCGTTGATGTTATCACTATTAATGATGAAGAGGCTAGACAACTTTCTGGAGAATATTCATTAGTAAAAGCTGCTGCAAAAATCCACACCATGGGTCCTAAATATGTGGTGATTAAAAAAGGAGAACACGGAGCGCTAATTTTTCACGATAAAGAAATTTTCTTTGCACCAGCATTACCACTTGAAGAAGTATTTGATCCAACAGGAGCAGGAGATACATTTGCAGGAGGATTTGCAGGTTATTTGACACAAAGCGAAAACATCTCTTTCGAGAACATGAAAAACGCAATCATTCACGGTTCAAACCTAGCTTCTTTCTGTGTAGAAAAATTTGGTACTGAAAGAATGCTTGCTTTGAATAAAGAAGAAGTGGTGTCTCGACTTCAACAGTTCAAATCATTGACACAATTTGATATCACACTATAATACAAGAAACCTCGGAAACGGGGTTTTTTTGTTCCGTAAATTCAGTGTAAATTTTATTTATTAAACTGAATTTATGCTGGTTAACTTATTATTACAACAACACAACAATACAAATTACTTACAATGAGCGATGCTTTAAAACACGAATGTGGAATAGCCTTAGTCAGATTACTTAAACCGCTTGAATATTACAAAGAAAAGTATGGTACTGCATTTTACGGTATCCAGAAAATGTATCTTTTAATGGAAAAGCAGCATAACCGCGGACAAGACGGTGCAGGGTTTGCCAGTATAAAACTAGATGTCGATCCGGGAGAAAGATACATTAGTAGAGTTCGCTCCAATCATGCGCAACCTATTCAAGATGTTTTTAAACAAATCAACGATCGTATTAACGAAGAAATGGAAGCCCATCCAGAGTACGCTGATGATGTGGCCTTGCAAAAACAAAAAATCCCATACATAGGAGAATTGTTTTTAGGACATGTTCGATACGGAACTTTTGGTAAAAACAGTATCGAGAGTGTACACCCATTTTTACGTCAGAACAATTGGATGCATCGCAACTTAATTCTTGCTGGAAATTTCAACATGACTAATGTGAAAGAGTTGTTTCAGAATCTTATTGATTTGGGGCAACATCCAAAAGAAATGGCTGATACGGTGACGGTGATGGAAAAAATTGGTCATTTTCTAGACGATGCTGTAACTGATTTATACCAAGATTGTAAAAACGAAGGATTAACTAAAAGAGAAGCTTCGCCAGTAATTGCAGAACGATTAGATGTAGCTAAAATTTTGGCACGTGCAGCTAAAAATTTAGATGGAGGCTATGCCATGGCTGGACTTCTAGGTCACGGTGATTCTTTTGTTTTTAGAGATCCTGCCGGAATTAGACCTGCTTACTTTTATCAAGATGACGAAATTGTGGTGGTAGCATCTGAGCGACCAGTGATTCAAACGGTATTCAATGTTCCTTTCGAGTCGGTTCACGAAATTGATCCTGGAAATGCATTGATTATCAAAAAGAATGGTACGATTTCTATGAAAGAAATTTTACCTCCAACGGTGAAAAAAGCGTGTTCTTTTGAGCGCATTTATTTCTCAAGAGGAAGTGACGCCGAAATTTATCAGGAAAGAAAAAATCTAGGGCGTTTAATTTTGCCTGCCGTTTTAGAGTCTATCGATGAAGATACGGACAATACTGTTTTTTCATACATACCCAACACAGCCGAAACTTCTTTTTACGGTTTGGTAGAAGCGGCACAGGATTTCTTGAACCAGCGAAAAAATAATTTTATCCTAGAAAACAGAAATACCTTGACCAAAGAGTCTTTGCAAGAGTTATTGTCTGTAAAAATTAGAACTGAAAAAGTAGCAATTAAAGATGCTAAGCTGCGAACCTTTATTACTGAGGACAGTAGCAGAGACGACTTGGTTGCGCACGTATATGATGTTACTTATGGCGTAATCAAACCAACTGACAATTTGGTTATTATTGATGACAGTATTGTACGTGGAACTACTCTTAAAATGAGTATTATCAAAATGATGGATCGTTTAAATCCAAAACGAATTGTAATTGTTTCATCAGCGCCACAAATACGTTATCCGGATTGTTATGGTATTGATATGGCCAAACTAGAAGGTTTGGTTGCTTTTAGAGCTGCGCTTGAACTATTGAAAGAACGTAATTTGTATCATATAGTTGATGAAGTATATGCTAAATGCAAAGCGCAGGAAAATTTCAAAGATAGCGAGGTAGTCAATTATGTTACTGCTATTTACGAACCATTTCATCCGCAGGAGATATCAGACAAGATTTCCGAGATGTTAAGTTCGCCTGAAATTAAGGCTGAAGTGAAAATCATTTTTCAAACAGTAGAGAATTTGCACATAGCTTGTCCTAAAAATTTAGGCGATTGGTATTTTACCGGAGACTATCCTACTCCAGGTGGTAATCGTGTGGTAAATAGAGCCTTTATGAATTTTTATGAAGGTAAAGACGCAAGAGCATATTAACAATTCGAGTCTAAATAGTTTTTAATCGGTTTTATGAGTTGTTAGTCTAAAATATTTGCAGTGATTGAAGTACTGTTCTACATTTGAATAACCATAATATTAGTAGGTTAAATTTATGGTAGATTTGGGGCAAAAAAGGTGGAAGAGATTCCACCTTTTTTATTGGAATAAAGTCAAGGAAGAAATAAGAATATAGAGGAGAGAATTAAGATAATAGAATAAAGTAGTAGAATAAAGATAGTAAAATTAAGAAAATAGAATAAAGAGAAGAGAGTAAAGAGAATAGAATAAAGAGAACAGAAAAAACAAAAAAGACGAATAAGCCAAGTGTTTATTCGTCTTTTTCAATTATGATTAGGAATACTTTCTAAGATAAAAAAATAGACAAACAACTTTTAAGTCATTTGTCTATTCTTTATGTTTTTTATTCTATTCTCTTAAAAAAATTATTTCTCTAAAGCATATCTTCTGGAAACTTCAGTCCAATTGATTACGTTGAAAAATGCTTCAATATAATCAGGTCTTCTGTTTTGGTAGTTTAAGTAATAAGCATGCTCCCAAACGTCCATAGCCAAAATAGGTGTTCCGCCACAACCTACTCCTGGCATTAATGGATTGTCTTGATTTGGCGTACCGCAAACCTCAAGTTTACCTCCTTTTTGTACACAAAGCCAAGCCCATCCTGAACCAAATTGTGTAGCACCCGCTTTACTAAAACTAGCTTTAAATTCTTCAAAAGTTCCAAAAGCGGCTTCAATTGCAGCAAGTAAATCTCCTGTTGGTAAGCCGCCACCGTTTGGTGTCATTACAGTCCAAAACAAGTTGTGGTTGTAAAAACCTCCACCGTTGTTACGTACAGCAGCGTTTTTTAAATCTAGGTTTATTAAAATATTTTCGATGGTTTTACCTTCCATATCTGTTCCTGCAATGGCAGCGTTCAAATTGGTTGTGTAAGCATTGTGGTGCTTAGAATGGTGGATTTCCATTGTACGAGCATCAATATGTGGTTCTAATGCATCGTATGCATAAGGTAATTGTGGTAATTCAAAAGCCATAATATGTTTGTTTTATAAGTGAATTAATTTAACAGTCAAATTTACTCATTAAAGTTTGGAAACGGAAATTCTATTTCGTTATAATTTCATTAAATTATGTGATAGTAGTTTATTTTTAGAATTAAAACATTGGTAATAAGTTATTAAAATTTTTTTAGGTTGGCGAAGTGAAACGGAGACCATTTGCAACCTATCAAATTTTTAGGAATGCGCCATAGCCATACAAACAATACTGATTTTTACCCCAGGAATTTTTAATAAAGCACGTGAGCAGGCTTCAAGTGTAGCGCCAGTTGTTAGTACATCATCAACCAACAAAAAATGTTTGTTGTGCTCTTTTTCAGAAAAAACAACATCAAAAATTGTCTCGTTTAGTTCTGACCTGCCCAGCAAGTTTTTTTTAGATTGTGTTTTCGAATAGACTTTTCGAATTAGTACTTTGTTATTATATGCGATATCTAGCTGTTCAGAAAGTGCTTTTCCAAATCCGCTTACTTGATTGTAGCCGCGTTCTTTATATTTTTTTGGATGCAAAGGAACCGGAATAATTTGGTCTACGTCTTGTAAAGCAACCACCGTTTTTAAATCTCCGGCATACCATTCACCTATTAATGGACCTAATTCTTCATGGCCTTTGTACTTTAGATTATGAATGAGCTCTTGCACGATTCCCTTTTTATGAAAATAAAATAAAGCTGAAGCATGCTGAACTAAAACCCTACCGTAAAATTTTTTGTAGGCATCATTTTCAGGGTTTAAATGATGATGTGTCAATGGCGCATCGTGACGGCATGTAGTGCAAATCATATTTTCGGTACCCAATAATAAGGTACTGCAGCCGGAACAAACTTTTGGAAAAAAGAGATTAATGAGGCTTTGAAACATATAATCAGGGTTTTAATGCTAAAATTAATCAAATCAGGACTTCAAACTCCAAGAAATTGCTTTTTTTTAAGTTCACTTTTTATATTTTTGCAATACTATGGCAAAACAAGAAGATTTATTTAAGAATGTAGTTTCGCACGCAAAAGAGTACGGATTTATTTTTCCGTCAAGCGAAATATACGATGGTTTAAGTGCAGTCTATGATTATGCACAAAACGGAGTAGAGTTAAAAAAGAATATACGCGAATATTGGTGGCGCGCTATGGTTCAGATGAATGAAAACATCGTGGGCCTTGACGCTTCCATATTAATGCATCCTACAACTTGGAAAGCATCCGGTCACGTAGATGCGTTTAACGATCCTTTAATAGACAATAAGGATTCTAAAAAAAGATACAGAGCCGATGTTTTGATTGAAGATTATGCTGAAAAACTCAATCAAAAGGCGCAAAAAGAAATAGAAAAAGCCCGAACTCGTTTTGGCGAAGCTTTTAATGAACAAGAATTTGTTACTACTAACACGCGCGTTATGGAGTACAAAGCCAAAGAGAGAGAAATTCTTGAACGGATGGCTCGCTCTCTTGGTAACGAGGACTTGGCCGATGTAAAAGCTTTAATCGAAGAGCTTGAAATTGCTTGTCCTGATTCAGGTTCAAGAAATTGGACTGAGGTAAAACAATTTAACCTCATGTTTGGTACCAAATTAGGAGCATCTGCTGATTCAGCAATGGATTTGTATTTGCGTCCAGAAACAGCTCAGGGAATTTTTGTTAACTTTTTAAACGTTCAAAAATCCGGACGTATGAAAGTTCCTTTTGGAATTGCTCAAACTGGTAAAGCGTTCAGAAACGAAATTGTGGCAAGACAATTTATTTTCCGTATGCGTGAGTTTGAACAAATGGAAATGCAATTTTTTGTGCGTCCAGGCGAAGAAATGAAACACTACGAATTCTGGAAAGAAGCCCGACTTAAATGGCACTTGTCACTTGGTTTAGGAAAAGAAAGATACCGTTTTCACGATCACGAGAAGTTAGCCCACTACGCTAATGCTGCTGCTGATATCGAATTTGATTTTCCATTTGGATTTAAAGAATTAGAAGGAATTCACTCCAGAACCGATTTCGATTTAAAAGCACACGAGCAATTTTCAGGTAGAAAATTACAGTATTTTGATGCCGAATTGAATCAAAATTATGTGCCGTACGTTGTAGAAACTTCAGTTGGTTTAGACAGAATGTTCTTGGCTGTTTTTGCTACTTCCTTAAAAGAAGAAACACTTGAGGACGGATCAACCCGAACAGTTTTGAAATTGCCATCAGTACTTGCTCCTACAAAAGCTGCCATTTTACCATTAGTAAAAAAAGACGGTTTACCAGAAATTGCCAGACAAATTATTGATGATTTGAAATGGGATTTCAGCGTATCTTACGATGAAAAAGATGCTGTGGGAAGACGTTACCGCAGACAAGATGCCTTGGGTACCCCATTTTGTATCACCGTAGATCATCAAACTGCAGAAGATCAAACCGTAACCATTCGTCATAGAGATACTATGAAACAAGATCGTGTAGCGATTGCTGATTTAAAAGCAATTATAGAAAACGAAGTTTCAATGAAAACTTGGTTGATGAAAATGTAGATTTTTTAAACTCAAATAAAACACCCAAATTCTTGAATAAGAGTTTGGGGTTTTTTTTGTAAAATTTTTCGGATCGAATAATGGATTTGTAAATATTTTTTTATATTTTTACTAAACTAATCATTAAAATAAAACTATGAAATGTAAGATTACCTCCTACCCCCCCCTAATAAGATTTATTTAAGCTGGGATTCTTTGTTCTGTAAATTGTGGGCTTTTGCACTTAATCTGTTTTGGCACAATAAAGAAGTTTTAAAGTCATTTTTTTGCCGCAAAAAGCTTGCTTCAAATTTTTTTGTTCTTTGTCTATTTTCTGTATTTGTATCTTGTCAAGTTGAAGAAGATTTAGAGGACAAGAAAGCTAGCGGGGAGCAATTCAAAACAGAAATACAGGATTATTTAAATAGTATTGTAATCAAAAAAATTGAAGGTAGTTTGTTTACTGCTAAAGACTTGATAGCAACAATAAATTATCAAAGTACAAGGGCTGTTGTACTAAACGATGTGCAAACTCTTTTGATAGCAGACTTGGGCAATGTGACTGATAACGATAAAGCAATTGCTACAAAATTAGTTTTGTACTTGCATAAAGACGGGATTCAAAAAGCAAAAATTATTACTTTTGAAAATTATTTTTCAGATTACAATAGTACTATAAAGTACATGCTAAATAATGAGAATGAGGAATTAGCGTATTCAGGAAAAGTCTTGATTCACTCTATTGAAGGGAGATTTGAATTTTCAGGTGAGTTAGATCAAGGACGATTGAAAGCGCACTCAAGAGCATTTCCTAATACTAAAGATATCATAGCTAAAACTACCCGTTATTGTACCTCCTGGTATAGGATTGACCGTATAGGCGAAGAAATTATATCAGTAACTTTCTTATTCAAAACATGCGAGGCTGAAAATGATTCATACGGAGGTGTTTCTGGTGATAGTGAGGGTACCGGTGAATGGGCGATTTTTCCAGTACAACCACAAGATAAGGATAAATTTACACATTTCGCACCAGATGGCATTATGACTGTCTATCAATATAATGCCGCGCGTAATTCTTGGAATATTATTGCTATTCCACTACCTGAACTTGCTATACCAAACCATGCTGCACATAATCAACATTTACAACACGTTCAATTTCCGCAACACCAACAAATAGTAATTGGAACTCAGTTTACCTATCAATACAACTCTTTTTCAGGGTCTTGGTTAGCCGAACCAAAGATAGAAACGGATCTTACTTGTCTAGGCTTAAAAAAGCTTGTAACAAGTATCTCTACAGATGCAGAATTTACCACTGCTGTTTCAAGTATTAAAGCTGCTGCAAATGCGGATGGCTTTGAGCATAGTATTACCTTGGGCAAAGACAGTAATGGGAAAATAACGCAAGCTCCCATGAATAATGGCACATCACAGTATTTAGTAAAAACAAACACAACTTGGGTGGGAGCTTTTGCAGCAATTCATAACCATCCTAATGGCACGCCAATGTCCGCAGGCGATATATATGCAGCTGTTAGTTTGAACACGCTACGCCCCAATTTCACCACTACTTTTTTAGTTTTACCTGACGGCTCAATGTATGCTTTAGTGGTAACAGACCTAGAAGCTGCCAAAGCCTTTGTCACTGATTATCCAGCGGATCAGCTTCCTGGCTACAGCCCTGAATTTCCAAACTTTATATTTGACCAGATAGAGGCAATTCAGACTTCAGACATGACCTATACTAGTATCGAAGGTAAAACTAAAGCAATTTCAATTATTTTGGACAAATACAATTCTGGAATAACGTTACTAAAACAAGATAGCAATGGAAATTTTAATCCAATTAAAATGGAAGAAACCGTGCAAAATGGCAACACAATTTATACTCCAAAACCTTGTAATTAATACTAAAATTGAAAAAAATGAAAAATATACTTAGAACTTTCGCTCTTTTATTTATTTTAATAAACAATAGCTGCAAAGCGCAACAAATGGTTCAAACAACAAATGATGTTTATCAATTAAAAACAAATGAACAGCAATTTATTAATAAACCTCTGAAAAATCTTCTCAAAGAAATAAAACCCGAAATAAAAACAGGATATGCAAGTAATGATAATCCATTCTTTTTCAGATTTAAATTTATAACTCATGACCAACAGAAAAAGAAAAAGAAAGAAGGAAGTTGGGAAGATCAAGTATCTCTATACGTTTATGTCAAAGATCCAATAGATTGGAAATGGGAAAAAAGACCTAAAGAAATTGGGCTGTCTTGGACAAAAGAAGATGCAGAAAAATATGGCAATCTTATCGTAATTAGGATTAAAGTAATCAGTGCAATTAAAGATTAAATCATGAAAAACACATTACATATTCTAGCCTCGTTTGTTCTTTTAATTAATTATGGCTGTAAAGCGCAACAAATGGTACAAACCACCGCTGATGTTCAAAAACTTAAAACAAATGAGCAACAATTTATTAATATAATATAGATTAATTTACCGAATAAATTACAATGAAAAATTTAGTCCTAATTTTATTTCTAATTATAGCCTATACAAGTGTAAGTTTTTCGCAACAAATTGTTCCTGTTGAGAATTTTTATGGTCTTCAAACAAATGGCACATTACCAAACGGTAAATTCTCAATTAAAGATGTCAATAATGTATTACTGCGTTTTACTGGCACATGGAAAGGAGAATACGGCAGCAAAAAATATGAAATTCGAATAGAGCGCGTTACCAAGCCCTTTTTTGGGGCATTAGCAGATGTTTTGGTCATGAGGTATAAAATTACAAATAGTGCAGGGCCGCTATTAGAAGAAACTCTGTCCGTACTTAACAATGATGATGTGAACATAAGTGGGGATTATTTGCAAAACAGAACCTATGTATTTACCTATCAAGGACCAGATTGGGAATGTGGTCAAAGTGGAGAGATATATATAGCCGCAGGTTACGATAATAATCCAAATAAAATGGGATTGTTTCTTAGTCCTCAACAAATTTTGTTAGACACCACTGAGTGCCCAAATGGTCGCGCTTTAATGCCTTTTCCTGAAGAAATGATGTGGTTATACAAACAGTAAACGAAGTTTCAATGAAAACTTGGTTGATAAAAATGTAGATTAATTTACTGAATAAAAAGATTAAGAAAAGCTTTCCATAACGGAAGGCTTTTTTTATGGTTTTAGCAAAAATAGCTAATGTTTACAGTAATTAGATAGGAATTTACAGGTTCAAAAGCGAATAAAATATGTATTTTATCGGATTTATTTGTAGTTCATCTTTATGTGTCAACATTTGTTAAGAACATATTAACAAGATCTTTAATAAAATTGTTATTTGCTTATTTTTAGACTGTTAAATAAGTGATTCTTGTTTAATAAGTTTCCCAAAATTACCCTATTTATCAAATTTTCGAAAGTCGAAATGGCTTTATAAATTAATTTGCAGGTCCTATTTGTTTTAGGAAAATCGTTAATGAGTTATTCGTACATTATTATTGATGATCATCACGAATGTGTTTTGGAAACAAAAGCTGCGCTTTCTCGTTTTCCAGAATTAAATTTTATAGCTGTTGCAAATAATTATGATGAAGGATTAAATTGTGTTTTAGAACTCCAACCTGATCTTGTTTTTTTAGAAATTGATCCAGCAAATAAAAAAAGTAATTTATCATTACAACTAATAAACGAGCTGCATCGGTATCTAAAAGTTATTCCAAAAATTATAATTACTACCAGAACCAAAAACTTTGCTTTTGATGCTATTAAGTTCGAGGTAGCTGATTACCTTATTAAGCCAGTTCAGCATATTGATTTGGTGAAATTGATTTTGAAATTGAATAAGTCAATTTTGGAAACGCCTACTTCTGTTGAAAAAGCGCTACCGAGGCAAGATATAGTCACAATAAATAATGAGGTGCAAACCCCAGCTGATCAGCCATTAATTTTATGTGTCAAATCATACGGTGATTACAGGTACATAGATACCAATGATATTTGTTACCTAAAAGCAGATAACAACTCAACGGATATACACCTTCACACGGGCGAAATGATTACGGCTTTCAAAACCTTAAAACATTTTGAAGCTGCCCTCAACAGTCCATTTATTAGAATTCATAATAGCTATATCATTAACCGAAATTATATTGCACGAATCCATATGGGTAATGCGCTTTGTTACATTAAAAATAGTGCGGTTAAACTTCCTTTTTCAAAATCTTATAAGTCCAACATTGATACAATTATCAATGATTTCTCAGATGGAAATTATTTAGAAATATAAAAAACATCCATTTACCGTAATTTGAGCATCATTCACTTTCATTTGGTGGCAATCTACTATATAGGGTGTTTTTACGGGCAAAAAGTAAAGTTGTCTGCTTAGTTTTACAAAAGAATCATCAAACAAACGGTTCGAAAACAAAAAAAAACTAACAAAAAACATAAAAACCCCAAGGTTATGAAAAAAGCACTTTTAGTATCAGGATTATTTTCTTTAGTAATGGTTTTAACCTCTTTTACTTCTAACGCAGAGGTTGCTAATACATCAGATGACAACAAAGTTGAGATTCTTAAAGTTGACAACATGACATTAGATATTTCAGGAAATGGTGGAACTGGTGGAAATAAGAAAATGGACTAATAATTAATAGTTTCTGTAAAGATAAAGAAAAAGCCGTCAAGTATTTGACGGCTTTTTCTTTGTTGAGAAGTTTATTTTTTTATTTTTGATAATAAATATTTTTCCATTTGAAACAGACACTATACAAAACTATTTTTTTGATAATGCTATTAAGCTCATGTGATCAAAAAAATCAAGAATTTCATTATACTACAAATTCCAGTGATAGTCTCAATTCTTATCTGTCTCTTGCAAACGATTTTGATTTAGCATATGAACAACGACAGAGATATATCAAGAAAGCTTTCAAGATTGTATCTACCCAAGAAAATGATTCCATATATCGCGTAAATCTTTTCAAAATTGCTAATCGTTATTATAATGTTGAAAATTGGAGAGCATATAAAAGCACTGTTGAATTAATTCTGGAAAAATCCGAATTAAAGAATGATGCTATTAGCATGGCAAAAGCAAATAATTATTTAGGAGATTACTTTGATTCTCAAGGGAAACCAGATAGTTCTTTTTTCTTTTACAACAAAGCACAAAAAATGTATTTGCAATTAAATGATAATTATAATTTAGCAGTAACAATTATAAAAAAAGCTAATATCCAATTTTATCAAAGTGATTTCCTAGGTTCGGAGAAATCGACATCTAAAGCATTAAAGATTAAACAAAATAGGTATCATAGTGATGTGATGTACGACGCATACAATTTATTAGGGTTAATTTATAATGAATTAGAAGACTATGATAATGCAATGGTCTATCATAATAAAGCACTTGCAAGTATAGATAGTGAGTTGATGTCATCATTTTATCAACCAAAAGCTACTTCGTACAACAACATTGGCTATTTATATTTGAAGAGAGAAAAATACAAACAGGCTAAAGATTATTTCCTAAAAGGTTTAAACCAAAAAAATATTTCAACTGACAAGCCATATATTTACGCAATGTTATTAAACAATTTGGCTTATTCAAAATTCAAACTTAAAGAAAAAGCACAGCTACCTAATTTGTTTTTTCAATCCTTAAAAATTAGAGATAGCTTGAAACTAACTAGTGGAGTAATAGCTAGTAAAATTAATTTGTCAGAGTATTTTATTTCAAAAAAAGATACAACTTTGGCTAGTTTGTACGCCAAACAAGCATTGGTATTGTCGCAAAAAACTAATAATTATCGAAATATTCTAAATTCTTTGAAACATTTGTCTCTAATTGATCCTAAAAATGCAATTCAATATGCCAATGAATATATTAAGGTAAGCGAACAACTTCAAAAATCAGAACGCAAAATGGGTAATAAATTTACCCGTATCGAATACGAAACAGACGAGATTAAAAGTGAAAACAATGAACTAGCGCAGCAAAATAGAAATTTAGTATATTTTTTTTCAGGACTCGGTATTTTAGGATTGTTAATTTTTAAAATTAAATCACAAAAAGCAAAAAATAGAGAACTCCTGTTTAAACAACAGCAACAAGTAGCAAATGAGGAGATTTATAATTTAATGATTTCGCAGCAAAATGCCATTGAAGTAAGCAGAGTTGAAGAGAAAAAAAGAGTTGCGCGCGAATTACATGATGGGGTATTGGGCAGAATGTTTGGGGTACGTATGAATCTGGATGGTTTGAATAAGCAGCAAGACGAATCAGCTATGTTGCAAAGAATCAATTATTTAGCTGAGTTGAAGAATATTGAGCAGGACATTCGTGAAATTTCACATGATTTGAATAGGGAAAAATCAGAATTAATTAATAACTTCGTTGCAATCGTTAATAATTTATTTGAAGAACAGAAGAAAACCTATAAGTCAAAATTTATAGTAAATATTGATGCTACTATTCGTTGGGAGTTGGTTAGTAACGCTTTAAAAATTAATTTGTACCGCATTATACAAGAAATTTTGCAAAATACGAATAAATACGCCGATGCTTTAAAGATTAATGTCGATCTTAAGAAAGAAGAAGATCATTTGGTATTGAAAATATCAGATGACGGCAAGGGTTTCAATGTGAAAACAGCTAAGAAAGGAATAGGTTTGCAAAATATCTTATTCCGAACTAACGAGTGTGAAGGTGTTGTCGATATTAAATCAGCAAAATTGCAAGGGACTACTGTTACGGTTACTTTGCCAATTGCTTAAATACAATAAAAACAAGAATGGGAAGCGAGATTGAATCGGTTGAAAAACAAAAGAAAATACAAAATATATTAATAGTTGATGATCATCGTTTTATAATTGAGGGTTATAAAAATGCCATAACACGATACAATCCAAACGAATACGATTTTTTAATTACTCAAGCTAAGGATTGCGAATCCGCATATGATATTATAACAAACCCAGACAGTCCTGTTTTTGATATAGCTTTTTTAGATATTAGTATGCCTGCATATGAGGAAAAACAAATCTACTCAGGCGAGGATGTGGCCAAACTAATCTTGGATACGATGCCAGATTGTAAAATAATTTTGTTGACCATGTACACGGAATTATTAAAAATAAAAACGATTATTAATACAATCAATCCTGCTGGACTAGTTATCAAAAATGATTTGACATTTGATGAATTAATTTTTGCTTTTGATAAAATTATAAACAACGATAATTACTACAGTGAATCAGTTGTTAAAATGCTTAACTTAGCAGAGGTTGATGCTATTGAAATTGATCAATTTGACGAACAAATTTTATTTCATCTCTCCAAGGGAACACCTATTACCAACATGGTGCAATATATTCCGATATCGGTAGGGGCTATTGAACGGCGTATTGTAAACTTAAAAGAACTTTTAAGTGTTGAATACAACGACTACAGCGCCTTAGTAGTGGAAGCTAAAAACAAAGGATTATTATTTTAAAATAAAAAAAACGACACTTTTGGTGTCGTTTTTTAGTTTTGTCTATTCGCTAATAGCATCCCAACCACGCGCTTTTAGTGGGATCTTTGTGTTTGCTCGAGTAATTAAATGAATCCCTTCACTTTCTTGGGTCATGTGACCGATAATTGTAAAGTTAGGATTGGCTTTTATTTTCTCAAAATCTTGAATCGAGATTGTAAATAGTAATTCGTAATCTTCGCCGCCGTTAATGGCAACAGTGGTGCTGTCAATATTAAACTCTTCACAAACATTGATAAACTGCGGATCAATAGGTAATTTGTCTTCGTATAAATTACAACCTACTTTTGACTGTTTACAAATGTGCATAATCTCAGAGGAAAGTCCGTCTGAAATATCAATCATAGCCGTAGGTTTTACTTCAAGTGCATGCAGTAATGTACGAACATCTTTGCGTGCTTCAGGCTTTAATTGACGTTCAATAAGATAAGTATAAGCGTCTAAATCAGGTTGTGAATTTGGGTTCACTTGAAAAACTTGTTTCTCACGTTCCAAAACTTGTAATCCCATGTAGGCAGCGCCAATATCTCCTGTAACAACTAGTAAATCGGTTTCTTTAGCACCATTACGATATACAATTTCATCTTCGTTTGCTTCTCCGATGGCAGTAATGCTAATTATTAATCCTTTTTGAGAGGATGTGGTATCTCCGCCAATCACATCAACTTTGTATTCTGCTGCGGCATGTGTAATACCAGCAAACAATTCTTCTAAAGCTTCTAGCGGGAATCTATTGGAAACGGCAACCGAAACAGTGATTTGTGTTGCCTTTGCATTCATAGCGCAAATGTCCGAAACATTGACTACAACAGCTTTATATCCTAAATGTTTTAAGGGCATGTAAGCCAAATCAAAATGTACGCCTTCAATCAATAAATCGGTGGAAACAACAACTTTTTTGTCCTTGAAGTCTAAAACGGCTGCATCATCTCCAATCCCTTTTAAGGTAGATGATTGGTTGATTTCAAAATTTTTAGTCAAATGATCAATTAGGCCAAATTCTCCTAATTGAGCTATGCTGGTGCGTTGTGGATTTTTATCTTCTATCATTTGGCAAAGGTACAAAGTTTTTTTACCACAGATTACACAGATTAGCACAGATTTTTTCGCATCTTAAGGATTGTAAAACATCTTTCATAAAAACAATCGCAACTCTTACCATAAATCCATATTTAGATAATTTGCCACAGATTACACAAATTAGCACAGATTTTTTCGCGTCGTTATGATTGTAGAATATCTTTCATTGAAACAATCGTAACTAGTACTATACATCCATCTTTAGATAATTTGCCACAGATTACTACAGATTTTTTCGCGTCGCTATGATTGTAAAATATCTTTCATGAAAACAATTTCAACTCTTACTATAAATCCAGCTTTAAATAATTTGCCACAGATTACACAGATTAACACAGATTTTTTAGCTTCTTTTTGATTGTAAAACATCTTTCATGAAAACAATTGCAACTCTTATTATAAATCCATGTTTAGATAATTTGCCACAGATTACACAGATTAGCACAGATTTTTTCGCATCTTTATGATTGTAAAATATCTTTCATGAAAACAATAACTACGCTAACCATAAATCCTTCCTTAGATAAATCAACTCATTTTGCAGGACTTATCGCTGAGCAAAAAATTAGATGCGGAAAACCGCGCTATGACGCTGGTGGCGGCGGTATAAATGTATCTAAAGCCATTGCAAAATTAGGAGGTACGTCCAAATGTATTTTTACTTCTGGTGGTTCTTCTGGCGAGTTGCTCGAAGAATTAATTACAAAAGAAGGTTTGCAACCTGAATTGATAAGAACGAAAAACTGGACACGAGAAAATTTTATTGCTTTTGATTCCGAAACACAATCGCAATACCGTTTTGGTTTTCCAGGAAACGAGTTGTCTCCAGCTGAACAAGATGAAATTTTGCAAAAAGTAAAAGATTTAAAAACAGATTATCTTGTCATCAGCGGAAGCTTAAACGAAGGATTGCATTCTGATTTTTACAAACAAATAGCTCAAATAGCTAAAGCTTCTAAAATCAAGGTTGTTGTTGATACATCTGGTGAACCGCTGAAAAAAGTCTTAGAAACAGGAGTTTATCTAATTAAACCCAACATTGGCGAATTAGCAAAATTAATTGGTATCGAACGATTAGAATTGCCAGAGGTTGAGAAAGCAGCCAAACAATTAATAGAAAATAAAAGTGCCGAAATTGTTGTGGTGTCACTAGGAGCTGATGGAGCAATTTTAGTCACTAAAGACGAAACTCATTTTGTCAAAGCACCAAAAGTAGAAAAGAAAAGCACCGTAGGAGCTGGTGACAGTATGGTAGGTGGCATGGTGTGGGCATTGTCTCAAAACAAAACTTTAAAAGAAGTTATTCAGTGGGGAGTTGCTTGTGGTTCTGCAGCAACTATGAACGAAGGAACTCAATTGTTTAATGTGGAAGATGTGATGCAACTACTAAAAGAAATCTAATAAAAAAACCTGACAATTTTCATCGTCAGGTTTTCTCTATCTTCTTTGTTCTATCTTCTTTGTTCTATATTCTTTTTTCTAAAAAAATTAGTCATTCAGTTTAAGAACCGCCATAAATGCTTCTTGAGGAATTTCAACATTCCCTACCAATCGCATTCTCTTTTTACCTTTTTTCTGTTTTTCTAATAATTTACGTTTACGAGAAATATCTCCTCCGTAACATTTTGCTGTAACGTCTTTACGCAATGCTTTGATCGTTTCACGCGCAATGATTTTAGCACCAATGGCCGCTTGAATTGGAATATCAAATTGCTGTCTCGGAATCAATTCGCGCAATTTTTCACACATTTTTTTACCAATGTTGTAGGCATTACTCTCGTGAATCAAAGCAGACAAAGCATCTACAGATTGTGAATTCAACAAGACATCAAGCCTAACTAATTTCGAAGTACGCATTCCTATTGGAGAGTAGTCAAATGAGGCATACCCTTTAGAAACCGTTTTCAATCTATCGTAAAAGTCAAATACAATCTCGGCTAGTGGCATGTCAAAATTCAATTCAACACGCTCTGTTGTCAAGTAAGTTTGATTGGTAATGACACCACGTTTTTCAATACACAAACTCATTACGTTACCCACAAAATCAGCTTTAGTGATGATCGTTGCCTTGATAAAAGGCTCCTCTACACGGTCTAAACGTGAAGGTTCTGGTAAATCAGATGGGTTGTTAATGATAAACGGTGTCTCCGGATCTTTTTTGGTATACGCCAAATACGAAACGTTAGGAACCGTCGTGATTACGGTCATGTCAAACTCGCGCTCCAATCGCTCTTGGATAATTTCCATGTGCAACATTCCTAAGAACCCGCATCGGAAACCAAAACCTAAAGCCGCTGAACTCTCAGGCAAAAATACAAGCGAAGCATCGTTCAATTGTAGTTTTTCCATCGAGGCACGCAAATCTTCATAATCCTCTGTATCAACAGGATAAATACCGGCAAAAACCATCGGTTTTACATCCTCAAAACCCGTAATCATATTCGTTGTTGGCGTTTTTGCATCCGTAAGTGTATCACCTACTTTTACTTCTTTCGCCTCTTTAATTCCAGAAATTAAGTATCCAACATCACCTGCTGAAATTACTTGTTTCGGCACTTGATTGAGTTTCAAAGTACCTATTTCGTCAGCAAAATATTCATTGCCAGTAGCCATGAATTTAATCTTTTGCCCTTTTCTAATTTCTCCATTTACTACTCTAAAAATAACCTCAATACCTCTAAACGGGTTGTAATGAGAGTCAAAAATCAAAGCTTGCAAAGGCTCGTCAACATTTCCTTTTGGAGCAGGAATTTTTTCAATAATTGCTGCTAATATATTTTCGACACCAAAACCAGTTTTACCAGAGGCGTGAATAATATCCTCTAGGTCGCAACCCAACAAGTCAATAATATCATCGCTTACCTCTTCAGGGTTGGCGCTTGGCAAATCTACTTTGTTCAAAACCGGAATGATTTCCAAGTCGTTTTCTAAAGCCAGATATAAATTTGAAATCGTTTGTGCCTGAATACTCTGCGCTGCATCCACTATCAAAAGCGCACCTTCGCAAGCCGCAATGGATCGAGAAACTTCATACGAAAAATCAACGTGTCCCGGAGTGTCAATTAAATTCAAGATGTATTCCTCACCCTTGTAGGTGTACTCCATCTGAATGGCGTGACTTTTAATTGTAATACCACGTTCACGCTCCAAGTCCATATTGTCAAGCAATTGCGCCTTTTCTTCACGAGCAGTTACAGTTTGTGTAGCACCTAGTAAACGGTCTGCAAGTGTACTTTTCCCGTGATCAATATGTGCAATAATGCAAAAATTCCTTATGTGTTTCATTTTCAGTAAATATCAATAAATTTGCTTGTCAACTTGTGGGCGTGCCGGCAGAAAAAGCCGTCGGGCTATGCGCTCTATCTTTTGTTCCGTTAGCACTTCACAAAAGGATGCCGCTGCTATCCCTCACGCAAAACCGCACTAAGAGTCAATTAATTTGCAAATATAGGCTAAAAGTTTTTTATGAGAGATTCAACAATGCCTAATGTTACTGCAATTGAAATTTAATTTTTTAGCAATTCTCTTTCAGGGTTTTTCTTATCGTATTTTTGCTCGTATTTACAAGAGCATCTTGCAGTTACATTTGAACTTTTATACCATCTAATTATGCCAACTTCAGCACAAGATTCTATCACAATAAACGACACTTCTTACAACTTACAAGAGCTAGAAAAACTAGCTTGGAAAAAATTAGTCAACGGTTCAGTTAAGAAAAAAAATGGTTTCCGAACCATGTGCGTTGGTACCCTAAATGAAAACAACACTACCGCTTTGCGAATTGTAGTAAACAGAAAAGTAGATGAGGTAAACAAAACCATATATTTCCACACGGACAATCGCTCCCGAAAATGTTATGATTTACAAAAAGACAATCGCATTTCACTCTTGTTTTACGATGCGCGTCAACGGGTTCAAATTGTTGTGAAAGCGCATGCCACTTTACACACTAACGATGCCTTATCAAATGATCGTTGGAAGGCAACCAGTCCGCAAGCTCGTCTAGGTTATATGACATTGGAACCACCCAACACAAAATCAGACCACCCAACATTGGGATATGAAGAACGTTTTTCGACCCTAAAGCCCACAGATATTGAAAGTGATCTTTTTCAAGAAAATTTCACGGTTGTTGCTTGTGCCGTCTATGAACTTGAATTTTTATACCTCGACTTTACTAGCAACAGCAAAGCTAATTTCTTTTATGAAAACAGTGTTTTACAAGATAGTTTTTGGGCAGTTCCGTAGTGTAAAAGTGTAGGGCAATTATCTTTTATTGAACTTCGCTTTGTAATGCGTAGTGTCTTTTTCTGAAAAAATCACTCTGCGGTTGTCTTCATTTTCGAATTCTAAACTGTCATTTACCACAAATTTTACTTCTGTAAATTTATAGCCGGTAACAAATGTGGTTGTTATTTGATAGGTGTTATTGGTAGCATTCAATTTCATTTCGGTAGCTTCACCCCAAGATAATGGTTTGTCTTTTCCACGAATGGCTACCTTTTTTACATTTTTTATTTCGGATGCATCCAAAGTAAAAACAACGGTTTTTTTATAGGTTTTTTGAACGCAATTTGTCAAGAATAAAGAAAGTACAAGTGCTAGAAATATCGTTTTAGTTTTCATAATTAAGCTTTGTTTTTAGTTAGTAAATAATCAATTCCAAATCGTCCTGAACCTAGTATTAAAAAGAACATCGCAACCCAAAGAAATCCCATGGCGGCAAGGCAATTCCACAATCCATTTTGTATTTGTTGCATAAAAATAGCAACTAGCATGGTGCAAATTACTAAGAAAGAAGCAACACGGGTTTGAAATCCAAATAACAATAGCAATCCGCCAACAGCTTCTGCAAAAGCGCCCATCCAAGCAAAAAAAGCTGGAGCAATGGCAAAAATCCCACCATAATTTGCCACATCACCAGGAAACCAAAAAGCGACTTCAAACAATCCTAAATTAGCATCAACAGGTGACCAAGGCATTCCAAATTTATCGGCTCCAAAGTTAAAAGCCAGCAAGTACCCACATACAATTCGCGGAATAGTAATAAATAGATCTTGTGACCAATGAGGTAACAAAACAGGTTTAGTGATTTTGGTAAGTAGTTTCATAGTGTTGTATTTTTTGATTTTGTTATTGCTATTTATATTGAATTTTTGCATTGCTATTGAATTTTTGCATTGCTATTGAACTTTGCCATTGCCATTAAAAGTGTTAATTTTTATACCCCATAGATAAGCCAGTATCTCCTGTCACATACAAATCGACAGATGCGACTTCATTGGATTTATTTTCAATTCGTAATGCGGTATTTCTTTCTGCTTTTACGATTACAGTTTCATTTGGTTTAACGGTAATCGGGGAATGTGTTCCTCCAGCAAGGGGAGCCAAAATAATTTTTAAATCGTGATTAGAAACGTTTTTAAGTTTTACTTTGAAGGTTCCGTGTTCATTATTTCCTAATACAAAACTTTCGTTTGGTTTAATAGTTGTGTTTGAAGTAAGCGAATCAAAAACACTACAAGAAGAAAGGAGTAAAACAGTTGCGAGTATTACGAGGATAGTTTTCATAATTAGTTTTTTAGTGATTAATAACAGGGCAAAGTTGCGCCATAAATCAGCACCAATCGCTTCAAATTATGATTTGAGACTAGTTTAATTCTGTTGTAAAGTATTGTAAATGCTGATAATATAATTTTCGACAGTTTTTATTCAAAAAACTTTGTTGTTATTCCTGATTTTGAAATACAGCTGACAAATGCACTTGATAGGTAGAAAGCAGCTTCAAATTTAACGCTTGTTGTAGGGAAACATTTTTGCAGACTATGTACTTTTATAATCATGAGAAGTTATATTTCGAAAACCAAACCAAGCAATAAATTCTTGAAATTTTTAAATCAATTGAATTATGAAAAGGAATTCCCTAAATGACATCAGTCACCTTGATGATTTAAACCGATTGAATGAAATAGTTTCTGATAAACGTCTCGCCAAGAGAGCCACAGAAAAAAAGAATAGACGCAACCGACATTACGAAAAACAATTTATAAAAAACACTATTGAACGGTTTGATGCCGAGTAAGTAGTTGCTTTTTATTGGCGGAAAACCTTATTCGTTGGTGTATTCTTTCGGAGTTTTACCAGTATTTTTCTTGAAAGCTCTGTTAAAAGTAGCCTTCGAATTAAAACCGCAATCATAAGCAATTCCTAGTAAGGTAGATTTCTTGTGTTCGCCATTTGATAAACTGATTTTAACCGCTTCAATTCTGAAATTATTGATGTAATCATTAAAGTTCATTTGAAACCCTTGATTGATCGTTTTGGAAATAACAGAGGCGTTGGTTTCTAATTTTTTTGCCAAATCGGTAAGCATTAATTCGGGATTTTGATAGAGTTTTTCTGTTTGAATTAAGGTTTCTATTTTAGATTTCCAATGTTCCGTTTCGGGCGAAACAGTGTCCTCTACCGTCTCGTATTGAATGTCAATACTCGTTTCCAAATTATCTGCACTGCTGTTGTCCAATAAAAGAACAGGACTTTTGTCAAAAAATGACATTTTAAACGGTATCGTAGCATTTGTAGGATTAGAATATCCCGTAATGGCAATGTAATACATCACAATCGAAAAGAAAAGATAAAACCACCAAGTGCCTTGATAGGATTTTATTTCAGGAAAAAAGTATCCTATACTATCAAAAACTACTGGTAAAAGTAACATTACTAAAAAGGCAATTAAATACGTTTGAATCCATTTAAACAAAACCGAATCGGCATAACTCACTACTTGAAACATGAGTCTTTTGTATACATTGTAATATCGTATACTTAAAATAAAATACACAATCATCGAGAGTAAACCTAATTTTTGATACCATTCCTCAAAGTCTTTGTCCATTCCGCTTTTGTAGAAATAGTAATCGCCAAAAATGAATTGGTCGTAAATCCAAATAGCAATGATGTAGATAAGATACAGCAATCCTGGCAGAATATGGAGTGCTTCTTTTTTCGAAAATTTGAATGAGGGATTCAGTAAACTTTGGGTGTAAAAAAAGATGATCGGACCTATCCATAAAAGGTGTTGAAAAGGAGTGTAAAATAAAATATCCCGATAGGGTTGATTGTCATACCAGCCCGCAAAACCAAGCATCCACGGTGCAATATAAAGGCTACACAGAAAAATGAAAAAACTCAACCAATAATTCGATTTATTGTCGGTTTTGATAGCTTTTGCAAGTAACAAAACGCTGTAAACAATTCCTTGAGTAAACGAAATAAGTAAAACGGAACTGTAAAAGCCAAATTGAAAAAGCATCTTGTAGTTTTCGTAAAAATAATTATTTTTTATAAACCAATGTCAAAATTTTGCAAGTACGACTTCTTGTGTCTTAATCTCTTGATACTTCCAAAATTATCGGTCTAATTTTTTTATCTTTGCAAAAAAAATAAAACAACTTGATTAAAATAGGCGACAATATTGTTTTACCGGATTTCCCTTTACTTCTTGCACCAATGGAAGATGTAAGCGATCCTCCGTTTCGTAGATTGTGCAAAATGCATGGTGCTGATATGATGTATTCTGAATTTATCTCATCAGAAGGTTTGATTCGTGACGCTATTAAAAGCCGAATGAAATTAGATATTTTTGATTATGAACGCCCTGTAGGAATCCAGATTTTTGGTGGCGACGAAGAGGCAATGGCACTTTCGTCAAAAATTGTTTCTACCGTAAATCCAGATCTTATTGATATCAACTTTGGTTGTCCTGTTAAAAAAGTCGTTTGCAAAGGCGCAGGCGCAGGTGTTTTAAAAGATGTTGACTTGATGATTCGGTTGACCAAAGCCGTTATTGATAGCACCCATTTACCAGTAACCGTAAAAACGCGTTTGGGTTGGGATGATAATTCTATCAATATCGATGAGGTTGCTGAGCGTTTGCAAGACATTGGTGTTGCTGCATTGAGCATACACGCTAGAACGCGTGCCCAAATGTACAAAGGCCACTCAGACTGGTCACACATTGCCCGAGTAAAGAATAATCCTAGAATTACGATGCCGATTTTTGGGAATGGCGACATTGATTCACCAGAGAAAGCATTACAATATAAAAACGAATACGGCATTGACGGAATCATGATTGGTCGTGCTGCCATTGGTTATCCTTGGATTTTTGACGAAATCAAACATTACTTCAAAACAGGAGAACATTTAGCAAAACCTACCGTTATTGATCGTGTAGAAGCAGTTCGCAATCACCTTACTTGGGCCATGGACTGGAAAGGCGAACGATTAGGAATTGTTGAAACACGTCCGCATTACACCAATTATTTCAAAGGAATCCATTCTTTTAAAACCCACAAACAAAAATTAGTAACGCTCGATCGCCCGGAAGAGTTATTTGCTGCCTTAGATGAAATTCAGGATGCTTATGCGGGGTATGAGGTAGTTTAGTAATTACTGTTAAAATAACCCGATCTATATTGAACATGCGAAGAAATTCCACTAATTTGCACCAATTAATTCGTGTAAATTAGTGGAATTCGTGTTTTATTTTAAAAGGGAAAACTATTCCAACAAAGATTTGCTCACGCGACTACTAGCAATAAGTGAGGCTAGAAAACCAAGAATTACAATAGTTGTCATCACAATAGCAACATTTTCAAATGAAAAAACAACAGGATAAGCCAAACTTTCAGTAAGCATAATCCATTGAAAATGCTCTTGAAGCAACACGATTACAATTCCCAAAAACAATCCTAAAACACCTCCAAATACACTCAGTAAAGTACCTTGTAGCAAAAATATTTTACGTAAATCTTGAATAGGAGTACCCAAATTGTACAAGGTTTTCAAGTTGGCTTTTTTATCCAAAATCATCATAATCAAGGCGCCAACCAAATTAAATAAAGCAACTACTATCACTAAAGTAAAAATCAAATACACCGCAATATTCTCCGTGTTAAGCATTTTGTATAGCGAGGCGTTCAGCTGCGCTCTGTTTTTTATAGTAACCTTATTTTTAAAAATGGTCTGCAACTGCTCGTTAATAACTGCTTCATCAGCGTTTGGGGTTAATTTGAGTTCTATCCCTGAAACTTTATTAATAGGATAACCCAATAATTCTTGTGCTAAACCTAAATCGGCAAAAACATATTTCGAGTCTAAATCTTCGTTGATTGCATAAATTCCAACCGGAATCAAATCCGATTTGTTAAAGGCTTGCTCCAAGTTGTCAATCGTTCCTCGACCAGGCTTTGGAACTAAAACCTCAAGCTGTCGGTTAAAGTCCAGCAAACCCATCGAAAATTTTTGAGCAATTCCATAACCCACCACTACTTGGTACGTATCAGGTTGCAGCCATTGTCCGTTATATAATTTTGATTCAATGGCGTTGACCTTGCTGTAGTTGGGGTCAACACCTTTTAAGTATGTAACTTCTTGCTTGCCATCAAAGGTAAACAACACGCGTTCTTCAATAATTTTGGTAAACGATACCACGCCAGCAACAGTCTTAATTTGCTGCTCTTGTTGCGGGCTCACCACAAACGATTTCCCTTTGGTACTGCTAATTTTTAAATCAGGGTCAATTTCATTCGTAAACGACAAACTAAAAACTTTTAAACCGCTAAATACTGAAAGTACTACAAACAAGGCCATAGCGCCCACAATAATACCCAAACTCGCAATGCGGTTTATAATATTGATGGCATTATTTTTACTGTTACTTTTAAGGTAACGCGTGGCTATGTACAGCGGAAAATTCAAGGATTATTGGAATCTGCGTTTGTCTAGTAAATCTCTGTTTTCAATAGGATTGTCTCTGTTGGCAAGCGCATTGTCAATTTTTTCAATGTAATCTAATGAGTCGTCAATAAAGAAAACCAAATTAGGCACCTTGCGCAATTGCAGGCGTACACGTTGTGATAAATCGTGTTTGATATTTTTTGAATTTGACTTTACAGCTTCTAAAATCTCTTGCGCTTTGTCCTGAGGAAAAACACTCAAATGCACTGTAGCAACTGATAAATCAGTAGTTACAGCAACTTTAGATACCGAGATCACCAAGTTAGAAACTCCGTTTTTTCTCACTTCACCTTGCAGGATATCCACCAAATCTTTTTGGATTACCCCGCCTATTTTTTTCTGTCTATTTGTTTCCATGCTGCAAAAATACTACTTTTAAGGTTTATCCCGAAGTTTCAACTCAAAATTAAAATGTAACCCTCTTACAGCGCAATTTTTAGGAGCTGTTTCCCGCTTTTCATTACAATCTTTCCTGCTCTGCTAGCGCACCGCAGTAAAGGATTTTCATTGCAATCGGGGCTAGGGAGTACGTAAATGAAATTGTTAATTTCAGGTAAAGACAGTATATAATCTAACAGCAAAATTCAAGATGCAAAGACCATCCTTTTCTATATACGACGCCTCAGCAGGTTCCGGAAAAACCTATGCACTTGTCAAAGAATACCTGAAAATCATTCTTACAGCACACAAAAACGATGCATACCGCCATATTTTAGCCATCACTTTTACCAATAAAGCCGTACACGAAATGAAGTCGCGTATTGTGGGTAGCTTGTCTGAATTTGCCAAAGACGAACCAAGCGACAAAGCATATGATTTAATGCTTGATTTAGCGGCAGCAACCCAATTATCAGTCATTCAAATAAAAGTAAAATCGCAACAAATCATTAAGCACATTATTCATAATTATGCAGCTTTTGATATTTCTACCATTGACAAATTCACTCATAAAGTAATTCGAGCTTTTGCGCACGATTTGAATTTGCCCATGACTTTTGAAGTTACTTTGGATACCGAAAACCTCTTGATTGAAGCGGTTGATGCTATTATTGCACAAGCCGGTGAAGATGAGACTTTGACCAAATTGCTCATCGATTTCACCATGGAAAAAACCGATGATGATAAATCTTGGGACATTTCACGAGAAATTCTCGATACAGGTAAATTAGTGCTGAATGAAAACAACCGAAATGAAATTACACATTTTCAAGACAAATCGATTGCTGAGTTTGTAGCTATAAAAAACAAATTAGATACAACCTGCAAGGTGCTTGAAAAGGAAACGGTTGTTTTTGCAGAAGAAATAGTAAGCTTAATTGATAAAAATGGTATTGATGTGAAGTCCTTTTCCAGACTCACTTTCCCCAATCATATTGCAAGTATTCAGCAAGGAAAATTCAATCCTAAAAATAAAATGTTTCGTGAGTTTGATGATATTGCCATCAATAAAACAGCCAAAGATCGTGATCTAATTGAAAGTTTGCTTCCGCAAATGCTGGCTCAATTAAAAACGATTTATGGAACTTTCGAGAAAATAAATTTTTACAAAGCCTTTCTCAAAAATATTACACCACTTTCCTTGCTGAATACCGTCAGTAACGAATTGGCCAAAATCCAAGAAGAGCAAAATGTGTTGTCTATTTCTGAGTTCAATGCCATCATTCACCGTGAAATTCAAAATCAACCTGCTCCTTTTATATATGAGCGATTGGGTGAGCGCTATCGTCACTTTTTTATCGATGAGTTTCAGGATACTTCCGAAATGCAATGGCAAAATTTAATTCCGTTAATTGACAATGCACTTGCGGGTCAAGATGATTATGGTGTAAAAGGAACATTAATGATTGTGGGTGATCCTAAGCAATCTATTTACCGCTGGCGCGGAGGAAAAGCAGAGCAGTTTATCGAACTGAGTAAGGACAATAATCCGTTTAGCAATCCGGACAAAGTTTTAGAACATTTAGATAAAAACTACCGTTCTTATTCGAAAATTATCGAGTTCAACAATGCCTTCTTCAAGTTAATTGCAAACCATTTTGATCAACCCGATTACCGCGACTTATACGAAAATCATAGCAGTCAAAAAACAAATGATAAAAAAGGAGGTTTTGTAAGCATCGCTTTTATACCCAATGTTGATAAAAAATCAGCAGACGCTGAGGTTAGTAGCGATGAAGAAGTTCTCGACAAAGCCGATTTGTATCTCGAAGCTACTTTAACAACTATTCAAAAAGTGTTGCAAGAAGGATTTGAGTACAAAGACATCGTGCTGCTTACCCGCAAACGTGACCAAGGTATTGCAATTGCTAATTATTTAACAGAGAAAAAAATACCGTTATTATCATCAGAAACCTTGATGATTCAAAATGCAACCGAGGTGCAACTCATTATTCACTTGTTGAAATACCTTAAGAATAGTGCTGACTTGGAGGCGAAAGCTCATTTTTTATATCACATAGGATTAAATAGTCAAACGGAATTACCAGTTCATGATTTCATCGCGCAAGGAATGGCGCTCAAGCAAGAAGCTGATTTTGAAAAATGGTTGTTGCAGTGCAATGTCGCGTTATCGTTTCAAAATATTCGTAAAAAATCGCTGTACGAAGCCGTAGAGGTAATTATTGCAAAGTTTTTACAGTCGCAAAAAAGCAATGCTTACGTACAATACTTTTTGGATATTGTTCTTGAACGCGACGTGCGCAATCAAGCCGGCATTGCTGATTTTGTGAGTTTTTGGGAAAAGAGCGGTCACAAGTTTAGCATTCCGTCGCCCGAAGGTACGAATGCGGTCCGTATCATGACGATTCACAAATCAAAAGGATTAGAGTTTCCGGTGGTAATTTTTCCTTTCGCAGAAGAAGATTACAGTCGAAAACCCAAAGATAAATTATGGCTAAATGCCGCTGAAGAAGATTTTGGAATTCCAAAAGTGCTGATTGATAATAGTAGTAGTGTAGAAGGTTTTGGAGACGAAGCCGCTGAAGTTTATCAGCAAAAGAAACAAGAAGAACTACTGGACAATGTTAACGTGCTTTATGTGGCGTTAACTAGGGCTGAGGAGCAGTTGTATGTGATTTCGAATATGAATTTAAGTTCGAAAGGCGAGTTGCCAAAAAATAATATGTGTACCTTTTTTATAGAGTACCTACAAGCAAATGACGGGTTTGATGAAAATCAATTTCTTTACGAATCTGGAAATTCAAAACGGCTATCAAAGGCCAAGCCACATGTGGATAGCTCGCGCGTGATTCCATTTGTGCAGGAAGTTTTAAATCCTAAAAATATAAAAATTGCCCAACGCGAAGCCCTGATGTGGGGTACGCAGCAACAAGAAGCTATTGAGTACGGGAACTTAATTCATGAGGTGCTTTCCTTTGTGAAAACCCACGATGAGGTTGACGTAGCGATCACCAAAGCAATCGAAAGCGGAATGATAGCCATAACTCAACAAGAAACCGTTCGTACAAGTTTGCAGGAAATTGTGAGCCATCAGGAACTAGCCGCTTGTTTTGCTAAAGGCAATACCGTGCTCAATGAGCAAACCATCATTCAAAAAGAAGGTGGCACGATAAAGCCTGACAGAATGGTAGTAAACTCAAATAACGAAGTGCACTTGTTGGATTATAAAACGGGCATGCATCAAAAAAAATACGAACAACAGTTAAATGATTACCAACAAGCTATTGAGGCTATGGGTTATAAAGTGACAAAAAAAGCGCTAATTTATATCGGAAAAGGAATTGAAGTAGTAAATTTGTAACTCAAAAATGAATAATTCGCAAAATAGAATTGTAAACTATAAATTATGTACGGAAAAATAAAGGAACATTTGCAAGCAGAATTGCAAACAATAGAAGAGAATGGGATTTTTAAAAGAGAAAGAATTATTACATCGCCACAAGCGGCTGAAATAACCATTTCAACTGGAGAAACTGTTTTGAATTTTTGTGCCAATAACTATCTTGGACTTTCATCTCATCCCGAAGTAGTGCAAGCAGCGAAAGATGCTTTGGATTCTCATGGTTTCGGAATGTCGTCTGTTCGTTTTATTTGCGGAACACAAGATATTCATAAAGAACTTGAAAAAAAGATTGCTGATTTTTACGGTTTAGAGGATACCATATTATACGCTGCAGCATTTGATGCAAATGGTGGTGTTTTTGAACCATTATTAGGAGAGCAAGATTGTATTATTTCAGATAGTTTGAACCATGCTTCTATTATTGACGGAGTGCGTTTGTGTAAGGCGGCACGCTACCGTTATGAAAATTCCAACATGGAAGATTTGGAACAACAATTAATAAAGGCCACAGAAGCAGGTTGTCGTTTTAAATTAATTGTAACTGATGGTGTGTTCTCTATGGACGGATTAGTTGCGCCTTTGGATAAAATTTGTGATTTGGCTGATAAATATGATGCCTTAGTAATGGTAGACGAATGTCACGCTGCTGGGTTTATTGGTGCAACTGGTAAAGGTACGCCTGAAGCAAAAGGGGTTATGGGTCGTGTAGACATCATAACAGGTACGCTTGGTAAAGCTTTGGGAGGCGCGATGGGCGGTTACACTACTGCAAAAAAAGAAATTATTGAAATTTTGCGTCAGCGTTCAAGACCATATTTGTTTTCAAACTCTCTAGCGCCAGCTATTGTTGGTGCATCATTAAAAGTATTTGAATTACTTGAAAAAGATACCACCTTACGCGATCAACTAGAGTGGAATACCAATTATTTCAAAGCAGGTATGAAAGCGGCTGGTTTTGAAATTATCGATGGAGACTCGGCAATAGTACCTGTTATGTTGTACGATGCTAAACTTTCTCAAATCATGGCTGATGAATTATTGAAAAAAGGAGTTTATGTTATTGGTTTCTTTTTTCCAGTAGTTCCAAAAGACAAGGCTAGAATTAGAGTTCAGCTTTCTGCAGCTCATACACAAGAGCATCTAGATAAGGCAATTAGTGCATTTACAGAGGTTGGAAAAGAGTTAAAAATTATATAATTCCCACATTGCAGAGGATAAGAAGGTTTTTTTTAACATTAAACTTTGTAGTTTAAAATTTACGTACTACTTTTGTCCATAATTAACTAAATTGTAATTAAAAAATTTAAGTATGAAACATCTTAACAAAATTTTTGTTGCTGCAATAATGGCGATGGGATTAAGCTCTCAAGCACAAGACAGGAACAATCCTTACGCTATCTCTTTTGGGGTTAACGCAGTTGACACTAAAGCAGGCGCAGAGGGTGGACATAATTGGCTAGATCGTCATTTTTCTCAACCTTTCGCAGTAAAAGATAATTGGAACATTTTACCATCTGTATCGTACATTAGTGTATCGAAGTATGTCGGTGATAATTTTTCTTTTGGTCTTTCAGGATCTGTAAACAAAATTAGCAAATTCGTTACTTTTGCTCCAGAGCCAGCTTCAGTTATGCACGATAGCCGTGGTTACATCGTGACTAATCCAGGTGATTTGATGTATTATGGAATTGATGCTACTGTTAAGTATAGCTTCATGAATATGATCAAATCTAAAGTTATCGACCCATCTTTATCTGTAGGTGGTGGATATACTTTCTTTGGTGATAGTAGTTTTGGAACTCTTAATCCAGGTGCAGGTTTAACTTTATGGTTTACTGATAATGTAGGTTTAGAGTTAACTACACGTTACAAAAAAGCTTTCGGAGATAGAACAGAAGGAGATGTTAATTTTGCTACACCAGATGCTCCATCATTATTTCAACACACTGCAGGTTTAATCTTCAAATTTGGAGGTAAAGATACTGACGGTGACGGAATCTACGATAAAGATGATGCTTGTCCAGAAGTTGCTGGTTTGAAAGAATTCAACGGTTGTCCTGATACTGACAAAGATGGTATTCAAGACAGTGCAGATGAGTGTCCAGAAGAATTTGGTTTAGCTGCATTAAATGGTTGTCCTGATACTGACGGAGACGGAATTGCTGATAAAAATGATGCATGTCCAGAAGTTGCTGGTTTAGCTTCTTTGAAAGGTTGTCCAGATGCTGACGGAGACGGAATCGCTGACAAAGATGACAAATGTCCTACTGTTGCTGGTCCTAAAGAAAATTCAGGTTGCCCTTGGCCAGATACTGACGGAGACGGAGTACTTGACAAAGATGACGCTTGTCCATCTGTAGCAGGTCCTGCAAGTAACAAAGGATGTCCTGAAGTTACAACTGAAGCTTTAGACAATTTAAAAATTCAAGCTAGAGCAATCTACTTTAATTCAGGAAAAGCTACTTTCAAAGTTGGTGATGTACCTGCTAGATTAGATGCAATGGCGGCAATTCTTAAAAACTATCCAAACGCTAAATTCAGTGTTGAAGGACATACAGATAGCGATGGATCTGACGAATTTAACCAAAAACTTTCTGAAGACAGAGCTAACGTAGTTAGAGATGCTTTATTAGAAAGAGGTATTAAAGCTGAAGATTTAAGAGCTGTAGGTTTTGGTGAGTCTGCTCCAGTTGAAACTAACAAAACTGCTGCTGGTAAAGCTAAAAACAGAAGAACAGAGATTTTATTACAAAAATAATTTCTTCTAAAATATTTATAAGAAACGCCTCGATTTATCGGGGCGTTTTTTTTATTTTTATAGAATGACAAATATTTCTTTTCTAGATAAAATAGCTTCAGTTTTATTGCAAAATCATGCAGCCACTTTACCCAAAACAATTGTTGTGCTGCCCAATAAGCGTGCTAAA
Source organism: Flavobacterium erciyesense (assembly GCF_018069925.1). Classification (GTDB taxonomy): domain Bacteria; phylum Bacteroidota; class Bacteroidia; order Flavobacteriales; family Flavobacteriaceae; genus Flavobacterium; species Flavobacterium erciyesense. The sequence goes on along the minus strand of NZ_JAGPXB010000001.1, from coordinate 526,827 downwards.
ATCTTTTTACTTGAAGCGCTTAAAAAGCAAGTTAGTACAAACATTCTTGCTCCTCAAATTATAAGTATCGAGGATTTTATACAAGACATAGCTGGAATCAGAACTATCGATCCAATAGAGCTATTGTTTGAATTTTACGAGGTTTATTTAAGTCAAACAGATGCATCTAAACAACAAAGCTTTGAATTGTTTGCCAATTGGGCAAAAACTTTATTACAAGACTTTAACGAAATTGATCGTTATTTACTCGATCCTGCTTATGTTTTATCGTACTTAAAGGATATTGAAGACATAAAAAAATGGGGTATTGAAGTAGAAAACAAAACTCCTTTACTTGAAAAATATATTGATTTTTGGAAGTTGCTTCCACAGTATTATCAAACCCTTTACAAGCATTTGCTTGAACTTGGAGTAGGCTATCAAGGTTTGATTTACAGAGAAGCAGTGAACAACCTGAATTCATTTTGCCAAAATCTTCAAGATAGTCGGTTTTTATTTGCTGGTTTCAATGCCTTAAATGCTGCCGAAGAAAAAATCATTCAACACCTATTAGCTGCCGATCGTGCTGAAATTTATTGGGACGCTGATCAAACTTTTTTAAACGATCCGTATCACGATGCGGGTTTGTTTTTGCGCAGATTTAAAGAAAGTTGGAAACATTATAAGTCAAATCCTTTTGAGTGGATTGTTGACGAATTTTCTCAAACAAAAAACATTCAAATTATTGGTACTCCCAAAACAATGGGTCAGGCTAAACTTGCCGGAAGTATAATTGAAAATACTATTGAGATGTCAAGTCAGCTAGGCCAGAAAGAATCGCTCGATAAAGTAGCGGTAGTCTTGGGCGAAGAGAGTCTTTTGGTGCCCTTGTTGTATTCTTTGCCTGCTACCGTGGGCGCTTTGAATATCACAATGGGTTATTCTAGTAAAAATAATCCGGCGCAAATTTTAATTGCCAAATTATTCAAAATGCATACCAACGCATTGGCTAGGAATGCGAAAAGTTATGTGTTCTATTATAAAGATGTTCTTGATATATTGACGCATCCTTTGGTGGAGCCGTATGCTGAAACTAAGGCTTTGGTGCAATTAATAAATCAAAATAATTACACTTTTATACCCCATCAAAAATTGGTGGAGTTGAATGTGATGCCAACAGATTTGTTTGTATTGCTCTTTCAAAAATGGGAGCGTGGAGCCATTCCCGTTTTAGAAACCATTTCTCGATTATTGTTGATTTTAAAAGAGAATCTAAACAACGATAACGAAGAAGAGAAAATAACAAAAGCTTTTGTGTATGCCATTTTTAAGGTGATTAATAAACTGATTAATTATTATTCAAAATCTGCACATATTGATAAAATTGAAACATTATATGCCATTTACAAACAGGTTATTGATCTCGCCGAGGTTTCGTTTGAAGGTGAGCCGCTAAATGGATTGCAAATAATGGGAGTTCTTGAAAGTAGGGTTTTAGATTTTGATACGGTCATTGTTACTTCTATGAATGAGGGCAAATTTCCAGCCGGAAAGTCTCAAAATTCTTTTATTCCTTATGATGTGAAAAGAGAGTTAGGATTGCCAACTTTTAAGGAGAAAGACGCCATCTATACGTATCATTTTTATCATTTGTTGCAGCGCGCTTCAAACATTTACTTGCTTTACAATACGGAAAGTGAAGGTTTGGATGCTGGTGAAAAAAGTCGATTTATTACCCAATTAGAAGTAGAAAAACAAAACAATCACACGCTTACACACGAGATTTATAATGCTACTTTACCTGAAATAGCTTATGAACCAATGGAAATTCCTAAGTCGGATAGCGTAATGCTTCGCCTTAAAGAAATTGCTGAAAAAGGATTTTCACCTTCTGCTTTGACCAGTTATATTCGGAATCCGATTCAGTTTTATTTCCAAAAGATTTTACGCATTAGCGAAGTAGAAGAGGTGGAAGAAAATATTGCCTTGAATACGCTGGGTACCATTATTCACGAAACTTTGCGTGTTTTATACGAGCCATTTATTGATAAGTTAATTTCTGAAAATGATATTATAAATTGTTTCAAACAAATAGACGATGAGGTGCTCAAGCAATTTAAACTTGTTTACAAAGAAGGCGAAATAAAAAAAGGACGAAATTTATTAGCTTTTGAAGTAGCCAAACGGAATGTTTCAAACTTCTTGAAAGTAGAATTAGAAAGTATCAAAAAGGGAGATGCGATCAAAATTATTGCTTTGGAACAAACTTTTGAGCGCATTTTACATCATCCGAATTTGCCTTTTCCAGTTTTAATTAGAGGAAATGTGGACCGAATTGAAGAGCGCGATGGAAAGATCCGAATTATCGATTACAAAACAGGAAAAGTGGATAAAGCGAATGTGACTTTGAAATCTTGGAACGGACTTATTGAAGATATAAAAAGTGATAAGATAATTCAAGTGCTTGCCTACGCTTTTATGTATGAAACAGAAGCAAAAGGAAAACCGATTGAAGCTGGAATTATCTCTTTCAAAAATTTAAAAGCAGGTTTTTTACCTTTTAATTTTAAAATAGATAAAGAGGTACAAACTACTATTTCGACTGAAATGCTCAATAATTATCTCGAGCAATTGGTTATACTATTAAGTGAAATTTTGGACGAGAAAATACCTTTCAAAGAAAAAATAATTTAATTCATATACTATCAGAAAATTAAATAACAGTTACGAGTTTTACAAAAGTACTTTAGCTATAAATATTGCTGTAAGTGCTGTCGCGGCTGTGTTTGGAGGCTTTGAAACCTTTAAATATGCGCTCTTGTTTTTTGGATTTTTCATCAGTCTTTTGATTAAAGAGGTGAATGCTAAAAACGAATACTTGTTTTATTACAACAACGGACTTTCAAAAATTCAGTTGATTGTTTATGGATTCTTCATTAATTTTTTCGTCTCGATGCTCTTTATTCTTGTTGTGAACCTTTTATTGAAGTTGCTATGACAACAAGTATTTTAGAAGTAGATAGCGTACAAAAACAATACAACGGAAAAATTATTCTTTCGGATGTGTATTTGAAATGTGAAACGGGAACTGTTCTCGGGCTTTTGGGTCGAAACGGTTCTGGTAAATCTACATTATTGAAGATTATTTTCGGAATTGAATCAGCTGATTTTAAATTTGTTCGGGTTGGTGGAAAAGTACTGTCAAAAACAAGTGAGCTGTTAAAAGAAATCAGCTATTTACCACAGGATTCGTTTATTCCAAATTCTTTTTCGGTTCAAAAAACTATTCAATTGTGCATTGCCAAAGCCAAAGTACAAGATTTTTATGCAGATGGCATGATACAGTCTATGTTGGGTAAAAAAATCAAACATTTATCTGGTGGAGAATTGCGGTATCTAGAAATTAAATTAATCCTGAACAATGATTCAAAATTTGTACTGCTTGATGAGCCTTACAACGGTTTGTCACCCATCATGATTGAAAACATAAATGCGTTAATCACAACAATGTCTTCTGTAAAAGGCATTTTGATCACCGATCATAATTATGAAAATGTGATTCAAATATCGACCAAACTGGCATTAATGAAAGATGGGAAAATGCACCATTTAAAAGATAAAAACGAACTGGTAGAAAAAGGATATTTAAAATTTGGTATGCTCTAAATACCTTTAAAGAAAGACAATAGAATAGCTAATAATTCGTCTTGATTTTCTAGATGACTCATGTGTCCATCAGGAAAAGTGATAAGTTGTACTGCCGTGTTTTCTATTTGTTCCTTGGTTTCGTCATAATTCAAAACAGGATCTTTTTCTCCTAAAATTAAAAGTTTAGGAAACGGAGTAAGGTGCAGCAATACTTCCCGATCTTGCCTGATTTTCATGCCTTCTAGTGAGGCAACAATTCCTTGCAAGGGTGTTTGTAGTGCCTCTTTTTTGACATTTTCAATCGTTGCAGCTAGTCGCTCTCTATTGTTTTCACTAAATAAATTAGCAATCGAAAGCGAAATGAAATTTACAAAAGATTGTTTCACGGCTTTAATAGCACGATCCCGATTTTTTTTGCGCTCTTCACTGTCGGCTCTTGCGGTTGAGTTGAGTAAAACCAATCCTTTTACAGTATCTGAATACAATTCGGCGAAAGCCAAAGCAACGTAACCTCCCATTGAATGCCCTACAAAAATAGCTTTGCGAATGCGCAATTCTGATAAAACGGCATGAACCACATCGGCATTGTCCTCCATGGTGTGCACATATCCCAAGCATTCTGTCGCGCCATGACCTAACAAATCTATAGTAATGACACGATTTCTTTGTGTTAACTCAGGAATAAAATGATTCCACATTTTTTTGTTTTCCAGAAAGCCGTGGAGTAAAACTATAGCGGTTCCTTTTCCAGTATCGGTATAGGAAATGGTGGTGTTTTTAAAGAGGATTTGTTTCAATTTTGTAATGTTTGTGCAAAGCTAAAGCTTTAATTTTTTCAAAACATATAAGCCATTTAAGTTTTAGTTTTTTTTGGCTGAATAATGATGGTAGTTGGCATAAAAAAAACAGTGTAGCTACTTAGGGTTTTAAACATATAAGAAATATAAGGTCATGTAAGTATTTTATATATTCACTTGTATTAAAAATAGTATATTTGAGAAAAGCAACCTAGAAAATGAATAGACTTGTTATAATTGGTAACGGATTTGATTTAGCTCATGGTTTACCGACTTCTTATAAAGATTTTATAGATGATTATTGGAAGAAAGTGGCCTGTACTAATCACGATGATGACTTTATTTCCTTTCAAAATTTAGAACAACATTTCAAATTTGAAAAAGTTGAGAATTTAAAAGGAATGGCAAATTGTATTTCACAATTAGATCAAAAGATTAAATTTTTGGATGGTGAAATATACAAAGAGCATGGTAATAATCACAGTGGTAAATATCCAAGATTACAGATACTCAACTATAAGAATCATTTTTTTAAGTTGATCAATCAAAAATCAGTGCAAAATTGGGTTGATATTGAAAATGAATATTATAAACAACTGAAAAGCATAGTTGATTTTAAGCAGGTCGGTATTTCACAAGATAAAGTTGAATTTGAATTATTACGTAAAAACAAAATATTGAGATTAAATAAGGAGTTTGATCAAGTAAAAAATGGATTAGTATCTTATCTCGAAAGTAGAGTCTTTATTAATGAAGAAATTTTAACATCATTTATTGAGTTGTTAAAAATTAATAGAGGAACAGATGAATATTTTGCTGAGTTTTCAAATCAAGATTATAAGTTGATAAAGGATTTTTATAAAGAAGATAGTCCAGACAAGAGAAAAGAAGTAATCACCTGTTGTCTGAATTTTAATTATACAAAAACACTTGATAAATATATTAATTACACAAAAGAATCTGGAAAAGATAGGAGTTTTGGACAAGTTTATAATTTGCAAATTCACGGAAGATTAAATGATTTTAGTAATCAGATTAATTTTGGTTTCGGAGATGAAATGGATGAAGATTATAAAATAATCGAAAATTTAGATGATAATGAATATTTAAAAAATTTTAAATCATTTCTCTACTCACAGAACTCTAATTATAAAAATCTACTTGATTTTATTAATGTCAATAAGTTTCAAGTTATAATTATGGGGCATTCTTGCGGATTATCAGATAGAACTCTTTTAAATACCATTTTTGAGCATTCTAATTGTAGATCAATAAAAGTGTTTTATCATGAAATTAAAGATGAGAATGGGAAAGTTATCAAAGATAATTACACTGAAATTATTCAAAATATATCTAGACACTTTAATAAGAAAAAATTAATGCGAGAGAAAATAGTCAATAAGACACTTTGTCAACCATTACCTCAAGTTAAACTACCATTAAAATAAAAAAAGCTCCCATTTCTGAGAGCCTTTGAGTTTTAAAATCTATTATCACCGTCTATTAATCGGCCTAAACCGCCTAATAAACTGCCTTCGTCACGGCCGCTTCCGCCTGCTCGTGGTGCCGATGCAATGATTCTGTCGGCAAGGCGACTGAAAGGTAAAGATTGAATAAATACGGTTCCTGGTCCGCGTAGTGTAGCGTAAAATAAACCTTCGCCACCAAAAAGAGAATTTTTGATTCCGCCCACAAACTCGATGTCGTAATCTACATCTTTTGTGAATCCTACTATACAACCGGTATCTACTTTTAGGACTTCGCCTGCCGCTAATTCTTTTTGAGCGAGCGTTCCTCCTGTGTGCACAAAGGCCATTCCGTCGCCTTCAATTTTTTGCATGATGAAACCTTCGCCACCAAATAAACCAGTTCCTAATTTTTTAGAGAATTCGATTCCTACTGATACGCCTTTGGCTGCACATAGGAAAGAATCTTTTTGGCAAATGAACTTACCGCCATATTGCATTAAATCGATTGGGATAATTTTTCCTGGATATGGCGATGCAAATGAAACTTTGCTTTTGGTATTGTTTTGATTGATGAAAGCGGTCATAAAAAGACTTTCGCCAGTTAGTACTCGTTTTCCTGCACTGAGTAGTTTGCCAAACAATCCCGTTTCTTGACCTGATCCGTCTCCGAAAATAGTTTGCATTTGAATATTGTTGTCCATCATCATGAAGCTGCCTGCTTCGGCAACTACAATTTCTTGAGGATCTAATTCTATTTCTACATACTGCATTTCTTCGCCGTAAATGTGGTAATCGATTTCGTGTGCTTGCATGATTTTATGTTTTTTAGTTTTTATTGGTTCGTTTTATAGACTGTTATTCCTAATAGTTTTAAAGTAAGTCTTTGACTGATTTGTAACGTTACAATTTTAAAATTGTTTTAACATTTTGACTACTGAAAATGATTTGTGAATGATAGCCCTGATGGCAGTGGCATCTCCCGATCGAAAAACAAGGCTTTTGGGCCGCAGTTTTTTGAGCGGGAATAAAACGAACAGCAGGACTGTACGACTTAAGTTGCAGGATGTGGTGCTCCTAAAAAAAAAAGCAGCCTAGAAAACTAGACTGCTTTTGGTTTGATTTTTTGCTATTTTAAGCGTTCATGAGGTCTTCAATTTCCTCGACTTCGATTGGAATGTTGCGCATCATGTTGAAAGGTTCGCCGCTTTCTTGAACGATAATGTTGTCCTCCAGACGAATTCCGAAACCTTCGGCAGGAATGTAAATTCCAGGCTCTACGGTAAATACCATGTTGGCTTGCATAGGCTCGGTCAAAATACCATAATCATGCGTGTCTAGCCCCATGTGGTGTGAGGTTCCGTGCATGAAATATTTTTTGTAAGCAGGCCAATCAGGGTTTTCGTTTTGCACATCGGCTTTGTCAATAAGTCCTAAACCTAGTAATTCTGAAGTCATTATTTTCCCCACTTCGATGTGGTATTGTTTCCAAAGTGTGCCAGTGGTTAACATTTTGGTAGCTTCGTTTTTTACACGAAGTACGGCGTTGTAAACCTCTTTTTGTCGAGTAGAATAGCGACCAGAAACGGGAATGGTACGCGTCATGTCACTAGAATAATTAGCATATTCAGCAGCTACATCAAGCAAAATCAAATCGCCTGCTTTGCATTGTTGGTTGTTTTCAATATAGTGCAAAACATTGGCATTGTTACCCGATGCGATGATAGGCGTGTACGCAAAACCACGAGAGCGGTTGCGGATGAATTCGTGAATTAATTCGGCTTCGATTTCGTATTCAGTAACGTTTGGTTTCACAAAAGGCAACAATCTTCTGAATCCAAGTTCGGTGATGTTGCAGGCTTTTTGGATTAAGTCCAATTCTTCACTTTCTTTTACAGAACGAAGGCGTTGCAGGATTGGGTTACTTTTGGCAACGGCGTGTGCAGGATATTTTTCTTTCCACCATTTTACAAAGCGGGCTTCACGCGTTTCGGTTTCTACGGTGGCGCGGTAATGCTCGTTGGTGTTGATGTAAATGGTTTCGGCGTGCGTCATCATTTCGAACAACACTTTTTCAAAATCCTGCAACCAATACACGGTTTTGATTCCGGTTACTTCGTAAGCACGTTCTTTGGTTAATTTTTCACCTTCCCAAATGGCAATGTGCTCGCTAGTTTCTTTCAAGAAAACCATCTCACGTTGGTGCTCATAAGGCGCGTCAGGGAACAACAGTAAAATACTTTCTTCTTGGTCAACGCCACTCAAATAAAAGATGTCACGGTGTTGTGCAAAAGGCAAGGTACTATCAGCCGAAACAGGATATATATCATTCGAATTAAAAACAGCTACACTTTTTGGCTTCATTTGAGCCATGAATTTCGCTCTGTTTTTTATAAATAAATTGCGGTCAATTTGATGGTATTTCATGTGTTGGGTTTTGTTTTTTTATTGGTGTAAAATGTAATCAGAACGACTTATCTGTCTCATTAATTTTAAACAATTGAGTGCTATTCTGGATTTTTTATTGATTATTCAAAAATACTAACTTTGATAGAAACGGGTGTTAATTAGAGTATAAAATTTTTTGGTACGTGTATTTATCCTTAAATTTCGGCATCAAAAATCAATCCTATGAAAAAAAGAATACTCCTAACCGCTTTTATTGTACAAACTGTCGCATCTGCACAGGTCTCTGCTGAGGCGGTTCAAAACAGTTTAGTGGCTAAGAAACAACTGCAAGAACAATCCCTTTTTCAGAGTCTAAATTTACAAAATGTAGGTCCAACCGTTATGAGCGGGCGTGTAGTTGACGTAGATGTAAATCCTGAAAATCCTACCGAATTTTATGTAGGTTACGCATCAGGCGGTTTGTGGTATAGCAATAATAACGGGATGAGTTTTGTGCCGGTTATGGATAGTGCGCCTACGCAAAATGTAGGTGATATTGCTATTGACTGGAAAAACGGAACGATTTGGGTAGGAACTGGAGAGGTGAATTCGTCGCGTTCCTCGTATGCGGGAATCGGAATTTTACGTTCTGATGATAAAGGAAAAACATGGAAGAACCTGGGTTTAACCGACAGTCACCACATTAGCCGTATCGTTATCAACCCAGCGAATCCGAACGAAGTAGTGGTTGGTGTCGTAGGTCATTTGTACACAAAAAATGAAGAACGCGGTATTTATAAAACTACTGATGGTGGTAAAACTTGGAGTAAAACCCTTTTTGTGAACGATCAGACGGGAATTATTGATGTGGCTGTTTCGCCAAAGAACTTTAAAATACAATACGCAGCTGCTTGGACTAAAGACAGAAAAGCATGGGATTTTGTTGGAAGCGGTGCAGCATCAGGAATTTATAAAAGTGAAGATGCTGGAGCGACTTGGAAATTATATTCTGCAGCAAACAGCGGTTTCCCTACCGGCGAAGGTGTGGGTAGAATCGGTCTCGCAGTATATGATGATGCTACTGTGTATGCTGTTCTTGACAATCAGTACAAACGACCTTTGGATAGTAAAAAAAGCACGGCTTTGCCAGCAGCATTTTCACTTCCTGGGGATGAATTTTTGAAATTACCCAACAAAAGTTTGAATTCGATTTTAAAAAATTACGGATTAACTGAAAAATATAGAGCTGAAAACATCAAACATTGGGTTGAAAATGGATACGTGCAGCCTAGTGAAGCTGGAAAAGTAGTTCTAGCATCTATCAATAGTTTAGCTGATGCCGAGGTAATTGGTGCCGAAGTTTATAAATCAACTAACGGAGGAACAAATTGGACAAAAACAAATCAAAACTTTATTGATGATTTATTTGCTTCTTACGGTTATTATTTTGCCGCAATATCGGTAGATCCTTCTAATTCAAATAAAATTTACTTATCTGGTGTTCCCGTAATCAAATCAGATGATGGCGGTAAAACCTTTACGAGTATTAGCGAAGAAAATGTACACTCTGATCATCACGTGGTTTGGGTGAATCCTGCTAAACCGGGCCATTTAATCAACGGAAATGATGGTGGATTGAATATTTCTTATGACGATGGTGCACATTGGTTTAAGGGAAATTCGCATGGCGTGAGTCAGTTTTATGCGGTAAATGTTGATGAGCAAGAGCCTTACAACATTTATGGCGGTATGCAAGACAATGGGGTTTGGGTAGGTCCAAGCAACTATACTTTTTCTTCGGAGTGGTTACAAACCGGGAAGTATCCTTATGAAAGTTTAATGGGTGGCGATGGAATGCAAGTTCAAATAGACAAACGCAATCCGAATATCGTTTTTACAGGTTTCCAATTTGGAAATTACTACCGTATCGATCGCGCTACTGGCAAAAGAGAATATGTTTCGCCTAAGCCAAAAAAGGACGAGAAGCCATTCCGTTTCAACTGGCAAACACCGATTTTGCTTTCGTCTCACAACCAAGATATCTTGTACATGGGGTCGAACTTTTTGCACCGTTCTATGAACCAAGGACAAACTTGGACTGCGATTTCACCTGACTTGACGCAAGGTTTTAAAGAAGGAAATGTAGCTTACGGAACGCTGGCTAGCATTAGCGAGAGTTCTCTGCAGTTTGGGTTGTTGTACACTGGTAGTGATGATGGCTTGATTCATGTTTCGAAAGATGGCGGTGTGAATTGGACAAAAATTTCAACCAACTTACCTCAAAATTTATGGGTAACTCGCGTTGTAGCTTCAACTCATAAAAAAGAACGTGTTTATGCTACCTTAAACGGCTATCGTAATGATGATTTCACTACTTATATTTATGTATCTGATGATTATGGTCAAAATTGGACTAGTATTGCCAGTAACATTCCTACGAGTCCCGTAAATGCAATTGCAGAAGACCCTACGAATGAAAATGTACTGTATCTAGGAACTGACAATGGATTGTATGTATCTTTAAATCGTGGCAAAAATTGGGATGATTTTTCAAACGGAATGCCAGCTGTGGCGGTACATGATTTAGTTATTCAAAAGAAAGTAAAAGATTTGGTTGTTGGTACACACGGTCGTTCTATTTACAAAGTAAATGTAGATGCAGTTGGTCAACTAACTGATGAAGTATTAGCAAAAAACATCCATGTTTTGGAGCCAAAAAAGATCAGAAAATCAAGAGAATGGGGCAATAGCTGGAGCGTATGGTCAAAACCTACTGATCCGAAAGCCGAAATTTGGTTCTACTCCAACTCTGATTCAGAGGTTGTAGTACAAATAGAAAACCCAAACAAGGAAGTGTTGCTTTCGCAAAAAGTTGCTGCCAAAAAAGGTTTGAATAAGTACATTTATGACTTAGCAGTACCCAAAGCAATTGCCGAAAAAGCGTTGGCTAAAGACAAAAAACTAAAATGGGAACCTGCCAAAACAGGAAAATACTATTTACAACCTTCAGTTAATAAAGTGAGCATCCAAAAAGGAAAAGACAAAGAAGTTGTAAATCTTGAGGTTTATGAGTCCAAATAAATCACTTTAGCACTAATACAAAAAGCACGATTCTATTAGAAATCGTGCTTTTTTTTGCTTGTTATTTTTAAGGATTTCAGTTTTAATTTAACTTGAATTTTGTCAACTTTTCTTTTATTCAAAGTCACGAAAAGTAAACACTGAAGCCGTCGTTTTGAAAAGCATGATGAACTGTAGTTCACCTTTTTCTTGCTCTATTATTATTTTATTGTTAATTTATTTCGAAAGGTAATTCTGAACATTAATTTGTATATCTTCGTAAGAATTAACCTTGTAAACCAAAACTAAATGAATAAAACAATTCAGTTCAATTTTATTGCGCTAGTACTTAGTTCCTTTTTTATCGTTAGTTGTTCTGACAATATCAAGAACAGATATGATAACCCAACTGAAATTTACTTAGATGAATTATTTAACAACTGGCAAGACTAAGATTATGAAAAAACTACTCATGTTAATTTTTGCAATTATAATTATTTCAAGTTGCGAACCAGGAAGTGTAATAGATTATGATTATACGATTGTAAATGATTCAGGAAAAACAGTAATTTTAATTCCTTTTTTAAATGGAGAGAAAGATTTGAAAAATGCTATTACACTTAATCAAGGTGCTAAAATAAATAAAAAATACAGATATACTCCCCCTGGCGGTGCGGGTTATTCAATGGGTAATCTACTTAAATCTGATTATATAGCTTTCGTGTACGATAGTGCAAAAATCAATATTTTTAGTATCTATTCTGAGCAATGTACAACTTGTCCGTCTATTTCAAATATTGGTATTAATATTAAATATGCAGAAAATAATCGAAATCCATTTAATTCAAAGTTTAATGACGAGGAAACCGAAGTGTATACCATAACTCCTGAGGATTATCAAAATGCACAAGATTGCGGTGGGAATTGTAATTAATAATACTCAAACCCTTTCAGAGTAATTAATTCTGAAAGGGTTGTTTTAATTTAAGAAAAGAATAAGTTGCTTTAGTTGGTGCAAAATCTTGTTTGCGATGGCGTGACAATATTAAAAACAGATACGACAACCCAACTGAAATTTCATTAGATGAATTGTTTAACAACTGGCAAGACTAAAGATTATGAAAAAAATTGTATCAATAATCATTGTTGTTTTATTGGCAACAAGTTGTACGGATCAAGGAGGAGATAGAAATTATAATTATCGTATCAGTAATAATTCTGGAGTTGTTGTAGAAATGATACCTTTTTACAATGGAGTAAAGGATATAAGTAACAAAGTAATTGTAAAGAATCTGGCTGATATTAAATATCAATTCACGGATACACCGCCTTATGGCGGTGGGCCTAGAATGGAATATATAGCTTTTACAAGCTCTAAAATTCAAAATAATTTAACGCATATTGAGGTTGTTTTTGATAACAAAAAGAAGGTGGTTTATCAAGAATGTACAGCAACAAATCAATGTTTTAATCAAGCTAGAAACATTTTTAATCCAGTTTTTAGTGCAGAGCAAAACGAAGTTTACACCATAACCCCCGAGGATTTTCAAAATGCACAAGATTGCGGTGGGAATTGTAATTAATAACACTCAAACCCTTTCAGAGTAACTAATTCTGAAAGGGTTGTTTTAATTTAAGAAAAGAATAAGTTACTTTAGTTGGTGCAAAATCTTGTTTGCGATGGCGTGACAATATCAAGAACAGATATAACAATCCAACAGAAATTTACTTAGACGAATTATTTAATAACTGGCAAGACTAAAGATTATGAAAAAAATTGTAGCAATAATCATTGTTGTTTTATTGGCGACAAGTTGTACGGATCAAGGAGATTTTAAAGACTATGACTACACGATTATTAATAATTCTGGTGTAGTAGTTGAGATTGTTCCGTACAACGAAAATGGTGTCATTGAAGTAAATAAAAGAGTTACTATCGGTATTGGTGAGAAAATTAATAAGATAAAAAGAGTGCATCCAATTGGCGGCGATGGTCCATTAAACTTTAAAGAGTTACTTTTTACAAAGGCAGGTTTTTCTTTTAGGAAAATAGATTTAATTTTTAACAATATAAAGAAATCTTCTTATTCAGATAATTGTTTATATGTAAATGGAGTCTCATCAAATTGCAGTATCAGAAATATTTTTTTACTAGATTACAACAACGATTTTACAGAAGTTTACACCATAACCCCCGAGGATTTTCAAAATGCACAAGATTGCAGTGGGAATTGTAATTAAAAATATAAAATACAAGATTTAGGTTGTAAAAAAAGGCTGTCTTCAAAAATTGGAGACAGCCTTTTTTATAATAAACTGGTATTGAAAATTCAATATCTTATAACCCGTTGGGTGTAATTATTAAAAAAGTCAGTTCGAGTTTTTTTTTGTGTAATGAAATGGAGCAAAAAAAGTATCTAGAATGGTTTTTAATGAAATTTTACTTGTTCTCGATACGATTTTCTTTCGAAAATCACTCGAACTGACGTAAAATTATCATCAAAAATTAATTACACCCAACGGGTTATCTTATAGCTTTTATTAATCCACCCATTTGTAATAACGAGCTCCCAATAAGTTGGGATTTTCGTTCTCAATACGATCTAAAACCCATTCGTTTTTTGGTGTTTGTACGCTTTGGTGTTGTTCTTTTTTATGTAGTTTTTCGTAGGTTTCAAAATCAATTTCAAAACTCTTTTCGAGTGTTTCAAACAAGGCAACAGCTTGTAATGCTTCTTTCCATTGATCTTCAATTGTTCCTTCAAAAACTTTTGATTTTGAGCCGCTTCCATAGGCCAAAAAGCCCATTTTTTCATTAGCAATTTCTTCATTCGTGTCTAAAAAATGAGCTAAGGTTGATAGTAGTCCCATGAATATAGAGCCAGTATACAGGTTTCCAATTAATGAGGAAGCAATTTCAGCAGGCTGTAATTTCTCGATCACAAAGGTTTTGTAGGTTTCTGATTTACTAACTTCCTTGAGTTTGTTCTGGTATTCTGTTGCATCTTCGGAACCAGAAAGATAAGTAGTTCCCGCATCTAGAGCGTAAATTTCAGATAACATTCTTCGGCCTTGAAAAGCATACGGTAAATGCATCACAATACTTTTCCAAGAGTTGTAAATAGTTTCGGAGCTGTTTTTTAATTTTTTGAAAGCAAAATAAGCACTGCGAGTGCGATCCATGTAGCATTGATTGGAATATTGCCCGTCAAATACGGGTTGATCTTTGTGAATTTCAATTTCGCTTTCTAAGTTATCAAACCAAACCTCATTATTGGTATTGTTCGTTATGGCTTCTTTAGTTATTGTTCTGTAGGGTTTAAAAAAATCAAAAACACCTTTGGTGCTCACGCCCCAATTATTTTCGATAGTCATAATTCTTGGGTTGGCAGTAATCAAAATAGCTACTGCTCCTGCGCCTTGAGTGTATTCGCCAGTCGAGTTGAGGTCGTATTTTGCAAAATCTGTTGTCACGACAATGGCTTTTTTAGTAGGGTTTAATGTTACAAAATCAATACAATTTTGCATAGCATCTACGCCGCCAATACAAGCAAAAGTAAAGTCCACTGCATCACAATACTCAAGAATGTTTGCTCTAAATTTTTGCTCCATCAAGGCAACTAAAAACGAAGCAATAGGTTTTGAACTGTCAATACTGCTTTCTGTGCCTACGTAAATGCGGGCAATTTCGCTTAAGTCGAGTTGTTGTTCCTCGATTAATTTTGTCAAAGCGTTGGCGCCAAAAACCACGGGATCTTGATGGGTGTCAGGCAAGGTCATTTTAAGAAGTCCCAAACCTTTTTCTAGTTTTTCAGGTTCAATATTTCTGGCTTTTGCAAGTACCGCAATGGGTAAATGAATTTTTGCTACGTCAAAAGCGAGTGCGTCTATTCCTATTTTCATTGTGTTTTTTTTGGATATAAAATTAAAAATTAGCTTGGTAGCAACTTCTTTTTACAAAAACAAAAACGTTAATATGCCAAATTTTTACGGATTTAAATTCGATTCTAAAGTAAAATTATAGATATCATAATTAATGTGATTTTTAATGAGGATAGCGTTAATTTGAAAAAAGTCAGCCTTTAGTATTTTTTGACTTTTGTTCAACTAATAAACATGATATTAGGGTCTTAAGTATTGGTTTATAGGAAATTAAATGAGAATCTGGCTTAACACTTTAAAATCATTATAAATTATAGCGAAAAGGTTGTAGTTCTTTTTCAATTGCCCTATTTTTGTATGATTTTTTAAATTAATTCACACTAAATCTTATGGCAAAATCTGCATTATTAAAGTCATCGATAGCAAAAAAAGTCGCTATGGCGCTTTCTGGACTTTTCTTAATTTTATTTTTAGCACAACATTTTTTTATAAACAGTACCTCGGTTTTTAGTCCTGATACTTTTAACTCTATTTCTCATTTTATGGGAAATAATCCATTGGTACAGTTTGTAATTCAGCCAATTCTTATTGTTGGTGTTATTTTTCACTTTGCAATGGGTATTGCTTTGGATTTTCAAAACAAAAGCGCAAGACCTATTAAGTATGTACAAAACAATGGTGCTGCAAACTCTTCATGGGCATCAAGAAACATGATCGTTTCAGGATTGGTAGTTTTAGCGTTCATTTTATTGCATTTTTACGATTTTTGGATTCCAGAAATGGTATACAAGTATGTTGATGTTCAGCCGCTTGACGAAACTCGTTATTTTGGTGAATTGCAACATAAATTTGTAGATCCTATTCGTACAGCTATTTACTGTGTTTCTTTTGTGTTGTTGTCGTTGCACTTATGGCACGGTTTCAATTCTTCGTTCCAATCAGTTGGATTTAACAACAAATACTCAAGAGCATTACACAAATTGGGATATGCGTTTGCAATTGTAGTTCCTTTCGGCTTTATTTTCATTGCATTATTTCATCATTTTAATCATTAATATTAAATTATAAATGGCTTTAGATTCAAAAATACCAAATGGTCCAATAGCGGACAAATGGACAAATTATAAAAATCACATTAATTTAGTAAACCCAGCAAACAAACGTAATATTGATATTATTGTTGTTGGAACGGGACTTGCAGGAGGATCTGCTGCTGCAACTTTAGCTGAATTAGGATATAACGTAAAAACTTTTTGCTTTCAAGATTCACCACGTCGTGCGCACTCTATTGCTGCACAAGGAGGTATCAACGCAGCAAAAAACTATCAAGGTGATGGTGACTCAACTTTCCGTTTGTTTTACGACACGGTAAAAGGAGGAGATTACCGCTCTAGAGAGGCAAACGTTCACAGACTTGCAGAAGTTTCTGTAAACATCATTGACCAATGTGTAATGCAAGGTGTGCCTTTGGCTCGTGAGTACGGTGGTTTGCTAGACAACCGTTCTTTTGGAGGAACATTGGTGGCTAGAACTTTTTACGCAAAAGGACAAACAGGACAGCAGTTATTATTAGGAGCATATTCTGCAATGAACCGTCAAATTGGTCGTGGTAAGATTAAATCATACACACGTCACGAAATGCAAGATTTAGTTCTTGTTGACGGAAAAGCAAGAGGGATTATTGCTCGTAACTTGGTAACTGGTGAATTAGAGCGTCACTCTGCACACGCAGTTGTAATTGCTTCTGGAGGATACGGAAACGTATTTTTCTTGTCAACTTACGCTATGGGAAGTAACGCTACGGCAGCTTGGAAAGTGCACAAAAAAGGAGCTTTCTTCGCTAACCCTTGCTACACGCAAATTCACCCAACTTGTATTCCAGTTTCAGGAGATCACCAGTCTAAATTGACTTTGATGTCTGAGTCATTACGTAATGACGGACGTATTTGGGTACCTGCAAAATTAGAAGACGCACAAGCTATTCGTGAAGGGAAATTGAAACCAACACAAATCGCCGAAGAAGATAGAGATTATTACTTAGAGCGTCGTTACCCTGCATTTGGTAACTTAGTTCCTAGAGATATTGCTTCGCGTGCTGCAAAAGAAAGATGTGATGCTGGTTTTGGTGTGAACAAAACTGGTGAAGCAGTTTACTTAGATTTTGCCGCAGCAATCGAGCGTTACGGAAAAGAACAAGCTTATGTTAAAGGTCTTGATGCTAATGACAAAGCGTTAGTAACAAAATTAGGAGCTGCTATCGTAGCTAATAAATACGGAAACTTATTCCAAATGTATGAGAAAATCGTTGATGAGGATCCATACACAACTCCAATGATGATTTACCCAGCAGTACACTATACTATGGGTGGTATTTGGGTTGATTATAACTTACAAACTACAATTCCGGGATGTTTTAGTATTGGAGAAGCTAACTTCTCTGACCACGGAGCGAACCGTCTTGGAGCTTCTGCTTTAATGCAAGGTTTGGCTGATGGATACTTTGTATTGCCATACACAATTGGTGATTACTTAGCGCCGGACATTAAAACTGGTAAAATCCCAACTGATTTGCCAGAGTTTGAAGAAGCTGAGAAAAATGTAAAAGCGCGTATTGATAAATTTATCAATAATAACGGTACTCATTCTGTAGATTATTTCCATAAGAAATTAGGAAAAATTATGTGGAATAAAGTAGGTATGGCGCGTAATGCAAAAGGTTTGACTGAAGCTATTGAAGAAATTGCAGCGTTAAGAGAAGAGTTTTACAGAGATGTAAAAGTTCCTGGAGATGCATACAGTTTTAACCAAGAGCTTGATAAAGCTGGTCGTGTTGCTGATTTCCTTGAATTAGGAGAGCTTTTCGCAAAGGATGCATTGCACCGTAACGAATCTTGTGGAGGTCACTTCCGTGAAGAATACCAATCTGAGGATGGTGAAGCACAACGTGATGATGAAAACTTCGCTTACGTTGCTGCTTGGGAGTATGTTGGAAAGCCTAGCGAAGCTATCTTACACAAAGAGCCGCTAGTGTACGAAAATGTTAAACTAGTAACGCGTAGTTATAAATAGGAATCTGTCCTAGAGTTTAAAATGGTGTGAAATCCACTTTAGCTCTTTGACTTTCAAACGAAAGAAAATATGAAACTTACATTAAAAATATGGCGTCAAGCCAACGCCAAAGCAGAAGGTAAAATTGTTGAGTATCCGTTAGATGGTATCGAAGAGGACATGTCTTTCCTTGAAATGCTTGACGTTTTAAACGAAGGTTTAATCAACAAAGGAGATTTGCCAGTATCTTTTGACCACGATTGTCGCGAAGGTATTTGCGGTTCTTGCTCGTTGTACATCAACGGTGAGGCACATGGTCCAGACAGACGTGTACCAACTTGTCAATTGCACATGAGAATGTTTAAAGATGGGGATACCATTTTTATCGAGCCTTTTAGAGCGAAAGCTTTCCCAGTAATCAAAGATTTAGTTGTTGACAGAAGTGCTTTTGATAGAATTCAACACGCAGGTGGTTTCGTGTCTGTAAATACTTCAGGAAAACCAACAGATGCTAATGCTACTTTGATTCCTAAACACGATGCTGATAGAGCTTTTGATGCTGCAACTTGTATTGGTTGTGGAGCTTGTGTTGCAAGTTGTAAAAACTCATCTGCAATGTTATTCGTGTCTGCTAAAGTATCTCAATATGCTTTGTTACCACAAGGTAAAGTTGAGGCTGCTGATCGCGTATTGAACATGGTGGCACAAATGGACGCAGAAGGTTTTGGTAACTGTACCAATACTGGTGCGTGTGAAGTAGAGTGTCCAAAAGGAATTTCTCTAGAGAACATCGCTCGTATGAACAGAGAATACTTATCTGCTAGTTTAAAAGGATAATTAGTCAGTCTTAAAAAATCAAATTCTTAAGACGAAACATTCATAATTATAAAAAACGCATTCAATTTCAAAGTTGAATGCGTTTTTTTATGGAGTAAATGTTAGATTCAAAAATGGATTATTCTTTCCATCCCCATGGAGCAGCAGGTGTTGCTACTGTTTTTGTTAAATCAAATTTTACGGTAAACAATCTATCAGAGCCTATGCGTCTTAAATTATAGGTAAACGAGGTCTCATCAATTGTAATCCACCAAACATTTGTAGCGGCGTTCGGAATTAAATTGAATGTTTCTTGGTCTGCTGGAAAAAATTGAATTCCTGCACTCCCTGAGTTTGGACTCGTACCGCCGTATTGTGTGACTTTATCTTCAGTCCCATCTTCGTGTCTGTGATCGTGTTTCAATTTAATTCTGTCTTTATCGAATGATAAAACCCAGGTTCTTGATTTGTCATCACCAACAAAAAATGGAATTTTGATGGTGTTTTTGTCGCAGCTTCTTACATGCATTACTAGTTTTTTATCCCTAAAAGTGTCATTCGCAGCGCCTTCTTTAATTTCTCCTTCAAACGATTGTCCACAATGTTTCTGCAAATTTTCCCAAAATTGTTGAGCGCCAGTTTTTTCTTGTGCCTGAATGGCTAAGTGACCTAAAAGTACTAGAGCAAATAATATTTTTTTCATGTCTTAGTTTTTTGCTAAAGTAAGGAAGTTATTATAGGTTAGAATTATTATTTTTATAGAAAATTTGAAAGAAATGCAAGTAAGCTTTATTCAATCGCCCCTAGTTTGGGAAAATCCACCAGCCAATCGTGATTATTTTACAAGTGCTATAGCGTCTGTACCGGTAGAGACCAACTTAATTGTACTGCCAGAAATGTTTACCTCTGGATTTACTATGAATCCGCAAGCCGTTGCCGAAAGCATGCAGGGAGAAACTATGCAATGGTTGCAACTTTTAGCGCAAAGCCGAAATTGTGCCATCACAGGAAGCTTGGTTATTACAGAGGGTGATCAATATTACAACCGTTTGGTGTTTGTTTATCCATCAGGTGCAATTCAATCGTATGATAAAAAGCATTTATTTACTTTGTCTGGAGAGCACGAGGTTTATACGGCTGGAACCGAAAAAGTAGTTGTAGAGTACATGGGTTGGAGGATATGTCCTTTTATTTGCTACGATCTCAGGTTTCCTGTTTTCTCCCGAAACAATGTCAATTATGATTTGCTGTTGTATGTGGCAAGTTGGCCCAAAACAAGAACCAATGCTTGGGATATTTTACTCCAAGCACGTGCTGTTGAAAACATGTGCTACGCTATTGGAGTAAACCGTATTGGTGCCGATGCAAATGGTTATGAATACATCGGGCACTCACAAGCGATAGATTATCTTGGTAAGGCACTAGTTTCTCCTAAAGAAGATGAGGGTGTTTTTACAACGATTTTGGATAAAGATGCCTTATTGGAAACACGACAAAAACTTAACTTCCTGAATGATCAAGACGCTTTTCATTTGCTGTAAAGCAAATTTATTTCTTTTTCTTTATTTCTTTTTTTGGTTCGGGAACGTAGGGTAAGCTTAAATCAAAGGTTTGGTTAACATCCCAATTTGTTCTGATTTCAATTATTTTTGATAGGTAAATCACCTCTTCCGCTTGTCGTTTTTCTAAAAAGGAACCTGAATCCCATTCTTTATTTGCGTTAGTATCGTATATGGCGCGTAAAGAGTATAGTGCTGGTTCTAGAAGGTTGAAGTTAATAGTATTGGCCTCAGTAGTGTATTCTGTGGCTAGCACTTCTCCTTTTTCGTTTGTAAGTTCGATTAGTACCGGATATGATTTTACATTTTGTAATTGCACAAAAAGATTTCCGTAATCAGCTGCAGAACGGGTTGTTATTTTAAAACTTAAAGAGTCATTTTTTTGGTCAAAATAATCAGTTACCGCATCCGGAAGTACGGATATGGTATAGTTTTCTTGTTCTTCCTTTTTGAAATCTAGAAATAATTTTTGCTCAAATTCATCGTAATAACTTGTAAAGGGAACTGTTGTACGGGATTTGTTAATGATGCTAATTTTACTGTCGTTCACTTTGGTTAAAGGCGTGTTGCTTTCAAATCCAAAGCGTTCTCTAAACTTTAAATCGTTTGTTTGTAATGGGGATAGTCGCAGTGTGTCCTTCTTTTGATCTTTTATTTTAAAACTGAAATTGGCTTTATACGTGTCTTTGGTCACAGCTAGTTGCAAGGAATCTGCTTTTAATGGTTTGTACCAAATTTGTAGCGAATCTTTTTTAGGGAATTTAGTCACCGTGCTTTCAAGAGCTACGCTGTTGTTCCCTAAAGTAAGCATCGGTAAATCTTTTTTCGATTTAATCTTCCCTTCATGTCCTAACAATAAACGATTTCCAGAGGCTTGAACAGGTTTAAAACTTTTAAACGGAAGTGCTTCTTTGAATATTTCTAATTCATACAAGGTGTCGTTAGGCACAGTTACAAATTCCTTTATGAAACCAATTTTGTCTGTTTTTGGATTGTATTTATTATTGCTATTTACGTCTTTAACAGCAACCAAAAGGTATTTTCCTGCTTTTAAGTTTTCGAATTTAAAACTTTTTAAACTGTCAAGAGTATTGGTTACGTAGCGTGGGGTTTCCTTATACACGATGGAGTCTGTATATTTTTCATTTGCATCATAAAGCATTACGGATACAAATGATTCCACCTCTTTGTCAATGGCGCTTTTGACCACTCCACTTAGTTGCAAGGAATCTATATATGAGCCAGTAGAAAAAACGTATTTGAATTGATTCAACGGATTTCCTTCGTTATTATCGGCTATGCTTTGCCCGAAATTAAAGCTATAAGTTGTATTGGGTTGTAACGTATCTTTGATTTTAATTGTAATGGTTTTACTAGCGGTTGTGGGTAAAATTAGCGGTTCGTTTTTCATTGGAGGCGAAACGATTAACTGCTTTGAAAGGTTTTTCAATTTGATATTTTCGTCAAACACCAATTTTATTTCATTTCCTTTGAAATTAGTTTTGAAATTTTCAGGAAAACTTACTTTCAGTACGGGAGCGATAGTGTCTTTTAGGCCACCAGTTATGGAGCCGCGTTTGGCACATCCAATGATTATAAATAGTGATAAAAGACTAATATACCTCCAATTGATTTTAAACATGTTTGATCGAATTTTTAAAATACAAAATAACAATTATAATTCTTGCAACCGAAATTTTTATACAATTATTGTGAGCTTATAGTTTACAATTGAGATTTAGAAAAATCAATAAAAAAATGGGTACACTTTCCTTAAATTTGTAACCAGTAGCACAAGTCGTATAGGTAAGTGTTTCTTTCATTCTAATTTATAAAAAATCATCATGAGAAAAATTGAACATATAGGTATTGCAGTTAAGGATTTAGAAGTTTCCAATTTGGTTTTTGAAAAATTATTTGGGGCCGCAGCCTACAAATTTGAAGAGGTCTTAAGTGAAGGCGTTACAACTTCATTTTTTCAAAGCGGACCAAACAAAATAGAATTATTAGCAGCTACGCATGCGGATAGTCCCATTGCAAAATTTATTGAGAAAAAAGGTGAAGGTATTCATCACATTGCCTTTGATGTGGAAGATATTGTTGCCGAGATTGCCCGATTGAAAAATGAAGGTTTTATGGTGTTGAATGAAACTCCTAAAAAGGGAGCTGATAATAAATGGGTAGCTTTTTTACATCCCAAAAGCACCAACGGCGTTCTAATTGAATTGTGTCAAGAAATAAAATAATTCAAATTTAGGAATACTAGCTAGCTAATAGTCAAGTAGTTTTAAATAGTAGTGTTTGTGTTGTTGTTTATTATTAAAAACAAGCACAAAAATATTTGGAGCAAATGAAAAATAATGGTAATATTGCAAACTCTAAACCGGTCCTATAGCTCAGCTGGTTAGAGCACCTGACTCATAATCAGGTGGTCCCTGGTTCGAGCCCAGGTGGGACCACTGTAAAAACCTCCAAATTTAATTTGGAGGTTTTTTTTTAAACCATAAGGTGTTATTCTTCGTAAATGAGGGGGAACGATTAAAAAAAGAGTATTAAAAACTTAATAGATTTTTTTTTATGGTAAAAATTGTTATTTTTGGGCATTATGGAAGGTAAGGTAAATAAATTTTATTTTTTAATTTTAATAGTTGCTAGTTTTAGTGCTGCTGTTGCGCAGCCTTTGATTCCTCCTCCGCCACCTGGTGAGCCCGAGCCAATTTTATCTGTGAGTCAGTATTTGGATTATGTAGCTTTAATTGCCGTGTTTTTTGGAATGTATATTTTATATCATCATAGAAAAAACAAAACCCTTTAGTCTCCTAAAGGGTTTTGTTTTTTTAATTTGCCTGGTGTAAGCGAGCAACATATTTGCCAATTACATCAAACTCCAGATTTACTTTAGTGCCAATTCCAAAACTTTTAAAATTGGTGTGCTCATAGGTATACGGAATAATGGCAACGCTAAACTGATTTCTTTTCGAGTTTACAACGGTTAAACTCACTCCGTTTACAGTAATTGATCCTTTTTCAATGGTTAGATTATTCAATTCAGGGTCGTATTCAAAGCTGTATTTCCAGCTACCATTCGTTTCTTCTGCCTCGATACAAGTTCCAACTTGATCAACGTGTCCTTGTACAATATGGCCATCAAGACGATCTCCTAATTTCATGGCGCGTTCCAGATTAACCAAGTCGCCTGTGGTCCAAGTGGATAAATTTGTTTTCTGTAATGTTTCATCAATTGCAGTAACCGTGTAACGATTGTCGTTTATCGCAACTACAGTTAAACAAACGCCATTATGAGCAACACTTTGGTCGATTTTTAGTTCGTTCGTTATAGCGGCCTCGATAGTGATATGTACGTTTGAGTTTTCTTTTTCTATTTCTTGGATGGTTCCAAGTGTTTCTATGATTCCTGTAAACATTTCTTATTTTAATTTACTAAATTTGTCCTTCAAAATTAGCAATAAATAACGGTAAGTCATGGTGAAAAAAGCAGAAAATATATTGGTAGGAATTTCTATTGGAGATTTAAACGGTATTGGAAGCGAGGTGGTGTTAAAAACATTCGAAGATGCTCGTATGTTAGAGTTGTGCACGCCAATTATTTTTGCCAATGTCAAACTATTATCATTTGTTAAAAAATCATTTCAATCAACTACTACTTTGCACGGTATTGATAAGTTAGACCAAGCAATTCCTGGAAAAATTAATGTGTTAAACGTTTGGAAGGAAGGGGTAGATGTTCGTTTGGGTCAGTCTGATGAGAAAGCAGGTGAATATGCCATAAAATCCTTCATAGCGGCTACTGAAGCTTTAAAAGAGGGTGCTGTTGATGTTTTGGTAACTGCGCCAATCAATAAATACAACATACAATCTGAAGCTTTTCAATTTCCGGGTCATACCGATTATTTGAATCAAGAGTTAGAAGGTAATGCGTTAATGTTAATGGTGCAAGATAATTTACGAGTGGGTTTGCTAACCGATCATATACCTTTGAGTGAAGTTGCGGCGCATTTGACAGAGGAATTGATTGTTAAAAAAATCGAAACTATCAAACAAACATTGATTCAGGATTTTAGTATCAATAAACCAAAAATAGCAGTTTTAGGTTTGAATCCGCATTGTGGAGATGGAGGAGTAATAGGTAACGAAGACGATGCTATTTTAAAACCTGCGCTACGCAAATTGTTTGACAAAGGAACTTTAGTTTTTGGGCCATTCCCAGCAGATGGTTTTTTTGGGAGTAATCAATATGAAAAGTACGATGCGATCATTGCAACTTATCACGATCAAGGCCTAATTCCATTTAAAACTTTATCGTTTGGTAAAGGAGTTAATTTTACTGCAGGTTTACATAAAATTAGAACTTCACCTGATCACGGAACGGCTTATGATATTGCAGGTAAAGGCATTGCTGACTTTAACTCTTTTAAGGAGGCTGTATATTTGGCTATCGATATTTTTCATTCTAGAAATCAGTATGCAGAAATTAGCGCAAAACCACTTAGAATAAAAGAAAAGTAGTTGTCAACAAAAAAAAGTGAATAACATTATTAGATTTGCAATAAATTTATATCTTTGCACTCCCGTACTGAAAGCTCAGTTAAGGCTCAAATTGCTGTTGAAATGAAGAACACAAAAGAATTTTTAATACCTTTTATAGGATTAAAGCTAGGGAAACATCATTTTGAATATCAAATCAGTAATGCGTTCTTTGAAATCTTTGATTATGATGAATATCAAAATTCAGATATCAAAGTAAATGTGGTTTTAGATAAGAAAAGCACGCTTTTAGAGTTGAATTTTAAACACAAAGGAACCGTTAACGTTCCTTGCGATTTGACAGGAGAAGATTTTGATTTGCCAATTAAAGGTAAAATGAAATTGATTGTTCGTTTTGGAGAAGAATTCAATAACGACAATGAAGAATTATTGATTTTGCCACACGGAGAATTTGAGGTAAATATTGCACAATACATATATGAAATGATTGTATTGTCAGTTCCCTTTAAACGTGTGCACCCAGGAATAAAAGATGGAAGTTTAAATACTGAAGCCTTGACCAAGCTCAATGAGCTAAGCATAAACGAAGAAAAAGAAGAATACAACGAAGAAGAAAATATTGACCCACGTTGGGACAAATTAAAGAAACTATTAACGGATAAATAATATAGTAAAATGGCACATCCAAAGAGAAAAATCTCGAAAACAAGAAGAGATAAGAGAAGAACACATTACAAAGCTACTGCAGCACAAATAGCTACTTGTCCTATTACAGGTGAGGCGCACTTATACCACAGAGCATACTGGCACGAAGGTAAAATGTACTACAGAGGGCAAGTTGTTATAGATAAATCTGTAGCTGTTGCTTAATACATTTTAGCAAATGATATTCGAACTCTCACATCGTGAGAGTTTTTTTGTTGGTTAAAATTTTCATTAATTATCAGGTTCTATATCAAGTAGATGGAAATTTTTTCGTAATTTTCGAGTCTTTTAAAAAAAATCAAATGGCAACATTTGGCCAGTAATAAATGCATAAAATGAATACAATCACAGCCGCAATAACCGCTGTTGGAGCCTATGTTCCTGACTTTGTTTTGAGTAACAAAGTTTTAGAAACCATGGTTGACACCAATGATGAATGGATTACTTCTCGAACTGGAATTAAGGAAAGAAGAATCTTAAAAGATGCTGATAAAGGAACCTCTTTTTTGGCTATTAAAGCAGCTCAAGATTTATTAGCCAAAGCTAATTTGGATCCTTTAGAAATTGACATGGTAATCATGGCAACAGCTACCCCGGATATGCCTGTGGCTTCGACAGGAGTATTTGTAGCAACTCAAATCGGCGCAACAAATGCTTTTGCCTATGATTTGCAAGCCGCATGTTCAAGCTTTTTGTACGGGATGTCAACAGCTGCAGCGTACATACAATCAGGTAGGTATAAAAAAGTACTTTTAATTGGGGCTGATAAAATGTCTTCAATCGTAGATTATACGGATAGAGCAACTTGTATTATTTTTGGTGATGGTGCAGGAGCAGTTTTATTTGAACCTAATCATGATGGACTTGGATTACAAGACGAGTACCTGCGTAGTGATGGAGTAGGAAGAGATTTCTTAAAAATCGATGCAGGTGGATCAATCACTCCAACTTCTCTTGAAACTGTAAGAGATAACAAGCACAGTATTTTTCAAGACGGTAAAACAGTTTTCAAGTATGCAGTGACAAATATGGCTGATGCTAGTGAATTAATTTTACAAAGAAATAATTTGACTAATCAGGATGTATCTTGGTTAGTACCACATCAAGCCAATAAACGTATCATTGATGCAACGGCTAATAGAATGAATCTCGAGGAGTCTAAAGTATTAATGAATATTGAAAAATACGGTAATACAACTTCTGCCACTTTGCCATTGGTGTTGCATGATTTTGAACATTTACTTAAAAAAGGAGATAATATAATATTTGCTGCTTTTGGTGGTGGATTCACTTGGGGATCTATTTATCTAAAATGGGCTTACGACAAAAAATAAATTTAAACTAAAAACAAATAATCATGGATTTAAAAGAAATTCAAAATCTAATCAAATTTGTAGCAAATTCTGGTGTTGCAGAAGTTAAATTAGAAATGGATGATGTAAAAATCACTATTAGAACTACTCTAGAAGGTAATGTAACTGAGACTACTTATGTACAGCAAATGCCAGCTCAAGCTGCACTTCCGCAAGCTGTAGCTCCAGTACAAGTAGCCCCTGCAGCAGTTCCTGCAGAAGCTCCAGCAGCTGAGAATGCAAACTATGTGACAATTAAGTCGCCAATTATTGGGACTTTTTACAGGAAACCATCTCCAGATAAACCAATGTTTGTTGAAGTAGGAAAATCAATTGCCAAAGGTGACGTATTGTGCGTAATCGAAGCAATGAAATTATTTAACGAAATCGAGTCTGAGGTTTCTGGTAAAATTGTAAAAGTATTGGTTGACGATATGTCACCAGTAGAATTTGATCAACCATTATTCTTAGTAGATCCGTCATAATTTTTAAAAATTCCAATATACAAATTATAAAATCCTACGAGATTGAATTTGGAGATTGGAATTTGTAATTTTAAAAAAAAGAAGATGTTTAAAAAAATATTAATCGCAAATAGAGGCGAAATTGCATTACGTGTTATCAGAACATGTAAAGAAATGGGAATTAAAACAGTTGCTGTTTACTCTACTGCTGATGCGGAAAGTCTTCACGTAAAATTTGCTGACGAAGCAGTTTGTATCGGGCCAGCGCCAAGCAACTTGTCCTATTTGAAGATGTCTAATATTATCGCTGCCGCAGAAATTACGAATGCTGATGCGATTCATCCAGGATACGGTTTCTTATCTGAAAATGCTAAATTTTCTAAAATTTGCCAAGAGCACGGTATTAAATTTATTGGAGCTTCTCCTGAAATGATTGATAGAATGGGTGATAAAGCTTCGGCAAAAGCAACCATGATTGAAGCAGGAGTTCCATGCGTACCAGGTTCGGTAGGTATTTTGGAGTCATACGAACAAGCCTTAGGCTTAGCGAGAGAGTTCGGATTTCCAGTAATGCTAAAAGCTACTGCTGGAGGTGGAGGAAAAGGAATGCGTGCCGTATGGAAAGAAGAAGATTTATTGAAAGCATGGGAAAGTGCTCGTCAAGAATCAGCTGCTGCGTTTGGAAATGACGGAATGTATCTTGAAAAATTAATCGAGGAGCCACGTCATATCGAAATTCAAGTAGTAGGTGATGCTTACGGTAAAGCTTGTCACCTTTCTGAAAGAGATTGTTCTGTACAAAGACGTCACCAAAAATTGACCGAAGAAACTCCTTCGCCATTCATGACTGACGAATTGCGTACAAAAATGGGAGAGGCAGCTGTAAAAGCAGCCGAATTTATTAAGTACGAAGGTGCTGGAACGGTTGAATTCTTAGTAGATAAGCACCGTAATTTCTACTTCATGGAAATGAATACACGTATTCAAGTGGAGCACCCAATTACAGAGCAAGTTATCGATTATGATTTAATTAGAGAGCAAATTTTAGTTGCAGCTGGTGTGCCAATTTCTGGTAAAAACTACTTGCCTCAATTACATGCTATCGAGTGTCGTATCAATGCTGAGGATCCGTACAATGATTTCCGTCCTTCTCCAGGAAAAATTACTACATTACACATGCCAGGAGGCCACGGTGTACGTTTAGATACACACGTGTATTCAGGATATACAATTCCGTCAAATTACGATTCGATGATTGCTAAGTTAATTACAACTGCGCAAACTCGTGAAGAGGCTATCAGTAAAATGAGAAGAGCTTTAGATGAATTCGTAATCGAGGGAATTAAAACAACAATTCCGTTCCACAGACAACTGATGGATGAGCCAGCATACATTGCGGGTGATTATACCACAGCGTTTATGGACACATTCAAAATGAATGCTCCAGAATAATTTTGAACATAATTATATTCTAAACCTTGCAGCAATGCAAGGTTTTTTTTTTGCATTCACTTTATAAAAACATTCTATTTTGGGTAATTTTTACTCAGCTCTCTACAGGTTTTACCCATATATTTATTTGGTTAGTAGTTCGGTATTTGTTTTAAATGGCTTAAAATGTGGTATTTATGGATATGGCAGGTTGCTTTTTAGAATTGGTATAATTTTTCCATTATACTAAACATCAAACGTTATTCACTAACTTAAATATAACTATTATGAAAAAGTACATTTTATCAGCAGCAATTGTTTTAGGTAGTTTTGCAACTCAAGCAGCAAACACAGTAGAAGTAAACCCAGTTAGTAAAGAAGTTGTTTTACAAGAAGAATATACTGAGGTGAAATTAGAAGTTGTGCCAACTGCCGTAAAAGAAGCACTTAAAAAGGCATATCCAGAAGCAGTTTTAGACAAAGCATTTGTGAATGCTAATAAAGAGTATAAATTGGAAATCACTTTGGGTGACAAAAGAGGTAATCTTTTTGCAGATGCAAATGGCAAATGGATTCAAAAATAAGATCACAAAGATCGTAATGAAATAGTTAATGTCAGAGACCGGAAAGCTGCTGTTCACACGGATGCTCATGGCGACTAGATAGATACATAATTGGGTGGTTTTTTTATTATTAAAAAGGGAGATTGTACATGTATAATCTCTCTTTTTTTATTTAAAAACAGACTGATAACAGCAAAAATAGCTGTATTTTAGCAGTAAAGTAAAAAATGTAATGGCTAAAATATTATTAATCGAGGACGATGTACCTTTTTGCAAACTTCTTGAGAAATTTTTGACAAAAAAATCATTTGAAGTAGTGACGGCTTTCTCAGCAGCCGAGGGCAAAAATTGCCTAAAGTCTGCTGATTTTGATTTAGTTATCTCTGATTTGCGATTACCCGATTACGACGGTCTTTTGCTTTTGTCTGAAATAAAATCAGACTTTCCTAATCTGCCCGTTTTGCTCATGACCGGTTATGCCGATGTAAATACTGCTGTGAAAGCAATTAAAAATGGCGCTACAGATTATATTTCAAAACCTTTTAATCCTGAAGAGGTTTTAATAGTAATTGCTAATGCGTTAGCTCAAGAGCCTTCTGAAGAAACAGCGTTGTCCAGCGTTCCGACTAAACCTAAAAAACAAGTTCAAAGTACGCCTTCAACAACTTTCGTAAAAGGAATTTCAAAAGCTTCTCAAAAATTAGCAGAGTATATTCAGCTCGTTAGTCCAACTAATATGTCAGTGCTTATCATTGGCGAAAGCGGAACGGGTAAAGAAGTTATCGCTAAAAGTATCCATCAAAATAGTACGCGAAAAGATACTCCGTTTATTGCTGTCGACTGCGGTTCAATACCAAAAGAATTGGCTGCGAGTGAATTTTTTGGACATGTAAAAGGTTCTTTTACCGGCGCCATTCAAGATAAGGTTGGTTTTTTTGAAGCTGCTAATAACGGAACTGTTTTTCTAGATGAAATTGGGAATTTATCATACGAAAATCAAATACAATTGTTACGTGCTTTACAAGAACGCAAGATAAAGCCAGTTGGCAGCAACAAAGAAATTGCAGTTGATATTCGCATCATTACCGCTACAAACGAGGATTTAAGAGAGGCCGTAAAAAAAGGGGATTTCCGTGAAGATTTGTACCATAGAATTAATGAATTCTCAATTCATTCGCCTTCTTTGGTAGAACGAAATGAAGATTTGATGCTTTTTGCTGATTTTTTTCTGGAAAAAGCCAATCAAGAATTACAAAAAGACGTTTTAGGATTTTCTCCTGAAGTTATTTCTATTTTTCAAAAATACAATTGGCCAGGAAATTTAAGAGAATTGCAAAACTGTATTAAGCGTGCGACTTTGTTAACGCAGGGCGAGTTGGTACAAAAGGAAGCTTTGCCTGCTGAGTTTTTTCAAGAGGATGCTACGATTAACTCTGATTTTTCTCTATCGGAAAACGAAAAAGAAACTATTCTTGAAGCGCTTGCTAGAACCAATCAAAATAAAACGGAGGCTGCTAAATTGCTTCAAATCAACAGGAAAACATTATACAATAAGTTGAAGTTGTACAATATCAATTAATTTCTTTTTGGAGTAAAACAAACAGAGCGTTCATCTTTATGCTCAATTCATTTGCCAAGGCAACTGCATCTATTGAATGATAGGATTCTCTTTCTAATCGATCTAAAATTGTGCTGATGTGGTTGGCTTTTATCTGCTTGAACATTGGACTCATTTTATGCGCGATGTTTTGCACTTCAGCTGCATTTTTGTTTTCTATCGCGTTATTCAAAAGAGCTACATTTTCTATTGAACTAGTCATGAAATTTTCAAGAATTTCTCGTAATTCATCTTCCTGATCCGGTAAAAAAGCTCTTAACTCTTTTAACGAAAACAGTTTTGTAACCGTTTTTTCTCTCGCTTTTTTAGTCGATGCTGTAGGTATTTCACGCTGATTTAAAATAGCGCTTATGGTTTTAAGCAAAATTTTAGGTGTGTATGGCTTGTAAATTACAGTACTAAAACCAGCATCAAGATAGTAGCTTTTATCAAGGTCATTGCGTCCTGTTACGGCAATAATAGGTTGTTTTTTGGTGATATATTCGGCACTTTTTTGAACACTTTGGAGTAGCTCAAATCCATCTATAACGGGCATTTGTATGTCGGTAATTATAAAGTCGTAGTCGTGCTGCTCCATCCACAGTAGGGCTTCGTTGGCTTCTTGAAAAGGATAGACAATATAGTTGTTGTTTCTTAAAACTTCGGTTGTTAGTTGTAATAAATTGCGGTCATCGTCTATTAAAACACCTACTTTCTTTTCACCTGAAATTTCTATTTTGTCTTCAGGATTTTCAGTTGACACCGGAGCAAATAGTAGCGGCAACGTAATTGTAAATGTACTACCTTGGCCAAGTGTGCTGTTTAGTTGTAAATCGCCGCCGAGAATGGATGCCATTTTTTTAGAAATGGTTAGTCCAAGACCTGTTCCTCCGTATTTTTTTTCGATTTGGTCATTGGCTTGTGTGAATTCTTCAAAAATGATTTCCTGATTTTCTGTCGCAATTCCTATTCCGCTATCGGCAACTGAAATGCGAATGTTTTCATGCGTTGCATCTATTTGTGCCGAAATTTTGATGGTTCCTTTTTCAGTAAACTTGTATGCGTTTCCTATCAGATTGGTTAAAATTTGACGCAAGCGAAATGGATCACTTAAAATAGGTTGTTGCAATTTTGGGTCAATATCGAGTTTCAATTCGATATCTTTTTGTGCGTAAATGGCTTGAACACTTACTGCTACTTCTTGAATATTTTTAGAAAGTGAAAACGGAATTTTTTCGATGGCAATTTTTCCCGCCTCGATTTGAGTAAAATCAAGTAAATCTTGTACCAATTGCGCAATATAATCGGAGGAACCTTTGATGTTTTTGGCAAAATGAATTTGTTTGTTGCTGAGTTCAGAATTACTTAATAATTCAGAATAACCCATGATGGTACTCAAAGGTGTTTTTAAATCATGGCTCACGGTAGCGATCAGTTGTTCTCTGCTTCGAAGTAATTTTTTGGCCTTCAGGTTGGCTGCTTCGAGCTGCTTTTTATACAATTGAGATTTAGAGAAATCATTCAAAATTGCAATTAAAAACGCCATGGTTAAGATCAAACCAATAATAGCGGCGCTGGTTACAATTCGGTTTGTTTTTTGTAAAGAGGCTTCTCTTTTTAAATAATTGCTTGCTGTGCTGCGAATAATTTCTTTTTCAATACTGCCCAAAACTTGACGCAATTGATCTGAGATGGACAATTCATTTTGCAGTAATTTTTTTTCCTCGGCACTTACTAGTTTTTTCTTGGTACTCGTTTTAGTTTGTACTTGATTTAAAAGTTTTTTGGATACACTTACAATCGAATCGGATTCTTTCTTGCTTAATGTATTTGTACTATCGTCGGGAATGTTTTGATTGAGATACGTCACATATTTTTTCAATACATTTCGCTCGTAGTCTCCCATTTTATTGGGATTTTGTACAAAATCTTCTAATTGCAACTTACGCAATGACGATTGCATTTTGGTTAAATCGGTTATCGCAGTACTTACAGCTTGTTCGTCTTCTGATTTGCTTTTAATCGCTTTTAACTTCAGTATATTTTTGGTTTTTTTACCAAGTAGTACCTGAACACTGTCTAGTAATTTTATTTGATTGGGTGTATTTACAGCTTTTTTTAGCGAATCAATTGCGATTGTTAGTGCGTTGGTTTGTTTCAAATAGTTGTTGTAATCGCCATTTTTACCGGATTGTACCGCAGCACGACCCATACTTTCTGTTTTGTATAAATCAGCAAGTACATTACTAACTTGTAAAACGGCACTGTTATTTGACGAAGGATTGTTATTTGTTGTTGAAAAACGCTGGTTTTCTTCGTACAAAAACCAGGCTACGCTGCCAAATAATAGTATTAAAAGGAGATAGCCCAAGAGCACTTTAACAGGGATGTAGTTTAATTTGAAATCCATTCTTCAAAGTTAAAAATTAGTACACACTTTTAAGTTAAGATATTCCAAATAGTGACTCTTATATAAAAAATAACCCCACAAAAAGTGAGGTTATAGTCATCCAATTTATAAAGTTTCTTTCAGCCATTTAAAAAATTCGTACTGCCAAACTTGTGCATTTTGTGGTTTCAGTACCCAGTGGTTTTCTTCGGGAAAGTATAAAAATCTACTCTTAATACCACGTAGTTGTGCAGCCTGAAACGCTTCTTGACCTTGGCCAGTTGGCACTCTAAAATCTTTACCACCTTGAATAATCAAAATAGGGGCATTCCATTTGTCAACAAAATTGATAGGATTAAAAGTCGTGTAGGCTTTTTGCGCCACAGTATTATTTTTATCCCAATACGGTCCTCCAAAATCCCAATTCGTAAAAAACACTTCCTCAGTAGTGCCGTACATACTTTGAGTGTTGAAGATACCGTCGTGAGCAATAAAAGTTTTAAAACGGTTGTTGTGAATTCCCGCCAAATAAAAAGCCGAATAACCACCATAACTAGCACCCACGCAGCCCAAACGCGTTTTGTCTACATAACTTTCTTTGGCCACATCATCGATTGCTGCTAGGTAATCATCCATTACTTGACCACCCCAATCGGTACTAATTTTTTCATTCCACTCCACGCCATGACCTTGCATTCCGCGACGGTTTGGTGCTACAACAATGTAGCCGTTTGCAGCCATTAATTGCAAATTCCATCGGTAGGAATAAAATTGTGTCAAGGCAGATTGTGGCCCACCTTGGCAATACAATAAGGTTGGGTATTTTTTTGAGGCATCAAAATTAGGTGGCAATACAACCCAAACAAGCATTTTTTTGCCATCTGTTGTGGTCACATATCTTTTTTCGACAGTACTTAATTGTAATGATTTGTATGTAGCACTGTTAACTTCTGTAAGTTGCTGCCAAGTTTTTTTCTTGAAATGATACGAGAAGAGTTCTGCTGCATGATTCATATCCGTTCTTGAAACTACAATTGTCTCTCCAACTACTCCTACCAAATCATTTACATCAAAAGCGCCGCTAGTAATTTGACGTACTGTGATGGCAATCCTTGTAACGCCCGGAAAGTTGACTTCGAAAAGTTGTTTGGTTCCGTCAACTGCAGCTGTAAAATATACTTTGCTACCATCCGGACTCCACATAAAACTATCTACGCTACCGTCCCAGTTGGCAGTTAAGTTCATTTTGGCACCATTAAAAAGAACGATAATGTCATTTTTATCCGCCTCATAACCATCGCGTTTCATTTGTAAATAAGTCAAATATCCTTTTGGTGAAAATTGTGGTGCGGTATCATAACCTTTGTTTTCTGCAGTTAAATTGGTGGTTACGCCTGTTTCTAAATTGTATTCAAACAAATTAGTATCGGTTGAAATAGCGTAATTAGTACCTGCTTTTTTCTTGCTTACGTACACAATGCGCTTGCTATCTGGTGACCAAATATAATCTTCGTCGCCACCAAAAGGTTTTTGAGGGCTATCAAAATTTTCGCCTTTCATGATATCAATTCCCGTTGCGCCTTCTTTGTTTTCTTTGTAAAAAACATGGTTGTAGCTGCCTTCGTTCCAACTGTCCCAATGACGGTAGTTCAAACCATCATAAATTTGTACATCAGAATTTTGCAAAGCGGGATAAAAATCTTTTCCATGAACATTTTCAATCTTTACGGCTTCGTCATAAACGATGTATTGGCCGTTTGGTGAAATGTTTTTGTTGGGTAAAATTGCTGTTGTTGACTCTAATTCTTCAGCAACGCCACCACCTACTGGAATTGCGAATCGCTTGCTAACTGATTTGTTAGCAGCAACATCAGGAGTACTCACTTGGTAAATTATGTTTGTACCATCTTTTGATAGGCCTAATGGAGTTACGCGGCCCAATTTCCAGAGCAATTCAGGTGTCATTACATTTTGTGCCATAGTATTTAAACTCAACATTAATAAAGGAAGAAGCAGTATTTTTTTCATTCGAACAATTATTTTTGGATGCTAAAATTAGCCATTTTTTTTCGATTGAAGATGCTTCATCAACTGTTTCTGGTGGGTATTCATACAGTCAAGGCTGAATAAATTGGTGTTCAATGTGTTACTTTTTTGTAAATAAGCTCCAGTTAAAGATTAATTTCTTTCCTGTAATTAGCCTCAAAAAAGTATTATTTTTATAAAAAATTTCGAAAATGGATTTGAGTTATTGGGAGTTGAAAAATTGGTTTACAAAAGTAGATTATACCATCGTAGGCAGCGGAATCGTTGGTTTGCATGCTGCGTTGCGCTTGCGCGAAAGATTTCCAGAGAGTAAAATTCTAGTTTTAGAAAAAGGAATGTTGCCACAAGGTGCGAGTACTAAAAACGCTGGTTTTGCCTGCTTTGGAAGTATTTCGGAGATTATAGATGATTTGAATTCGCATTCCGAAGAAGAAGTGATGCAACTCATCCAAAAACGTTGGCAAGGTTTGCAACTACTTCGTAAAAATTTGGGAGATGCTGCAATCGACTTTAAGCCTTTTGGAGGTTATGAATTGTTTTTACAAGATGATGAAAGTACCTATCAAGAATGTATTTCGAAGCTACCTTTTATAAACGAAATTTTAAGACCGCTCTTTAAGGCAGATGTTTTTGCGAAACAAATAGATCGTTTTGGGTTTCAAGGCGTGCAAGATTATGTGGTGTATAATCCGTTCGAAGCACAAATAGATACGGGTAACATGATGCAAGCACTACTAAAAAAAGCTATTGCAAATGATATTTTGATTCTAAACCAACAAACAGTTACGGCCTATGCAGATTTAGAAAGTGGAGTAGAAGTAGCACTGGGCGATTTTAGTTTTTTCACTCAAAAACTTTTATTTGCTACCAATGGTTTTGCCAATTCGCTAACGCAAGGAGCCGTACAGCCCGCGCGTGCTCAAGTGTTAATTACGCAACCTATTCCTAATTTAGATATTAAAGGAACTTTTCATTTAGATAAAGGCTATTATTATTTCCGAAACATTGGTGACAGAATATTGTTAGGCGGCGGTAGAAACTTAGATTTTGAAACCGAAAACACTACGCAATTGGGGCAAACAGAAATTGTACAAAAAAAATTGGAA
Source organism: Flavobacterium erciyesense (assembly GCF_018069925.1). GTDB lineage: Bacteria > Bacteroidota > Bacteroidia > Flavobacteriales > Flavobacteriaceae > Flavobacterium > Flavobacterium erciyesense. Next base: position 490,025 of record NZ_JAGPXB010000001.1, on the reverse strand, counting down.
CAATTGCTAAAAGAAGTAATTTTGCCGCGATATGACTTTGAAATTGCTCATCGTTGGAGCGGCATTATGGGAATGGGAAATAGCAAAAAACCAATTGTGTCGCAACTATCAAATCATGTGTATTGTGGCGTGCGTTTGGGCGGAATGGGAGTAGCAATAGGCAGTTTAATAGGAACAGAATTAGCAGATTTAGTATAATGGGAACCAAAATAGCACCAAAAAAATCAAGACAAACTAGCAAGAAGCAAACGATAACTTGGCAATCAAAACTCAGAAATTTTTTGGTGAAGGCTTTGCTTTGGTTTTTTGGGATATCTATTTTCTTTGTTGTGTTGTACAAATTTGTTCCGGTTTATTTTACGCCGTTAATGGTCATTCGTGCTATCGAAAATAAGTTCTCAGACAAAGAAGTGTATTTCAGTCACGACTGGGAGCCTATTGAAAATTTGTCAATGAATTTGCAAAAAGCAGTGATTGCCAGCGAGGATGGTACTTTTTTAAAACACAACGGTTTTGATTTTGTAGCCATGCAAAAAGCCTATAAAAGCAATGAACGGGGCCGAAGAATAAAAGGTGGTAGTACCATTTCACAACAAACGGCCAAAAACGTTTTTTTATGGCAGGGCCGTAGCTATTTGCGCAAAGGTCTCGAAGCTTATTTTACTGTTTTAATTGAACTAATTTGGGGCAAAGAACGCATCATGGAAGTGTACTTAAACAGTATCGAAATGGGGAATGGAGTATATGGTGCTCAAGCCGCCGCCGAACATTGGTACCGCAAAAGCGCTTCAAGCTTGACCCCGAAACAAGCCGCAGGAATAGCTGCAATTTTACCTAATCCTCGAAAGTATTCCGCAATAAGTTCGTCGTCGTACATTAACAATCGCAAAACTAAAATCGTAAGAATCATGCGCTCTGTTGGCAAGATCGATTATGGTAAATAATTTTTTGAAATTTAATACAGACAAACAAAAACCGCAATAACTTTGAGTTATTGCGGTTTTTATGTTTTGCTAGTAGTAGTGTGCAATTTGTGTAAAACATGTATAAAAAAAAGCACTTACAGATTTTACTATAAGTGCTTTATTGTAATTGTGGAGAATATCGGATTCGAACCGATCACTTTCCCGAATGCTTTCGGGACGCTCTATTCAAATGAAGTATTCACGTAACAACAATAAAACAAAAAAGCCTCACATTGCTATAAGGCTTAATTGTAATTGTGGAGAATATCGGATTCGAACCGATCACCTTCCCGAATGCTTTCGGGACGCTCTATTCAAATGATTTATTTTCAATTAAATACTCAATATATTTTCTACTTTTTTTCTTTTTGATTTCCATCTCTCTTTTTACAGCAAATGAACGAGAATCAAAAATTTCAAAATAAACTAATATCCAATCTTTAGCCACTTTTGTATAAGCACTTCTACTATTTAAATGATCATTAAGTCTATTTTGAATATTTTCACAGGATCCAGTGTAATATTTATCCAAAGTCTTAGAAAAAATAATATAAGTATAAAACATAGGCCTTAAATTAAAAAAGCCTCACATTTCTGTGAGGCTTGATTTTCAATTAGTGGAGAATACCGGATTCGAACCGGTCACCTCTTGCCTGCCAGTAAAAATAAATAATCTTCGAAGCAGCTATTAATAAACGTGTTACGGATTACTGTCTATTTTTATTGCAGAAAAATTGCAGAAAAGCGTTGTTTTTTCTGTTCTCTTTTAATGATTTTTTCTAGCTTTTCCACTAGTTCCGAGCTTGTTTCTGAAATCTCTAAACTCAATTCTAAATCTTCATTTTCATTTACAGCCATTACCAATCTGATTTTTTACTAGGAATTGATTCGCTCAAAATAAATTCTTTAAGTTTAGTATTTGTTACGTTGAAATATAAAGGAATTGTTTCAGGGTAATATTTATACCTTCCTTTGATCTCTCCCTTTTTATTGTAATACTCATCAATTTTTTCAAAATTTTCAGGGAACCAACCTCCTCTAGTATATTGCCCTGGGGCAACATAATATTGAAGTTCAATTACATCAAATTTATATTTGCCTTCTTTGAATGATATTTCTATTTGATATTTAGTATCAAAGCAGTTTTTCATTCCTAATATGTTCAAACAAATTAAACTACTTGAAGCTCCTTCGATTCTGACATAGTCATTTTCAATTTGTGCTTTTATTACCTCTTTTGGGTTTTTGTAAGTTACAGAAATCCAGTCTAATGTTTTTTTATACATTTCTGCAGCTGTCTTGTCTTTACATTCTGTAACTATGTAATCTGTGAAGCCATCTTTTGTAAGTTTAAATTCAGTTTCCTGTCCGAAAGTTATTCCGGTAACCATAACGAATAAACAAAGTAATTTTCTCATATATAAACTGTCTTATTTTGATTTCTGAAATGATTTTAATTTTACGTAATCATTAAAACGTACTATTATGAAAATTAAAAATCTATTTCGGTTTTGTTTTGATTACGAAGCGCGAAAGCTTCGAAAAAAAGCCGTACAGTTAGCCTTAAAATCTAACGTTGATAGCGCTTGTATTACTCAAGTTGCAATAAAAATCGAAAATTATATCAAAACTGGAACTTTATAGTTCTAGTTTTGATTTTACTTCCTCATATGTTTCGGTTGTGTATATTGCTTTCGGATAGAGGTCGGAGCTTCGAGCGATCAATAGTGTAATTTTTGCTCCTTCGTCTGATGGTTCTATCGTTGCAATGCCTGCAATTCCGATAATTATTGGTCCGTTGTGAGTTGTTAGTTCAATAAGTTGTTTGCTCATAAATTTAGTTTTTAAATATTAACCACGGGACATCACCTGTCCATATTACTTTTTACTGGACTTACATCCTGTGTTTTTATGTCTTTTAATTCCTGCAGCAATGCTATTTGATTTTCTAGGCTGCTTATGGTTTTGTCTTTGTCTCTTAGTGCGCTATTAAGTAAATAATTCACTTGCTCTAGCTGCTCTACTTCTTTCGGGTTTTGGTTGTTTACGGGCTGCGTGTTTAAGTCCATTGCTCCATTGCCAAACAGTACCCACTCAGTGTTTAGTTCCGGGAAAGCTTTTTTTATTTTTTGCAATACTCCCATGCCTAGTGGTAGGCTGCCTTTGAGCAAACTTGCAGTGTTGTTATAGTTGATATCGCATTTTAATGCAAAGTCTTTAATGCTAATTTTTTGCTTTTCTGTAAATTCTGTTAGTCGTTTCGCTACTGGTTCTGTCTCTTGGTATTCATCTTTGATATCTTCATTAAAATTTGATTTCAGCATTTCGCCTTCTCCAAATCTTAACCAGCCCAAATTTAATTGAGGATACTTTTCTGCTATGAAGTCTAATTTATCGGCTCCGATGCTTTTGTTCAGATTATTAACATAGCCTGTAGATACCGAAATAGACTTTTCGAAAGCCGAAATCGACAAATTACTATGCTTTATAAAAATCCTAAGCCTTTCTTTTATATTCATTATCAGTGAGTTATGAAAAAGTTTAAACAAAATCAGAATATATTCTGAAAAATTGCTTGTTTATCAGAGTTCACTCTGTATATTTGTAAACATATAACGGTTATGTAACTAAAATAAAGGTACAATTATTATTACATCCACAAATAGCAGATAACTATGATAACGCCAAAACAAAGAAAAGAATTCACAAAAGCAGTGGGAACTCGCTATGTTAAAAGGATTAGAGCGTTTTTGGAAGAAAAAAATATTGTAAATAGTGAAGGAAATCCTTACTCAGACTCGACAATTAAGCATGTTTTTAATGGAAGTTTTAGCAATGACGCTATAGAAAATGCATTTTATGAAGTATGTAAAGAAGCAAAAAAATCACACGTAAAAGAACGTGTTTTTTAAAATATAATATTTAATTCTATCTGACGGCAAATACCACAAGCCTCCAATACAGGGTTTTTCATTGTAAAATTTGAAAAAAGTCACCCCAGGGTGCAAGGTTCGATTCCTTGGTTGGAACAATTAAAAAAACAAAAATGGGAAATTCGGATTCTTTAAAGCAAAAATTGGAGGGCTTTATTATGACTCCCAATGAATTGGCTGAAAAAATGCAAAGCGGAAAATTTACTTTTTACCAACCGGTTGACATAAAAACTCTGGAGCAAGAAGCGATTGATGACGGCATGACATCCGAGGTTTTTAGAATGGTAATATTTCATCATTTAAGGGAGCGATTTGTCAAGAACAGGCGCAATACTAAAGATAATTTAGCACAAGAAATTTATAGTTTATGACAACAGTAGATATAAGAACAACGGAAATACCTCCAGGATTTAGGGCTGTGATCATACCAGAAAAGGTGTTTAATTTCTTGATCAATCGTCAAGATTGGTCAGAGGTTGAAGAACCAACCATTAACCAGGTTGCTGAACATTGCAATTTATCAATTAGAACAATCAAAGAAGACATGAAAAAACAGGATTGTCCTTTAAAAATTTCTACAAAGGGAGCAAGAGGCCGCGGGAGTCAAACTAAGTTTCACAAGTTTACGGTTGAACTCTATAAAAAATACAAAGACAAATAGTCAAAAAAAAACCCAAAGTCGGGAAACTTTGGGCAAATAGCATATTAACGTTCAAATACATATAACTATGGAAAACAAAGGTACAATAAAAGATTTCAATAATCCAAATTTAATTCATCGATTGCCAGCAGGCATGTTAAAGGGAGATTTTTCTACGGAGCTCTTTAGTGATCGAAGCACCAAAAAAGTGTATGCGGTTACTAATGGCACGACTGTTTCATTTGACGAAATCGACCCTGTATTAAGAGCGCAAGTTTTTGAGCGATTGCTGAAAGATGAAAAAGCCTTAGAATCCTTGAAACATTTAAACCAAAAAGAAGCTACAGAGCACTATGCGTTTTGTGTTTTTGGTGCTGCTGATAGCACTGCAGATTTTTGTGCGGATGGGATACTTCAAGAGGCTGATAATTTCATTTGCTCAGACAATTGTATTTGCCTGCACTGGAATAGTAAAAAAATGAAAATTGACGGTGAGGTACTTACCCCGCGACAACTGGAAGTTGCAAGATTGTTAGCCACTGATTTATGTGACAAACAAATTGCAGATCAATTAAATATAAGTTTATCAACACTTGATACACATAAGAAAAACCTTTTTGAGAAATGCAATGTTTCTTCAAAAACAGGTTTGGCAATAAAATTAATTGATAACAAAATAATTCAGTAGTCATGGAGGTAGTAATCATTAACGGAAAATGGACGCTTAATAACAAAACCTATGCGGAGTTATACGGCAGAGAAAGAAGAATCTTTGAGGTGCTAATTGCTATCAAGCAAGTAAACACAATACTAGCTTCAAAGAGAATTATTCATTTACAACAATAGTAGCATATGAAATTAGTAGAGTTAGAAAAATTTTTAGAGGAATGTATTAAATGTGAAGTTCCATTCCCTAAAAACACAATGACTTTTGTTGTTGATGATTTTCATTCAATTGTTCCAGAGGAGCATCACAATACTAAAAATCTTGAATTTAGATTTAAAGTAGAGCAGGAATTTAGGATGGTTCATATCATACCACCAGTAATATAACAGCTATGGCATTGATAAATTCTAAAAACAACTTGATTGAATATATCAAACGAACGCAACGGCAAAAAGAAGTTTTGCAATTGTCTGTGATGTTTGATGAAGTCGAGAAAGAGCAAATAAGTCAATGCTTTGATGATTTAAGACAGATTTGCGAAAGGCGTTTAGCAAAACAAGAAAGTGAAGATAAACAAACCCTGGATTCGAAAACTTAGATAGAGGAGTTTCAAAAGGACGTCATTTTAGAATCTATCGCACAGCAAGGAAAAGGATGAGAGAGATTAATGTTGAGTGTGCGGGTTCGATTCCCGCCCTTGTTACAAAGGCATAAAACTTAATGAGTTTTGTGCTTAAAGGAACCCGTCTGCACTGAAAAAGCAGTAACTCCCTAGAAGCGCTGGCACAAATAGTGCCAGGCTGAAAGGTTAAATTCAACTAAAAAAATAATAAAAATGCTAAAAACAATTCAAAAATGCAATGCCTATAAAGCGCTGGATACAGTGGCTCAAAAAGTAGTAAGCAAAAGGCAAATGATAACTCAAATAGCAGATGCCGTTCAGCAAGCGCGCTGTATGGGACTAGAGAATTGGAGAAAAATAACTCCAATTATGTCAAAATATCAAAAAATTGTAGAGGAAATAGTAACGTAACATGAAAAAAATAAACCTAGAAAATCAGTTTGCATTTTTCTTAGAATCAGTAGGACTGAATGCGGATGTAATGCCCGCTGATTAATTACAGGAAAGAAAGATAGCCTTTTATGCAGGAATGTCGCAAATGTGGAGATTATTGCAGGAACTAAGCGAATTACCCGAAGCGGACTGTGTTACTTTTTTTGAAGATATAGAATCACAATTATCATCTTTTTGGCAATGTAAAGCTACGGGCTTGTAAAATTTAAATTCCAGATAGTGAAAACAGTACAACAAATCAAGCACTTGATAGAAGACAATAGGCATCGCCTAAAGTATTATCATGAAGAAATGACTAAATCAGAACGCAATCGAATGATAAGGCGTAACGAGATTATGCTGGATTTACAACGCTATCTGGAGACAAACCCCAAAAAGGAAGTAATTGAGAGAGAAACGCAGCGACTTAAGAAAATTATCACCGCTAAAAAGGCCCAGTATTATTATTGGCGAACTTGTGTAATAACAGAAATTATGTTGCCAGCCATGCAAAGCCGTCTTTACTGTAAAGAATCCGGTCTAACGATGCTTAGAAAGCAATTAAAAAATTTAAACTTCATCTTGAATGAGAACCAGGAACAATCAACCCTTAGATAACAAAGTTTTCAACATTGCATCAACACTATTTGGCTTTGGAACCACCGAGGCAACAAAACAAATAAAGCTGGATGTTGCAGTAGAAAAGGTTGTTAACCAGGCGCCAATAAAGGCAATTTATCCCGCAATTATTGACGAAGCCTTTAGCCAAACAATGGATAATTACAGGCAATACATTGCGCACAAAAACTTTAGAGCTGATGCAGAAAACGAATTAATTGCAGATCATAACAGGATGGTTAGGCAGTATCGAAAAAAAGATAAAAACGGCTCCTACATTAACAACCTTACGGATATTCAGCAAGAATACTCGAGGCTTTTTCTTGAAAACAAAAGCTACAAGGTTCTGAACCCAACAGAGTATAACGAAAAGGTAGACGAGTTTTGTAAAACCTACGGGATGCTGATTCAAAAGCGAAAATTAATTACTGTAAAGTATCCTACTGAACTAATTTTTCAGAATTTACTATGCTTGTACAATCAACAGTTGATGGTAAAAAACAAGCGTTACATGATGCATGGCATTCTTGATAAGACTCCGCTTGAGGCTTTCAAAGTAAATTCATGGAAAGCTACCAAAATCAAAAGAAACGGGGTAATTAGCCTTCCTGTATGCAAAAAAACGATTTTAAACCATAGACTACGCCTTGAGGAATTTGGTGTGTTTACAGAGTATCATTTTGCAGGCTCAAATAGAGCCGTTGAATTACATATTAATCCTACAATTTTAGTTTTGAAGGACCTCCAAACTGGTAAAATTGTCAACGCTGAAAATCAACACGTTACCTCTGAGGATGGGAAAATAGTTCCTAATGATAATGAAAGTACAAGAACATTTATAAATGAAAATCAAATTAAGGAAGTTGAAAACTCAACTACCATTTTAAAAGGTCTCCCTTCGGTCGGTTCTTTTATTTTCTTTACAAGAACACCCGTCGGCAATGAGGGAAATCCAGCTGAGGGGGCCGCGGCCGAAAGTGTTAAAGTTTCACCAAAAAGCGAAAATATTCCCAACAGTCTCTCGGATAAGTTACAGCAACTGATCGTTCACCCCCAGGAACTGGCAGTAGATTTGGCTGAGGGTAAATTTAATACTTACAAGCCTATACGTTTGGAATACCTTGAGCGCGAAGCATACAGTGGGACCCTGCTCAATGAGGAATACCGCGAGCTTTGTATTCAGGATATTTTTAAAATGAGCGCCAAAATTTGGAAGGGCCGCACTCCCTACGCTGGTAGCTGGAAAAAAGCGATTAACCAATACTACTTAAGCAAGTTCATGGCCTTTACAGGAAATTCATTCAACAAATCAAACGTTTTTAGTGAAATGAAAGCCATGCGCTGGCGCTTGCACTGGGCCATGGCATGGTACCGAAAAAACAATACAGTAAATCCATTATTCCCTTCTGATTATTTTGATTTTACAAGAAAATCAAGCAAAGAAGTTGGTTTTGAGTACACAAAGCAAAAATATTCCGAACACCTGAAATACAAGGAAAAATCGGAAGTTTTGAGACAAAAACAAGAAGCTGCGGCCAAAAAGAGAGCTGCAACAATCAATTATTCGAAAAAATTTGAAAAAGTGGTTAATAATTTCTTTAAGGACAAACTGACTTTAACCGAATTGTACAACTACGTCGAGAAAAATTTACCTGAGGATTTCACACAAAAATTGCATGAAAAAATTGAGCAAAAAGCATTAAAGGCAAGCGAGAAATATGATTTTGTACGCTACGATCTAAGTGATTTTTAAAAACTGTCCTTAAATAATCTACTTTTTAAAGTTAAGACATGAGAAATTTAAGATTAACATTAAAATCGCACTGGTTCTATTTGACCAAAGCAGAAAAGACAGAGGACTATCGGGAAATCAATCAATATTGGTTCAAACGTCTGGTATATGATTATAAAAAAGTATTCAATTACTGCACAGGATACAATTGGGACGATGATTATATGAGAGATGAAGGTATAGATCATATCTGTAAATCAAAACTTAAAATGTTTGATTTTGTGCCTTTTTACAAAAACATAATGACTTTAGGTTATCCAAAAGTGGGCGAAACTAGCAAAATAATAGAGCTGCAGCATCTTGGAATTGAAATCAGTACAGGCAAACCAGAATGGGGAGCAGAACCAGACAAATTATATTTTGTCATTAAACACGGTCCCGAAACTGTTTAAATGTTCTTAAATAATCTACTTTTTAACTATGAGCGGACACAAAAATAAAATAATAGCTTTTAATTATTTCGGCGGAAAATTTTCTTGGTTGGAATATTTGTATTCCAATTTCCCTGAAAACTTCACTCATTTAGTAGAAGTTTTTGGAGGCTCACTTTCGGTTTCGCTAAATTATCCAAGGCCGTGTATTAAAACCGCAAAAGAAATCAACTCAGATATTACTAATTTTTTTGAAGTGCTACGAGATCATGAACCGGAACTAATTCGATTGTTATTATTAACTCCATGCAGTAACCAGGAGTATGACAATTGCTGGATAAAAACCGATGATAAAATAGAAAATGCCAGGAGATTCTATGTTAGAGTTAGGCAAAGTTTTTTTGGATTGGGTTGCAGCAGAAAAAACAAGGGTTGGCATTTTGCCAAACAGAATGGCGACACGCGGGGCGGCGAAACAGTTTCAAAATGGTTCAATGCACTTGAAAAACTGCATGAAGTTGCTGAAATTATCAGAAATAATTTTCAGATAACAAATTTTGATGCATTGGTAATTATTGAAAAAGCTGATTTTCCTAAAGCGTTTTTCTACTTGGATCCCCCATATTCTAAAAGAAGCCGAAAATCGTATAACGATTATGCTTTTGAATATACCGATGAAGATCATTTTGAGCTGGCCAGTAAATTACATAATATACAAGGTAAAGCGATGCTAAGTGGTTATGATTGCTCCTTAATGAATGACTTGTACAAAGATTGGAGAAAGGTAAAACTACCAGTTAAAAAAAACAACATTCGCTCTGGTGAAGTTCAAGAAGTAATTTGGATGAATTATGATGAACCCGATTTTAAGCTATTGCTTACGTAAAAAAATAATAATCTATTATTCAATTACTATGATTAAAAACAGCACTTACATCCGAAGTTTTACACCAAGGCAAAAGCAGCAGATGGAAACTATATCAGCTTCAGAAAAAATAAAAACTGCCGATAAAGTTTTGCTTTTTACTCTTGAAAATCACCAGGAACAAAAGCAAGAAATTGAAAGGCTAAAAAGGCTTCTGGAGTACAAGCAAAATAAAATAGAGAATTTAAAATTACAATTAGATGCCAGTATTTGAAAAGGAAAAATCAAAAATAAAAATGGTGATTTTAACCAAGGGTAAAGAAAGTAATCCCGTTTGGTATTCACCAGTGAAGCAGAACCGCAAACCCGAAAAAACTATTATGGAGGGAATGATAAGACGTTTTCAAAAAAGTAAGCTTTTTGCAATAACTAATGTGGTGCAGTTTTATGATACTTCATCAAATGAATTGATCGCCAAATTTACCAAATGACTTTCAAATTAAAGGCAGATACCATATTTGTAATAAGGTACGCCCTGGAGGAAATTTATTATTTAGAGAACAACAATACAGCCGGAAAAATAATAAGCCGATTTACTCTGTTTTCGTTAACCAAAAAGTTCACTAATAAGCAATTAGTGCTTTACAAGGAATTGCCCATTAATGACAACAAAAGACACTCAATGAGTTTCGAAATTCATGAGGCTGTTTTGTTAAAAAGCATTTTATTAAGTAAAAAAATTACTGATAATCAGTATTCAATAGTATTACTGAATCAGTTTATATCTGAATTGAATTTTTGAAAATTTCATACAATACAAATGCCAGAATCAACCAAAAGAAAGCCTTTGCAGCTAATGAATAGAAAAACAGAAAAACTTCCTTTTTATGAGGTAAAAATCGTTTCTAATCGCCTTGGAATGTCTGGTGCAAATATTAATTTTTTGAATGAGGAATTTTTTGGATTAAAACCAGGTGAATTAATAAATCAAATCGGAAACGGAAAGGAAAATGGAACAATCAGAACTGATAAATTTAAATACACTCTCAAGTTTGTTGGAGCTATTATGTGTGAATTTAAAAAGCCTGAAAAAATGTATGCTTTTGAACTTCCTGAAAAACTCAATAATGAATGCATCTATTTTTTATACGGAACGACAGGCAGTGAGATTTTTACAGAAGAAGTATACTCCAAAAAGCAAAAAAAATCATTTATGAGGTTTTATGCTCCAGTTTTTATAAAAGCTTAATTTTTATGAGCCATAAATAAAGTAGCGACAACAGAGTAAGTGATGAAAGCTTGCTAATAAGATTCAGATTGCTGTTACAATTATTGTTCTTTTTTAAAAAATAAACTCGAGACTGATAAATAAATCGACATTACTATAATAGTGTAGCTTCCTCTCAAAAAGTCAAATATATATAAAAAAGGAATAGAGAAAAGAGTTAAAATAAAAAAAGCATTCATGATATCTTTAAAGTACTTTTTCGGTTCGATTCTCAATGTTTTTATATTAAAAACTGTCACAATTATCAGTAAAAGTATAGCGAAATTTATTGGAGAAACAATGCAGAAAAGAAGCCTCTTAAAATAACTTCCGAATGTAAATAATTGAAAATCCCAGATTGCATAAGAAACCGAAAATATACCAGCAAGTAATAATAAAATTGAAGATAAAACTTTTAAAAAGTTTTGAATTTTTTTTTGAAAATTCAAAATCTTAATATATGATATGGAAATATTTTCTAAGTCATTATTAAGTATGGTAAATAAATCTCCCTTGATACGTTTTCTGAAAATAAATAAATCAGCAGTTTCAGAATGAAAAATTACATTTGGATCATTGTTATCAATCTGTTCATTGATGGCTGCAATTTTTATAGCATCATCAATTAAATTTAGTCGATAAAACTTATATGCTTCTTTAATCGTTATCGCTTCTACTTTACCTTCCTTGTCATGAAGTATTTCGTGAAGATTTCCAGTAAATAATTCGTCTTTAGATTTAACATCTACACGAGTATAATAAAGATCTCCGATTGAATGATTCAGGTTGTTTTGTTTAGTTGAATGAGTTAAATAATGCCAGTGATTTTGGAATTGAAAGATGCTGAATCTTCTTTCTAAACCTAAAAAGAAAACAAGTCGATTAATAAAAAAACCCAGAATTAAGGAAAACGCATAAATAGAAAATAGTAGATTTCCTGTCTGAATTATTTGTGCTTCAGATGAGAAAATTGTGGGAAGTTTATTTTCATAAATACATAAAAAGGTGTCAGTTAGTTCAGGAACACCTAGTTCAAATTGAACCTTTAATGGAGAATAAGTATTGAATAAATGAATGAATATACAGAAACTAGCCAACATCATGACGCTTGCTAATATATTCCAAAGTACTCTCTCAAAACTATTTCCGGATTCAAAATGTTTATTAAATCTTCCAGAGAAAAAGGCTCTCCTAAATAAAACTCCTGGAAATAAAAATACCATTATATAAATAATGGTATTAAATGCGATATTAATATTCAAAATTAAACAGAGATTGTAATATTCCTACCATTAAGGGTGATATCTTTTGTTGATGATTCCTTTATTACTTCATCAACAGCCTTTTGAAATTTCAATTTATCTTCTGGTTTTTGTAGTAATGACTCTAAGTTTTCGTCATTGGATTTAACAATTAAATCGTTTATTGAGCGAAATTCGTTAATCATAACGTTGAAAACAGAAGATAATACTCCTAAAAAACTAAGCAAATTTCTCATAGTTTCAATTATTTATAGTTCAAAGATAATATTTAGTTATATAAATTCTCATATTACAACGTTAAATTTTACAGTCTGGTCTGTTACTGGTGCAAGTTATCGCTAATTAGAGAACAAATAAAAAAAAATAATATCGAAAATCCGAAGCAGGATTACCAATTTTAGAGTCAAATAAATAATAAAGAGCCCCACAATCGAGGGGTTTTTTATTCAGTTTAATTTTCAAGAAGAGCTAAAGAAAAGCTAATGTTTTAGAACATACTTGCACCTCGGAACAAAGAGTGTTTAATTTGAATAAAAAAAAGATAATGAGCACTTACACAGCATCAAACGACAGCGAAGAGAACAATCCGGAATATATTTTTTCATTAACCTCGAACGAATTGCTAGGTGCAATTGTTCGCGGAGAGATTAACCCAGTAGATTTAGCGAAAATGACTCTAGCTAATCGCGGTTATGATAAAAATGGTAATTGGGTTGGATTTAAAAAATAAGAACATGAAAAATTTAAGAGGTAAAAAAGTAATGATTGATAGATTTTTAACCACAGACCCATTCAATAAAAGAGGCGAGGTTGGAACTGTAAACAATATCAAAGTAATTGATGAAGACAACGCAGATTTTACAATAAAATTTTCAGATGGTATTTTAGGAGTTTATCAATATGGTACTTTTGAATTGGTTTGATTTTTATTTCAAGCAATAAAAAACCCCTCAATTGAGGGGTTTTTGCTGCACTATAAATAAAAATCGTCAAATAATAACCTATAGTTCTACAGCTAGTAATTCTTTGCCTAAATTGTGAAGCGCTTTTTCTATTTTTTCTCTTTGTTCTGGTCTTGGTTTCCTATGGCCCGTGGCGTAGTGTTGAATTTGTTTTTGATTGATTCCTGTAATTTTCTCAAATGCTGAGTTTGAAAAAATTCCTTTGTAATAATTTAAAAGACTGATTGTATCAAATTTATAGGTAATTGTATAATTACTTTTTAACTCCGCGGGGCAATTGTCTAACTCTTTTAATGTTTCAATTGCATCTAAAATAGACTGTTTGCAATCATCGGCAGTGTCTCCAGCTCCAAAAATACCTGATACGTTTTCGGAATATGCTCCGAATGAATCAGAACTTTTTTCTATTATAATTTTAATCTCGTTGCTCATAATTTCTATATTTTTAAAGAAATGGGTTATAAACCCATTTCTTTTTTTAAACTTTTTTCTAATCCTGTTGGCATTTCTTTTGAACCGTGGTTAGGAATTACGACTGTTTGACTGTCTTTTTCCCAAATTTCGTGGCTTCCTTTTCCTTGCCTTAAAAGTTGCCAACCATTCCGTTTGACTAACTTAAAAAATTCGCTGTATTTCATAGACCTTGTTATTATTTGACTTTTCAAAGATAGTAAATTTACTATCATTAACAAGCGAAAAAGAAAGTTTTTTTACTAAAAAAGAAATTTTTTTTTCAGGAAATTTACAGCGAAGTAATGCTTGAGTTAGAATCTTTAAACAGCATGATATCGGTATAACTAGTTTGAAAATTTACGGGGTTTTTAGTCTCCATTCTATTTGCTCCAGTAAAAGGATTGCTCATTGGCGTTTTAGTTTCTATCCATTCGCAAAGCTCAATAATTGAAGATTTGTTGGATGTAAAATAAAAAAAACTAGTGCCATCCAGAACCTGAAGCACATCTAAATAATCGTTTAGTTTCCAGTAGCTCTTGTAGGTTCCTGTTTCAGTTGATAAATAGGGCGGGTCTACCAGAAAAACTACGTTTGGCTTATTTTTGTACTGATTGAAAAGTTTTTTATAATCTAAGCTAACTACTTCCAATCCTTCCAAATAACCTTCAGCTGTATAATTCGATTGGCGAACGGTATTGTAAAGTGTTTCTTTTTTTAATTGCTCCAGGGACAAAACATATTTCATCGAGAACAGGATGGAGCTGCTCAAAGTAATATAGTCTACGTATCCGTTTTGTTCTTCCAGTTCTACTCTAGCGATCACTTTTTGTTTTATGGAATCACTTATTTTTTTATCAGATGGGCTATCGTTTAAAATTAGCCTTATATCTGCAATAAGTAGATTGGTTTTGTCAATGTTAGCCAAACGCTCTGAAAAGCCGTCAAAATCGTTGTAAATGACTTTAGCATCGGGGTAAAACTGTTTAGTTGTGTGCGATAATAAACCACTACCTCCAAATAGGTCAATATAAATAGCATCAGGAGGGAATGCGGTTAATGCGTTTTTAAAATCTTTTAAAAATCTTCTCTTTTGGCCCATAAATGGCAACGGCGCTGCCGTGTAATTTTTCTTTTTTTGTAATTTCATTTTTTGATTGATGATTGATAATGTATATTTGTAACCTCACGGATTATTAGAAATAGCGAAGCCAAGCATTAGAAGACTTTTTGTCCTCCAACGCTTGGCTTTGTGCTAAAAATTAAAATCCGTGAGAAGTTTTTAATGTTGGAGGACTTTTTTTATCCTGTACTCCAAAGGATTTTTTTTGATTATTTACGGATTAAAATTCCATTTATTGACATCAAAAACCATTGATTCGTGATTTTTTAAGGCATAAATGACATTCCAGCCGTACATGTTGTCAAACAAAGGGCCTATTTTTTCAATTCGTACTGAATTAATATCAAACATACCAAACAACCAGGAACCATTTGTTTTATTTTCTTTTACTAAATAGGAAACGATATCCAGGGCAATATTTTCTAATCGATCCAAGACCTCGTTCTGTTTTTCAAAGTCGCCTACCTTACCTGCAAAATCTAATAACAAAAAGGATATTTTGATACTATTAAAATTAGAAACCATTTTGGTTGCACTTTCTAACTCGCTTGAGTGACTTTCTAAAAGCAATGCAGGTGTAGGAACTCCTGAACGAAACTGACCTATAATTTCATTCATATCGAACCTATAAAACCCATTAATGCCAACGTGAGCTGCGGCAATATTTTTGTGAAAATTTATTATTTCACTATGTGTTTTTCTAACCATTTTTTGCGCTATTTAGGTTTTCAGTAAACTCTTCAAGAAAAGTATAAATATTCGTGCTTTTGGTTTGTTCATGATTTCCAAATTTGCCACCAGCCATTTGCAGAATAACTTTACCAAATCCGTACTTACTATTAGAAACTTTTTTTGTGCCTTTCGGGAAAGCTTTCGGGAATCGCTTAACCAGATGATTTTTGCAACCAAAATAAGCCAGCTCGATACATAGCAAAACTGCAATAGGCAACTTTTTAAAATGCTTTATTTTATCCGGCAGATTGTTCTTGTCAAATGGCTCCCGTGGTTGTTTTTTTTTACTATACAGTACTGCTGCAAGGTAAATAAGGTATTCTTTGTCCTGGGTAGTTCTCCATTTAATATGCAGATCATCTGCAACAGAAAACTCTTCTGCAGTTAGGTTTGTAATTTTGTCGAGTGGTGGAAAATAGCCGTTGCTGATTTTCGGAAAAATAGTTCTGTCATTTGCTTTGTAAACAAAATCAAATGTTTTCTTGAGTGTCTTAATCGAAATTTGCGACAAAACGAATTTAACATGCATTCGTCTAGAGAATTGATACCAGCGGATGTTAAGTAAAATTTTAAAACACTGTAAATCAAAATAATTTCCTGTTTTTCCTGAATAAGAGAGTTTAGCCAGTTCTTTAAACTGGCTATCGGATAACTCATTCCATGATGCAGGGATTACGATATTAATTTTCATTATTGAAAAAAGTAATCAGCAATTGTTTCAATAGTAAATTGATCTTGTCCCATAAAAGATGTGACCACCTGGTTCAAGATGTTTTCTCCTTCTGAATTGGTAAATTTTATTTGAAAACTATCTTTGTTTTGGTAATTTTCAAATTTTAAGATTCCTCTTTTTAATTCTTTAAAATCTAAAACAGTAGGTTGTTTTGGTGCAAAAAACACGACGCGAACTAATTCTTCAGTAATATTTAATTCAGGTTTTACCTTGTAATACTGATTAATTATTTGTGAAGTTCGAGCATCTTTAATAAAGATCACACCGCCTTTTTCCTCGATGGTGTATTTAAAATCGATAAGACTTACAATTTCTGGCATTATAATGTTTGTTAGATGGATACTATTTTATTGTTTTTTTTCAATGCGCAAAAATTGGGTTTTGCCACACTCATCAAATACTTTAGCAGTAAATTGTTTTTTACCTAAAAATCTTGATTTTAAACCTAGAAACGTCCAGGGCTTTCGCTCCCAGTATGCAACTGCATGGGTATTGTTTTTAAGGTCCCGTTCTTGTACTGTAACTTTGAGTTTTTGGCCATCAAAAACAACTAATCCTTTCACAGTTAGGCATCCATTTGTATCGCTCCAGGATTGTTGTTTGGGAATGGTTTTTTTAACAGCATCAATTAATCCGGATACATCTGTTTCTTGTTTTATCGTGTCTTTGTAGATGTAGTTGGTTCTAATGATTTCAGTGATTCTATTTTCTTTGATTCCTGATTTTGCTAGCTTATTTTTTAAATCTGAATTTTGGTACTGCAGATATTCTTTGAGTTCAGTAACGTTCAAGATTTGTGTTGCATAATTTAAACTATCCGCTTTTCGAAGTGAAACCAAGTTTGCGGTTTGCCGTGTTTTTTCGGCTTTTTCGAACTGCCAATTTTTATAGAATAAACTAACCGTTACCAGGAGGATAACGATTGCAGCTATTTTAATTTTTTCTAACATTTTTTTGTTTTTAATTCCACTTTGTTTCTTTGGGTGCGAAGGATTTTCCTCCGTACAATAGGTTACTTATGATTTTGAATAATTTTTTCATGTGGCAAAATTATTTTCAGCATTTTTTAATTTTTTGTCGTAACCTTTAATCCAGTAATTTTTACCATTATAGTAATAGGCGATCATTTTGTGATTTCCGTTAATAACGGCTTGATGTAATCGAGCATTTGTTGCAATGAATTTTAAGCCTAGCCATAATTGATTACGCTCTGATACTTTGGCAAAATCCCACATTGCATTGACGCTTTTAAAGCCTAGGCGTTTCCAATTCTCACCCATCACTTGCATGCGGCCAATGGAGGTAGACTCCATAGCAGCTTTGGGGTTTTTCTTGAAAGCATCGTTAAAAGCTGCCCATTCCTTTGATTGTACATCAACTTTGTTTAATGACCAAAGTCCTGTAACATATCTGGAAATACGTTTGAAATAGTGAGGCTCAAATTGTATTTTTATTTTACCGGTTTTACGATCAAAACCTTCGCCATTAGATTCGACTAGATCGATAGATTTGACGCGGGCCAGCGGGTAGCCAAATTCAATGGCTAAATCGCGATACTCTTTTTCGGTAATCATTTTTTAAAATAGTTAAAAATTAATCCAAGCAACCCAACTACGATTATGGAAGCTAACCAGATAATGACTTTATTCAAATTATGGTTTTGGCTTTTTTCAAGTTCTAGTATTTTTAATCGATTTTCTAAATCTTTTATTCTGCCTGTAAGTCCTTTGTCTCCAGATAATGAACTGCCGAGTAGTGCTGTTTTAATTTCGGCAATATCTTTTTCAATTTGACTCATTATCTGTCTATCTTCCACATTCATAATACTATTGATTTGTATAAATTATTTTCTTGCCTTTAATCCGAATTTGACGAATAGCAAAGACAATTCATTATTGGTGGCACCAACTAGTAGTGCGACCCAGGCGCTAGGTTCTAGCTTTAAAGTTTCTTGAGAAAACCGCAAAAAAATGAAGGTGATAAAAAATCCTAGCAGCAAATTGATCGCGTTGTCCTGGAGAAGAAACCCCCAGCTCCATTTGCGTGGTGTATCATCAGAGGTTTTGTATTTTGCTTTTGCTCTTATTAAAATAGCAGTAAAGGCCCCAATAAAAGCTAGTAGGAACCAGGCTAAATAAGTTGGCACATCATTGGTGCCTAAAATTTGTTCTAAAAATTTGTTCATGTTTTCTTATTTTTTAGCGGCCACAAGTTTGTAGATAAGCTATACCTGAAACGACTGTCATATATTCAGAATATTGGTTTAAGCTATAAGCGCCATCCGGCAAAGGAATAGTTCCTTGCGAGTTCTGAAAAACGGCATCTCCACTATTTATACCTAAGCCATTACCCACAAAATAAGCAGTATTTGATGGCTCTAAACTACATGCGTCGTATCCGCTTGAATTGGGTCCTACAGCGACCTCCCGAGGGCCAGCTAAATAAACTTTTACTTCTAAGCTTGATTTATTCAAAGCAGAATCAACTAGAGTTCCTGAAGCGTCAAAAGTTTTTAAAACAATTATATTAATGTCTAAATGCTCTATTTTGTTTGTGAAAGCTGTTGTATTATTCAAAAAAACAGTTGTCTTATCCAAAATAAATGCAGAGTTGCTCATTAACCAGTAGGTACCAACTCCTGCTCTAATTATACTAACATTTTGTATTTCTCCGGGCAACAATGTTAGTATTGGATTGTCAGTGTCATACTGCGTAATTAGAGCATTGAAAGTTGTATATTTTGGTGCTGGAATATCATCAGTTAAAGCTATAGTTCCTGATCTATCTGGAACTTGGAGTGTACGCTCATCACCTTGTAAATTATCAGTTTTAAAATAAAATCCATTGCCATAATTGGATGTTCTAATACCAACACCTTTGACTGGATCAACTTTTAAATCTGTTCTATTTAAGATATTACCGAACAAATCTCTATGCTCGGATTTGATAGAAGATCCATCAAAATCAGCGCTAAATAATACACTTGTTTTGCTCAAACTATCATTTTGGTTCAAATAACTTCCTCCAATTTGAAATTTATCGTTGTCAATTAAAATCGCACTGTAAAGGGAATAATCATTTTTGAAAATCCTATAATTTAGCATTTCTGGTGCTAAAGTATAAACCGATGTTCGATTGTCATCTAGTACATTGCTATTAGTATATCCAGTTGATAACACACTTGCTAAATCGATGGGTAATGAATTACTAAACAAATCGCTAAGTTTTCTATGTTTTACAACTTTGTTAGCGCCCCAAACTAAAACAGAATCGTTTGCGGTACCAATAGGCACGTTTTGGAGTTGTAGTTTTTTTGAAATTACGTTGTTGGTCTGCGCATCCGCCATCATCCCGATAGCTAAAATGCATAATGTTAAAACTTTTTTCATTTTATCTAATATTTCCTTCTTGTGGGATTTCTTCGTTCTCGTTGTAGCTAGACAATAACAATGGATCGCCACCGTAATAGGTACCAGCATTTAAAAACTGTCCCTCTACAAAGCCAATAACTGTGTCTCCAGCTTCAATGTTTTCATTGCCTTGATTGTTACGGCCTTTGAAGATTAGTAGTGCTCCAAATGGAATACAAGAAACGTTTACAACCCCAACGCCGTTGCCCCCACCTTTTTTAAAAACTATTTCGTTCAAGAGTGAAATGCATTCACTTTGGGATTCAGGCACCACGCCATCAATTTCATATTCATCAAAAAGAATAGTGTCCTGAACTGTGGTTTTTTGCCTTTGTACGGGAATGAGTTTTACCCCTTTTTTACCGGCCAATAAATCAACCCCAATAGCCTCGTAAGAGCGAGGCCTTCTGATTCCGTTTAGTAAAAAATAATCTGCCCCTGGTACTGATTCAATTTCTGCTTTTGTCATTTTACATTTTTTTTGTTTTTATTGAGATTGTAAAATTCATTCTAATCGAAAAAATAAAATAGGACACTAAAGTGCAACGATGCCCTTGGTATTGTATACCTTGAATTTTGCAGGGGTTTTTAGTTTTAAAGGATTTTCAAATTCTGAAAAGCTTTCGGGATTAGCAATTATTAAATCTTTGCCAAGCCCGATGTAGTTCGAACCGTTATCAATATTTTTTTTGATTGCTCGATTAAGTTGTTCAACTGCTTTACCATAATCCACCGCTTTGGCCGTTTCATTTGGTAGGGTGTCGAATTTTAATTTTATACCTGAAGAATCCAAATTAAATATGCCTTCGTCATAAACTTTGGCAATAGTAAAATGCACGATTGCTTTTTGTAGATATTCTTTTAGTTTTACAATAGTCTTCTCTGTTGGATTGGATTTTAGGTACTGAATTAATTGATCAGACAAAAAGCAATTGATGTATTGGTCTTCTACCTGACGAATTGCGGGTGTTAAGGCTAAAAATGTTTGTCTGCTATCAAAAATGTTGTAGACTTTTTGAAATTCAGTTGTATTATGAACTAGTAGTTCTTTGTTTTTAGAGGCAAATTTTTCGGTCCAAACTGTAAATACTAGCGGGTTTTCTTCAAGAATAGTTAATAGCAGGTCCATGCTTTCGTGTCCGGAGCGTAAAAGCTCGCGGCGTATGTCGTTTAATTGCCACCATTCTATATTTTTTCTGTTTTCACTTATTGTATTAGACATCCCTGAACTATCCATATTAACAGAATTAAATGGGGTAAAAAGGAAATAACCAAAGTTAGCCAGCGCCGAACGTAAATGTTCGCGTGCCTGGTTTAGAATTTCAGCGTTTTCGTTTGTAGCTTCATCTTTTAGTAATGCATGTAAGTCGCCTACGTATTTGTTTGTGTAGGAGTTGATCGCTTTATTTATATAGGGTTCAAAATCTTTGAATTCAAAGTTTTGAGCAACAGAAATATATTTTTTTAAGTCTTCAGTTGTGGTAAGAATCATATTGTAGCGTTTTGAGTTCCGGTTGGATTTTTATCCAAAGTTGTTAATACTGTATTTTCAAAATTGGCTGAAATGGTTTCATCCCATTGATTGTAACCTGCAACAAAATCGTAGATTTCTAGAACCGTTTCGCGATCCGTTTTTTTCAAGGCTTGTAAGATGTTGAAAGCGGCATTTTTATCAGAACCAGAACCTGCTCCAAGTTTACCGCCTGGTATTCCGGCACCGATTAGTGATGGATCCACACCCATTGCAAAAAGAATTTCGGAGTTAGCGGCTTCGGCTTCTGGAAGGTAAACACCATCTTTTAGTTTGTCATCTGGAGATGAAATTTTCAAAGCAGATGTTTGTACGCCTTTTTCATCCGCGAACATCATAGATTGAATGGATTTACCAGCATTTTTGGTTGTAACCAATCCTTCGTTTATTCCGTCAATTAGATCTTGACGGATTTTTTGCCTTTCTTCAACGGTATAATCTTTCCAGCTATTGCCGTATATTTGTTCAAAATAGCGCTCGTCAACTTCGACCATGTATTTTATGGCTGCCTGATTTTCGAACATTGCTTTTTTATATTCGGGAATAGAATTAGCAACGTCTAACCAGCCATTATTTACAACACTATGCCACTCTGCTTGTGGATAGTATGCTTCATCAATTAAAGGGTAAAATACAGGCCTAATGAATTTGTAAATTTTGTTAGCCTGGCAGTAAGCTCGCACTTCCTCTGGGGACCAATAACTATCAATTAATGGTACTTTTGAAACAAAAGGCGAATCCTCAGAAACAGATTCTTTTCCGAATTTTTCGGATATGTAGACATTTTCAACAAGTCCGTTTTCCTCATTCATTATTTCAAAGCGACACCAAGCGGCTTGATGTCGTTTTACTCTATTGATTGTTTTGAAATTGTTGGATAGAATATATTCAGGAAATCCAATAGAAAACCATTCCATATCAGCAATGATCTCTTTAAAAAACCTAGGTACTTGAGAGGTTTTAAAGAAAGTATTTATTTCAGGATACTTTAAAATATCAACAAGTTTTGGCGCTTTCTTTCCATTTTCATCAGGAGTGTTATTTACCAAGATAATACCACTACCATAATGCGCTTTTCTTAGAAAGCGTAATGCAGATGAACCAGAACCTGAGGATTT
Organism: Flavobacterium erciyesense; assembly: GCF_018069925.1. Classification (GTDB taxonomy): domain Bacteria; phylum Bacteroidota; class Bacteroidia; order Flavobacteriales; family Flavobacteriaceae; genus Flavobacterium; species Flavobacterium erciyesense. The sequence goes on along the minus strand of NZ_JAGPXB010000001.1, from coordinate 467,532 downwards.
AATGGCTTTTAATATTTTTTGAGGATAATCATTATTGGGACCCCAGGAAGCAATTCTTCCTTTTTTGTCTTTAACTTGAATATTTAAAGTAGTTGGAGCTTCAAGACTAGAACCTGAAGTATTTTTGAACGTATATGCGATGCCTATTCCTTTATGCTCAGAAACTGCAATATTGCCAAAGAATTTAGTTGAACTCATTAGTAAATTACTTTTCGGTTGTTGATTGATATGATAAAATCTATCCTTATTTTTTTTAAATCTCCATTTTGCAACTCAATATTTCTAGTGCGGTTTTCGAAGTGGATTGGTTTTCTTTTTGATTTTTCGATAGCGAAAATTGCTTGAATAGATTTGCTTTGCGCACCATTTAAATTGGCCTCAGGTAGATATTTGACTTTCTCATAAACTTTCAATTTTCCACCTTTCTTGGTTTGAGAATTAAAAGTTCGGTAGGTTAAGTCGAAAGGGAAAGGCTTTCCTTCTTTGTCTTTCAGTTGCATAATCTGCAAGGCTTCTTTTAGATGTATAGTTGTGCTTTCCATTTTACAAAGCACTTAAAAGTGAAAAACATAAAATAGGACAGGTTTTTTTGTACAGAAGTTATGTTTTTAGTTCGTTTATTCTATTTTTTAAAAAGTTAAATTATTGTTTGTCAATTATTTAACTACTTTTAAATTATTTAAAAATCTATTTTCTAACGATTGTGCACGCCTGTCCCTTAAATTTTTTACACTTTCCATATTGAAAAATTCAGGATATATGAAAAGCTATGTAGTTTTAATTTTGAATTCGCCTGCGAAAGATTTCTTTCCCTTGAAGATATCATTGTACATGGTAACAATAGGAATGTCGAATGCATCACTGAGGTGGGTGGCATGCTGTTGTAGTATGGATTTGTTCCGTTCGCTGCCTTTCCATTTCTCTACTGCTTCAGTAAGTCCTTCTCGCGCCTCTGCACGTTCCAATGATATGATCAGGTCAGCGTTGTTGTGTTCGTTGATTCGAATAGTAGGCAGCCCACTATAGCCTTTTAACATAGCGTTAATCAGTAGGTATTTATCGAAGTGTGAAGCAGCTGAAGCTTTACTCATTACGTATACTTTCCAACCATGTTTTTGCAAAATGTCTTCTACTTGTTGAAATAACGTTCTGTTGCTATTTGCTGATCTATTGTGTCCATCATGGCCACCATATAAATAAATAATTTTTTCTTGATGCGGTTGGTAGTATGGAAGGAACTGTTCAATGAATAAGTCATCTAATAACTTCGGTGATTTGACAAAAAAAGATTTTAATATTCTTAGTTCATTCTCATGTTTCTGCATAACAACCGCGCAATTGAATACACCCCAGTCCAGGGATAAAATAAGCGGTTCGTGTCTTTGAATATCATTATCTTGGTGGCAATTGAAGTGCTCCTTTTTTGCAACTACTCCAATAGTCTCAAGATAACTATTGTTGTAGTCGGTATAATAGTGTTTATCCGGATTAATGTTAGCGTAAAAACCGTCCGTTATTTCTTTTGGCCTAATGTTTAAGATTTCGGCATTGTAGATTAATTCGCTGGTTGCTTCTTCTCTCATTTCTTTGAACCAACCTGCTCTCAGATAAGGATTGCTCAAAGCGCTACATTTTAAAAAGAAGTATGTTGTTGGGTCTTCGAGCGCTTTTTTTTCCATCTCAACATACCATTTTCCTTTCTTTGTGATTGGAGTTGAAGAATAGTAAGCTTCGGATCCAACGTAAGGGTTGTTTCCGTAAACTGCCTTTTTCGCAACCCTGTTCGTTGCTTTGACGTTGACGTATAATTTTTCAGGATCAAGAAGAGCCGCCTCATCTCCAGTAATTGAACTTGAATTTAATCCACGTCCAGAATTAGGATTGTCAAGCGATACTAATTGGTAAATTGTGCCATTACTAAAATGGATAATATTGTTCCATCCCGATGGACCAGTAGGAGGCTGGAATGGCATTTCAAAACCGTTTTTTTTGCCACATTTTCCAACAACATAATCAACATCTTGATAAAGGTTGTACATTTCCAATCCTTCAATAGCACTGGGTAATGTTCTAGATAGCATTTGCGAATATGTACAGCCGACCAGGGCATTAGATGATCTCGGTAGATTAGCTGCAATATCTCGGAGTCTTTTTCCTAAAATTGTAGTTTTTCCGGCGCCACGACCGCCTTCCAAATATTTTTTTGGTTGTTTAGCTAATTCAAACGTTAACTGCGGTATTGTTAGTTCAATATTTTTAATCATTCGTCAATTCTTCAAAATTAACATCGGTGACATTTAGGTTGTTAAAATCCGCGGTACCTTTACCAACCATGTTCTCTAATACGGTAAGCATTTGTTTTGGTAGGACAATTCTAATCTCTTTGTTTTCTAATTTTTCAGGATTGAATTCCAATTTGTCTTCATCTAAATTGCCATATTGCGCCAATAACGCTAGAGCTTTGGCCTCGTTTACACGGTCGTTTTTTTGGCGGCATCTTTTCAAGTAATCTCTGGTCCACTCCAGCCACATCGCTCTTGAAGCTTCATTGCTAGTTTGGGTAATTGAACCAAAAATATTTTCAGCGTTACGAATATCAATGTACGCTTGTGCCTGTTTAATACCGAAATCTTTAACTAACATATTGGCTATTTCAATTTTTCCATAGCCTTTTGCAGTAAAAGAAGTAATTACAACCCATCTGCATCGAATTTCCTCTAACTTATCAGATAGAGGAAATTCTTCAGGATTGATATAGAAAGCTTTGATTTTATCAAAGGTGCTGTCGCCTATTTTTGTGAGCATCGGCCTCTTTTTATCGCCCATCTATCAGTTTGGTTATAATTTGTAATTCTTCATTTTTTTTAATTAAATCAGCATCTTGTTTAGTTGCTAATTTTTGTAAGCGTGCTTTTCCTGAAATACTCTCCATTGTGGAAATCAGGTTTAAATTTTCATCAAATCGCTTTTTCATTTTGGAGATGTTTTGAAATAGATACTGTTGCTTTTTGACTAATTGCGCTGCAGTTAATTTTTCAAAACCAGAGGTAAGTTCTTTGGGCAATTGACGATGTTCTAACCAAAAATCAATTTTTTTCCAGCAAATGCGATTTATTTTAAAATTGTCCGAAATCTGCATCTGCATCCGCAAAGCTTCCTCTTCAGCATCCGGTTCTAGGTCGTTGAGTGTGACTTTTAAAAAACAATTCTTTCGAAAAAGTTCGTTTGCCTTTAATAATTCTGGACGTAGTTCAGGAGGCAAATCGTGAAACATTAATTGTTGCTTTTTTTCAGCAGCAATTGCAGTTGCTTCAATGTTTAATTTCGGTTTTTCTGGAATTTTAGCAATTACTGGAGCAGCTGAATTTCTTAATTTTCCTAATTCATACTTCAATTTTTCAAAATTGGCAGATGATTGTTTTTTGAATAATCGCAATAAATTAGCATTGGGAGATTTCGACTCGCTATAAATTGCTACGCCTTCAGCATAAGGGCAGTTATCTGAAAACCATTTTTCAACTCGTTCCATTTTAATAGTAAGCCGAAAGAATTATAAGTATAATCCATATAAACACAATAAGCACTGTTGCAACCGAGCGAATTTTGTTTTTTTCTAGTATAGCATCTTTGGTTAAAGAAAATCCTGCTAAAAATAACCATGTTATTAAAATGTAGTGAAAGATGTTCATTTGTATAAAGTTTTAATTTTATACAAATATGGAAAGTGTAAAAATCAAAAAATAGGACATAAAAAAACCACTCAATAGAGTGGTTTGTGTATTTCGGAATAAATTTTTATTTCTTTGAAATTTTATTCGTAAACATGCACCATCCAGTTACTAGTTGGTGTTTGATGATAGGTACTTTTTCGTTGTCTTCATCCTTTTCAAATTCAATTCGGTCAATTGTATAAACAAAGCGTTCGAATTCCAAAGATAACAAAATATCATTTAACTCATAATCATTGATGCAATCGTTAGGGAAGCTCAAAAATAAAAATTGTAAAAATTCCTCAGTTGTAAACTTTGCATTGGCAAGATCTGGATAAGTTGGTTCAAAATTTAATTCAATGAACTTTTTAATTTCAGCAACGTAATCAAACATAGTTTTATGATTTAAAAAAAACCGCCCTAATAGTAGAGCGGTTTTTTATTTATAAATATCTAAACAAATTATGGAGCAGGTACTACTTGGATTTCACCTTTGTAAATACTTGCAGGACCAAGATTTTTATCCTTAAAAGTTATTTTAGCTGAGTTTTTACCCTCAAGAGCCGCAGCTATTTCGTGTTCTAAATTTTCAGCTGATGCACCATATTTAGACCAGCCTAACTGTCTGATGTTCCCGGTTCCTACTTCTTCAACTAGTACAATTAAATCGTCATTTTTTATGGCGCGCATAAAACCTAGATTTTGACTTTTTGAACCAGCAACTTCAATAGTTACTTCATTTTCAAATAATTTGTTGCGTTTTGTGCCAATTGACTTTGTTTTTACTTCTCCAGTTTCCTGAACAAAGTCAATTGTTTTAAAGCATTTCGTTGTTTTGAATTCATGATTCGCTTCGATTTCCATCAATTGCTCAAAACTCGCAGCAACATTATCCGGATCCTCATCTTCCATTTTTTTAGTGTCCACAATAACTGCGAAATCACTTTTTTTGGCATACCATACTTTTGTTGCTAAACCTCCAATTGGTTCAGCGCTTTCTCCTCCTAAATCTTCTAAATTCATGGTTATACTTTTTTAATGATAAATGAATTTACAGAAATTAGAGTTTCCAAAACATCTGCATTTTCATCAATTGCTTTTTGAGAATCATACTCCTGTCCTTTAAATCTAAATTTCGGAACAGTTATTTGATATTCTTGCTCGTTTAAACCAATAAAAGATAATGGTGCAAGAATCACAGCCTCCTGCACTTCTTCTTGCCCTTCATCTTCATCGGTAATTATTTTAACACCAATTATTCTAGATTGATCGTTATTATCATCGCTAGCATCTGTTTCTGTTGTCTCTTTGATTGCGGCTTTGTTATCAATATTCTCAGTCTCTACTGGTTTAGTAACTTCGTTAACTGCGGCATTGTTTTCAATAACCGCAGTTTCTGCTTTTTTGGCAACCTCAGGAGTTTCCTTTTGGCTGTTGTTCTTTTTATCTGACATAATTAAAAATTAAGCTGGTTTATAAACGTAAACTAATTGATCGTAACCAAATCCAAGGCCTTCCCACCAGTCCAGCATTAAGAATATTTGGCGCAATGCTTCCTCTACTCTTGGATTAGACATTCCGTTTACTCTTCTGATGTATAAATAATTATCATCTGGAGTTGCCCAGATGTAAGGTGATCCTGCCATTGAAGGCAATCCTTTAATCTTCACGTTGTCAGCAAAGTCAATTGTGATTTTTCCAGCATCATAATTAACATCGTTACCATGCGTGTTTCTTTTGTCGCGTAGATAAGCTTTCACTCTTGCTGTCGACATGTAGATTGTAGTCGGAACTCCTGCCAATGTATCATCCAGATTGTCTGCAAATTCCTCGACCATCTCAAAGATGTTAGCATTTGTAGGCTCAGAAGAGAGTGCTACGGCATTCATTGTTCCAGCTGCTAAACCGTCGTCTAATTTCTTTTTGATACCGTCCATGGTATCTTTAGCATTACCAGCAACACCAGGAGTAGGGGCTACATATACACCTTTGAAATATGCTTTTGACTCCATATCGTTTTTCAACTGTGGGACAATTTCATTTTCAAGCATGTATTTTACGATAGGCCAATTTTTTCGCTCGTCTTCAGTAAGACTTCCTAAAAATCCTAACCAGGATCCTTTCACGTCATCTGGATACAATGCCAAATCAATCTTCATATTTCGAAGCGTGATTGTATTTGGTTTAAAGGTGATGTCTCCTTTTTCAGTAAATTTCTTTTGAAATTGCTGAACAATTTCTTGAAAAATTACATTGGAAAATCGGTATAATTCTCCATCGTAAATAATTGGTTTTGCACAATCTGCTGTGATTGAAGGTAAGCGAAGTGCAGATTTTAATCTTGCCATATCCTGACCTTCAGGAATGTAATAGGCTCCAAATGCTGCTACAATATCAGTTTTTTCTACTGCCATGGGTTTGTATTTTTTTTTATGTTAATTGTTCAAAGCAGCAGAAACATCAATTCCTCCTACTTCATTTGTTTTTTCAAATTCCGGTTTATTATCAATTTTCACATTTGTATGTGAACCACCATCTTTACTAGCCATTTCGGTAACTTTTTCCGTCAGAGCTGTTAATTTTTCGTCAATCGTTCCGGTAGCAGTTACTCCAGCTTCAACAAGTATAGCATCTACCGAAGTTTCTAAACTAGCAATAGTTCCCTGCGCTGTGGCTAATTCGGGATTTTCTTTGGCTGCGGCCAATTGAGTTTTCAAATCGGATTCGGATGCTTCTAGTGATTCAATTTTGTTTTCAATTAAGTCCAGTTGTTCCTCGTTGAAGTATGTCCCTTTATCAGTGCTTGCTAATGCAGCTGTTAAGCCTAGCGTGGCTTGTAATTTTAGCAGTGTTTTGCTCATGATTTTATTATTAGTGTTGTTTAATTGCTCGTTTTTATCCTTTAAGTTGGACAAGCTAAATACTTTGTCAATAGCGGTTTGCAAATCTCCTAGTTCGTCAATCAGTCCCATTTCTAAAGCCTTCACTCCGCCCCATGTTGAGCCATCAAAAACGGCTTCGTTAAGTCCTGGACGGGTTGCTTTCATATCCTGGTGAAAAGTCGTTACTATTGGATCTAGTACATTTTTGATGTAAGGCTCGTAGTTAGAATTATTGACTACTTCGCGGTAATCTGCATTTTTTCCAGTTGATTTTGTAGCGTAGAATTCATGTACTTTTGCACCGTATTTTTCCCAAATACCTGTAAAATCTACAATTGTAGTGTAAGCACCAATAGAGCCAATAGCATCGGCTCTTTTATTGGCAACTATCCATTTTGCAGCATTGCCTATATAGTAGGCCGCTGAACACATGTAACCATCGGTATAGCTAACAACAGGTAGTGGATAGGCAGTTAGATAATCATAAAACTCACCGGTGCCATAAACTTGACCGCCGCCGCTATCGATATTCAAAACAACTCCTGCAATGTTTGGGTCGTTTTTATACCGGTCTAAAATAGACATGAATGATTTTGTACCTAAATATTCCCAGGAAGAGAATTTCTGAATAGGAGTCTTGATAGACAAAATTAAAACAGTTTTTGCGCTAACTCCAGAACCGCCCTCTGTTGATGCCATGCGTTGGCTTAGAGCAAGCGTTTCTTTTTCTGTTTCGGTTTTGGATGGGGTTTTGCCTAAAACAAATGCGGAATACAGCACAGGTAGTAAAGACTGTGCGTATTCTTTATTGATGTAAAAAGGGCTTGCAAAAATACTTTGTAGATCGTTTTCCAAGGCAAAAAAATTTGTACTTATTATTGAAGTACAAATTTTGTTTTTTGCGTAATCTTAAAATAGGACAATTTTTTTACAACTTATAGTGTACTGGTCTATGACGCATTTCGCCTTTTATGCTTACCATTATTAATCCTGCATCTTCAATTTTTTTACCTTCGTCAATTTTCCAATTAAAAATTAAAGGCGTTTCATTAGTACCGTATAATTTCTTTATTCCGGTATTAAGTGTTAATAGCGCGACGACAGATTTGTTTTGATATTTGTCTAAATATTTTTCTAGTGATAGCACTCGGTTCGAAAAATTGAAAACAATTTCAATAGGGTAGGTAGTTCCATTGGCGGCTTGTTTAGGAGGAATATTGACATCTATGCTTTCGTCTATAATTTTACCATAATCTTCTACTACACATTCAGGAAGTATTATTTGATTTGCTGTTTCGTCATTAAGCACAATGGGCCAGTTACTAGTGTCTTCAATAAGAAAAAATTCCACTTTGCAAAACCCTCCTAACTGTTCAAAATCTGTATCCATAAAATTTATTTTTTTTAAATTGTCGTATTGTTACGCCTTGCTGTCATTGGCTTAACGCTCTATTTTATTCAAAAATGAAATTATTTTTAAATTATTTTTTTTGCTTTAATTCCATTTTTGCAGTGACGCTGATATTGCCTGTAAAAACTATAAAATTTAATTTCATCTTCAGAAATTGAGTACTGTTTAAAAAATATACGCATTGCTTCTACAGCTGTGCAATTCATATTCGAAACTGAGATATCAACATAAGCGTAAAAATCCTCAATAAATAGTTTTTCTAAGCAGATCGCTAAAAACCTACGCTTTCGTAATGGTATTGAAAATCCTTTTTCGTAAAAATATTGCGGCGAAATGTGTATTAGATATTTTTCAGAATACTCCTTAAAGTTTTGATTTGGCTTTTCTGTTTTTTTATCTAAAACATTGAAAAGCAAAATACCGATTAACGATTTTTTTGTTAATGTATGCTCTGTTCCGTAGCGAATTGATATGTATTTTTTTATGTGGGGCTTTACAGGTATAGTAATAGAAATAAAATCAGTTTTTTTTTTCACGGGTGGTTTTTTTGATTTGGGTTTCAAAAATGCATTTTAAAATAAGCTAAACTTTCCCGTTAGAATTACCTTATAGTTTGTAAAATTAATAAAATTCCTAATAAGGCATTATTTTGACATCATAATTTTCAAGTTTTTTACTGTCCTATTTTTTAGAATGCTACAAACTTAATTTAGCTTAAAAATTAGGAATGGCATCGGCAATTGATTTATATAATTTAGAAAAACAATTAGCGAAAAAGGGAACGACTGCTTTAAAAGTAGCGCTTAAAAATGCCATAAATTCAACGGTTGAAATTAAAACATTTGTAGCATTGAATACCGCAAATTCACGCGCGGTTTACAAAGACCAACGATTGCAAAGAATTACCATTCAAGCATCTCACTATGTTTTTAAACAAAATTACGGTTTCGAAGGCTCTAAGTCGAACGGCATAAATATGCGATTAAATCAAACAGATGTGCTTTCAAAAGCACTAGATAGTTCAAACATTTTAAACACTTTAGCTGATGGTATTGCAGAAATTCGTTTAAGTCAAGTAACCACACTAATAAATTTCTCTAAAAATGGCAGGTAGAAAAGAAATCCCTAGAGAAATATCAATTTACGTCAATGATGTAGCTGTAGTTAATTCCTTTACTGGGATTAATAGAGCTATTAGACAAACAAATAATGAGATTGGCGCATTAAATAAAAACTCTGAAACTTACGAGCAAGATTTGCAACGTTTGAAAACTACTTTAAGTGAGTTACAAGAAAAACAATCAGAGTTCAAAGAAGAGATTCAGGGAACAAATATGACTGTTGGCCAGTTTAAAGAATCAATCTCTCAAATATTCACAGGCTTACAATCGGGTGATTTAGAAACCGCAAAAGAGGGTTTTGAGGGCATCAAAGGTTCAATAAGTGGGATGGTAAAGTCTGCAGCTGCTTTTATAGCAACGCCACTTGGTGCTGCCATAGCTGTAATTTCTACAATTGCAATAGGTACTAAGGCTATTTTTGATTTTAACCAAGGCCTCCAGGAATCAAATAAACTTCTTGAGGCTTTTGGATTGCAGGGAGATCAACTACGTAAAGTTAGATCTGAAATACAAGCTACAGCTGAAACTTTTGATAAGGATTTTAAAGAAATTGGTGAACGAGCCAATTCCCTAGCTAAAACTTATGGTATTTCAATGTCAGAGGCTAATGCAGAAATTGCGCGCGGTCTTGCTGATGGTGGTGCGCAAAATTCAGAGTTTCTGGATAGTCTCGGAGAGTACGATGAGTTTTTTGCTAAGGCAGGATACTCTGCGCGTGATTTTGTCAATATTGTTAATACAGGTTTTGATTTAGGAATATATTCAGATAAACTACCGGATGCTTTAAAAGAGGCTGATTTATCATTGAGAGAACAGACTAAAGCCACCCGCGATGCGTTGACCAATGCTTTTGGAGCTTCGTTTACTGATACAATTTTAGCTAAAGTTTCAAGTGGTGAAATAACCACAAAAACGGCTTTAGAAAATATTGCTCAAAAAGCTAAAGAAACAGGATTAACTCAACAGCAACAGGCACAGTTAACGGCTGATGTTTTTAGAGGTGCGGGAGAAGATGCTGGTGGAGCTCTGAAAATTTTAGAGGCAGTTGGTGCTTCTTCAAAAAGAGAATTGTCAGAAAGTGCAAAAGCATCGCTGGAACTGGTTGAAGCAAATGAACGTTTGAATAAGGCTCAATCAGATTTATTTGAAATCGAAGGTTTTAGTTCAATTTGGACTAATATAAAAATAGAATCAACAGATGCTTTAACCTCTATTTTAGAATGGATTCTAGATGTAAAAAAGGATATACAGCCGCTTATTGATTTCGTTGGAGTTGTTTTTGTAAATGCATGGCATGGATTAAAAACTAGTGTACAAATTGCTTTTGATGTAGTTGGAGGTGTTTTAAAATCTTTTTCTAACACAATTGGCACTATATTTAATTTCGTAATAAAACTGTTTAAAGGTGATTTTTCAGGAGCCTTAAATGTTTTGAAAAACGGTTTTACAAAATTAGCAACTATAGTTGGCGACACTTTTGCAAAAATTAAAAATCATGTTATAGATGGACTGAAATCTATAATTAATAATGTAGCCCCATTCCTTGATGCTGTAGGAATTGATGTAGATAAACTCCAAAAAAAATTAGATGGTTTAAAATCTAAAAACATAGTGTTAAAAACTACTCCAGAAACAAACAAACCAAACGGATCTAATCCGGATGCAGCTGCTACAAAAATTACTGCTGAAGAGTTAGCCAAACAAAAAGCGCTCAGAGATGCTGCGCGACAAAAAGAAATTGATGCTAATCAAAAAGCGCTTGATAAAAAGAAATCAGACCAACAAAAGCACGATAAACTTATATGGGATCAGGCAATGTCCCTGGCAAAATCTCAAAGTGATTTAGCCAAAGCTGAACTGGATAGTTTTATTACTAATAATCGAACTAAAATTGATAGTACAAAGCAATTAACTCCTGAATTAATTGCTGAGGAAACGAAAAGGCTTGACGAAATTAAATTCCGTCAACAAAATGCATTAGCAGAAAAGCGCTTAAATGATATAGCAAAGGCGGAACACGAAATTAAATCTGAAACAGAATTAGCAAACGTCAAAAAAGCAATTGATTTAGAGTATTTAACTGCTGAACAAAATTTAGAACTTCAATTTTTGGATGCTACAACTGTATTAAAAAAACAGTATGAAGAGCAGCAAAAACAATTGGCCCTTGAGCAATTGCAGGCTGAAAATCAGTTACAAGTAATTGAAGCTGATACTAAGGCACAGCAAGAATCTATTAAGCAAGCACAGGATTACAGGACTAAATTAGCAGGTTATAAAAAATTACTTGAGGATAAAAAAATTACTCAGTCCCAATATGATCGTTTTGAAAAGGCGGCAAAAAAAGAACAAGAAACATTAGATCGCGCCAGAGAATTACAACAATTACAAGGAACGCTTGGAGGATTAAATCAAGTGGCTGGTGCTATTGGTGAAATGTTTGGACAATCAAAAGGATTAGCTATCGCTCAAGCTGGAATTAATGGTGCTATGGCTGTGACATCTATTTTGGCACAATATCCAAAATTTGATGGTGGTTTTGCTATGTGGGCTGCTATCGCTGCTGCAGGAATTACGACTATTGCTCAGGTCGGTAAAATTACCAATACGAAAAGCCCAAAAACCCCGAAATTCTTTTACGGCGGTTTTAATAACTCAGATGGTTCTGGCGGCCCTACGGGTAATACGGCTTATCTCGGAACTGATGAATACGGCAAGATAACAGGCGTTACACACGATGAAGAGTGGATTGCTCCAAAAGTAATGACGCAGTCACCAAGATATGCAGCAACATTTTCATGGTTGGAGAACGAACGTAAATCAATGATAGGTAATAAATTTTTTAATGGTGGTGAATCTTCTAGTGGCACAGTTGCGCCATTTGTCGCGAATTCAACTAATGATGATGCCCTTCTAATTGCTATTAATAAACTGAATGATCACTTAGACAGAGGTATAAAGTCTACAGCGCTAATAGGCTATAAAGAAGCAAAAAATATCAAGGAATTGAATGATGAAAGAGAAATGTCTAACCAATACGGAATAATAAGTCAATGATACAAATAGATAAATTTCCAGCCGAAAACAAGGTCTGTTTAGATGGTAATAGTACCATTGTTTCTATTACTTCAAGTAATGGTTTAGGATTCTATTTTAGAGCAAAAATTTACATCAATGATGAATTATTTGATGAGCAAAGTTGGTCTAGAAAAAATGATAAAACCGCTGAAAAGGATTTGAAAAAACTATATCATGCTTATTTTGAAACAGTTTTCAAATCTAATATTATAAATGGTTTAGAGCAGCAAAATCACCTACTTAAAAAGGTTTCTATTATTGTAGAAGAGTATAATTTGGCTAATGATATTTTGGTGCAAAGTCTGAATTTACCGCAATTCTATTTAATGTACAATGTAAAACCTGTTTTATTTGATGACACTATTAAAGTTCAATTGTTAGATGGTAGGAGTGAATTATTACAAATATCGTCAAAGGGCAAAATTGCGGTACCTTTTATGGTTAATGCTTTAAATGAGACTTTAACAGTAGAGTTAATAGATAATTATGGCAATGTCATTAATTCTCTTGGTAAATCTAATTTTTCAGATAAGAGGGTATATCAGTATTTTTTCGATTTAGCTACCGTTTCTATTCCGGAATCCACTCTTTATTTGACACTCAAGATTAGTGTGGGAAATACTTTTGTTGCTAAGAACTTTAGATTTTTTAATTCTTCTCAATATTCTATAAAAGAAATTGTTTTTGCAAACAATTTTGGTTATTGGGTCTATGCGTATTTAGATGGCAAATTGACTATCGAAAATAATATTGATACTAAAACCTACGAGCAAAATGACGGTTTTGAGAAAGTATATGAAATTAATGAAAAAGAAACTTATACCCTGAATTCAGGAACTTTGTTATTATCTGAAAAGAATATCTTAAATCAAATATGTACAGCAATTGAAGCTAAAATTTATTGGCAGACTAAATACATATCATTGGTAAATGCGACCAAAAAAATTAATACTTACAATGAAAGAGAGTATTTGTACTCTGAAAATTTAAGTTTTTCAGTTCGTGAAAACACAGATATTGATAATCAATTATCCACAAGGAAAGCTTACTACTCTAATAAATACAACCCATCATATTATAAAACCAATTAAAAATATAAATAATGATTTTAAAAGATATTATTCTAAACCTCATAAATGCAAAAATCAGGAATAATCCAGCTGAGATAGAGCCTGAAGATCATGCAACTGTTGAAGAGCAAATTTTAGATGCAATATTTATACCCTATCAAGTAATTGAAATGGATTGTACTTTAGAATTTATACAAAATAATTTTATTTGGGATGAAGTTCCAGAGAAAGGTTTGGGTAAAAATTTAATGGTTGGATTTGCATATTGTAATGGAAATAATGGAACCCGCGACCGCCGAAAATTGACATCTGTGTGCTATAGTGATGAAGAAGGACCATTTATTTATGATTATGGCGAAATGGGTAATGAATTTGGATCTGAAAGTCATGTTTTAACAAAGGAAGAGCTTCCTAGTACTATTGATATCGATACATCAGCTGGAACAGATGAGGGTAATGATTACATGACTACAGGTAGGCAAAACGAAGGGAGAATTACATTGCAAACTGGAGGTTTGGATAAAGCCCACAATAATATGCAGCCTTCAATTGTTTCTTTTTTTGTTCAAAGAGTATGAGTTTGATAAAAATAATTGCCAATAATTATGAATTAGAAATTGTTCGTGAAACCTTAACCATCACAAAAGAAAACAATTCTTTTAGTAATGATTTTAAGGTTTCGCGTTCTGATTTCCCATTTTTAATTGTCGAAAATTCAAAAACTAAAAAAGCAATTGGTTCCAGGGATATTACCTCGTTTAATAAACCAAAGGTAGTACCGGTTGTGGTAGAGGAACTCAACGAAAGGTATTACGGTCAATTACAAATCATTTCGTATTTGCCAGGTTTTAGAAAGGTTACTTTGAGATACGCGACTCAATTGCTAGAAATTACTGAGAAGCCTATCGCTGCTTTCATGCCTAGTATTTCAGTAATACCAAACGAAAATAATCCAGTACCATACACTCAGGAATCTGAGTTGCTCCTGGAAGGCGCCTCTAGTTTTAATCAATTTGCTAAAAATCAAATAACGAAATCATATCCTGAAGTTAAATTTAATTTTCCAAAAATGTATTGGAGAAATAAATTCGGAACTGAATTAAAAGCGGATGATGAATGGTTTGGTTATTTAGGATTCGTGAACTTTTTTGATGACGATTTGAATTTTGTTTCAAACACTTATACAATAGCCTCCGAAGTTGTAACAACTTCAAATGGTAACGTTCCCTCGCCACAGCTTTATTTATTGAGTCCTCTGTTTTATGCACTGCAAAGTTTAGGGTGGCGAATGGTTGGTGACTTTGTTGAATCGGAGTTTATTCAAAAAATAATACTCCTTTCGTCTAAAGATAATCTTTGTAAAACAAATGTTTACGCAGCTCCTACTCAATTAAACTTTTCAAATCCATTAGTTTGGGAAGCTATCCAGGTAGCTTATGCAGGCAGAGGTCCGCAGTATACAACTTACAGAACTAAAATACAGTTTACATTAACTCAAGATAAAAGTTTTATTTTAAACTGGAAGTTTAAAATAACGGATGCAACTACTGATCTACCAGGGCAAATTAAAACTTATGCTCGTTTAGATATTACTGGCTCAGGAGGCGGTACTAGGGGTGGAGGAAATGCCACGACTTATGATAGGTATGGCGATAGGATTTTGTTGTTTTCAAACACCATGAATGGTAATAATTTAGTTTTTCAAGGAACTCATGAGTTTAAAGGAGTGGCAGGTGATGTCGTGACAATAACATTCGGTAATTTACATAAAACCCCACCGGTTGAATATTCACTTTCATTATATAATAATGATGGTAAAAAGGTTTTTTATCAATTTCATCCCACAATAGATTTGGGTAGGTTCTGCCCTGATTGGACTTTTGGAACTTACCTTAATGAGCTGAAAAAATTATTTAATTTAAAAATAACTATTGATGACACTACTAAAAAATTGGCACTGAATTTTAATGAAGCAATTATTCAAAGTTCTGAAAAAGTAGTTCTGAAAAAGTCTTTTCTGATTAAGAGCCATGAGCACACTCAATTTGATGCGTTTCATCTTAAATTTGAAAATGATGAAGATAAAAGTGTATGGGTTACGCGTGCAGGTTCGCAATTGTTTTCCAAACAGGAAAGTTCGTTCGTTAATACAATAGAATCAAAATTCAAATTTGTTCCAAGAAATGGTTTAAGCAGTGTTTTGTCGGATGATCTTGAGAGTAAATCAGGAGTTGGATTGATGATTTATGATTCGGATTTTGCACCGCATACATCAGAAAGTTTTAATGAACAAAAATTGCAAATTGAAGGTGATAAAGGCATCTGTAATACTTTTTGGAAAAACTTCTTGAAATTCAGACTGAATGCAGAACCAATTGAAATAGTTGGTTATTTTACAGAAATTGAATTGTCAAAAATTCAAAAAACAGAAAGAATTTATATTGATCATCAGGATTTTTTTGTTTCAGTTCTCGAGTATTCAGAAACTGAAAAAAACAACTTTGAGGTTTTAATGAAATTGGAAAGTGTAAATTTCTAAACAACTGACCGACATTCATGCCGGTCAGTTCTATTGCTTAATTGCATTAATTATTTTAAAATGCACATCATCCTGGGTGGTGTCCAGAAAGTCGCCTTCATAAACGCTATGAACATCGCCCCTAGTGTGGCCAGTAAGCTCCATAATAACATCCCTGTTCAGTTCCAGTTTTTTCCCAATATCGATGAAGGTATAACGAGCCGTTTTTGTTGTGAAATAGCTTTCAATTCCAATAGCTTTAAGCCATTTTTTAAATTGTAAATTATAATTTTTTCGATAATTGTCGTAATCGGTTTTTCTCCAGATGTTTGTTAGGTAGTCAGACTCATCCTTGTATAAGTCTAAAATAGATTGCGCTTCAGGAAAAATTTTGTTGTTAATCCATTCATAAGTTGAACCGCCTTTAAATCTTTTAAAAATGATTCGGCCATTTTTCACATGCTCAGAGTATTTTAAATTGGCAATATCTATAAAGTCGAGCCCACCAAGATAAAAGCATAACAGAAAATAGTTGTGATAGTGATATTCTCTTGATTTTGTTTTTTCAGTGTTATTCCATCCTTTTATTGTAGGTCCGTTGTATGGATTGTTAGTGTTTAAATTCTTTATAACACTTTTCATTTCATCAATAGAGAAGTATTTGTCTTTAGTTTTTTCGTTTTTTTTCATCACACCCAAAAATGGTTTTTTGAATGAAGTAGGGGTAAATGCCTCTCTTTTTATTCCTTCGTTATAAATGGCGCGCATTGTTCGTAAATAAACGTTTATTCCGTTTGTTGTGCATCCATTTTGCAGTTTGTAATCTCTGTATGAGATAAGAAAATTATAATTGATATCGCTAAATGCGATATCGTTTTTAAATTGCTTTAAAATTGATAAATGCAAGGTGTACGTTTTGTGAACCTTTTTTTCATTTCGTTTGTATTCTGCAGCTAGATCAAAGCCAAACTTTAAAAAACTTTCTGAATTTTCGTTTTTTAATGTAGTCTCAATTTTTTGCATGCTCCATTTTTCTTGAGCAGCTGTGTTTTTCAATTTTATGAGCTCTACCTTTTTGGTGGCAATCCATTCGTAAAGAAATAGAAAGTTTGGATGTTTTTTATTTGGTTCAAAAGTTTCTGTGTTGAATTCCTCAAGAAAGGCGTAGTGATCTGTTTGAATCCATTTTTCACTTCCTTTTTTTAGATAAACATAAATTTTGATCGGATAGCCCTTTGAAGTAATTTTTCTTTTGTCAAGTTTTAGTTCAATTTTCATTTGCAGTCTTTTTGCAGAAAAAATGTATATTTATGTATATTTATTTCCTATTTAATTAATCAATTTGTTTTTTTTGAAGACAGAAAATTGCAATTTTGGAGTGTTTTAAAACAAATAAAGCGTTGTGAAACAACGCTTTATTTATTAGTGGAGAATACCGGATTCGAACCGGTCACCTCTTGCCTGCCAGGCAAGCGCTCTAGCCAAATGAGCTAATCCCCCAATCTTGTCGCAAATATATGATTTTAATTATCCAAAAAACAAATTTCCAAAAAACAAATCCATTCCTTTTTCTCAAAAATTGAAATCATTCGGTAGTTTTTTTAACTTTACCCTAAAAAATCCCTATGTCATCAATACCGTCTACAGGTTCGCTTACTACAACTATCAACGCAGCAGTTGCAACACTTACATTTGGCCATCCTGCAAGCAATTCGTTCCCAAGAGTTTTACTAGATCAGTTAACCGAAGCTTTAAAAGCAATGAGTAACAATCCAGAGATATCTTTAATTGTAATTCAAAGCGAGGGCGAAGGCGCTTTTTGTGCAGGTGCCTCATTTGATGAACTCTTGGCGGTATCCAATGAAGCAGAAGGAGCTCATTTTTTCTCTGGTTTTGCCCATCTTATCAATGCCATGCGTTCCTGCTCAAAGTTGATTATTGGTCGCGTACATGGTAAAGCAGTGGGCGGTGGAGTAGGTATTGCCGCAGCTTGTGATTATGTTTTAGCATCTACTTCGGCAGCTATAAAACTCTCTGAATTAGCCATCGGCATAGGTCCGTTTGTTATCGAGCCTGCCGTTTCTCGTAAAATTGGTAAAACTGCCATGTCCGAAATGACGCTTGCTGCTCACGAATGGAAGTCGGCCGATTGGGCTGTTGCCAAAGGTTTATACGCCGCGACCTATACCACGCAACAAGAACTTGACGCTGCCGTTGCTTCGTTTAGCACCAAATTGGCGAGTTACAATCCGGAGGCATTATTTGAAATGAAAAAAGTGCTTTGGGAAGGAACCGAAAACTGGGATACACTTTTGTTAGAGCGCGCCAGCATTTCTGGAACTTTGGTTTTGTCTGAGTTTACTAAAAATGCTTTGGCACAATTCAAAAAATAGTTGAGGTATTTTTTTTAGGAGCTTTTTCCTGCTGTACACTATATTCCCGATAAATAAAAACTACGGCAAAAAAGCCTTGTTTTTCTAAATCGGGAGATGCCGTTTCCATCAGGGCTATGGGTTTATCCATTCTGAAGTTAAGTTTTTTTAATATTCGTATCATTTTAATAAGAGGTTACACTTTTCAAACTCCGCTCCAAAAGCCATTGCCTAATATTTACAGCTTATTTCTCGCTTCTATTTCCTAAATTTGCATCAAAATTCAAGTCTAATGAGCAATATCAGAATTACAAAACAATTTAGTTTCGAGACCGGGCATGCCTTGTATGGTTACGATGGCAAATGCAAAAACGTACACGGACACAGTTATAAATTGTCAGTAACCGTAATAGGAACGCCAATCACAGATCGTTCTAATGTAAAATTCGGAATGGTAATTGACTTCACGGATTTAAAGAAAATTGTAAAAGAAGAAATCGTTGATCAGTTCGATCACGCCACAGTTTTTAATGGTACCACGCCACATATTGATCTAGCCAATGAGCTTATCAATCGTGGGCATCACGTAATTTTGGTGGATTACCAACCTACGAGTGAGAATATGGTAATTGATTTTGCAAAACGAATCAGCAACAGACTTCCAGAAGGAATTGCACTTTTCTCATTGAAATTACAAGAAACAGAATCGTCTTTTGCAGAGTGGTTTGCTAGCGACAATATTTAATATTTAGGCCGTTTTCATGACTGTACCTCCTAACAAAAAGATTTATTTTGCCTCTGATCAGCATTTTGGTGCGCCAACGCCTGAGTTGAGTTTTCCCCGAGAACAAAAGTTTGTGGCTTGGCTAGACGAAGTAAAAAAGGATGCCGAAGCGATTTTTTTGTTAGGTGATTTATTTGACTTTTGGTTCGAATACAAAACAGTAGTTCCCAAAGGTTTTGTTCGTGTTTTGGGTAAGTTAGCCGAAATTCGCGACAGCGGAATTCCTATTTATTTTTTTGTAGGCAACCACGATTTATGGATGGCTGATTATTTCCAAAAGGAATTGAACATCCCTGTTTTTCATGACAATCAAGAGTATACTTTTGGTAATAAAACTTTTTTAATCGGACATGGCGATGGCAAAGGCCCTGGTGATTTAGGATACAAACGCATGAAAAAGATTTTTACCAATCCGTTTTTTAAATGGCTTTTCAGATGGTTGCATCCGGATATTGGCGTGAGGTTAGCACAGTATCTTTCTGTAAAAAACAAACTAATTTCAGGCGATGAAGATGTGAAATTTCTTGGCGAAGACAACGAATGGCTGATTCTTTATTCCAAGAAAAAATTGCAAACCAAACACTACAATTACCTTGTTTTTGGCCACCGTCACTTACCAATGAAAGTGTCTGTCGGCGATAATTCTGAATACGTAAACCTTGGCGATTGGATTATATATTTTACTTACGGTGTTTTTGATGGTGAGAATTTTGAAATTAAAAAATTCCAATCTTAATTTAATCCTTCTCCATATACATATTTTTCCAAATTAATAGTAAACAAAGTTCCCATTACTAAGTCTTTCACCGCTGAAAGTTCAGTCATAGTCACCGCTAAATCTATTTGAGAATTAGGTGTTTTTAACAAAAAGCGCTGGCATTGTTGCTGAAACTCGCAATTCATACACGACTTATTGTTTTCAAAACTATCTTGAATACAATTGGCAAACAGTTGCAATTCCTGAGTCGTATAGTAAAAACCCATGTCTTTAAAAATGATCTGTATACGATCTGAAAGAAGCTGCTCTCCTTTTTTCCAATAAAATGAGGTTCCTAAATGGTTCTGATAAATGGTTTTGATGTCGTGCATGAGCTACTCTTTTTTACAAAGATAATTATTATTTAAAATTATTCTAAATAATAAATTGTAAAAAAGACTTAAAATTTTATGACTAAGGATAGCATCGCTAAACAGACTTATGACTCGCTTTTTTCATGGTCTTCAACATCTTTTTGCAGGTCTAATTTTCTGAAAGTAGGTGATACCGCTCCTGTAAAAAATACCGTTACCAAAGTCATTACACCACCAAACACTACTGCATTTACAGTGCCCATAAGTTTTGCGGTCAATCCACTTTCAAAAGCGCCTAATTCATTTGAGGATCCTACAAAGATTGAATTTACAGCTGCTACGCGGCCTCGCATCGAATCCGGTGTTTTTAATTGTAAAATGGTTTGTCTAATCACAACTGAAATTCCATCGAACAGACCACTTAAAAACAAAGCGACAACTGAAATCCAAAAAACAGAGGATAGCCCAAAAACTATCATACACAGTCCAAAGGCAAATACAGCCAGTAATAATTTGATTCCTGCATTTTTTGTAAACGGAATGTAAGCCGAAAGAATCAGCATTAAAAATGCCCCAACTGCCGGTGCGGCACGCAACACACCAAATCCTTGTGGACCCACTTTTAAAATGTCTTGCGCAAAAACAGGTAACAGCGCTACGGCACCACCAAACAAAACGGCAATCATATCCAAGGACAAAGCACCCAAAATGGTTTTGTTAGTAAATACAAATCGTACGCCTTCTTTCAAGCTGTCCATTATAGGTTCCCCAATTTTCGGATTCAAAATAGGCTTTTTTTCTATCTGAGTTAGCGCAAGCAAAGCAAGTACGGAGCAAAAAAGCACTACTGCCATCGAACTCGGTACTCCAAACCAATTGATCGAAAAACCAGCTACAGCAGGCCCAAGTACAGAACTTATTTGCCAAACAGAACTACTCCAAGTTGCTGCATTAGGATATATTTTTTTGGGAACGATAAGAGCCAACAAAGAGAAAATCGTTGGACCTAGGAAGGCACGAACTGCACCGCCCAAAAACACCAAAAAGTAAATGAAATACAACAAGGTCGTCTTAGATATATCTTTTGTAATTGAGGGCAAAGTACATAAGAATAGGCCTAAACTAATAACTGCAAAACCTAAAATGCATTTTACAAGTAGGCCTTTTTTTTCCTTTTGATCTACAACATGTCCAGCAAATAGTGCCATCGTTATAGCGGGAATTACTTCCATTAAACCAATAATCCCTAGCGATAGCGGGTTTTTAGTCAAACTATAAACTTCCCATTCTATGATGATAAATTGCATAGACCAACCAAATACCATGGCAAAACGCAACAATAAAAAAATAGTAAATTCTTTGTAACGGAGCGCTGCGTAAGGATCAGTTTTGGTACTAGTCATGGTGTTATGCTTTAATATCTTTTAATCGCAATTGGGTTGTAACGGTGCCGTTCCATTCGTTTTCGTCAATGCAATAAACAGCCTGAAAGGTTTTTTGATGTGAAGTAATATCTAATTTAGCACCAAGATTAAATCCTATTGCCGCAACGCCAGCTGAATGATTTTGTTTCACAAAAAGGCGAATGTGTTCGTCTTCTTTACCCATTGGCTTGCCATAACCAGTATCTTTTACATTTTTGGTTAAAAATACGGGAGTCATATTTTGTGGCCCGAAAGGTTCAAATTGTTTTAAAATCCGAATCAGTTTGGGAGTGATGTCGTTAAAATCAATTTCGGCATCGATGGTAATTTCAGGAACCAATAATTCGGGTGGAATGGTTTGTTTGACCTCATTTTCGAATGCATTTTTAAACGACTCGTAGTTTTCTTTTTTTAAAGTCATACCGGCAGCATACATGTGGCCACCAAATTGTTCTAAATGTTCGGCACAAGATTCAAGAGCATTGTAAACATCAAATCCTTTTACGGAACGTGCCGAAGCGGCATATTTGTCGCCACTTTTGGTAAAAACTAATGTCGGTCGGTAGTAGGTTTCAATTAAGCGCGAAGCTACAATTCCGATGACTCCTTTATGCCAATCTTCTTGAAAAACAACGGTAGTAAAGCGTTCAGTTTCGTCATTTTCAATGATTTGTTGCAGAGCTTCTTTTGTAATGTACTTATCTAAATCTTTGCGTTCTGCGTTATAAGCTTCAATTTCTGAGGCAAACTGTTGCGCTTGTTCAAAATCAAATTCGGTTAACAATTCAACAGCGTGATTGCCATGTTTGATGCGGCCAGCAGCATTGATGCGGGGAGCAATGATAAATACTACATCGGTAATATCTAAAGTTTGTTTTTTTAATTGATGGATAATGGCTTTGATTCCCGGTCTCGGATTACTATTGATAACTTGTAATCCAAAATGAGCCAAAACTCTGTTTTCTCCTGTCATTGGTACAATGTCTGCAGCAATGGCGGCAGCTACTAAATCAAGATATTCCGTTAAATCAGTTACGGTTTGATTCCTATTGGCGCCTAGTGCTTGAATGAGCTTGAATCCAATACCGCAACCACACAATTCATCATACGGATAAGTGCAATCGTCACGTTTGGGATCAAGTATTGCTACTGCATCGGGTAGGGAATCGCCTGGCCTATGGTGGTCACAAATGACAAAATCAATGCCTTTATTTTTGGCGTAAGCCACGTGATCAATTGATTTAATACCGCAGTCTAAGGCAATAATAAGTGTAAAATCGTTATCCTCTGCAAAGTCAATCCCCTTAAACGATACTCCGTAACCTTCGTCATAACGATCCGGAATATAAGTGGCAACATTAGGGTAAAACGACCTTAAGTAGGACGATACGAGTGATACCGCTGTTGTTCCATCCACATCGTAATCACCAAAAACCAGTATGTTTTCGTTTGCTGAGATGGCATTTTCAATGCGTGCGATGGCTTTGTCCATATCTTTCATCAAGTATGGATCATGTAAATGTTCTAGACTTGGTCTAAAAAAAGCCTTGGCTTCTCCAAAAGTAGTAATGCCGCGTTGAACGAGTAAAGTGGCCACAAATTCCTCTACATTAAGTGCTTTAGCCAATGCAGTTACAGTTTCTTGTGGCGGTTTTGGTTTTAGTGTCCAACGCATACTTATTCTGAATAATAAATTGGTGTTATAAATTTTGTAATCTTGAGCGCATTAGCAATCATTTGATCAGAATTGATTGTGATGCAACTAACAATGAGATTATAGTTTTATTTTGCCACTAAGGGACTTCCGTAAAAAGCAATGCCATCCCAACCTGTTTTCATGAAATTGCGAATGTTTTGGTGATTGGTTCCGTTTGGATCTCCCAAAACATCTTCAAAATAATACGCTCCAAAACAAGCTAAAGTAGCTTCTGGACTTAGTTGGTGCATTTCGGCGAAAGCCAAAAGTTTACACGAACCTGAATTTTCGCCAGCAGCATTGTGCTGTGTACCGTTTTCAAAGGCGGTTGGAGTAAAATCATAGTGGGCTTCAATAACAGCTATAGTATCTGCAAATGCGATTGATTCTGGTGTTGCATGTAATTTTTCTAAAAAAGCTTCAATAGTCATGATCTGAAATATATTAAAATTGAGATGAAATTTTTTTTGCGGCAGCAAGTGCTCCGTCCATGTAACCAGGATGTTGTTGCGCTGTTTCGGAGCCAGATAAGAATAGTTTTCCATTAAACTGGCTTTGTTGGTAGGCTTTGTGCCCATTATTTTGGTGTGCCAAAACAAGTTGATCGTATGGGTGAAAAGTCAAAGCTTCATTTCGCCAAACAGTTTCATAATAGCCTTCGATTGTCGAAGCTTCAGGTCCAAATAAACTAGTTAACTGCGCAAGAACTTTTTGCTGCCTTTCTTGAGATGAGAGCACTGCTGTGCCTGCGTTCAAAAAGCCTTTTAATGCAAATCCTGTAGCCGTAGCGGTGCTGTGGTCGTACATTTCTTGAATGATACTTGCTTGACTGTACAAAGTTCCGGAGTAATTGGCCTCACGCCAAAAAGGAGTTTTGTAAGCCACGGCAAATTTAATGCTTTCGCCCATCCAAGTATGAGTTTTACGAGCCAGTTGCATCACATTTTCAGGCAGCGTAGGTTCAAATTCTACGGTGTTAATGAGTAAATTGGGCGGAATCGTACTGATGACATAATCGGCTGTAAAAATAGTTCCGTTACTGGTCGTTACGTTAATTTGAGTTTCTTGCTCTTCAATTGCAGTTACTGTGTATCCGGTTTTAATTGTTGCCGCAGCGCACAATGATACCAAGCGATCAATTAAAACGCTACTGCCGCCTTCAATTCGAAACGAAGGTTCTTCTGCATCAGATATTTCAAACTTTTGCGGAGGCACAAATGACATAGTTTCGAATAATGAAATTCCTTTGGTGTGTTGTCTAAAATACGGAATTTGTAATTCTTGCAATAAAGCAACGAGATGCGTATGCTGGTTGCTAAACCAAGTAGCACCCATTTCCATGGTAACGGGAGTGCTACCTGTGATCGTATGAATGCGTCCGCCTACACGATTGCGAGCTTCTATGATTTTGACATCAAAACCTTTTTCAAGTAGTAAATACGCGGTGTACAAACCCGTAAGTCCTGCCCCGATAAGGATTACTTTCTTTTTATTCATGATTCACTTTGGTCCGAGAATTTACTTTTCTTAGGTTCTTTAATTGCTGTTTTACCCGCTACCACAACTACAATTTCGCCTCTTGGTGCTGTTTTTTCAAAATGAGCAGCAACTTCTTTTACGGTGCCACGAACATTTTCTTCGTGTAGTTTTGATAATTCTCTTGAGACACAAATTTGTCGGTCTTCGCCAAAATAAGTGCTAAATTCAGCGAGTGTTTTTACTAATTTATGTGGTGAAACATATAAAATCATGGTTCTCGTTTCCTCGGCTAATGTCAAATAACGCGTTTGACGGCCCTTTTTTTCAGGTAAAAAACCCTCAAAAACAAACTTATCATTAGGCAATCCGCTATTGACTAATGCAGGTACAAATGCAGTCGCGCCAGGCAAACATTCAACCGCAATACCATGTTCAACGCATGCTCTTGTAAGCAAAAAACCAGGGTCAGAAATGGCTGGTGTTCCTGCATCAGAGATCAATGCGATGTTTTCGCCAGCTTGTAATCGAGCAATTAAATTCTCGACTGTTTTGTGTTCGTTGTGCATGTGATGGCTGTGCATGTGCGTGCCAATTTCAAAATGCTTCAACAGTTTGCCGCTCGTACGCGTGTCTTCGGCTAGAATCAAGTCGACTTCTTTCAATATTCGAATGGCTCGAAAAGTCATGTCTTCTAGATTACCAATGGGCGTAGGAACGATATATAATTTTGACATAGTAGTTGGTATTTCCTAATTAGGAATTCTTAACAAAAGGCTAATTTGAAATGAAAATTACAAGAATTTCTTTTCGATGATATCCATAAAACGGTCTTCGTATTCTTGTTTGCCTTCCCAATTGTTATAATCTGGTTTTACCATGTCTTGAACAAAATCTCTTGTTTCGTAAAATGAATTAAAAGTATTAATTTGACTCAAAACGCGGTTGTAATCCTCGCTGCTGTTTGCAAATAAATGTTTGATAAAAGCCAAGCGATCATTTAAATCAATATGGATTCCTTTGGCTAATTTGTCGTTTAAAGATACAGCTTTTGCCTCTGTTTTTTCAATTTCAGTTGCCGCCTCCACAAGTTCTGGTTGTTGCGGTAGAGCTATTTCTTCTGGAGTTTCAATGACAACAGCGGTCGGTATATTTTCAATTTGCTGTTTTTTTACGAATAAAGTATCGTGGTAATTTCCACCTAATAAATCTTCAAAAGAAATTTGGACTGCTTCTGGTTTTTTTGTGGTTTCAACTGGAGTTTCTTCAACTTCATCTGCAAGTAAGCTAAAAGCCGGTGCAAAGGCTGCAGTCGCAGCAAGTTCAGGTTCAGCGGATTCATGTTGAGGTTCTAATTCCACGGCAGTTTTATTGTCAGTTACTGCAGCCACTTCCTCTTTTGTATCTTCCTCAACTTCATCATAGCTAATTGACTCATTTACTTCAGTACCTTCTTCTTCGTTGTTGATGTTTGATTCTGCTTCCGGGATGAGCTGTGGCTCGCTCTCTGCTTCAGGCTCAACGATTGATGATTCTTCTTTAACTGTTTCTTCGATCGTTTTCTCGATTTCTGATTCTTGTGTCGTTGGAATTTCCTCTTCAACATTAGTTTCAATTGCAGTGGCTTTTTCCTCAAAAATGGTTTCCAATTGCTGAGTTACTTCCGATAGACCAATAGTAGGTTTTACCTCGCTAAAGTGGTTTTCTACAAATTGTAAAACAGTTAATTTTTCATATAATTTTTGCGTTTCCAGATACAATTGATTGATGTCAGATTTATTTTTGAGCTGTAATATTCGGTGCGCAATGCTGATTAAATCGGCTTCTAATTTTTTTTTCATAACAATTTCAATTATAAGAGGTTAGGCGGAAAATTTTTATTTTGATTTGATGTGCTTGTATAAATGGTCTGATAATGAGGGGTGTTGCTTCTGGACTTTTATTTTTTTTGAAATAAGTCTCAGCTAAACCTCGTTTTGATTTAATTTTTATACTTTTGAAACGACGTAAAAGTATAAAATTTTTAGGTCGTTTATTCAGTACAAAGTAATAAAAACTATTCATTTTTTAAGTCAGAAAAATACAAAATGTTTCTCGAAAATACAGTAAATCACAAAGAGCAGTTTGGTTGGATCGAAGTCATTTGTGGCTCGATGTTTTCGGGTAAAACCGAAGAATTAATTCGTCGTTTAAAAAGGGCGCAATTTGCTAAACAACGAATCGAAATTTTCAAACCAGCAATCGATACGCGTTATGACGAGGAAATGGTAGTATCACATGATTCAAGCCAAATTCGTTCTACACCCGTTCCAGCTGCTGCCAATATCTCAATTTTGGCGCAAGGTTGTGATGTAGTTGGTATTGATGAAGCGCAGTTTTTTGATGATGAAATTGTAAAAGTGTGCAACGATTTGGCCAACCAAGGCATTCGTGTTATTGTTGCAGGATTGGATATGGATTTTAAAGGAAATCCTTTTGGGCCGATGCCTGCCTTAATGGCCACGGCAGAATATGTTACAAAAGTACACGCGGTTTGTACTCGTACTGGTAATTTGGCGCATTATAGTTTTAGAAAAACTGATAATGATAAACTAGTTATGCTTGGTGAAACTCAGGAGTACGAACCTTTGAGCCGAGCGGCGTATTATCATGCGATGCGTAAAGATCAGGACAAAAAATAAAAATTCTCTCAAAAATAAAGGAACTAGAACTGAACTAAAAAAACAAACCCTTTCAAATTTTATAATTTTGAAAGGGTTTGTTTTTTTAGTTAAAAATAGATTCTAATTTAAAATCCAACTCAGGAAATAATTTACTTTGAATCGTATCCTCTTCAATTAACGGATGCATTCCTATAAATTCATTATCTTTTAATACATAAATAAAAACTGTTTTATCCGCGGGGTTTACAATCCAATATTCAAGGACCCCGGCTTCTTCATATAAATCAAATTTATATTTCATCTCTTTGTTAGAATTTCCAGGTGAAAGAATTTCTATAACCAAGTCAGGAGCACCAATAGCACCACGTTCGTCAATTTTAGAATCATCACAAATGACACATAAATCAGGTTGTACAACGGTATAAATTTCTTGGTTTAACTTCGATTTCTTCTTATCCATCAATCGAACATCAAATGGAGCAGCGAAAAGATTGCATGGGTGTGGTTTGAAAAAATTATAAAGCATACCTGCTAACTCCATGGATATTCTTTGATGAGTAGTACTTGGTGCTGGGCTCATCTTAAATATCTTTCCTTTTATCAATTCCAATTTCTCTTGAAATTGCCAAGTTAAATAATCCGCATAGGAATACGTTTTATTTAAATCTAATTGGTTTATGTCCGTTATCATGATGCTTCTTTTTTTCAAAGTTATTAAAAAAACGATCTCGGTTATGCCATCACAAAAGATGAAATCTGTTAAAGTAACTAAACCAAAATTCTACATTTTCTTTCTCATTCTCGCTACCGGAATATCGAGTTGCTCTCTGTATTTTGCAATCGTTCTTCTTGCAATTGGATATCCTTTTTCTTTAAGGATCTCGGCTAGTTGATCGTCTGGCAATGGTTTTTTCTTATCTTCTTCTTCAATGGTGTTTTGTAGAATTTTCTTGATTTCCAATGTCGAAACGTCTTCTCCTTGGTCGTTCTTCATTGATTCTGAGAAAAATTCTTTGATCAATTTGGTGCCGTACGGAGTCTCCACATATTTACTGTTGGCTACGCGTGAAATGGTCGAAATATCAAGACCTACCAAATCGGCAATGTCTTTCAAAATCATTGGCTTCATCTTAGTCTCATCACCATCTAGAAAAAATTCTTCTTGGTAATGCATAATCGCATTCATGGTAACGAATAAAGTTTCCTGGCGCTGACGAATGGCATCAATAAACCATTTAGCCGAATCCAGTTTTTGTTTAATGAATTGAACCGCTTCTTTTTGTTGTGTTGATTTGTCACGAGAATCCTTATAGGTTTGCATCATTTCCTGATAATCTTTTGAAACGTGCAGTGATGGTGCGTTACGACCGTTTAGAGTCAACTCCAGCTCGCCATCAACAATTCTAATTGCAAAATCAGGAACTACATTTTCGGTAACTTTATTGTTTCCGGTAAACGAACCGCCTGGTTTTGGATTCAGTTTCTCAATCTCGTGAATGGCTTTTTTCAATTGTTCATTTGATACGCCATACTTTTGAAGTAATTTATCGTAATGTTTTTTTGTAAAAGCATCAAATTGATTTTCGATAATGTCAATAGCCAAATCCACCGATTCCGTTGGTGTTTTGTGCTTGAGTTGTAGCAGCAAACATTCTTGCAAATCTTGTGCGCCTACACCTGCTGGTTCTAATTCATGAATTACATGAAGCATTTTTTGCACCATTTTTTCGTCGGTGTAAATGCCTTGCGTAAATGCCATATCATCAACCATGTCTGGAATGCTACGACGTATGTAACCCATATCATCAATACTTCCTACGAGGAATTCAGCAATTTCGCGCTCCTCATCATTCAAGATAAAGGTGTTTAACTGATTGATTAAATCTTGGTGAAAACTGATTGGCGCGGCAAAAGGTGTTTCGCGATCCTCATCATCATCGCTGTAATTGTTGGCCTGAGTTTTATAATCAGGTGTTTCGTCGTTGCTTAAATACTCATCAATATTGATATCTTCAGCATCAATTCGTTCTGATTCGGCATCATCATAATCATCGTAATCTTCGTTTTCAAACTCGTCCTTCTCGTAATCATCTTCTTCTTTTCCGGATTCGAGTGCCGGATTCTCGTTCATTTCTTCGAGTAAACGTTGTTCAAAAGCTTGCGTAGGCAATTGAATTAACTTCATCAGC
The DNA here is from genome assembly GCF_018069925.1 of Flavobacterium erciyesense. Taxonomy (GTDB): domain Bacteria; phylum Bacteroidota; class Bacteroidia; order Flavobacteriales; family Flavobacteriaceae; genus Flavobacterium; species Flavobacterium erciyesense. Next base: position 438,067 of record NZ_JAGPXB010000001.1, on the reverse strand, counting down.
TGGATTTGCTGTGGAGATAATTTTTGTGATAATTTTAAATTTAAGAATTGCTTTAGCATTTTATATTTTGTTGTTTTTGTTTAAGGTTTCAAGTTTCAAGTTGTCGCACTTGAAACTTTAAACCTTGAACTTTAAACTTTTTTTAGAATTCCGCATTCATAGGTGTTCTTGGGAAAGGAATTACGTCACGAATATTAGTCATTCCAGTTACAAACAATACCAATCTTTCAAACCCAAGTCCAAAACCAGAGTGAACCGCTGATCCAAATCTACGAGTGTCTAAGTACCACCACAATTCTTCTTCGTCAATTCCTAAGGCTTTCATTTTTTCAACCAAAACATCAAAACGCTCTTCACGCTGAGATCCACCTACGATTTCTCCAATTCCAGGGAACAAGATATCCATGGCGCGAACTGTTTTTCCGTCTTCGTTCAAACGCATGTAAAATGCTTTGATATTGGCAGGATAATCAAACAAAATTACCGGACATTTAAAGTGTTTCTCCACCAAGTAACGCTCGTGCTCACTTTGTAAATCAGCACCCCATTCGTTGATGATATAGTTGAATTTTTTCTTTTTGTTTGGTGTAGAATCTCTTAAAATATCAATAGCTTCTGTGTACGAAACGCGCTTGAAATTGTTCTCTAAAACAAAGTTCAATTTTTCTAGTAAAGCCATTTCACTGCGCTCAGCTTGTGGTTTTGATTTTTCTTCTTCTAATAAACGACCTTCTAAGAATTTCAAATCCTCCGGACATTTATCCATTGTGTATTTGATTACATATTGAATGAAATCTTCAGCCAAGTCCATGTTGTCATTCAAATCATTGAACGCCACCTCTGGCTCAATCATCCAAAATTCCGCCAAGTGTCGTGAAGTGTTTGAGTTTTCAGCTCTAAATGTTGGTCCAAAAGTATAAATCTGCCCCAAAGCCATCGCAAAAGTTTCTCCTTCTAATTGTCCAGAAACTGTCAAGTTGGTTTCTTTTCCAAAGAAATCCTCTTTGTAATTTACTTTTCCATCCTCAGTTCTTGGAGTGTTGTCAAATGGCAAAGCAGTTACTTTAAACATTTCACCAGCACCTTCAGCATCAGACCCTGTGATGATAGGCGTGTTCACATACACAAAACCTTTCTCTTGAAAATAGCTATGAACGGCATACGACAGTACAGAACGAACACGCATAATAGCACCAAAAGCATTCGTACGCACACGCAAATGCGCATTTTCACGCAAGAATTCTAACGAGTGTTTTTTAGGCTGCATTGGGAATTTCTCCGGATCAGAGTCGCCTAAAATCTCTAATTTAGTTACCTGAATTTCAAATTTCTGTCCAGCTCCTTTGCTTTCTACCAAAGTTCCTGTTACTGAAACCGCTGCTCCGGTTGTAATGCGTTTTAAAGTCTCGTCTGGCGTATTTTCAAAATCCACCACACATTGTATATTGGCAATGGTCGAACCATCGTTTAAGGCAATAAATTGATTGTTTCTAAAAGTTCTCACCCATCCTTTTGCATTTACTTCATGAAGCGTCGTGGTGCTGTTTAGCAAGTCTTTAACTTTTGTATGTCTCATTTTAGGTATAGAGTTGATATTAAAATTGGTATCGTAATCGAACTGCAAATATAAATCATTTGTTTGTAATTGCATTGTGACAATTCAGGTAATCAGGAGCTATTTCCCGCTATACATTGCAATCTTATTGTTTTTGGCAAGCAAAACAATAAGGATTTCCACTTCTATCGGGGCTAGTGAGTAAGTTTCAGGACATATTTTGTTTACTGTTTTGCAGTTTCTTCTTTTTGAAGCTGTTTAAAAACTTGGCGAACCGCACAACACTTTGTACTTTTGCGGTATGAACGACAATTTTGTAACAGAGTATTTCGGTATCGGAATTCAAAACGGTAAAACCCCTGAAAATTTGGGAGTTTTGTGGCGTACCGCCCAAAACCTGGGTGCCAGTTATATTTTCACTATAGGAAATCGATATGCTAAGCAAGCTTGTGATACACACAATGCTGTAAAATCTTTACCGTATTTTCATTACGAAAATTTTGAGGATTTCTATAACAACTTACCTAAAGGCGCTCGCTTAGTAGGCGTTGAATTAGATGAACGCGCTACCGATTTAGAAACATTTGAGCACCCAAGGCGATGTGTGTACTTATTAGGTGCCGAAGACAATGGCTTATCTAAAGCGGCTATGGCCAAATGCCATCATTTGGTAAAATTCAAATCAGAGAAAAGCTTAAACGTGTCGGTAGCGGGAAGTATCGTGATGTACGATCGAGCGCTGCCTAAACCAAGATCATAAAACTAAAAATTCCCGTAATTAGCGGGAATTTTTATCAATAATACGTTTAGCTATTGCTTTCCATTTCTAGAATGAGGTTGGCAATCAAAGCTGTCCAGCCCGTTTGGTGCGAGGCTCCTAAACCGCGACCGGTATCTCCATCAAAAAACTCATAAAACAAATGTTGATTCTTGAACTCTTCTTCGTTCGTGAACAATTGGTTGTGGTTTTCTGAATGGTAGCGAAATTTTCCATTATCATCACGTTCAAACAACTTGATAAGTCTTTTGGTCAACTCATTTGCAATTTGATTTAAATTCAGTTTGTTACCCGATCCAGTCGGAAATTCATAACGGTATTTATCGCCATAAAAAGTATAATATTTGCGCAACGACTGTATAATCATATAATTGAGCGGCATCCAGATAGGGCCACGCCAATTTGAATTGCCTCCAAACATACCCGATCTGCTTTCGCCAGGTTCGTACTGAATTTTATGATGCCCATTATTGCCAAAAACAAAAGGATTGTCTTTGTGGAATTTAGATAGGGATCGAATACCGAAGTCGGATAAAAATTCATTTTCATCCAAAAGTCGAATTAAAAGATGCTCCAATCTAAAACCGCGCATGATGGAGAACATAAAGTTTCCGTCTTTATTCGCTGTTTCTAAATTTGAAATTAATGAAGCCAAATCAGGTCGCGTGCGAATAATTTCATTGGCTCTTTTTTGGAAATCTTTTAGCTGTTCAAATAATTCTTTGTTCATTATTTCGACTGCAAATAGCGGAATTACGCCCACAAGCGAACGCACTTTTAAGCGTTCGGAGCCGCCATCCGAGAGTTCAACAACATCGTAATAAAAATTATCTTGATCGTCCCAAAGTGATAGATCTCTTTTACCAATATGGTGCATGGCCCAAGCAATATTTAAAAAATGCCTGAAAAATTTAGCCGAAATGTCTTCGTAAATTTTATTGGTTTTTGCCAGTTCTAAACTCATGCGCAACATGTTTAACGAAAACAGCGCCATCCAACTTGTGGCATCGGCTTGTTGCATTTTTTTGATGCCTTCGGGCATGTGGTTGCGATCAAAAACTCCGATATTATCTAGGCCAAGGAAACCACCTTCAAATAAATCGGTGCCGCTCGTATCTTTTTGATTGACCCACCACGTAAAATTGACATTCAGTTTTTGAAAAGCCGTTTCTAAAAATTCTGTGTCGGCTATTCCAGTTCGCTTGAGGTCTTTTTCGTAAACCGTCCATACGGCCCACGAATGCACGGGCGGATTCACATCGCTAAAATTCCATTCGTAAGCAGGAATTTGTCCGTTGGAGTGCATATAACTTTCTTGCAATACCAAGAGTAGTTGTTGTTTGGCAAAACGCGGGTCAATTTCTACAAAAGAAGCCATGTGAAAAGCCAAATCCCAAGCGGCATACCACGGATATTCCCATTTATCTGGCATGGAAATGACATGACGGTTAGTTAAATGTTTCCAGCTACTATTGCGTTTGTCGTGGCGGTTAGGTGGCGTTTCGCCTGGCCCGCCGTACAACCATTTAAACACATCATAATAATAAAATTGTTTGGTCCACAATAAACCTGAGAAGGCACTTTTTGCAATTGCTTGCTGCTCTTGCGGCAAGTTTGAACTAATTTTAGAGTTGTAAAACGCCTCACATTCTTCTTTTCGAGCATTAATAACTGCGTCAAAGTCGGTCCATGGTTCGGCTTTTGGCGATTTACTCAAACGTATTTTAATGCTTTTTTCTTCGCCTGCTGCTAATTCAAATTGTTGCCAAATAGCAGCTTTGGTTCCAAATAAGTCTGGGTTTACAGTCGGTTCATCATGAATAACGTGGTTATTGATACCGTCTTTTACATAAGGATATTCGTTGGCAACCCCGTAAATGCGTTCGTTATTGGTTTCGTTTTCACAAAAAAGTTGTGTTCCTTCCTCATGGTATAAATAATAGGTTTCAATGCGCGAGCTTGTTGTTTCGATAGTATTGTTTCCTATACTTTTCATTGATGGACGCGGATGCCTGTCGTTGTGCTTCCAGAAATTACGATACCAAAGGTGTGGCAAGACGTGAATTTGAGCTTGTTGAGCACCGCGATTTACGATGGTTACTTGCATCAGAATATCATCGACATCGGCTTTTGCATATTCAATAAAACAATCAAAATAAGCATTGTCGTCAAAGCTATTGGTATCCGTTATTTCAAACTCTGTTTCTTCGCGGCTGCGTTGGTTTTTTACAATAAGTTCCTCGTACGGAAACCCGTTTTGCGGGTATTTGTACAAGTATTTGTTGTACGAATGCGAGGGTGAAGCCACTTGATGAAAATAAAGTTCTTTAACATCTTCGCCGTGGTTGCCTTGATTATTGGTTAAACCAAAAAGTCGCTCTTTGATGATAGGATCTTTTCCGTTCCAAAATGCGGGAGCCAAGCAGAGAATTTCGCGAGAGTCACAAAAACCACCGATGCCTTCCTCGCCCCAACGGTAAGCGTTGCTTCGGGCTCTATCGTGGTTGATAAAGTTCCATGCATCTCCGTTTTGGCTGTAGTCTTCTCGAACTGTTCCCCATTGTCTTTCGGCTAAATATGGCCCCCATTTTTTCCAATTGCGGTAGTTATCAGGAACGGCTAATTTTTGTTCTTCGGAAAGGTGCTGCGACATAGTAAAAAATCAAATTAGTAGTGTGTTTCAAAAATAGTAAAGGATAATTGCAAGAGATTGCAAGCTTGCTTTTTTTGAAAATTGTGTTGGCGTAAAAATAAGATTTATTTTGTAACCGAACGAAATCAGGGCTTTACTATTGTTTAATTGCCCGCCATCGATGGATTTCTTTGGTTATGTCGTAAAATTGGGGTGCTGAAATTATTTATTTTTATTGAAGTGCTAATAAAAACAGAAGTACTCTAAGCATCGGTGTTAAAATAGTTCTACCTCAGATTTGATTCTCTTCGGAGAAAAATTTTTTTCAAGCGCAAGTAGTGTACAATGCAACAGTTCCTAGCCCGGATAGCAGTGGAAATCCTTCCTGTTTTTGTTAAAAAACAGGAAGATTGTAGCGGATAGCCGGAAATAGCTCCTGATGAATTTTATTTTTTTGAGGTTAAATCGTCAATTTCTTCATCGGTTGGTTCGATAATATCAATTTTTGGTTCGATAAAATCTTGTTCGTTGGCCAATGTTTTGTTGAGTGTGAGCACCAAGGCTGGCAACAACATTAAATTGGATAACATCCCGAATAACAGTGTCAACGAAATCAAGCCGCCAAGGGCAATTGTTCCTCCAAAACTAGACAGCATAAATACTGAAAATCCAAAGAATAATACGATCGAGGTGTAGAACATGCTCAAACCTGCATCTGTAAAAGTGGCGTAAACTGATTTGCGAATTTTCCAGTTATTTTTCTTCAATTCCTCTCGGTACTGAGATAAGAAACGAACGGTATCATCGACTGAAAGTCCGAATGCAATTCCAAAAACTAATATAGTTGATGGCTTAAGCGGAATGTCTAAAAAGCCCATCAGTCCTGCAGTAAGCATGAGCGGCAAGAGGTTTGGAATGATAGAAACCAGTACCATTTTGAAGGAACGGAACATAAACGCAATTAAAAGCGCGGTAAGTAAAAAGGCAAAAGCTAGCGATGATAACAAGTTGTCTAGCAAATAACCGGTTCCTTTTTGAAACACGAGAGCTTTTCCGGTAACTGTTACATTGTATTGGTTTTCAGGGAAAATTTTAGCTGCTTTTTTCTTGATTTCGGCTTCAATTTTAGCAATTTTATCGCCGCTTTCGTCTCTCATGAACGTTGTAATTCGGGCAAATTGACCAGAATTATCTACGTAACTTTTCATCAGGTTGTCCTTTGAATCTTTGGTCGCATTTTTGGCATACGATAAGATAAAGGATTGCTCTTGCGAAGATGGTAATTCGTAATACGCGGGATTACCATTGTAGTACGCTTGCTTCGAATATTTAATCAAGTTTACAATAGAAATGGGTTTTGATAATTCAGGAATTTCATCAATTGCTTGCTCGAGTTCGTCCATTCTTCGCAGGGTTGAGAGTTTCATTACTCCCTTTTTGCGTTTGGTATCAATCATGATTTCGAGCGGCATGACACCATCAAATTCTTTTTCGAAGAAAACGATGTCCTCGAAAAAGGCTTCTTTTTTAGGCATGTCCTCGATAAGACTGCCAGAAATACGCATTTCGTAAATGCCGATAATACTGATGACCAATAATGCAATAGCAACAACATAGATTGAGAAACGGTTGTACTTTACGTTGCGTAAAATCCAGCCCATGAATGATTTTACATAGTCTCGATCTAAGTGCTCGATGTGGCGCTCTTTTGGTGCGGGAATATAACTGTGAAAAATAGGAATCACAATAATACACAAAAAGAAAAGTGCCATGATGTTGATGGAAGTCACCACACCAAACTCTAGCAACAACTGATTATTTGACGCCACAAAAGTAGCAAAACCAATGGCTGTGGTAAGATTTGTCATTAGCGTTGCCATACCTACTTTGGTAGTAACGCGTTGCAAAGCTTTAGCTTTATTATGGTGGATTTTATATTCTTGATGATATTTATTGGTCAGGAAAATACAATTTGGGATACCAATTACGATGATTAGTGAAGGCACTAAAGCCGTTAAAACAGTAATTTCATAATGCAGCAGTCCTAAAAATCCGAACGACCACATTACACCAATAATCACAATAATCATAGAGATTAAAGTGGCTCTAAAACTCCTAAAAAAGAAAAAGAAAAGCAAAGAAGTAACCAAGAGCGAGGCACCAATAAAAATGCTAATCTCGTCAGTAATCGTTTTTGCATTCAGGGTTCGAATGTAGGGCATGCCCGAAACACGAAGGTCGATTCCAGTTTCTTTTTCGAATGTTTCAACCGCGGGAACGAGTTTGTCTAAAATAAAATCTTTTCGAGCGGCAGTATTTACAATTTTCTTATCCATGTAAATGGCAGAACGAATACTTCCAGAACGCTTGTTAAAAAGTAAACCTTCATAAAAAGGGAGGTCGTTAAAAAGTTCTTTTTTTATTTTTTGAAGATAGGCTGGGTCAAGAGTTTTTGATTGCTCAACAAAGGGAATTAATTCAAAAGTTTGTAGCGAGTCGTTTTTTTGTAATTTTTTTAAATCATTAAACGACACGACCAAATCAACAGCTTTGTCGCCTTTAAGAGTATTCATCATTTTACTCCAAGCGGCAAAAGCTTTTGGGGTAAATATAGCTTTGTCTTGTACGCCTATAATTACAAGATTTCCTTCTTCGCCAAATTTATTTAAAAAGGCATTGTACTCAATATTAACAATATTATCGTCTGGTAATAAATTAGCTTCGGTAAAAGTAAAATGGATATTTTTCCATTGTGAGGCCAAAAGTGCTGTTATTGCAACAATAATAGACAGCATTAAAATTCTATTTCGAAGGACTACACGGGCAATTAATTCCCAAAACCCCAAACTAAACCACTTGATCATAACTTATATTTAACGGGCGCAAAGGTAGTTAAAACCACTTTGAATCGTTAGTTTAAGGCTAAAGATTTGCTCGTTTTACCTAAACATTAAGTTTTTATTTTGTTTCTATTTTAAAAAATAGAATAAAATAATAATGATATATTTGAATTAGTTGTGGCGAGGAAAAACCAAACCCCAAAAACTATTTTTTTTGCTATGAAGAAGTATAAAAACACTATTTTCTATTTGATTGTAACAGGTTGCTTTTCAGTACTTATGTATTGGATTATTACAAAAGGAAAACTGCTAGAAGCAACAGAAGTCATTGAAAAACCCGCTAGTGGCAAGGGTTCTTGGGCTGATTTTTTGATCTCCATGCAACATAATTTTCAAGAACCTTTGGCTATTTTGTTGGCGCAAATTGTGACCATCATTTTAGTAGCTCGTTTTTTTGGATGGGTTTTCAGAAAAATAGGGCAACCCTCTGTGATTGGTGAAATCATTGCAGGAATTGTGTTGGGGCCGTCTTTGTTAGGAATGTATTTTCCGGAGTTCTCGGCGATTTTGTTTCCTGTTGCTTCTTTGGGTAACTTAAAGTTTTTGAGTCAAATTGGTTTGATTCTGTTCATGTTTGTGATTGGGATGGAATTGGATTTGAAAATATTGAAAAATAAAGCCAACGAAGCCATTGTCATTAGTCATGCGAGTATAATTATTCCTTTTGCACTCGGAATCGGATTAGCCTATTTTGTATACAATCAGTTTGCTCCTGAAGGCGTGACGTTTTTGTCTTTTAGTTTATTCATGGGTATTGCTTTGAGTATTACTGCTTTTCCGGTTTTGGCCCGAATTGTACAGGAACGTGGCATTCATAAAACCAGGTTAGGAGCTATAGTAATCACTTGCGCTGCCGCTGATGATATTACTGCATGGTGTATCTTGGCAGTTGTAATTGCCATTGTAAAAGCGGGTAATTTTGTCAGTTCATTATATATCATCTCACTCGCGGTGTTGTACGTTGTGGCAATGATTTATGTAGTAAAACCGTTTTTAAAACGTATTGGCGATTTGTACGGTTCCAAAGAAAGCATAGTAAAACCTGTTGTTGCTATTTTCTTTTTGGTACTTATTATGTCTTCTTACGCGACTGAAGTGATCGGGATTCATGCCCTTTTTGGTGCTTTTATGGCGGGTGTTATTATGCCTGATGTTCCAAAATTCAGAACTATTTTTATTGATAAAGTGGAGGATGTAGCGCTGATACTTTTACTTCCGTTGTTCTTTGTTTTTACAGGTTTAAAAACTGAAATTGGCCTTATCAGTGATCCTTATCTTTTAAAAGTGACAGGATTTATTATTTTGGTAGCTGTTGTTGGTAAATTTCTTGGTAGTGCTTTGGCAGCAAAGTTTGTTGGGCAATCTTGGCGTGATAGTTTTACAATTGGCGCTTTAATGAATACCAGAGGATTGATGGAGTTGATTGTTTTGAACATTGGTTTGGAATTGAAAGTACTAACTCCAGAAGTTTTTACAATGATGGTAATTATGGCCTTGGTTACGACTTTTATGACCGGTCCAGCGCTTGATTTGATTAATTTTATTTTTAAAACTAAAGATGGTGCGGATGTTTTAGAACCTATAAACGATAATAAATACCGCGTTTTGATATCTTTCGGTAATAACGAAAAAGGAAAATCTTTGTTGCGATTGGCGAATAGCTTAACCAAACGACAAAAAAACACCTCTAGTGTTACCGTGATGCACTTGTCTTTGAGTGATGAGGTGCATACCTTTAATATGGAAGACAAGGAAAAAAACAGTTTCCATCCTATTGTTGAAGAATCTCAGGTGCTTAAACAAGAGATCACTACGATTTTTAAAGCCACTACAGATATTGAAACCGAAATTGCCGATGTAGCCAATCAAGGAGATTATGATTTGCTGTTGGTAGGACTTGGAAAATCTATTTTTGAAGGTACGATTTTGGGTAAAGTAATTGGTTTTACTACTCGAATTATAAATCCGGATCGCTTAATTGATAAATTTACGGGTAAGGAAGGTTTGTTCGAAAACTCACCGTTTGATGAGCGAACGAGACAAATTATCTCCAAAACCAAAATGCCAATTGGGATTTTAATTGACAAAGATTTACAAGAAGTGCAAAATGTTTTTGTACCTGTTTTTAGTACCGAAGATGCCTTTGTGATTGATTACATCCAAAAACTGATTTACAACAACAATTCTAAAGTGATTATTTTAGATGTAAATGGTCATGTGGCTACAAATTTTGTTATGAATAGTGCTGTAGATTCTTTAGAACAAAAACATCCAAATAATATCAGTTTGATTACTGAAAAAACCATCAAGAAAGAGTTTTTGGCCCAACAAAATTTGATGTTAATTAGTCTCGAAAGCTGGAAACAACTAGTTGATTCGCGTAGTGTTTGGTTGAGCGGAGTACCATCAGTATTAATTGTAAAACAATAATATGAATTGGATTTTATTGATTATTGGTGGCCTGTTCGAAGTAGGTTTTGCAACTTGTTTAGGCAAAGCCAAAGAAAGTACGGGTACGGCAGCTACATTATGGTTGCTCGGTTTTTTGGCATGTTTAACAATAAGTATGGTATTGCTTTATAAAGCTACGCAAACCTTACCCATAGGAACCGCATACGCAGTTTGGACCGGGATTGGCGCAGTAGGAACTGTGCTGGTGGGTATTTTTGTATTCAAGGAACCGGCTGATTTTTGGCGTCTGTTTTTTATTACCACCTTAATTAGTTCTATCATAGGATTGAAATTCGTTTCAAGTCATTAGTGATATTTAAATTTTTATTGTTTTAAGATTGTCTTATTTTAGATAACTTATTTTAAGTACAATGTAATTTCTACAATGTAACAAACCTAACCAATTATTAACCAAAACGATTATGATTCTAACCACAACCAACTCTATCGAAGATTATAAAATTCTCGAATACAACGGCATTGTTTCAGGTACTGCTATTAACATGCAAAAAATGGGTTTGACTTTTAGCATGCAAAAATACTATGACGGCATTGCTGAAAGTATTGCAGAAGTGAGAGAAAAGGCATTTGCAAACTTAAAAGTAAATGCCGAAAAAATGAGTGCCAATGCAGTTGTAGGAATTCAAGTAGATGTGGAGCTCAAAAGTGGCGAAGGATTAATCACTGTAATGATAACGGGAACTGCCGTGAGTATTGTAAAGCGCTAGGATATTGCTTTTTTTCTAAACTAGTTTAGCTTTAAACATAGCAAACGACTAGTTCCTTAAAACTACAAAATAACCGCCTCGTTTTCTCAACAAGGCGGTTTTAAAATATTTGTCAGATAGGTTTACACCTTCATGATTTCGGCTTCTTTTACCACTAACAGTTCATCATTTTTTTTGATAAAACTGTTGGTTAAGTTTTGTACTTCTTCTTCGGCACTATTATCGTTAGTCAGCTTGTAGTAGTAGCGGATAAATATACCAAAGTTTATGGTTAATAACGAACCTCTACAACTACAATAGCGACTTTCAGATATACTGAAAGCCGCTATTGCTACAAACTGTGGTTGTACCTAGTTAATTTAATTCATCGTACATGTTGTGCATCCCGTACAATAATATGCTGTATAACCAAACATACCCTCTTTCTCTAATTTACAACTACCTCCACTAGTGCCACTACAACTACAACCTTTTGGACCACCTGCATCTTCCAGTGAAGCTAATCTTAAATTTGGTAAAAGTTTACTGATTTTAGGATCTTTAGGAATTACTAAACCTAATTCTACTCCAAATAGATAAGTTTTAGCAAATACAAATTTAGTACTATTCATTTTACTTAATTCAGATTTAAAATTTGGTTTATCAATATGTTTATAAATTAAATCGTATCCCTTTTTAATTTCATTTCTAAACTCTTCGACCTTAAATATTCCAACTTTACCCAAATCAGATAAACTAGCCATTTCATCAGTTTTTGTGTCTATTTTATCATTGTCAATAAAAACAACTCCTTCAATTCTTGAAGCTGATAAACTTTTGGTTCTTTTTCCAGTACAAGAACCAGTACAATTTGATTGCAAACAGCCATAACCTACAGAATCATTATAAAAGGTTGTACAGCTACCATCTGCTGAACAAGTACATGAGTATCCAGCTCCCGCATCAGCTAATCTAAATGAACCTTCTTTTTCATCAAATAATAAAAATTTGTAGCCTGTTGGTAATTCAAATTCCACCTCGTTGTGTTCTTTATTTGTATAAAACCACTTGGTATTTTTTGGCAGATAAATATTACTACCTATTAATGTTTTATTTTTAAGTGTTTCTCTTTTGACAGAACTATAATCAATGTCACTTGTATTGTCATTGCAGGATATAATGTTTAACGAAAGACTTAAAACAAAAATTATCAATGCAATGGAAATTAATTTAATTTTCATGATTAAAATGTTTTAATTAGTAATATATTGAAATATAGAATTTGTTGAGTTCAATAAACTTAATCCCTGTAAGTTAAAGATACAATATTTTGACTTACAGGGTTAATTCTCGAAGATTTTCTGCCTTTTGAATGTCATTTTCTATTTAATTAGGTACAACATATGAATTCACGTATGGGCAAGTAGTAACTATTAAAATTTCGTAGTAAGCTTTTGTGGAGTCGGTACAGTCTTGTCCAGGTGCATGGCCAGCACTAGAACCGCAATAATGTGTTATTAAAGATGCTGATGAAGAACAATCGTCTGCAGTTTTTGCTGTTGTAGTATTGGCCTGTTTTTGAGGTTGACCGTTTAATATTCTGCTTTCTGCTCTAATCTTTTTTTTGAGATCCAGTATCTGGATTTTCCCGGAAAAGGAATCAATGTTTAAGTATTCAATGGGAGTATCAGGAATATATTTTAAATACCCTACTTTTTCTGTATCTCGATCTTTTGTAATTACATAATACATAAAATACGGGTTTTTTGTAGAATAATTATTTAGCAATAGTAGGTATGTTGTGTATTCATTACCCTTGACTATTTTTGTAAAATATACAGGGGCTATTTCACTACTTTTCTGTGTAATGCCTTGTAGTGTACTAGTTTTGAAAGTTTCAGTTTGATTTAGTATTAGTGGGTTCTCAATGACTGACAGTACTTTATCTAGGCTTATTTTCTCAGAATTTATATAATCTTTAGTTGTTGCGTCATTGTTTGTGATGCCCTCTTCGGTACTACATGCTTGTGTAAAAACAAGAATTAATACTATAAATAGACTTTTTGCAGTGACCTCAGCTTAGTTGTTTGTTTGTTTGTTTGTTTGTTTGTTTCAACATAATTTTAGTTTAAAGTTAGTTTTAATGGTGTTATCGCTCTTTAATGACTAACCAATATCCTTACATAGGACATTTACAATAAATTGCAACAAGCTTTTACCAAAATTAGAACAATATTTTCATTCTATTTTACGGTTTTTATGTTAAAATTTTACGGTTTTTTTACACTTTAAATCAATGTTTTAATTCGGTTCATTTCCTAAATAGCAGGATATTAATTTCTGATGTATTTGTTTGAAGTCATATTGTTTCATTATGTAGCACAAAAAAACCGCCTCGTTTTCTCAACAAGGCGGTTTTTAAAATATTTATAAATCAGGTTTACACCTTCATGATTTCGGCTTCTTTTACCACAAATAGTTCATCAATTTTTTTGATAAAACTGTTGGTTAAGTTTTGAACCTCTTCTTCGGCACTTTTACAAATGTCTTCTGAGGTACCGTCTTTTTCTAATTTTTTGATTTCGGTGTTGGCATCTTTACGAGCATTACGAATACCAATTTTTGCATCTTCAGCCTCTGCTTTGGCTTGTTTGGCCAATTCCTTACGACGATCTTCTGTCAAAGGTGGAACACTAATGATTACTACATCACCATTATTCATTGGGTTAAAGCCCAAATTAGCAATCATAATAGCTTTTTCAATTGGGTGAAGCATGCTTTTTTCAAACGGCTGTAACGTAATTGTTCTAGCATCTGGCACACTGATTTTTGAAACCTGTGACAAAGGCGTAGCTGCTCCGTAATAATCAACAAAAACACTTCCTAACATAGCAGGCGATGCTTTTCCGGCACGGATATTTAAAAATTCTTTTTCTAAATGCGCAATAGAACCCGCCATTGATTCTTGTGTGCTATCTAATATAAAATCAATTTCTTCAGTCATAATTTTAATTTTCAGTTTTCAGCAACAGTTTTTAGTTTAAGCCGCACTTGCGACTGTAAACTGTAACTGTATACTATATATTTACTACAGTTCCTATATTTTCGCCTTGGCAAATTTTAAGTAAGTTACCCACTTTGTTCATGTCAAAAACTACAATAGGCAATTTGTTTTCTTGACTTAAAGTGAATGCAGTGGTATCCATTACATTCAATCCTTTTTTCAAAACATCTTCAAAAGAGATAAAATCAAATTTTACTGCTGATGAATTCTTTTCTGGATCAGAATCATATACACCATCAACACGCGTTCCTTTTAAAATTACATCGGCATTAATTTCAATTCCTCTTAAAACCGCTGCAGTATCTGTTGTAAAATAAGGGTTTCCGGTTCCGGCACCAAAAATTACAATTCTACCTTTTTCAAGATGTCTGTCGGCTCTCCTTTTAATGTAAGGCTCAGCGATTGACTCCATTTTTAAAGCCGTTTGTAAACGGGTTTTCATTCCTTTTTCTTCAAGAGCGCCCTGCAAAGCCATTCCGTTGATTACGGTAGCAAGCATTCCCATATAATCGCCTTGTACACGATCCATACCAGCACTTGCGCCTGCAACTCCTCTAAAAATATTTCCACCACCTATTACAATGGCAATTTCTACTCCCTTAGCGTGAATTTGCTTAATTTCGTCAGCGTATTCAGCTAATCTTTTAGGATCAATTCCGTATTGTAAGTCGCCCATTAAGGCTTCTCCACTTAATTTCAGTAGAATTCTTTTGTATTTCATGTGTGTGTTGCGTTGATTGGTGCAAATATAGAATTTTCTTTTTTTTTAAAATAATCTTGACTCTATTTTATAAAGCTAGTTTTTCATACGAATTTTTGGCTGATTGATAACCAATTTGGAACACCTGATCCATCTTTAGTTTGCTGGTTTCAAAGGTGCTATAAATACAGAGTTCTTTGGGTTCAATGACCCAATCGCACATATTAAATTTATGAATATTGGAGTTGGCCGATAACAAATCAAAGGCGCGCGTTGTCACTGCTTTGATTGAGTTTAAATCAGAAGCTTCAATTTTCTGAATCGGGCTTACGTAAACTCCAATAATTGTATCGCACTGTCCTAATAAAATGTCAGTAGGAAAGTGGTTCAGGATTCCACCATCACTGTAAATATTGCCATCGATGGCATAGGGTGAAATTATTCCCGGAAAAGCAGATGAGGCTAAAACGGCATCAACCACCTTTGTGTCGGGATGAAATATTTTTAACTTCCCGCGTACCATATCAGTTGCAGTTATTTGAAGCGGAATGTTTAAATCGGCCAAAGTCGCTTCTTTAAAAATGGCTTTAAAATAGATTTTAAACGATTCAGAATCGATTAAACCCGCTTTTTTAAAAGTTAAATGTTTCCAATTAAAAAGATAAATCGATTTAAAAAAAGCTAAAATTTCATCAGGTGTTTTACCACAGGCATACAATGCACCTACTATTGATCCAGCGCTTGTTCCTGCAATTATACTGGGCTTTATGCCTTTTTCTTCTAAAAATTTAATCGCACCAGCGTGAGCCAATCCTTTGGAGCCTCCACCCGAAAGTACTAATCCTATCGATTTTGTTTCTAAATCCATTGTGTTTATTTGTGCTAAAATTACTTATTTTTTTTAAGCAGGGTCGTTTCTGAGAAATTAAAATTCCATTTATGCCTAACTTTGTGTTTCAAAAAATGCAACTCATGAAACAAGAAATTGAACAAGCCTTGGCTAAAAGTTATACATACGATGGCTACAAGCAGTTGGTTACTAATTTGCTATTAGATGGTAAATCAACGGGACATATACAGAGTGAAGATTTAACGCACTACAGTCAGCTCAATGAAACACGCATGAAGCGTTTGGATAAAACAATTGTGATTACTGAGGCAGTTGCCGCCCAATTGAAGAGTATTAAACAGAACTACTTATTTTTGGTTATTTCTGAGGGATGGTGCGGTGATGCAGCTCAAATATTACCAATTATCAATAAAATGGTGAATTTGGCGCCTACCATTGATTTGAAGATTGTTTTGCGTGATGACAATGAGCCGCTCATGAACTTATTTTTAACGAATAATGCCAAATCTATTCCGATTTTGATTTGTATAAATTCAGATACAAATGAAGTGCTAACGAGTTGGGGACCAAGACCCAAACCTGCTGTAGAACTGGTTGAGAATTACAAAAAAGAGTTTGGGGTTATTGATGCAACGCTTAAAACCAACTTGCAAAAATGGTATCATGACGATAAAGGTCTAGCTACTCAAAGTGAAATCTTACAAATTATTTTGAGATAAAGTTATTTGTAATAAATAAATAAAAGAAAATTCTGAAAAAAATATTCAATCTATCGACGAATAAACTAAAAAGTTCGCTCAAATACATCATTTTGAGTTTTATATTTCTTTTAAGAAAAATTAATTCTCAAGACTAAAAAATAATCGTAACTTGCTGAAAGATAACCAAATCTATTAATTGATTTACTTTTTTTATACATGTTTCGCATTGTTTAACAATTAAAAAAACAGTATCATGAAAAATTTATTTGAAAGATTGTATGATTATTTGTCTCTGGTTTTATTTGGTGGAAAAAACATTCCTCATTACTAATCGTAAACTAAACCCAGAAAGAGTAAAAGTATGAAGTGAAAATTACTTTTTACCTTTAGAAAAAACACATCGCAAATTTCAGTTTGAATTTGTCATGTGTTTTTGTCTTTTATAACACAATCAAAATATATAAAGGTGTCTTTAAATCAGTTGTTAGTGATTTTACTTTGCAGTTAAACTTTCTTCAAAATCGATAACATTAATTCCGTTTTTAACATCGTAATCTCCAATTTTTGTTCTTCGTAAAACGGTCAAATGAGAACCAGATTGCATGGCTTTACCGAAATCATAGGCTAAAGAACGAATGTATGTTCCTTTACTGCAAACTACCCTGAAATCAACTTCGGGTAATGCAATTCGGGTTATTTCAAACTCGTGAATGGTGGTTTTTCGACTCGCAATTTCAATACTTTCTCCTGCACGAGCGTGCTCATACAAGCGGACGCCGTCTTTTTTTATTGCCGAAAAAATAGGAGGTATTTGATCAATTTCACCAAGAAATTGTTTCACGGTTTCATGAATTAAGCTTTCGTTTATGTGTTCTGTTGGGAAAGTTTGGTCAATTTCTGTTTCTAAATCATAGGAAGGTGTTGTGGCTCCAATGAAAAAAGTTCCAGTGTATTCTTTGGCTTGACCTTGAAGTTCAGCAATTCTTTTGGTAAACTTTCCGGTACAAACTATTAATAAACCACTTGCTAGTGGATCTAAGGTGCCTGCATGACCAATCTTGAATTTTTTGGGCAATCCAACTTTATTAATCAAAGCATATTTTAGCTTGTTCACCGCCTGAAAAGAACTCCAATTTAATGGTTTGTCAATAAGTAAAATTTGTCCGTTTTGGTAATCTTCGACTGTCATCGCTGGAATTTATTTAAAGTATGAAAAGTAAATCAGTAAAAAGATCCCAACTATTATTCGGTACCAACCCCAAGGTTTGAAACCGTATTTTTTGATGATTTCGATAAAGAATTTTATTGCAATAATGGCAACTATAAAAGCAACTATGTTACCAATTATAAAAAGCTGAATATTTTGATCTGATTTTAAAATAAGTTCATAACCCTTCATCTGTGAGCTTTCGTAGGTCTTTAAGAATACAGAGTAGCAAGTAACGGCCATCATGGTTGGAACTGCCAGAAAAAATGAAAATTCGGCTGCAGCATGTCGTGACAACCCTTGTTGCATACCGCCAATAATGGATGCCGCAGATCGACTAGTGCCGGGCATCATGGCCAAACACTGCCAAAAGCCAATGGTCACGGCTTTTTTTATAGAAATATCCTCTTCTTTTAAAACGGTAGGATTTTTAAAATAGTTGTCTATAAAAAGTAATACAACACCTCCTAAAATAAGAACTATGGCAATAGGGATAGGATTTCCTAGAACAGCTTCTATTTTGTCATCAAATAGTTTACCTAATACGAGTGCAGGTATAACAGCGCAAAATAGTTTGAGGTAAAAATTAAATTTAGAAAAATCAAAGAATTTTTTCCAATACAAAGCAACAACCGCCAAGATGGCACCAAATTGAATCGAGACTTGAAAAAGTTTCACAAAATCATCTTCTTGTATTCCGAAATACGAACTCAAAAAAACCATGTGAGCCGTTGATGAAACCGGCAGGTATTCTGTTAATCCTTCGATGATAGCAATCAAAAACGCTTGTAATGTATTCATTTATGCCTTTTTGGGATTCTTAAGAATGGCATAAATAGTAATTCCAAAACCGATTAAAACAGTTGTTGGTGCCAATCTAATTCTTCTAAAATTGAAAATATCTTCGCTAAATACATTAGGATCTTCGCTACCGCCACCAGACATTAAAACAAAGCCTAAGGCTATTACTCCAAGTCCAATTAAAAGAAATTTGTAGTTAACTTTCTCAAACAAAAATTCGTTTTTTTTATCCTTATCTTCCATTTGTACGTGCTAATTTTTTACTTAACGATATAACTCTGAACAGTGACTCAATATTAATTTCTAATAAAGATCGTCTGTGCGTAAATTCAAGAATCTTTGTGTAGCAAAATAAGTACTTAGCCAAGTGATCACAATTCCTATTGCTAATACACCTATTAATACCAAAATAATTGATCCTTTATCATTGAAGATTCCCAAAAGCGGAAAGTTAGTATCAATATAAAATAATACGCCAAGTAAAGCTATAACTGCTAAACCTGCACCAATCATACCGAGTTTAATACTGCGCATAACAAATGGTTTACGAATAAAAGATTTTGTTGCTCCTACCATTTGCATGGTTTTGATTATAAATCGATTCGAATAGATTGATAATCTAAGCGAACTGTTGATTAACAAAACAGCAATGACAGCCAAGAAACTACTCACGATTAAAATCCACATACTTACTTTATTGATATTGTCGTTTACCAGATTAACCAATTGTTTGTCATATACAATATCAGATATCATTGTGTTTTTACGTAATTGTGCTTCAATTTTTGTAATGCTATCATTTACTACATAATCTCCTTTGAAGTGAATGTCGTACGAGTTTTGCAATGGGTTTTCGCCAAGAAAAGTCATAAAATCTTCGCCAATAATATCGGTGTGCTCTTTTGCAGCAGCTTCTTTAGTCACATATTTGTGTGAGCGTACAAACGGACTTGTTTTTAATTGTTGGTCAAAACTTTTTACAATACTATCATTAGCCTCGTTTTTAAAAAACACAGTCATGGCTATATTTTCTTTAAAATCGTTAGCTAATTTTTTAGAATTAATGATAAAAAGCCCTA
Source organism: Flavobacterium erciyesense (assembly GCF_018069925.1). Classification (GTDB taxonomy): domain Bacteria; phylum Bacteroidota; class Bacteroidia; order Flavobacteriales; family Flavobacteriaceae; genus Flavobacterium; species Flavobacterium erciyesense. The sequence continues at coordinate 418,642 of NZ_JAGPXB010000001.1, read as the reverse complement.
AAATTCCCAGTAAAAATAACACTAAGAATACACTTAACACTACTGAAAAATAAGAAGAAATTAAACGGCGTTTTTGGAAATTATCAAAGGAAGAACTCATAGTATGTTGAAATTATGGGGTAAAAATAATAAACAATTTCTTTATTTAAAGTTAATAACGTTCAAAGTTTCAACTTTCGTACAATAAACGTAAATTTGGCATCTAAAAACAGTGATCTCAATAAATCTAAGAATCTTAGAACCTTAGTTACTCAGAACCTAATAGAAATGAAATACAATCCCAACGAAATTGAAGCCAAATGGCAAAAATATTGGTTAGAAAACCAAACTTTTAAAGCCGAAAACCACTCTGCTAAACCTAAATATTACGTTTTAGACATGTTTCCTTACCCTTCTGGAGCGGGCTTGCACGTAGGGCATCCGCTGGGATACATTGCCTCTGATGTATACTCGCGTTACAAGAGACATCAAGGTTTTAATGTGCTTCATCCTATGGGTTACGACAGTTTTGGGTTGCCTGCAGAGCAGTACGCTATTCAAACGGGTCAACGTCCGGAGGATACAACTCGGGTGAACATTGACGGTGGTGTGGACAAAGAAGGAAACCAAATTGCGGGTTACAGAAAGCAATTAGATAAAATAGGATTCTCTTTTGATTGGAGTCGTGAAGTGCGTACTTCAAATCCAGATTATTACAAGCATACACAATGGATTTTCATCCAATTGTTCAACTCTTGGTACAATAAAAACAGCGATAAAGCGGAAGATATTGCAACCTTAATTGCCTTGTTTGAAAAAGAAGGAAATGCAACTGTCAATGCAGTTTGTGATGAAAATATAGATCCTTTTTCAGCTGAAGAATGGAACGCTTTCGCAAAAGATACTCAGGAAAAAATCCTCTTGCAATACCGATTGACGTATTTAGCGGAGACCGAAGTAAACTGGTGCCCCGGATTAGGAACGGTTTTGGCCAATGATGAAATTGTAAATGGCGTTTCGGAACGTGGCGGATTTACAGTAGTTCGTAAAAAAATGACGCAATGGAGCATGCGCATTTCAGCCTATGCGGAACGCTTATTGCAAGGTTTGAATGATATCGACTGGAGCGAAAGCATTAAAGAAAGTCAAAGAAACTGGATTGGGAAATCAGTCGGTGCGATGGTTTCTTTTAAAGTCGAAAGTCAAAAGTTGAAGGTCGAAAGTGAGCAACAATATATCGATGTTTTCACAACAAGACCCGATACTATTTTTGGAGTTACGTTTATGACCTTGGCTCCAGAGCATCCTTTGGTTCAAGAAATCACTACTGCCGAACAAAAAGCAGAAGTAGAAGCCTATATCGAAAAAACGTCAAAACGTTCTGAGAGGGAACGTATGGCCGATGTAAAAACAATTTCGGGAGTATTCACAGGAGCTTTTGCAGAACATCCGTTTACCAAAGAACCAATTCCGGTTTGGATTGGTGATTATGTTTTGGCGGGATACGGAACAGGTGCGGTAATGGCGGTTCCTTGTGGAGACGAGAGAGATTATGCTTTTGCGAATTTCTTCAAAGGTCAAAACGGAATGCTAGCTATCAAAAACATATTCGATCAAGACATTTCGGAAGCTGCATTTGGAGCCAAAGAAGGGTTTCAATTAGTCGATTCTGATTTTTTAAATGGATTAGATTATAAAAAAGGAACTCAAAAAGTAATAGAAGAACTTGAAAAAATAAACCAAGGAAAAGGGAAAATCAATTACCGTTTGCGTGATGCGGTTTTCTCTCGCCAGCGTTATTGGGGAGAGCCTTTTCCGGTGTATTATGTAAATGGCTTGCCGCAAATGATTGATGCGCAACATTTGCCTATCATTTTACCTGAAGTGGAGAAATATTTACCAACCGAAGACGGTTTACCACCTTTAGGAAACGCGGCTGTTTGGGCTTGGGACAGTGTAAATAACAAAGTTGTCGAAACGAGTTCGGTAGACAATGCAACTATTTTTCCTCTAGAATTGAACACCATGCCAGGTTGGGCTGGAAGTTCATACTACTGGATGCGTTATATGGATGCGCACAACGAAACCGAATTTGCAAGTCAAGAAGCGCTTAACTATTGGCAAAATGTTGATTTGTATATAGGAGGAAACGAACATGCAACCGGACACTTGTTGTACTCTCGTTTTTGGAACAAATTCCTGAAAGACAAAGGCTTTGCACCAACCGAAGAACCATTCAAAAAATTGATCAATCAAGGGATGATTTTGGGAACGAGTGCTTTCGTTTATCGATTAGAAGGAACAAATACTTTTATTTCAAAAAATAGTATTGCAGGACAATCAGTTCAACCAATTCACGCTGATGTTTCAATGGTGAATTCGTCTGATGAATTAGATATTCAAAGATTTAAAGCTTGGAGAGAAGATTACGCAGATTCGGAATTTATTTTAGACGAAAACGGTAAATATATCGTTGGTCGTGAAGTTGAAAAAATGTCGAAATCTAAATACAATGTGGTTACTCCGGATGCTATTTGTGAAGAATACGGAGCCGATACCTTGCGTTTGTATGAAATGTTTTTAGGACCATTGGAACAAGCGAAACCTTGGAATACAGCAGGAATTTCGGGAGTTTTTGGTTTCTTGAAAAAATTATGGCGTTTGTATTTCGATGATAATGGTTTGATTGTTACCGATGACGCACCAACCAAAGACAACTTAAAATCATTGCACAAAACCATCAAGAAAGTAGCTGAGGATATTGAAGGATTTTCTTTCAACACTTCGGTTTCACAGTTTATGATTTGTGTGAACGAATTGTCTGCTCAAAACTGTCATTCTCGTGCTATCTTAGAACCATTGGCTATTGTGATTTCGCCTTACGCGCCTCACATTGCCGAAGAATTATGGTCGTTACTAGGTCATGAAGGTTCGATAGCAGCAGTTCCTTTCCCTGTTTTTGATCCAAAACATTTGGTAGAAAGTGAGAAAGAATATCCAGTTTCTTTCAACGGAAAAATGCGTTTTACATTAGTTTTACCTTTGGATTTAACCGCAGCACAAATCGAGGAAATCGTTATGAAAGACGAAAGAACTATCAAACAACTAGATGGTAAAACACCAAACAAGGTGATTATTGTTCCAGGTAAAATAATTAACTTGGTGGGATAACCTATCAATTTCAATATTTAAAATTCCAAATTCCAATTTCAAAATTGGGTTTGGAATTTTTTTTAGGATTATTTAACTAATGCCAATTTGACATTTTTACAAATTGGTGCAAATTTTGCTATTTCTTTAGTAACTTTAAAAAAAATAAAAAAATAAGATATGTTAGGATTTAGTTTACCATCAATGATATTAATGGGCGGTATTATGCTAGCAAGTTGGTTAGTTAGCTCAAGATTAAAAAGCAAATTTGAACACTATTCAAAGTTGCATTTGCAAAACGGAATGTCGGGCGCTGAAATTGCCGAGAAAATGCTAGCCGATAATGGAATTCGTGATGTAAGAGTGATTTCAACTCCGGGTCGTTTAACGGATCACTATAATCCTGCTGATAAAACAGTAAATTTAAGTGAAGCGGTGTACAATCAGCGCAATGCTGCAGCTGCGGCCGTAGCGGCTCACGAATGCGGACACGCGGTACAACACGCTGTAGGATATGAATGGCTTACGATGCGTTCGAAGTTGGTTCCTGTTGTAAATGTGGCATCAACTTACATGCAATGGATTTTGTTAGCGGGAATTGTAATGCTAAAAACGTTTCCAGGACTTTTACTAGTGGGAATTATAATTTTTGCTGCAACAACCTTGTTTTCAATTGTTACTTTGCCAGTGGAGTATGATGCAAGTAACCGTGCTTTGGCTTGGTTAGAAAACAAAAGAATGCTTACACCACAAGAACAGGCTGGTGCAAAAGATTCTTTAAAATGGGCAGCCAGAACCTATGTGGTAGCTGCATTAGGATCAATAGCAACGTTGTTGTATTATATTTCAATTTATATGGGAGGAAGAAGAGACTAATTCTTCAATTTGCAGATAACTATTTATCAAATCCAAATTCCAGTTTTAATGGAGTTTGGATTTTTTTTGATAGCTCACATTTCACTTCTCACAACTCACTTTTCACTTTCCTTAAAGTTGAATTTGTCGTTCAATTTGCTGGTCAAGCGAGATGAAAGTTTCGGTTCGTGAAACACCTTCGATAGCTTGAATTTTGGTATTGAGTAGCTGCATTAAATGCTCGTTATCACGACAGATAATTTTAATCAGAATAGACCAATTTCCGGTGGTGTAATGACATTCTAACACCTCTGGAATTTTCCTTAAATCGCGCACTGCCTCTGCGTTTCGGGCAGCCTTGTCTAGATAAACGCCTACAAAAGCCATAGTGTTGTATCCAAGAACTTTATTGTTTACCGTAAATTTTGATCCCGATATTACACCAGATTGCTCCAACTTGCGCAAACGTTGGTGTATTGCAGCGCCCGAAATTCCTATTTTATTGGCAATTTGAAGAATGGGTTTTCGAGCATCCTCCATAAGGTCACGAAGAATTTCTTTATCGATACCGTCAATTTCGACTATCAGCGAATTAATTTTCATAGTTTGAATTTTAAACTAAAATGAGAAATTTAGTTTTAATTAAAAATCAAATTTAAGTAATTAACGCTTAAAAGAAGTATTAGTTCTTGTTTTTGTCAAATCGAGCGCAGTCGAGATGTTTATTTGATTCTCGACTGCGCTCGAACGGACAGTAGATTAGATAAAGGATAATGCTCTATGATAGTTGGTGTGTTATATTGTAATTTATAAAGCAAGCACAAAAAAAGCCATTCTATCAGGAATGGCTTTTTGGACTGTAATTTAATGTTATTTTCCTTTATTCGCTTCGGCGATATATTTTTCTAATGCCATTGTCATCGATGGAGTAGCAGGCGTAGGTGCTAAAATATCAACTCTCAAACCATGATCTAATGCTTCTTTTTGTGTGGTACTACCAAATACGGCAATTCTTGTTTTGTTTTGTTCGAAATCAGGGAAGTTTTTGAACAATGATTTAATTCCAGTTGGACTAAAAAAAGCTAAAACATCGTAATAAACATCTGCTAAATCAGATAGATCACTCATAACTGTTCTGTAAAAAACGGCAGGAGTCCAGTCTACTTTTAGGGCGTTTAATGTAATTGGTGCATCTGCATTCAATTGGTCTGATGCTGGAAGCAAGAATTTTTCGTCTTTGTACTTTTTGATAAGTGGAGATAAATCAGCAAAGTCTTTTGGGCCTACGTAAATTTTACGTTTTCTGTACACAACATACTTTTGAAGGTAAAAGGCAATTGCTTCTGACTGACAGAAATATTTTAATCCTTCTGGTACTTTGTATCTCATTTCTTCGGCTACTCTAAAAAAATGATCGACGGCATTTTTACTCGTTAAAATAATAGCGGTGTAATGATTAAGGTCGATTTTTTGTAATCGAATCTCTTTGGCGCTAACTCCTTCTACGTGAATAAAAGGTCTGAAATCAATTTTTACTTTGTGTTTTTGTTGAAGTTCAAAGTAAGGGGAATTTTCCACTTTAGGCTCGGGTTGTGACACCAAAATTGTTTTCACTTTCATATATAACGGTTTCTAAGCACTCCCTTTTGTAAACCAATAATACATAAAATAATAGGGGGCTATTTCAAGAGCGCAAAGATATAAAATAAAATAAAACAACTTACCGAATATTATATTTTGATAATTTTTTATTGAAACCAAATAAGTTAGTATGTTGGATACTAATATTATAGCAATTATCGCTAATGGAATATTTCTTGAAATACTGTCATAATAGAACAAAATAATATTGAAAGGAAGAATTAACAATCCAATATAGGTTCTGTAGGTGACTTTTTGCAAGTTGAATTGAGACGAGAATTCTTCGATGTTGAATGAAGTTGCGATTATTTTCTCTATTAAATATTTTGCTAAAATGAAAAAAACAAGAAACGTTACAATCCGAATGTATAATAACCAATCTGTTTTTGAAGCGTAGCCAAAATAGCTCAGCGAAATTTGAATAAAAAATGCAAAAGAAATAACTTGAACAGCAAACAGTGCAATAGTAAATCCACTTTTTAAATGACTGCTGTCGCGATATATTTTGATGTATTTGTTCGAAAACAATAAGTTGGCAAATTCGCCAAATCGATTTTCAAAAATTGATTTAGTAAATGCAATAATAGCAAATGCTAATACAAACAGGGCAGTAGCCCAGTCTTTGTTCTCAATTATTCTCGGATGCAGTACGTTTTCAATCATAACGATGCAAAATTACTAATTTTTCTCTCATTCTTTTTATTATAATTTTATTAAGGATGAAGTGGCATAAAAAGGTTACTTTTGCGGTGAAATTAGTCTAAAATATGAATGATTGTATTGTTATAATTCCAACCTATAACGAAATTGAAAATATTGAAAGTATCATTCGAGCTGTACTTTCACAAAATAAACTTTTTCATGTACTGATAATAGATGATAATTCACCAGATCATACGGCTGACAAAGTTATAGTGCTTCAAGAGGAGTTTAAAGGTCGTTTGTTTTTAGAGCAAAGACAAAAAAAATCTGGTTTAGGTACCGCTTATGTACACGGTTTTAAATGGGCGTTGCGTCATCAATATGAATTTATTTTTGAAATGGATGCTGATTTCTCTCACAACCCTCAAGATTTAGAGAAATTATATAATGCCTGTCATCTTGGTGATGCTGATTTGGCTATTGGCTCGCGCTATGTTACGGGTGTAAATGTGGTCAATTGGCCCTTAAGTAGGGTGCTTTTGTCCTATTTCGCCTCTGTTTACGTTCGCTTGATAACCGGAATGAAAATTCATGATGCCACTGCAGGATTTGTTTGTTACAAACGCAAAGTTTTAGAAGATATTAATCTAAACAAAATTCGTTTTGTGGGTTATGCTTTTCAAATTGAAATGAAATACAGAACATTTTGCAAAAATTTCCAAATTGTAGAAGTTCCTATTATTTTTACAGATAGAACAAAAGGGCAGTCCAAAATGAGCAATTCAATTATTGTTGAGGCTGTTTTTGGTGTGATCGCACTTCGCCTAAAAAAATTAATTAACACATTATAAAGCAGCAAGAAGATGAATCGGGTTTTAATAAAAAATGCTAAAATAGTCAACGAAGGAGTTATTTTTGAAGGTGATGTACTAATTGAAAATGATATGATTGTCGAAATTGCCGACAGTATTAGTGCTAAATTTGCAGATTGCAAAATCATTGATGCCGAAGGTAATTATTTGATGCCTGGTGCTATTGACGATCAAGTACACTTCAGAGAACCTGGTTTAACGCACAAAGGCGATATCGAATCAGAGTCGCGCGCAGCTGTAGCTGGTGGAATCACCACTTATATTGAGCAACCCAATACGGTACCAAATGCGGTGACGCAAGAAATTTTGGAGCAGAAATACCAATTGGCAGCGCAAAAATCGTACGCGAATTATTCGTTTATGATGGGTGCTACTAACGATAATTTAGAAGAAGTTTTAAAAACAGATCCAAAGAATGTTGCTGGTATTAAAATATTTTTAGGCTCGTCAACAGGAAACATGTTGGTTGATAATGAGGCTACACTCGAAAAAATATTTTCAAGCACCTCTTTGTTAATTGCTGTGCATTGTGAAGACGAAACTACCATACGCAACAACTTAGCGGCTTACAAAGAGGAATTTGGCGATGCTATTCCGGTAACGGCGCATCATTTAATTCGAAGCGAAGAAGCTTGCTACATTTCAAGTTCAAAAGCTGTGGCTTTGGCCAAAAAAACTGGCGCTCGTTTGCATATTTTTCATCTTTCGACAGCTAAAGAAATGGAGTTATTTACTAATAAAATTCCATTAGAAGAAAAGAAGATCACTGCCGAAGTGTGCGTACATCATTTATGGTTTACCAATGATGATTACGCTACAAAAGGAAACTTGATCAAGTGGAATCCCGCAGTAAAGACAGCGAAAGACAGAGATGCGCTTTGGGCAGCTTTACTAGATGATCGTATTGATGTTATTGCAACAGATCATGCGCCACATACCATTGAAGAGAAAAGTAAAAATTATCTTGAAGCACCATCAGGTGGGCCATTAGTGCAACATGCTGTGGTGGCTCTTTTTGAGGCTTTCCATCAAGGTAAAATAAGCGTTGAAAAAATTGTAGAAAAAATGTGTCACAATCCGGCTAAAATTTTCAAAATTGAAAAACGTGGATTTATCAAAGTTGGGTATTTCGCTGATTTGGTAATTGTCAATCCAGGCTTACCTTGGAGTGTGAAAAAAGAAAATATTTTAGCTAAATGCGGTTGGTCTCCCTTTGAAGGATTTACTTTTAAATCCCGAATTACACATACATTTGTAAACGGACAATTAGTTTATAACGCATTCAAAGTAAAAGACATCAAAGCTGGAAAACGTTTGTCATTTGAACGATAAAATTTAGAATATGAAGCAAATCATCACCATAGTAGTACTTTGTTTTCTTTTTACAAGTTGTAAAAACGAAGTGCTGCAAGAACCAAAAAAGCCGATTAGCAAAGTGGTTATGGCAGATATTATGTATGATTTGGCCATTCTTGAGGCTATAAAGTTCCAAAATCCGGTCTCATTGGATACCTTAAAAATAAATTCAAGAGATTTTATTTTCAAAAAATACAAGGTAGATAGTTTGCAATTCGTTGAAAACAATGCTTATTATGCTGCCAATTATGAAGAGTATAAACAAATGTTTGATCAAGTTACAACTCGCTTAGAACAAAAATTAAAAGCGACTGATGTGCTTATTGCTAACAAACAGAAAAAAATTAGAGCAGAAAAACTAAAAAAACTGCGAGCTAAGAAAAAAGTAGATAGCACTGCTGCAAAACCATAAATTACAGTTGGCTAATTTGTTTTATATACGCCTTGACATCAGTAAAATCGATAGTTAAGGCGTTTTTTATTTTTTGATTAGAATACAAATTACTGTTGTAGGATGCCATTGCTGATGCTCGAGAAATGCGTCTTTTTTGCCCAAAAATAGTTGCCAAAACCCAATCTAGCCTCCAAATAATTTTCATGATAAAAGGTGTAGCATGCCAGCGTGGTTTGCTTGCATTTAGACTTTCGGCCATGGTGTCAAGTACTTCTTTAAAAGTGATGTTGCTCGCTATCAATGTAAAACGTTCGTTTGTAATATCGCTTTCCGTAAGTTTTTGTGCAATCTGTACCACATCTGTCACAGCAATAAAACCACTGCTGCCAAGGGTATAAAAAGGCAGTCCTCTTTTTACTTTGGTAAGCAATTGACCACTACCATTTTCCCAATCTTTAAAAGGAAGTACCGGACCAAGAATAACTCCAGGGTTTATAATGATAACGGACAAGCCTTCTTGTTGTCCTCTCCAAACTTCCATTTCGGCACCGTATTTAGATATGGCGTAGTCGCTGTGGTAGTTTTCTGGATTCCATTCGGTAGTTTCAGTTATAAAAGTTTCGTGCGGAAGCGGGTCTCCAAGTGTAGCAATCGAGCTTACATAGCATAATTTTTGTACGCCATAGTCAATACTGAAATTGACAATATTTGCCGTGCCCTCAATATTAATTTTGCGTAGTTGCGCTTCTTCTTTTGGATCAAATGATATTAACGCAGCACAATGGTAAACGGTTGTAACACCTGGAAAAGCAAGCTCTAGCGAAGGGATATCAGTAATGTCAGCTTGAACCCATTCAATTTGTGTAAAGAAAGTCGCCTTATTGTAAAGCTCGAAAAGTGCTTTGGTTTTTTGTATTGCATCTTCTTTTCGGTAAATAGCTCGTACTTTTTCACTGCCAATACTTTTGGATTCAATTAATTGAAGCAATAAATGCGCGCCTACTAAACCGGTTCCTCCTGTTACTAATATCATGTTACGAAAATACAAATAATTTTTCTCGAATAACCTATTAAACAAATAACGGAATCCGCAATAAATTTTATCTTTGTGCACATAGCGCCTTTAGGGCGAAAGAGACCAAAGTAAATAGCATAAAAAGATGAAGAATTTTATTGAAGAAGTAACTTGGAGAGGAATGCTCCACGATGTTATGCCCGGCACAGAAGAACATTTGATGGAACAAATGCGTGTGGCATATGTGGGAATTGACCCAACTGCCGATTCATTGCATATAGGACATTTAGTGGGCGTAATGTTGTTGAAACATTTTCAACTTGCAGGACATAAACCTTTAGCGCTTGTGGGTGGAGCAACGGGTATGATTGGTGATCCATCGGGTAAATCTAATGAACGTAATTTGTTAGATGAGGCTACCTTGCGCCACAATCAAGAAGCGATAAAAGGGCAATTGGCTCGTTTTTTAGACTTTACTTCAGAGGCAGATAATGCAGCTGAATTAGTGAATAATTACGATTGGATGAAGAATTTTTCATTTCTAGATTTCATTCGTGATGTGGGTAAACATATTACCGTAAATTATATGATGGCAAAAGATTCTGTGAAGAAACGTTTGTCATCTGAAGCAGCCGAAGGAATGTCGTTCACGGAGTTTACCTACCAATTGGTTCAAGGGTATGACTTTTTGCATTTGTACAGAGAAAAGAGCTGTACGTTACAAATGGGCGGAAGTGACCAATGGGGAAATATTACTACCGGAACCGAATTAGTACGCAGAATTGCCAGCGGTAAAGCGTATGCTTTGACTTGTCCGTTGATTACTAAAGCAGACGGAACTAAGTTTGGAAAATCTGAAGGAGGTAACATTTGGTTGGATTCGGCTAGAACGTCTCCATATAAATTTTACCAATATTGGTTGAATACCTCAGATGTGGATGCCGAGAAATACATCAAAATTTTTACTTTTTTATCGAAAGAAGAAATTGAAGATTTAACCGTAAAACACAGAGAGGCGCCGCATTTGCGCTTGTTGCAAAAACGCTTAGCCGAAGAAATTACGATACTTGTTCATTCTGCAACCGACCTAGAAAACGCGATAAAAGCATCGTCTATCTTGTTCGGAAATTCATCTGCTGATGATTTAAAGCAATTGGATGTAGCAACTTTTTTAGATGTTTTTGATGGCGTTCCGCAAGCAGAAATTGCTAGAAATGAAGTAGAGGCTGGAATCAATATTGTTGACGTTTTAAACGAAAAAACAGGTTTCATGAAATCTAATGGCGAAGCGCGTCGTGCTTTAACAGCGAATTCTATTTCAGTAAACAAAGAAAAAGTTACCGAAGAATTTATGGTTTCAACCAAAGATTTAATCAACAATCAATTTGTTTTGCTACAAAGCGGAAAGAAGAATTATTTTGTGGTTAGAGTGTTATAAATAAAATGGCGTTTTAACTACGCTTCATAATAATTTAAATATCCCAATAACTCAAACGAGTTATTGGGATTTTTTTTGTCAATCCTTAAAATTGATTGGGAATTTATTAGAATTAATCCAGCCAGAAACGAGGTTGGGAGTTTCAAGTATGTTTTTTAAATCTTGAGCGGGCAAGTTGCTAGCTAATTCGTGTTTGTTGAAATACAAAAACAAGTCTAAAAAATGAGTATCGTTGGTGTTTAAATAATATTCGTTGTCTTCAAATTTATGGTAACGGTTTTTGTCCCAACTCAAATTGGCTGTAAATTTTTTAGTTTCATTCCCTTGAAATTGTAGAACGCTTTCTAATATTTCCTTACGAGTTTTTTGTTCAATTCCTTCTGTCTGTTTTGCTAAAAAATCGGCTAAATCTTTACGGTTTTCCTCTAAAGCTTGCATTAACTGTTTCAGTGCTGCATCGTTTTTTTTAGAATTGAAAATACTATTGGTTTCTATTACGTTTTCTTCTTGATACAATCTGTACGAAGGAACCCAAGAAGAGTGGTTGTACATATTCGGTTTTATAGAACGCGTGTTTAAAATCAAAGAAATAACGTCTTTTGTTTTGTTCGTAACACTATAATGAACGGTAAATAGTCGCTCGTTTGGGGAAGGATCTATATGAGTAATCGAGTCTATTTGAACTCCTACCTCAGTGGTTTGCGCGCCGCTATTCCATCCAAAAAACAATAAAACAATAAGAGATAAAATTCGCATTTGTACTTTTTAAAAAAGGTTAAAGCACCATCAAATTGCACCCACGAATATCCGAATTGTCAAAGCGCCCCAAAACCTCGAAAGAGTTGTTTGGATTTTTTTTACCCAAATCCTGAGTAGCAATAAAGGAACACGAATTGATGTTGGCCAAATCGATCACATTGATTCCGCCTGTTTTTCCGTTGTCAATATAAGTCAAGGCATCTTCTGTGTCACGAATTAAAATTTGCATCCATGCAGGGCATTCAAAAACACCATCTCCCAGTGAATAAGCTTGTGAAAGGAGTTCTGTCATTCCGTATTCTGAGTGTATGGCTGATACGCCAAAACCTTGGCATAATTGCTCGTGTAGCTCCTCGCGAATCATTTCTTTGCGACGCCCTTTCATGCCGCCAGTTTCCATGATAATAGTATGTTGTAATTGAAACGGAAGTTTTTCAATTAAGTCTAATAAAGCAAACGTCACACCAAACAAAATAACATTTTGCCCTTGATTATCTAGTTCTACAAGTTTAGAGATTAAGGCGTCGTGATCGTTCAAATAAAAGCCGCTGTCCGCTTGGTTTGAAAGTTCAATTAAATCTTTAACCATATAAATTAATGAAGAGCCTTCGCGTTCTAAATAGGATGGGAGCAAGGCCAAAACTACATAATCTTCGATATTGCCATAAAATTCAGCAAAACCTCTGCGATAGCTTTCTTCATAAAGGCTGACATCAGTTACCAAATGTTTGCTAGTAATCATACCTGTCGTGCCACTACTAGTAAACGTTTCTTGAATTGGGTTGGAATTGGAAACTACAGCATGACTTTTAAAAAATTGTATGGGTAAAAAAGGAATTTGCTGTATGGACTTTACCTTGTGTGGATCGGTTTTTAGAAATTGGCAAAATTCATTATACACCAGATTGTTTTCGTATTGAAAACGAAATACTTTTAAAGCTATTTTTTCAAATTGTTTGTGGCTTGAAATCGTAAATATATCTGTTGCTGTGATCACCAATTTTTTTTACAAAAGTAATAAAAATTGTCAGGACTAGCTATGCAATTAGAGCGGAGTAGGAAAGGAAACTTTTTTATAAAAAACAAGCTCCAATTGGTATTGGAGCTTGTGGTATAGATTTTTATTTGATAATTAATTTTCGAGTGGCTGAGGATTCTTTCTCGTTAATCCTGATGATGTATACACCAGAACTCAGTGCAGAAACATTCAGTTCTTTTGAATTCATCATAGTATGCAGTACTTTTTTACCAAGCACATCAAAGATGATGATTTCTTTATCAAGATCATTTTTAGTGGTAATGAAAACTTTACCATTACTCACAGGATTTGGGTACAAACTCAAGCCTTCGATGCTTGTTTCTTGTACTCTTGGTGCTTGTTTTGTTTCTTGTGCAACAGCACTAAAAGAACAAAAGAAAACCAATGCAATAAGTGTATAAAAGTAGTTTTTTGCCATCATTTCAATTTTGATTAGTAAAGATACAAAAAATATTTCAAAAAGCATACCAAAAAAAATGCCTTTCAAAGTTGAAAGGCATTTAATCTATTTTAGAACTTGAATTACAATCCTACTGACCATCCAGCTGCCCATCCAGGAGCTGCGGCACCGTTTCCAGCACCTGTTGCAGTTGCAGATTCAGATGCAATTGCTAGTGAAGCATCAGCTGTTACTCCTGCGGCAGGAGCTACTGCAGTTTTTGTTCCTCTAGTTTTGGTAGTTACATCAACAAAGTTAACACTTGTAAGTTTCAAAGCAGTTCCAATAAAGCTTAAAGTCTCGTCATGCTCGATGTCAACACCTCTTGCCCATACACTCAGAGCTACGTTTGTAAAAATTGCTTTAGTACCTCTTCTTAATTTAATTGCTTGGTTTTCTTGCCAAGTTCCAGATGTAGGAGCGCTACCAGGACCTACTAAAGTGATATTTGTGATAGTTGGGTTTGCAATTGGTGTATTAGCAAAACCAAATTCAAAATTATCAGCTTCGATACCTCTGTTTCCTTTTCCAAATGATAATTTTCCGTACCAGTTGGTGTTTGTTCCATTCCATCCTTCTGTCCAATCGTATTGATCGTCTTCGTTACCAAATGAAATCAAGTTTGAAGTGTTTACAGATCCTCCAAAAAATTCGAAACCATCATCTGCACCTTGGTAAGCCTCTACATATTCAAAAGTAGTTCCTGAACCTACTCCGAATAATGAAACTCCATTAAATTCTTTTTCACTGTTAAATGCTGCTCCAGCATACTCTACTCTTAAATAACGAATAGATCCTGAGTTATCGTTTGATGCAGTTCCGCCATAAGTTAAATCTGCAACTTCTGATTGTGCTGTACTTGCTCCACCTGTTACACGGTTGATTGGTGCTTTACCACAAATTACTAATCCTCCCCAGTCTCCCGCTTTTTTAGTAGGCAAACCACTTGTCATAACCACTGGGTTGCTTGCTGTTCCGTTTACGTTTAATTTTCCACCTTGTGCTACCGCAATGTATGATGCAGTACCACCAGTTCCTTCAATTTTCGTTCCAGCAGGAATGTTTAAGGTTGCTCCTGAATTTACTTGCAGTTTACCAGTAAGCTTGTATGTTTTAGATGCGTCAAGAGTTACTTCACCCTCATTGATATTTCCTTGAAAATTGTTGGCATCAACTACGAAATTAGATGAAGGCTTTTCGTTTTCTTCCGTTGTTGAACAACTGCTCACTACGGCTGCACTTACTGTTAAAATTCCAATTAGTTGTAAAAATTTTGTTTTCATGTTGTAATAGTTAATTGTTTTGTTTCTGTTACAAAGGTGTAGCAATTTGCTCAAGTCTAGGTTAAGTCAATGTGAATGTTAATTTAATAAATGCTTACAATAGTATTAACTTAATGTTATGTAGGTTAAGGAAGGTGTGTTATAAACAAAAAGCAGCCTCATTGGGCTGCTTTTGTAATACTTATGTTGGTTGGCTATTAGAATTGGTAATTTAAACTCAATCCTAAATTGATTCCTTTTTTGTATGAAAGAACATTGATGTCTCCAGACTTGTTTTCTTGCGTTCTATTAAGTGTAGCGTCTAAAATGTTTTTTGCTATAAAGTCAATTCCCATTTTTTTGTTTAACTTCAACTTTGTTATTAAGTCAAGAGATCCATAGGCTTTGTCTACTAAATTCCCTCTGTCATTGGTTCCTAATGCATATACTCTATCCGAAAAGTAAGTGTAAGCTAAGGTTGTTGTTAAATTACTTTCTTTATTATTCCAATCAGTATAGAATGAAAGATCAGCGTTTAGTAATAAATCTGATGCTCCTGTAAATTTGCTTTCTGCATCAGTGAAAACAACATTATAATCTGTTTCTCTGATAACTTTATTGCTATCTAATTCTTGATTACTGTATAAATAAGATGCATTTAAACCTCCTGTTAATTTTTTTGATTTAGACTCGTCAAAGTTAAAAATTGTTTTTCTGTACTCTAATTCAGCTCCAGCTACATATCCAAAATCACCTGTGTTGATAAAAGAAATATCATTTGTTGAAGAAGCGATTGTTACTTCGTTCATTGGATTTAAAATGTATTTACCAAATCCAGTTACAGAGATTAACTCGTCAGCACTAGGGAAAACTTCCCATTTTAGGTCAAAGTTGTAATCATCAGAAGCATACAAATCAGGGTTACCAACTTTTACTTCGTTTACTTCTTCGTATACAAATAAAGCTCTCTCTTTAAATTGTGGTAAAGTGTAAGTTTTACTGAAACCAAAACGTAAATTTTGTTTTTCGTTTACTGTATATTTTAATGTTAAGCTAGGTAAAAAAGCTATTTTTTCTAGTTCATCAAAATCTCCTGCAGGATCTAATTGAGTTTCCCAAGCAATTTTTTGAAAAACATACTCTCCTCTTAATCCTAAAACTCCTGATAGTTTACCAAAATTATATTCAGTGTTCAAGAAACCTCCGTTAATAAATTGTTCACCATTATAAATTTGTGGATCTAAGGCATTTGGAACTTGGCTATTACCTCTAAAAGTAGTAATCTCAAATACGTTGTTTGCTAAATTTTGCTGGTTGTAAAACAAATCTAGATTGTTAGGGTCTACACTAATTGTTGAATTGGCGGCTGTTGTTTTGAAGTTGAATTGTCTAGCTTCAAAATCTCTATTTTTAGCTCGTCCGCTGTAGCCTGCTGTAAATTTACCTTTATATTCTCCTTCAAAATCTTTGTTGAATTTGTAGTCAACAGCTAGGTTAGCGGCTACCTCAGTTTCTTGTAGTTCTTGATAATACCTGTGGTTGTCTGGTGCAGAAATATTCGATAATTTGAAACCATCAGCTTCTTTTCTAAAAATATTTTGGTTACGGTCTGGCATCTGTCCATCGATACTGTTTAATGAAGTTCCCCATCTTACGGCAGTACGCTCGCTTAAAGTATGTTCTCCTAAAAGTTGGTTGATCCATAAGGCGTTTTTCTTGAATTCATTACGACGAATTAATCCGTTACCATCATTTGCAATATCAACTATCAGTCCTGAAAATTCCTCTTTGGTTAAAGATGAAGTATTGATGAATACAGAGTTGAAATTAATTTTGTTGGCCTTGTTTATTTTGTAACCAAGGTTTAACATTCCTGTTAGGTTTGTGCTGTAAGAGTCTGATGTATATTCTTCGAAGTTTTTATTGATAACGCCGTTCCCGTTAATTGACCCCTTTGCGCTTCCATCTGCTCGAGAAGAATAATTGGTACTGTAGTTGATTGTTGCAAAAACATTCAATTTACTTTGGTTACCAATATCAAATGAATTCCCTGTTGAAATTCCAAATGAACCAGCAATAGGATTTTTTGTTTCTAAATTTAAAGAGTTGTAGTTGTATGCCGTTAAAGGGCTGCTTGGAATTTTACTTGCTTTTAAACCAAAATCATTGATGCCAGTTTGTAATGAAAAGTTGTCATTGCTTACCGCATTTGTATTTACTTTTGAACCAATATCTACTTTTACAAAACCTTTTCCTTTGTAGTCTTTAGAAATTATATCGACGTTTCCTCCTGCAAAGTCCCCATAAATACTTCCATTATAAACTTTGTCGATAGAAATGTACTCAACAATGTCAGTTGAAAAAATATCAAGATTTAAGTTTTTCTTTTCCGGGTCGTTTGAAGGAATTGGTAAACCATTCATCGTCGTAGAATTGTAACGGTCACCCAAACCTCTAACAAAAATAGTTCCTGAGCCTTCTTGTTTTGTAATTCCCGTCGTTTTGGTCACAGCTGTTGCTACATCGCTAACTCCTTTACGAGCTAATTCTTGTGAACCAATACTTTGTTTGATAGATACTGCATTTTTTTGATCCAATAGCAAAGCCGTTTCTTTTTGTCTACTAACAGTTGATCTTACCACGACATCTTCAAGTTTATAACTTCCAGAGCCTAATGCTTGGTCAACAGTTATGGTTTGGTCGGCAACTACTGTCACGGATACTTCAACTGATTCGTATCCTACAAAGCTAAATTGCAATGTGTATTTTCCTGGTGCTACTTTTAAGGTGTATTTACCATCAATATCGGTATTGGTACCAATAGTTGTACCTTTGATAATTGCGTTAGCAAATGGCAATGATTGATTGTTAGCATCTTTGTCTGTTAACGTTCCTGTGATAGTTCCTTTGCTTTGTGCGAAAGAAAAAGCAGTAATTAATAACGTAAGTAATAGTAACTTGAATTTCATCGGGTTTAATTTTTGTGCAAATTAACGGCCATAATGCAAATCAGGAGTTACTGACTTGTTAACCTTATGTTGTCTTTATGTTTGCAAAAACCGTTCAATATTAAATTACGGTTAACTGCTTTTGATTACTTCAATTATGTTTACATTTACATCTCAAAAATAATTTTTGACACTCCATGAAGAAAAAACACACCAAAATTTTATTAGTTGATGACGAGCAAGATATCTTAGAAATAGTTGGTTACAACCTATCTCAAGAGGGATATCAAATTTTTACTGCAGTAAACGGTAAAGAGGCTATTGCAAAAGCTAAGAAGGAAATTCCAGACCTTATTATTATGGATGTAATGATGCCAGAAATGGACGGAATGGAAGCTTGCGAGCACATCAGGAAAATTCCAGAATTGAATAATGTTTTAATCACTTTTCTAACCGCTAGAAGCGAAGATTACTCACAAGTAGCCGGTTTTGATGCGGGTGCCGATGATTATATTACCAAACCGATTAAACCGAAATTGTTGGTAAGCAAAGTGAAAGCTTTACTACGTCGTTTAAAGGAAAAAGAAATTGAGAGCGAAACCTTAAATGTGGGTGGTATTGAAATTAATAGAGAAGAATACAAAATTATAAAAGACAATATTGAGATTGCGCTTCCGCGAAAAGAATTCGAATTGTTTTACCTCTTGGCTTCAAAACCAGGAAAAGTATTCAAACGTGACGAAATTCTAGATAAGGTTTGGGGTAACGAAGTAGTTGTTGGAGGCAGAACAATTGATGTGCATATTAGAAAACTGCGCGAAAAAATTGGAGAAGATTTGTTTAAAACCATCAAAGGAGTTGGTTATAAGTTTGAAGTGTAAATGACAATAAATTTTAAAAAAACTTACCGATTTGCAGTCAAATCGTCCTTGTATATAACTTTGTTCTCTACTTTATTAGTGAGTTTTTTAACGCACTATTTTTTTGAATTTTCCCTTAATTTCATTCTTATTTTTGCGGTTTGTATCGCTTCTTTTTCATTTTTAGTGGTGCAATATCGTGTGGAGCGTTTTATTTATAAAAAAGTAAAAAAGATTTATGATGACGTTTCTTTGTTAGAGTCAAGTACGTTTAGGAATCAGCCGATTACCACTGATATGGCTACGCTTACGCGCGAAGTGAAAAAGTTCGCTACCGATAAAAAACTTGAAATTGAAACGCTAAAAGTTCGTGAAGAATACCGTAGAGAATTTTTAGGTAACGTTTCGCACGAATTGAAAACACCTTTATTTACCGTTCAAGGATATCTTTCTACTTTGTTGGATGGCGCTATGAATGATAAAACGATTCGAAAAAAATATTTAGAACGTGCTGAAAAAGGGGTAGAGCGTCTTATTTACATTGTTCAAGATTTAGATATGATTTCGAAATTGGAAACAGGCGATTTGAATCTTGAAATTGCCGAGTTTGACATTGTGAAATTAGTGCAAAACGTTTTTGATTTACTCGAAATGAAAGCCTCCAAAAAGGATATTCTTTTGATGTTTGACATGCGCTACCATAAACCAATTATGGTGTTGGGTGACCAAGAAAAAATTCAACAAGTAGTCATGAACTTAGTTGTAAATTCTATCAAATATGGTAAACTAAAAGGGACAACCGAGGTAAGTATTGAAGAATTAACTTCGGATAAAGTAATTGTTCGTTTTACGGATAATGGCGAAGGGATAGAAAAGAAAAACATTCCGCGTTTATTTGAACGTTTTTACCGTGTGGATCAAAGTGGTGCACGAACTGAAGGAGGTTCAGGTCTCGGCCTTTCAATCGTTAAACATATTATTGAGGCACATGATGAAAAAATTTATGTGGATAGTACTTTTGGCGTAGGGTCTGAATTTTCATTTACATTAACGACAGCTAAAAATCAGGCTTCCTTTGGGGTTAAAAAATAAGTAGTAACTTAGAGCTGTAAATCATTTTTTTCTTCAAATAATCCAAATAATCTCTCCCAAGCTACTTTTGAATCTGCCTTTGGCAAACCTTTATAATGGTCAACTTCTTGTAAATTGGCAATACAAAATTCATCTTGGGTAGAAAAGGGTACCAGACCTTCTTTTTCTAGTTTTTGGGCTAAATATTCTTGTTCAAATTGCCCAGGTGTAGGTATAAAAAACGCTTTTTTTCGTAAAACGGAAAGATCCATAATCGAGGTGTAACCAGAGCGACAAAGCACCATTTCGCTTTCGTTGATAGCTTGTTCCAATTGGCAAGTAGTCATGAAATTATGGTATTCTATTTTTCCTAGTTGGCTGAATTTTTGCTGTGTAGTTACTGTTCCTGCAACAAAAAGAACTGTTCCTTCAAATCCTTTCAACTCTTGTAATAAATGCGCTTCGAGCATACTTCGTTGTGGTTCTGGACCTGATAGTAAAACAAGTAGATCGTATTTTTTTGGGACTAATTTTTTATGCAAACGGCTAATTGGGCCAATGTATTTCAATTTATGTTCAAAATCATCTATATGACCTAATATTCCAGATAAGTTATTGGTGCTCGCATGATCAGGTATCCAACATTCGTTATGTTGAAAAGCAAAGTACTGATGAATTTTGCTACTGAGCCAAGTTGTTTGTCCGCTTAAAACCTGAATTTGATGGGTAAGGTAAGCGCTAGGAATGTTTTTATTGTATACACCCAAGCGGTTGTCAGATATAATGCCGTCGATTCCGTAAGTTGCAATCCATTTTTTGAGCAATGCTTTTTCTTTGCGAATAGCTTTTAAGGTTTTCCAACTGTTTTTTAACAAATGCCATTTGAAATTTTTGGCTTTTGCAGCATATTCTATTTCGTAGGACGGAAGTTCGAGCGTTTTTAGGTCTGGAAATTCACTTTGAAGCAGCAATAACGCGGCGCCATCAGAAGCAATAATGGGTTGGTAGTTGTGCTCTAAAAGTGCTCTAATAATCGGAATACAGCGGGTTGCGTGGCCTAAACCCCAGTTTAAAGGTGCAACTAAAATTGTTTTAGATCGAGTAGTCACAATTGTTTCTGTAAGCATAAACTTGGATTTAATACTAGCAAGATACACAAGTTAAATGCTTTTTTGTATTTACAAAAGTTTACCAAACCATTAATTTAATGAATTTGGGCTTTTTATAGATAAAAAAGATTAATTAAGCCCAACTCAGCTTATTAAGAGTAGTTTACGAGAGTGGAAAACTCTATCGGTAACGATTTAGTAATGGTGCTCATTGCGCTTACTTTCACTCGATTACCTTGTAAATCAATACAGCAAATTTAATAAATAAAGGGTAAAGTACACCAAGACTTTACCTTTTTTGTTTATCCAAAATACAGTTTCTTGAAAATAAATCTTTCCCAAGTTGGGTTCATCTGTGGAAATGGTCTGAAGAATATTCACAAAATTTGATTTTGGTATATCAACAATAGTTGCAACTCCGAAACAAATAGTAATAACCCTTAAAAAAGACTATGCTATGGAAATCGTGTTGAGTAAAATATTAGCGCAAATCAGGCATAAGGAAGATAAACTAACTTCTGAAGTATTGCCGACAGCAAATGAAACATATCAAATGACTTTGTTCCTAAAGGACATGTTGAGTTCTATAAAAGACCAAGTCCTCCAATTTGGATTTAAAAATGAGCAACAGGAAATTGATTTTTTCAAGAACATCAAACCGCAAGTTTTAGGCAAACTCATTTATTACAACAAGGTGTTTCGCATTGAAACCACCTGCCCTGTTAGCACCGGAAAAATACACCAATGTTTTTACGAAAATCAGCTCAAAAATCTCAAAGCAGAATATAAAGAAAGTATCTGTAATGAGGATTTTTACAGGTACTATCGTGCAGGCAGAACAGATCGTGATCATAGTTATTTTAGGCTTGGGCAAATTAATTATCACGATGGACTTAAAAGCGGTGTGTTTGAAATTGACCTTAGTTTCTCCACTTATTACGACAACAAGATTGCTTACATTATTGCCAACGAATTACTTTACACATATCTGCTCGCCAAAATCAATCCCGAAGAAAATTCCGATACCATCTTCCTGAATGGCGATACCAACAAGGATATTTCCTGGACAAATTCTCAAAATGCACTTATCGAATTAATTTACGCCCTTTATGCCTCAAACTCCATAGCATACGGAAAAATGGGCATCCGCAAATTAGCTTTGCTTTTCCAAGTATTATTCCGAACTCCCTTAAATGATGTGCACCACGCTTTCCACCGCATGAAAACCCGAAGCGGCACCCGAACTTCATTTTTAGATCAGCTTAAAACTTCATTAGAAGAATACATGGATAAAGACCTTTAACCTTATTCAAGTGAGAATTTACAGGCAGTACATTTTGTGTGCTGCTTTTTTTTTGCCCATATCTGCCAATTGGCAAACGCTGGCGAATTTCCATCTAAAAACATCTCCAATTCTTCAAAAACCTTATCTAGTAAGGGATTTTCTCTATTCTAAAAATTTTAAAAAAAGTGCCAAACCAATGGGTAAGCATTGGCGGACAAACTCTGCCACCCTTAGCAACTTTGCATAGTAAACTTTAAATGCTGTGTAATGAAAATAATCACTATTGAAGAAGAAGCTTGGCAACAACTTGACAATCGTATCAATGCCATTTTCGATTATCTGAAAAGACTAGAAGATACAAGTTATGATAATCTCTGGCTCAACAATCACGAGGTATGCCAATACCTGCATATCAGCGAAAAGACTTTGTGGCGAATGCGTACCAAAGGCGAAATAGCTTACTCAAAAATCTACGGACAATATTTCTATACCATCGGATCAATCAAGGATATGCTGAATGCAAATGCCATTCAAAGCAGTGATGAATTTGTAAAAGAACTTATGGCAAAAGGAAAAAGCTATGTCGAAAAAGGAAGAAAACTAAAATTGAGAAAACCGTAAAACGTAGGGCTATGAATATTGACAGAATGGAATTTTTGGCGTGGATGGAACGCATCATGGAGCGAATGGATATGCTGAGCGATAATATTGACAGTTTACAAAAGAAACGCAACAGCATTGACGGGGAAGAATTACTGGACAATCAGGATTTATTACAAATGCTGAAAATCAGCAACCGATCTTTACAGCGCTACCGCTCTATTGGCAAGCTGCCTTATTATACCATCAGTGGTAAACTGTACTACAAACTATCCGATGTGCATCAATTCATAAGAGAAAGTTTTAATCCTCCCTTACCTAAACTGAAAGCCAATGGGTGACAAACACTGCCTTTGACTGCCAAATCCTGCAATCAAGCAAAGGCTTCAACTACTTTCGGTATTTGAACTTTAAATATTCAGATTATGAGCGAAGAAACAGAAAACAAGCAACCTGCCCCAGAACAGCTATCGGATATATTATTGGTACTGGATAAGCAAAAGAATAAAATACAAGCAGTTACAGGTATTGACGAAAATGGCAAGTTGAAGACTACCGATCCTACAAAGGAAAATCAAAGCCAGTTTATGCACGTGGACAAACACGGAGATCTGTTCTCGAATTTCTTTTCCAACTTTCTGCGGCAGCTAAAAAATCCTACCCATTTTTCATTCTTCAAAGTCCCTGCCGATGAGGCTTTAGATAAAGCTAAGGAAATGCAAAAGCAGGTCGATCATCCCACGCCCGAAGGCGAGAAGGAAATGAAAAAGAACGAAGTAAAAATCGAACCCGAAAAAGAAAATCAACAAGAAAATCAAAATAATATGGAAACAACACAGACAACACCGGAAACCAGCGAATACCGCTTTAAACCAGAACAGATTGATTGGGAAACAATGAGCAATCTTGGATTAGGTAAAGAACGTCTTGAAAAAATGAACCTTTTAGATCCTTTGTTAAGAGGCTACAAAACCAATGACCTTGTACCTGTCAGCGTAAATCTTGGCGGTGCTATTGTTCGTACAGATGCTCGCTTGTCTTTACAGACCACACCAGACGGAATGGTTGTGGCAGCGATACACGGTATCAGAAAAGAACCTAACCTCAATTTTGAGTTCTTCGGACACAAGTTTACCGATGAGGACAAGAAAAACTTGTTGGAAACGGGTAACATGGGACGTGTGGTTAATTTGACCAATACTAAAACAAACGAACAGATGCCCTCTATTATCAGTGTGGACAGGCTAACAAACGAATTGATCGCCCTAAAAACGGAATACATCAAAATTCCCAATGAAATTAAAGGAGTAAAATTAAACGACGAACAAAAACAGACTTTAATGGAAGGTAAGCCTTTAAAATTAGACGGAATGATTTCTAAAAAAGGCGATGAATTTAGTGCAACGGTTCAGTTC
The DNA here is from genome assembly GCF_018069925.1 of Flavobacterium erciyesense. Lineage (GTDB taxonomy): Bacteria > Bacteroidota > Bacteroidia > Flavobacteriales > Flavobacteriaceae > Flavobacterium > Flavobacterium erciyesense. The sequence continues at coordinate 394,513 of NZ_JAGPXB010000001.1, read as the reverse complement.
AATGCCGATAAAAGATATGTTGAGTTTCTATTTGATCGAAGCAAAAGCAATCAGCAAACTCAAAATACTGGGCAGGCTAAGGAACAGAGCCAATCGCAAGAAGTTCCGAAAACATTTAGAGGAAAGGAACTCGATGATGAGCAGTACAACAAGTTCAAAGCAGGGCAAACGGTTTATTTAGATGGTTTGATAGATAAAAAAGGACAAAAATATCAGGGTTACATCACACTCAATAAAGAAACGGGCAAAACAGATTTCTCGTTTCAAAATCCCGATAAACTCAAAGCACAGGCAAAACCTACCGAAGCTCATAAAACGCAGACTGCCGTTAATTCGGAGGGCAAAACCAACGAAGCAACCAAGAATATCAAGGAACCTTTGAAAACGGGACAACAAACCCCAAAAAATAAGCAACAGCAGGATCAACAGGAAAAACCAAAAGCACCTGCAAAATCTAAAGGTAGAAAAGTGTAAAATATGAAGACAATTATTGCAGAAAAACCAAGCGTAGCAAGAGAAATAGCCGGAATTGTAGGAGCATCCGATAAAAAAGATGGCTATCTTACAGGTAACGGCTATTTTGTTACCTGGGCATTCGGACACCTGATAGGTTTGGGAATGCCCGAAGATTATGGGATTTCGGGATTTGACAAAACCGCCTTGCCAATCCTCCCAAATCCGTTTATGCTTACCGTTCGAAAAGTAAAAAAAGACAAAGGTTATACCGCAGATGCAGGTGCTTTAAAACAGTTGAAAGTCATTGAGAAACTGTTCAACCAAAGTGAAAGCCTTATTGTTGCTACCGATGCTGGTCGTGAGGGCGAACTTATTTTTCGCTACATCTATGAATATCTGAATTGTAGAAAACCCTTTGAGCGCCTTTGGATAAGCTCACTTACCGAAAAAGCCATCAAGCAAGGTTTTGACAACCTGAAAAGTGGAAAGGAATTTGACGGATTGTATCAGGCAGCCCAAGGTAGAAGCCGTGCCGATTGGCTCGTAGGCATCAATGCCACACAAGCGTTGAGTATCACCGCTAGCAACGGCATTTATTCTCTTGGACGTGTGCAAACGCCAACTCTTGCTTTAATCTGTAAACGTTATTTAGATAACAAAAATTTCTCCATACTGAAATACTGGCAGATTCAGTTATTGCATCATAAAGAGCAAATTGAATTTAAAAGTATTTCTACCACCAGATGGCAGGATAAACAGCAGGCAGATGATACCTTAAAATCTATCGAAAGAAACGGTAATGCAGTAAGCATTACTTCAGTAGAAAGTAAAACTGTTACCGAACAGCCTCCTTTATTATTTGACCTTACCGGTTTGCAAAAGGAAGCGAATAAAAAACTGAACCTTTCTGCCGAAAAAACGCTGAATATTGCCCAAAGCCTCTACGAAAAGAAATTCATTACCTATCCACGTACCGGTAGCAAGTATATTCCAGAAGATGTATGGGCTGAAATTGCGAACCTCGTAAGAGCCTTACAAAACAGAGAAGTTTGCAAAACAGCCTTATCAAAAATTAAATGGGGACGTTTCAATAAACGTATCGTAAACGATTTGCGAGTTACCGATCATCACGGATTATTGATTACGGACAAAATACCATCTGTTTTGAGTGCAGACGAAAATGCCGTTTACGATATGATTGCCTTTCGTTTACTCGAAGCTATTTCGGGAGCTTGTGTCAAAGAGATTACCGATGTTTCATTACAGACCGCTCATTATGATTTCACAGCAAAAGGTTGTAAAATTTTAGAAGCAGGTTGGCGTGCCATTAAGGGTAGCTTTACGGAAGACGATACCGAACCTATACAAGATTTGCCCGAATTGAAAAAGGGTGATGAACTGAAAATTAAAGAAGCGATCGTTTTGGAAAAGAAAACCAAACCGCCTGTACTTTATACCGAGGCAGGGCTTTTATCGGCAATGGAAACCGCGGGAAAGGAAATCGAAAACGAGGAAGAACGGAAAGCTTTGCAAAATATCGGTATCGGTACTCCGGCAACAAGAGCCACCATCATTGAAACGCTGTTTACCCGTAATTATATTCAGCGAGAAAAGAAATCTCTAATCCCTACGGAAAAAGGATTGCAAGTGTACGAGTTGGTAAAAGACCGAAAAATTGCTGATGTAGCCATGACTGCCGAATGGGAATTGGCGTTGCAGAAAATTGAAAACAACGAAGCTGATGCAGAAACATTTCACAAGGAAATGGAAGTTTATACAAAATCTATTACCAATGAATTGTTGCAAACCTCCATCGCTACAAACAATTTACCGAAATTGATTTGCCCAAAATGCAAAAGCCAACAATTGATTATCCGTGATAAAATTGTGAAATGTCCCGATGAGGTTTGTAATTGGATTCAGTTCCGGAATGTTTGTGAGCTGCAAATTAGTATAGCTGAGATTGAAAACCTTGTCAACAAAGGAAAAACCAATCTTATCAAAGGGATGAAAAGCAAAGCAGGGAAAAAGTTTGATGCTTTTATCGTATTGAATGCAGATTGCAGTACTTCATTTGAATTTGAAAAGAATAAACCCAAACAGAAATAATGGAAAATAATATCATTCCACAAAAAGAGATAGAAAACAGGATTTACAGCATCAGAGGAAAACAGGTGATGCTGGATACCGACCTTGCTAGTATTTATCAGGTTGAAACTAAGGTTTTCAACCAAGCTGTAAAGCGTAATGCAGAACGTTTCCCCGAAAATTTCTGTTTTCAGCTAACATCCGAGGAGTGGGAAGTTTTAAGGTCACAATTTGTGACCTTAAATACAGGTAGAGGTCAGCACCGAAAATACCTGCCCTTTGTATTTGCCGAACAAGGAATAGCAATGCTTTCCGGTGTACTAAAAAGCACTGTTGCTATAAGGGTAAGCATCGAGATAATGAATGCCTTTGTAGAAATGCGTAAAATCCTTATCAGCAATGCTTCACTGTTTCAGCGTTTGGAGAATATCGAATTAAAACAACTACAAACCGACCAAAAATTTGAAGAGATTTTTAAGGCTTTAGAAAGTGATAAGCTCCATAGCGAAAAAGGCATTTTCTACAACGGACAAATCTTTGATGCTTACACTTTTGTATCGGATATCATCCGAAGCGCTAACCATTCCATTATCCTGCTTGACAATTATGTGGACGACACGGTGCTGACTTTATTGGGAAAACGAACTACTGAAGTAACCGCTATCATCTATACCAAAAACATAAGTAATCAGCTACGGCTGGATTTACAACGGTACAACTGTCAATATCCTCCCATTGAAGTTAAAAATTTTACAGATGCCCACGACCGTTTTTTAATTATTGACGATACAGAACTCTATCATATCGGAGCTTCCCTCAAAGATCTGGGCAAAAAATGGTTTGCCTTTTCGAGAATGGATATTGAGGTAGGTAGGATGCTGCAAATACTGAATAGAGCTTAATTTAATCCTTGTTTTGACAGGGATTAAATTAAGCTCTCCTTGTCCAATTTGAATTTACAGATATTAATTCGATTATTAGAGTTTCCAATATTTCATTTACCCATTCTAATTCAAAAATCAGGTTGTTTTTAGCGAACCTAAAAGTTAAATCTTGTTTTTCTGCGTGAAATATCTTGTTTCGGAGGTAATAACAGTATTTTATGCAGATGAAGACAATAATTTCCAGTTCGGTATTTGTTACGGGTTTTTTAACTTTATCCTCCAAATAATCTTTAATCTTCTTAAAAATTATTTCGCTATCTGTTGAAGACTTATTGTTGTGATAAAGGTCTTTGATATAGTCGAACTTATTAAACTTGCTTTCAACTTTATCCAGATTGAAAATATCTTTTAAATCAGCTTCAAAATAACTGATATTATCAAATAGGTTTTTACAAACAACCTGATTTTGATACCTAAAGATAAATGCAATAAAAGAAACAATCTTTTCTTTTGTGTCGTAATCATTACTAAGTAGCTCATAGAAACGAACTTTTTCCCGAAGTTCTTTAGCCGTAATGGTTCTTGCCTTATGCAGTGATTTTGAGAATAATGTTGGATTGGTAAGTATAAAATCTCGCATTAAGCGGTGGCATTCATTTTCGTTTGCACCATTTCCAAAGTAATAATAAATAGAATTAAAAGACTTCCATAACTTTTCAAATCGCTCACTTTCTTCATTGGTAATTTTCGACTTCAAAAGATAGGTTAAAGCGTATTGTATTGCTTTAGATTTATCATTAACCTTAAATAGGTCGTTGATATTGGCAATTGGAATATCAACACCATGAAACTTATCGTTCAATATCTGCTCAATACCAATTTTTGTGGTTGGCAAAGAAAGAATTGTTTCTTCTCCTGTTTGCTTTATTCGGTTAATGGAGATATTCTGTATAGGAACGAAGCGGTTTACTCGAATGTAATAGTAAATCAGAGATTTTATAATCTGATTATGAATAGAACTGCTTTCTGAAAAAACAATATTTATGAGATTGATTTTTGCAGTTCTATTGCACTTTATAGTTACTGTGTCATTCTCAATCACTAATTCGTCATTTGTATCTGAACTTCCTCTATACTCCATTTCAAATACTTCCCGAGAAATTGAAATGTCAGGAGCATCAAAACTTATATTGATGGAATAATTGTGCTTTATTTTATTTTTTGCGAATGTCTTAATGGAGCTTGTTATAAAGCTGTCAAACTTTGATTTCTTTTCATAATTATAAATATCATAAACGTAGGGATATAAATCCTTAAACTTTATCTTGAAATCTGTTAATGTATAAGGGTCGCCATTAAACGAATTGTGCAAAATCAAAAGTTTATCATTTATAGTTTTAACTGGCTTTCCTTTCTTTTTTTTGGTCAATCTAACATCTTCGCCAAAATTTTGCAATGCTCTAAAGGCTTGTTCCTTAACTTCAAATATCCTATCCGTTTTCATCAAACGATACAATTCCCTTTTGCTTTCAAAGCATTTATACTTTGAAAGGAAGTCTATTGCGTTCAATCTGTTCTGATAGTCAGATATATCATTTGCAAGGCTTATATATTCTACTATGTTGTTTGGTTTTTTATTCTCAAAATCCTTTTTAGCCATATTCTGCACCATATTGTTTAATCGTCAAATTTAATCAAAACCAATCTGTATTCGGCTGCCTCGCCTATTATGTTTACGCCAAAACCTACCTCTCAAAGCCAAATACTACCACAATTATAAAGGCTGCTATCTATCGCTATAATTTTGAGTTCGAGTAAAATTCAAAACAAAATAGAGCATGGATACACAGCAAAAAGACCTATCGTATTTCAGATTACGATTACAAGAATTATTAAACACCAGCTTTCCTGAGAAAGCAAACGACGAGAAATTTATACAGCAACGTTCTTCGTGGGCTGCCAATGCTTATGACGGGGCTTTTCGCTCTGGAAACGCTATTGAGCAATGCGATGAAATAGCCAACTACATCTTGTTTGAAGGCTTGTACTTCTCCAAATTCGATACTGTTTTTCAGGTAGTCTGTAACGAGTTTGACACCGTAATGGCTGACGAGGAGCTAAGACCATTCGCTCTTAAAATGTTTCCAATCTGCGAGCCTGTTTTTAATAATTATGAGCTAACCGATGATTTCGCCTACGGTTATGATTTTGACCTGCTTTATACCGAAATAACCGGAACCATCGCTATTTGGATTGAGGAAAATGGGCTTCAGTAAACGTCAACATCTCCAACAGAACATTGATGCCCTACGAATTGCTTTTACACTGGAAAAGGAGAAACGACAAGCCACCGTAGGCGAAAGACTGCTCATGATGCAATACAGCGGATTTGGTGGTCTAAAATTCGTATTGAACCCCATTGAAAATGAAATTGACATCAATAATTGGAGAAAAACCGAACACGATTTATTTCCACTTACTCGGGAATTACACCAACTTCTCAAAGAAAATGCTACCGATGAAAAGCAGTATAAGCATTATGTGGACAGTATGCGAAGCTCGGTGCTTACAGCTTTTTATACACCACCACAGGTTATAGATGTCCTTTCAGAAAGTTTGCGTGAAAGCGGTTTGCACATTGATAAATTTCTTGAACCATCGGCAGGTATCGGCTCGTTTATACAATCCTTTTCGGAAAATCAAAACGCCAAAGTTACCGCCTATGAAAAGGATTTGCTGACAGGAAAGATATTAAAACAGCTTTATCCCGACAATACTATCCGTATCAGTGGCTTTGAGGAAATTTCCGAAAAAGAACAAGATACCTTCGATGTTATCGCCAGCAATATCCCGTTTGGCGATACGGCTATTTTCGATCTTTCGTATTCCAGAAGTAAAGACACCGCAAAAATACAGGCAGCCCGAAGTATTCACAATTATTTCTTTTTGAAAGGAAATGATATGCTTCGTGAGGGAGGTTTGCAGGTTTATATTACTTCACAAGGCATTTTAAACAGTCCGAAGAACGAGCCTATCCGCCGGGCTTTAATGGAAACCAATAATTTGGTTTCGGTTGTACGATTGCCCAATAATCTCTTTACAGAATATGCAGGAACAGAGGTTGGAAGTGATTTGATTATCCTGCAAAAGAATACTGCAAAACAAGGTTTGAGTGAAACCGAAGAGCTGTTTTGTCAAAGCAAGCAAACCAAATACAATACGCCAAGCAATGCTTTTTTTCAGAATGGTTCAAGGGTTATCCATACCGACCGTAAAATAGATACCGATCCCTACGGAAAGCCAGCCATTATTTACACGCATAAGGATGGTGTAGAGGGTATTGCCAAAGACTTAAAACAGATGCTTTCCGAAGATTTTGGTAAAAATCTGAATTTAGCTTTATACAAAGGGGAACGTAATGATGAACCTATTGTACAAATTCCTGTTACGCCAACTTTCACACCATCTATCGCTGAACAAATAATCATTGAACCTCCAAAACAACAATCTATACAGCAAACAATAAGAAAAGAAAATCCACAGGAATTAAAGCAGCTAAGCATTTTCGACTTGTTTGAAAATGCAGGAGAGTCAGTTATGGTTGCAACACCTAAATTGGCAACTCAGACAATAAAACGACCAAGCTCTCGCAAACCCAAACGAAATACAGCACGCCAAACCAATCTGTTCAGTAGTTCAATGCAACAGCCTTACACAGCACCAATTAGGCACCAAATCAACAATGAAAAATCTTCGCCAACCGAACAAAAACAGGGAATTATTGGCGATTTATTTTCGGATACCAGTGCAAAAGATCAAGTAGAAATACCGTCTATAATTACCACTATTCCTGAACGTGCTCCGTATAGTAACAAGTTACAATCGTTTTACCGAAACGATTGCCTTGTGGTGGATAAAGGCTTCGTAGGTCATTTGCAAGAAGTAGATTTACGTAATGATTTGGCTGATTTCCATCCGTTGCAATTACCGCCTTTGCAAAAAGCAAGAGCCGAAGCCTACATTGAAGTTCGTGATGTGTACCAACAGCTTTATACCAAAGAAGCCGAAAAACAAACCGAGCATAAAGAAGAACGAGAAGTGTTGAACCGTTTGTACGATGCTTTTGTCAAAAAGTACGGCAACCTCAACAGTGCCGATAACATCAAACTGATTAAAACCGACAGTACAGGTAAAGAAATTCCTTATCTGGAACGTGTTGTGGGCGGTGTGGTACACAAAGCGGATATATTCAGCCGTCCGGTAAGTTTTTCTACCCTAACCATAGCAACCGACAATCCTGATGAAGCGTTGGCTGCATCGCTGAATAAGTACGGAAGCGTGGATTTGGATTATATGTCCGAAATCAGCGGTATGACCGATGATGCTTTGAAAGAAGCTTTGCACGGTCGTATTTTCTACAATCCTTTAGAGCGTGAATACGAAATTGCCGAACGCTGGATTGCTGGTAATGTAGTGGAAAAAGCCCAAAATGTCCAAAATTACGTTGAACAAAATCCCAATAACACCGAAGCTAAAGCCAGTCTTACCGTATTGGAAGAAGCCCGACCAAGACGCATTGAGTTTGAAGAATTGGATTTCAACTTAGGCGAACGCTGGATACCTACCGGAATTTACGCCCGTTTTGCTTCGCATTTGTTTGATACCGATGTACTGGTTCATTATTCCGATAGTTCCGATGATTTTTCAGTAAAGTGTGACCGTAAGAATGTCCATATATGGGATAAATATGCCGTAAAAGCAGAAAGTAGAACCTTTGACGGTATTGCCTTGCTCAAACATGCCTTGGTAAATACCACTCCGGACATTACCAAAAAAATAATGGTGGGCGATCAGGAAGTAAAGGTGCGTGATATGGAAGCCATCCAAATGGCGAATACCAAGATTGACGAAATCCGAACTGCTTTTACTGATTGGCTCCATGCCCAAAGCGATGAGTTTAAAAACAGACTGACCGACCAATACAATGATACCTTTAATTGTTTTGTCCGACCGAATTATGACGGAACCCATCAGAACTTTCCGGGTTTAGACCGAAAAGCATTGAGCATCGAAGATTTGTACGATAGCCAAAAAGACACCGTTTGGATGATAAAACTGAACAACGGTGCTATCTGCGACCACGAAGTAGGTGCTGGGAAAACGTTGGTTATGTGTACGGCTGCACAGGAAATGAAGCGTTTGGGATTAGCCCATAAACCAATGATTATCGGATTAAAAAGTAATGTACACGAAATTGCCGAAGCCTACCGTACCGCTTATCCACACGCCAAAATTCTGTTTCCGGGCAAGGAAGATTTTACGCCTCAAAAACGCCTGCGCATTTTCGGCGATATTAAAAACAACGATTGGGATTGTGTGATTTTAACACACGATCAATTTGGCATGATACCACAATCACCCGAAATACAAAAGGAAATATTGCAAATTGAGCTGGATAGTGTAGAGCGTAACCTTGATGCACTACAAGCCCAAGGCAAAGAGGTAACCAGAGGAATGCTTGCTGGAGTAATCAAGCGGAAAGAAAATTTAGAAGTAAAGCTCAAAACCCTGCAACACGATATTGAGAACCGAAAAGACGATGTGGTGGACTTCAAAATGATGGGTATAGACCATTTGTTTGTGGACGAAAGTCACCAGTTCAAAAACCTAATGTTCAACACAAGACATACACGGGTTGCGGGATTGGGCAATGTGGACGGAAGTCAAAAAGCAATGAACCTGCTGTTTGCCATTCGCACCATTCAAGAGCGTACCAATGCGGATATGGGTGCGACCTTTCTTTCAGGAACTACCATCAGCAATTCCTTAACGGAACTGTACCTGTTATTCAAATACCTGCGACCTCGGGCAATGGAAAAACAAGGCATTCATTCGTTTGATGCGTGGGCGGCTATCTATGCACGAAAAACCACCGATTACGAATTTTCTGTGGCAAATAATATCGTGGCGAAAGAGCGTTTCCGTTACTTTATCAAAGTGCCGGAACTGGCACAATTCTATTCAGAAATTACAGATTACCGAACAGCAAAAGATATCGGCATTGACCGCCCGAATAAGAACGAAATTCTGTACAACATTCCTCCAACGCCCGATCAGGAAGCATTTATCCAAAGCTTGATGCAGTTTGCCAAATCGGGCGATGCGACCTTATTGGGAAGATTACCGTTATCGCCAACCGAAGAAAAAGCAAAGATGCTGATTGCTACCGATTATGCCAGAAAAATGTCTTTAGATATGCGGATGGTAAGCAGTGATTATGACGATCATCCCGACAGCAAGGCTTCGCATTGTGCAGCCAACATCGCCAAATATTATAATCAATACAACGCACAAAAAGGAACGCAGTTTGTCTTTTCGGATTTGGGGACTTACAAGCCGGGCGAATGGAACGTTTATTCTGAAATTAAACGCAAGTTGGTAGAAGATCACGGTTTACCAGCTCATGAGGTTCGCTTTATTCAAGAAGCAAAAAGCGACAAACAGCGTAAGGAATTGATTAAGGGAATGAACGAGGGTAAAATCCGAGTATTGTTTGGTTCTACCAGTATGTTGGGAACGGGCGTAAATGCACAGAAAAGAGCGGTTGCCATTCATCATTTGGATACACCTTGGCGACCGTCTGATCTTGCTCAACGGGATGGTCGGGCAATCCGAAAAGGAAATGAAATAGCCAAATTCTTTGCTGATAACAAAGTAGATGTTGTGATTTATGCCGTTGAAAAATCGTTGGATAGCTATAAGTTCAACCTGTTGTATAATAAACAACTTTTTATTGACCAATTAAAGAATAACAACTTGGGTAAACGAACAATTGATGAGGGCAGTATGGACGAAAAATCGGGAATGAACTTTTCAGAATATGTGGCAATTCTTTCAGGTAATACCGACTTATTGGACAAAGCCAAACTGGAAAAACAGATTGCTGGACTAGAGAGCGAAAAGCAGGCTTTTAACCGTTCTAAATACAGTGCAAAGTATAAATTGGAAGACTATACGGCAGAATTAGACAAAGCCCAATCTCGTTATGACCGCATGAGCTTAGACTGGAATAATCTGCAAGGACGTATTCAAAAACGTCCAGATGGTTTCATTATCAATCCAATTCAGTTAGAGGGTTTATCGCCTAATACAGATGTAAAACAAATCGGTGCCAAACTCAATCAATTGGCGGACAAAGCCCGTACAGGTGGCGATTATGAAGAAATCGGCAGCTTGTATGGTTTTCAGCTGTTGGTAAAAACCGAAGTTTCTCAAAAAGAAGGGATTGATATTCGGGTAAACCGCTTTTTTGTACAGGGCGAGGGAAACATTAAATACACGCACAACAACGGTGCAATGGCTAAAGACCCCGAAACTGCAGCACTCAATTTTTTAAGAGCTTTGGAAAAATTACCTTCTTATATCAAGAAAGAAAAGGAAAATATAGACGAGTTTCAAAAAGACCTGCCTGTTCTTCAGCAGGTGGTTAATGGTACATGGTCTAAGGAAATTAAATTGGGCGAACTTAAAACAGAATTGGCAGCCGTAGAAAGAAAAATACAATTGTCCATTGAGCCTGTTAATCAATTAGAAGAACCAGTAAAGCAAGCTAAAAAACAAAAAGAAGTACCTCAAATTTCTGAAAATATTGTCAGCACGAAAGGCATCCACTTATCTCTGGGAATATTGTAAGTGAAATTTCTGACTGATTTTGTACTTCTTTTTCTTTCAATTTTAAATTTACTTCTTATTTAATAATAAGATTCCATATCTCTATTGTTCAAAAAACAATAGGCTATCTTTTCACATATACTTCTTCAAATGGAACTCGGCAGCGTTCACCCCAAATGCCCTCATCGTCTTTTCTTATACCACAAGAAACAACCATAGTGATTTCGGCTCCACTAGGCAACTGTAATGCTTTCTTTAACCTTCTGCTATCAAACCCTTCTAACGGACAAGTATCATATCCTTCATTTGCCATTGCTATCATAAAAGTTTGTGCAGCCAAAGCACAGGATTTATGAACGACAACCCGCATATCGTTTTCAGATACTTGTCGAGTTATAGGACGAAACAGACCCGTAACTGTTGTAAGTGTTTTTCTGAACATTCCTAATAATCCGAAAAAACGGGCATAAAGTAATGGTATCAATTTTCCGTAATACAACTCTCTGTCTTTAATCCGCTTTGCTTGTCTTTCTTTTGGACTGTTTCGGGTGATATTGTCAATTTCAAAATCTAAAACAAATTTTGCACGTTTGCGATATAAATCCTGTCGGGTTACAAATACCACTATTTGGTTGGCTGTTGAAGTCGCTACTTGATCTAAACATGCTTTTGAAACCTTTGCCATAAGACTTGGGTCTGTAATATGATGAAATTCCCACACCTGCATATTGGAGCTGTTGGGTGCTAAAGTTGCTAACTCTAAAAATTGCTTTACTTTTTCCGTATCAATTGGTTTTTCTTTGTCATATACACGCACGGCACGACGAAAGTGTAATAATTCTATTAAATTCATTGTTGTTTTTCTAAAGGATTAATATCTATTATTCTATATCTAATCTTCTGATGATAAGATTGTTTACAACTCCTCATGTTCTTCCATTCTTTTAATCAATGAATCACGTAAGCTGTCTAAGAATTTTGCTCTGTTCATTTTTCGGTTTTTCAGTTCCAAATAGGTATGGTAGAAATCTCCTAAATTAACATCAAATGCTTGTTCAAAGGTTTTGGCGATATTTTTTATATCTGCATTTCCATTGTCAAATACACCTTGCGAATGTAGTGCATATATTAGTTCGGTCAATGCAGCTTTACTACCCGTCCAAATCAAATTAGAATTATCCGAAGTCTTTTTCTGATTTACATTATGAAGTTGATCTTCAAGGTAAACTTGTATTAAGTCATTAGCAATAATTTTTGCAGCTTTGTAATCGTGTGAAGTTGAAAAACTATGGTCAGCCTCAAAATAATAAGTGTCTATACTTAGCTTTACATCGTGCTTTCCACGCACAAATAGTTTATCATCAATAAAAGAATTATTAGTTCTATAATACTTGTAAAATTCGAGGTTGTTGTCAAAAAAGCGTTTTAGTTTTTTCAGTTCGTCATTGAGATACTTCTTTATTGGCTTTGCACCGTATGGTTTTTTCGTTTCTATTTTGTAAACAGCATTGTAATAAATAAGCTTTGAAACAATGGCAGGTTTTTGATGTTTAAAAAAGTAGATTTCCTCATCAATACTATTAAATCCATTTTGAACGACATATTTTTTTACTTCGCCTAAACATTTAAGAATAATATTTATAACTGTTTCGATCCTGTGTAAAGAGCAGTCAGTATCGACTTCTAATTCAATGATTGAAGTTTCCAACTTGTTTAATATTTCGTTATAGTATTTTTCCATGAGCTATGGTTGAAACCTAGATCCTATACAATTGCGGGAAAGGATGTCCAATCCGTGATGTTTGGACAGTAATATTTTTCCTCCTGCCATAATCCCTCGAATTAATTTGGGATTATGAACAAGAGTTTATTCAATTTCGCTTTACAAAGATTATTTCAATTACATTATCATTACTTTATTCTCTTTGATAATACAATTTTAGAAAGATGAATATTTAAGTCGTTCTTCTTCAAGATCTAAACGCATCAAATGCTTTTTAATCACATCTTCATCTAAATCCTTAAATTCCGAATTTTTCCGTAATAACCACTGTCTTTGAAATTCTAAAAGTTCTATGTATAAATTTTTAGAAGAATCATTTCTACACACATTTTCAACATCATCATACTTTTTCTCCCATTTGGAGACCATAGTCATTACATACGGATAGTCATTCATCTTATCACCGTGCTTATCTTTTAGATAATCTAGTGTTTCTGATGTCATTTCTCTGAATATAGATGAACTTACGTGTTCTTCAGATGTATCGTCATCATCGCTCGGTAGTTGCAGTTTTTTAATCAGATACGGCAAGGTTAAACCTTGAACAACAAGCGTCAATAAAATAACAATAAATGTAATAAACAGAATTAGACTTCTTTGTGGGAAAAGCTCTCCATTATCTAAATAAACAGGGATTGAAAGAGCTGCTGCTAATGAAATTACACCACGCATTCCAGACCATCCAAAGAAAATTGGGAATCCCCAACCGTGATTTTTAGACGCTGCAACTGTTACAAAATTCCTTGCAATGAAAGTCACAATCACGGCAGCGTAAGACGAAATAAATCTAACCAATATAACTACTCCTGTAATTAAAACACCATATCCAATTGCTTTAGAAATACTAATATCTCCAAGTTCTGCTATAATTTGAGGAAGGTCAAGACCAATCATCATAAACACCGCACCATTTAAAATAAAGCCTAAACAGTTCCAACGCTTATAGCGCGTAAACGTGAAGAGCTGCTCAAAAATTTATGTTGATTGTATGATAGAAAAAGTCCACCAGAAACTACCGATAATACACCCGAAGCATGTACTTCTTCTGCAAGAAGATACATAATATAAGGCGCTACCAATGTAAAAATAGTATCTATATTGGCATCGGTTTCTAGTTTCTTATGCACTTCCATAAATATTTTCCCTATCAGAAGACCAATACCTATACCTCCAATAACCATCCAAACAAAGCTTCCTAAAGCTTCATACCAAACAAATTTCCCTGTCATTACAGCTGCTACGGCAAAGAAAACAACAATTAAAGATGATGCATCATTTAATAGGCTTTCTCCCTCAAGAATTGATGATGAACTCTTTGGTATTTTTACATTTTTTAAAATAGCCCCAGCGCTAACCGCATCAGGAGGGGAAACAATTCCTCCTAACAAAAATCCTAAAGCTAATGTAAAACCTGGTATAAAGTACCAAGCTGTTATCCCAACAGCGAATGCAGTAAAGAAAACAACTAAAAAGGCAAAGCTGATTATGATTCTTCTCCATTTCCAAAGTTGTTTCCACGAAATATTCCATGCAGATTCGTAAAGTAATGGTGGTAAAAAAATAATAAAAATAAGCTTAGGATCAATCGTAATCATTGGAACATGTGGAATGAAACTAATCGCAAGCCCTGCTAAAACCAACAGAATGGGATATGCAACTTTGATCTTTTTTGCCATTATAATCAATAAAGTAATGACAACAATAAGGATTATATAAAAGATAACCTTTTCTTCCATATTATTAGTTTTTAATAAAATTAAATTGAGTGAAATAACAAACCCAAACCTGAGTTATCAACGCTTGTTTGAGCTTGATAATACTATAATTTATTCAGTTGAAGACTAAATCAAACATAAATAAACTGTCTATATAAAACATCCAATTGAAGTCGAACTTCTTTTATAGCTTTTTCGTCCTGTTCGTCAGATGCAGCAATAAGCTGATGTTCCAAGTTCGTGATACGATCACAAAGCTCTTCAAGATTCTCACAGAATTGTTCAGAATGTGTAACTGTTTTATTATCTTCAGCGGTATCAGAATTTAATCTTCTTATCGAAGAAACTGGAGAAACATGATGCTCTTCATTATAGGCAATTTGACGTTTTCTACGGCCTCTTGTCTCATCAATAGCAAGTTGCATTGCAGGTGTAATCTTATCTGCGTACATAATTGCCTTTCCATTAACATTTCGAGCTACTCGACCAATCATCTGTAAAAGGGCACTTGCTGAACGTAAGAATCCTGCACGATCAGCATCCATAATTGCAATTAATGAAGCCTCTGGGATATCTAAGCCTTCACGCAATAAGCTAATGCCTATCAAAATGTCAAAATCACCAACTCTCAGACTGTCCAAAATCTCCGTTCTTTCTGTTGTTTTGAAGTCTGAATGCAAATATCTTGTACGAAAACCTTTGCTTCCGATGTATTCGTTTAGGTTTTCAGCTGATGCTTTTGTTAAAGTTGTAATTAAAACACGATTGCCAGCATCTACACAAGTTTTAATTTCGCCCAATAAATCATCAATAGCATCAGTTAATGGACGTACTTCTACAATTGGGTCAAGAAGTCCAGTTGGTCTTACAACTTGCTCAACAACCCGCTCTTTAGAAATATTCAATTCATAATTTCCCGGAGTAGCCGAAACAAAAACTGCTTGTGGTTTAATTTTTTCAAATTCTTCAAAACTCAAAGGATGGTTGTATTTTGAAGAAGGAAGCCTGAAACCATAATCAATTAATGTATCTTTACGAGCCTGATCACCCTTGAACATTGCTGAGATTTGCGGAATCATAACGTGGGATTCATCAATGAACAAAAGTCCATCTTTTGGCAAATAATCAAGCAGAGTTGTTGGTGGTAATTTTGGATCTCTACCACTAAAATAGCTTGCATAATTTTCCATACCTGAACAATATCCAGCAGTTCTCAACATTTCTACATCATTGGTAATTCTTTCATAAAGGCGGTCTGCTTCTTCTAATCTATTTTCATTATTTAATTGTTCTACACGTTCTTCCAACTCAATTAAGATTTGTTCTGCTGCTGCCTTTGCTTGTCCTTTTGATGGTGCAAAAAGCGTTTTTGGAGATACTGCGTATTGTGCTAAATCTTCAATAAAATTTCCTGTTGCAGCGTCTATTAATCGCAATGTAGCAATTACACCATTGCTTAGTATTAATTGCACGGCGTTGGATTCTGAATCAGCAGGAAAAATATCAATAGTATCTTCATCAATTCTATAAGTACCGCGCTTCAATTTTCGTTCGGTACGATCGTATTGTAAATGAGCCAAGCTTTGTTCCAATTTATCCAATTGAATAGCTCGTCCTAATGAAAGATGAATTTGTAATTCTTTATAATCTTTCGGATCGCCAAGTCCATAAATAGAAGACACAGAAGCTACCACAATGGTATCTCTACGTTCGATAAGTGATTTTGTGGTTGAAAGACGTAATCTTTCTAAATGTTCATTTATTGAAGAATCTTTCTCTACAAAACGGTCACTTCCGGGAAGATACATTTCGGGTTGAAAATAATCGTAATAAGAAACAAAGAACTCAACTGCGTTTTCGGGAAAGAACCGCTTCATTTCATCATAAAGTTGTGCAGTAAGTGTTTTGTTTGGGGCAAGAATCATCGTAGGTCTATTCAGTTGATGAATAATGTTAGCCATCGTAAAAGTCTTCCCAGACCCTGTAATACCTTTCAATGTTTGATGAGTTGCACCAGATTCAATACCTGAAACAATTCGTGCAATGGCATCAGGCTGATCTCCTGACGGTATATATTTTGAATGTAATATAAAAGTATCTTTTGACATAATTTTAGTTTTTTGATGTTTTAATGTAGCTGTATACAAAAATAATTAAAAAGCTACTTCTCATTTTTATTTTATACCTTATAATTTGTATTATTTCCCTCAAACCAAATGTTTAAATCTTAACACTTAACAACAACAATCATGTCAGGGTATTTTATCATTTAAACATACTCCGCCAAATATTTAGCTGTTTTACTTTTTGTGTTTTTCGCAACTTCTACCGGAGTACCTTCTGCTACAATTTGTCCGCCATCTTTCCCTGCACCGGGGCCAATATCGATTACCCAGTCACTTGAAGCCACCACGTGCATATCATGTTCGATTGTGATAACTGTATTTCCTGCATCAACCAGAAAATTAAGCTGACCAATCAGTTTTTCAACATCAGATGGATGTAAACCTGTTGTTGGTTCATCCAAAATATATAATGTTTTACCACGCTGCGTACGCTGTAATTCTGAAGCTAATTTAATACGTTGTGCCTCACCACCTGATAACTCGGTTGCTGGTTGTCCTAAACGAATATACCCTAAGCCAACTTGCTTTAATACATCTAAACTTTGGCGTAATGATTTATCATGCTGAAAGAAATTCCAAGCTTCATCTACGGTCAGATCCAACACTTTAGCAATATTTTTGTTGTTATACGTTACCTCTAGCGTTTTTTCATTGTATCGTGTTCCTTTGCAAGTTGGACATGGTGTATAAACACTTGGAAGAAATAATAATTCTACCATAACAAATCCTTCGCCTTTACAATGTGTACAACGACCTTTGGCTACATTAAATGAAAATCTACCTACATCATATTTGCGACTTTTAGCCATCGGGGTTTCCGCAAAAAGCTGTCGTATTCTGTCAAACAAACCTGTATAAGTTGCCAGATTTGATCTCGGCGTTCTACCAATTGGTTTTTGATCTACTCTTACCAATCGTTTTATATTTTGCATACCATCAGTTATTACACCTGAGGTGTGAATAATATTTTCTTGTAATAATTCTGACTGTTCTTCTTTAGCTTCTTCTATCTCTTGTCCTAAATAATCTGAAACTAAATCCACCAACGCCTGACTTACTAAGCTGCTTTTCCCAGAACCCGATGTTCCGGTAATACTGGTAAGAACTCCTAATGGAAAGGACACATCAAGATTCTGAATATTATTTCGGGTAACATTATTTACTTGCAACCATTGCTCTGCTTTTCTAACCTTCTTTTTAGCTATAGGTTTTGGGGTGATATAATGACGGGTCAATGATCTTTCGACCGATTGTAAGCCCTCTAAAGTACCACTGTACAATATTTCTCCACCGTTGGTTCCTGCTTCTGGGCCAACATCAACAATCCAATCACAGTGCCTGATGATATCCACTTCGTGCTCAACAATAAACATGGAATTACCAACATCCTTTAGTTTTTGAAGTACCGTAAATAACGCTTCGGTATCAGCAGGATGTAGTCCAGCGGAGGGCTCGTCCAAAACATAAATTACTCCAAAAAGATTAGAGTGCACCTGTGTTGCCAATCGCAATCTTTGTAATTCTCCAGGAGATACACTTGGTGTACTACGTTCTAATGAAAGGTATCCAAGTCCTAGATCAATCATGATTTTTAATCTTGCGACAAGATCAATAGCGATATTTTGGGCTACTATAGCTTTTTCAGGAAATTTATCTTTTTCTTTATTTAAAAATTGTCCTTCGGCATAAGACGTAAAAATATCCATCAATTGTGAAAGGGATAGATTGGACAGATCAATAATATCATATCCATCAAATTTTACAGATAATGATTCTCTTTTAAGTCTTTTTCCATGACATACAGGACATTCTGTATTCAGCATATATTGTGAAACTCTTCGTTTCATCATTTGGCTGTTTGTATTAGCAAAAGTTTGAAGAACATATCGTTTTGCACCGGTGAATGTTCCCATATAACTTGCAGGCAGATTCAATTCCAAAGCTCTTTTTACCTCCGGAGCCGATAACCCTGAATAAACCGGAACAGTTGGCGTTTCATCCGTAAATAAAATCCAGTCACGATCTTTTTGTGGTAGATCTTTCCATGGTTTATCCACATCGAAACCCAAAGTCATTAATATTTCACGAAGATTCTGTCCTTGCCATGCTGATGGCCATGCCTCAACTGCTCTTTCTCGTATAGTCAATGAATCATTCGGCACCATAGATTTTTCCGTAACATCATAAATACGACCAATACCATGACATTTTGGACAAGCTCCTTCAGGTGTATTTGCAGAAAATCCTTCCGCATAAATAATAGACTGGTTGGCAGGATAATCTCCAGCTCTGGAATACAACATCCGTAGTAAATTAGAAATGGTGGTAACACTTCCTACGGTAGAACGTACAGTTGTTCCTCCACGGCTTTGTTGCAGAGCAACCGCTGGCGGAAGACCATGAATAGCTTCAACATCTGGAACAGACATCTGATTAAATAATCTTCTAGCATAAGGTGATACCGATTCCAGATATCTTCTTTGGGCTTCGGCATATATAGTACCAAAGGCCAATGAAGATTTCCCTGAACCTGATATTCCTGTAAACACAACAAGTTTATTTCTTGGAATATCTACATCTATATTTTTTAGGTTGTGTTCTTTTGCTCCTCGAATCTGAACAAAACCAGCTATATTCTCGTCATTAAATTCTTGAACCATGATAACTATACTTTAAGATTATACGTTATTTCCTAATATTACATAAGATAAAATCCTTGGGCTTCAATAGACTTAGGGATTTCGGTCTCATTTAATAATTGTCGAATATTAATTTCTATTGTACGTGACAGTGCTGATATTGGTGTATCAGTAGGGCTATTATTGAACGGATTTTGAAGTCTATGTGCCAACATTTCCAGAAAAAAGAACATCATTGAAATTGAAATAAGAATAAAAACTTGCAGTACAATATCAATATTCTGATGAAATGAAGAAGAAAGACTTAAAAGTACAACAAACAAGTAAATAGCAATATGCAATATTTGCCCAAAGGTTGGAGGGAAAATTGTATTTTTTATCCTTTCAGTTTTCCCCATAGATGCCAATAAATTATTAATTGTATTTTCTAACTGAAGACGTCCTAAATCATCAATTAAATTCTTCTCAAATAACGCTTTTACAGCTTTTAACTGCAAATGACTAATAGCAAGCGGAATATTGGAATGCCTCTTTATTTCAGCAATGTCATCGTCGTTCAACAATCCTTCAAAATTGGACCATGCATCCTGATTTCTCAACGATTTTTCCAACGCATAATTCCAAGCTATCTGATAATATGAAATTTTCTGCAAGTGCCCATTTTCATTACCCAAATAAAGTTGCAGTCGCAAAATTAATGTACGGCTATCATTAACAATCGATCCCCAAATTGTGCGAGCTTCCCACCAACGATTGTAGGATTGATTGATTTTATAAGATAAGAGAATGGAGATTGCAATACCCAAAGTTGAAGCAATCTGAATGGATACATCTGGCGTATATTCCGAATAATAACGGGGTAATAAACCAAAAGCCGTTCCCAATAAAGCAACAGCAAACAACGGTAATTTAATTTCATTCAACAGAAACTTAAATGGAATTTTTCGGTTGATAATCATAGCAATTGTTATTTTAAATTATAGTTTTAGGTTCAATGAAAGACGAAAATCATGCGATTCATTTTCCTCTAATAAATATAACGCTAATAACTTTATTAGCGAAGCAAGCGGTTAATTCAAGAATGATTAACCGCTTTACTTTGCAATATTAATTAATTTTGGTAAATCACACCTTCATAACAAGCGTTATAAAGATCTTTTAAGTCTTGAAGACTTGGTTTACGTGGATTAAAACCTGTACATGGATCTTCCAAAGCATTTTTGGTAATGTAATCCAAGTTTTTGTCCCAATCTTCACGAGATATTCCAAAAGCTTTCAAAGAACCGATATTGTTTACCGAAGCTCTTAGTTTTTCGATTTCTTGTGCTAATTCCTCAGCAGTTTCTTTTCCAACAATTTTTGCCAAATTAGGGTATCTTGTTGTTTCTGTTTGATTGTAACGGATAACATTCGGAAGGAAAATCGCATTAGCTGCACCGTGTGGAATACCATAAAGGGCACCTACTTGATGTGATAATGAGTGTACAATTCCTAACCAAGCGTTATTGAACGCTAAGCCCCCCATAAATGAAGCGTCGTGCATATTTTGACGAGCTTTAATATTTGTTGGATTATTTACAGCTTCTTCAAGATTGTCGAATACGATTTCTAAACCACCTTTAGCTAATACGTCTGCATAATTGTCTTCAATATTTGAAACGTATGCTTCAACACAATGTGTTAATGCATCTAAACCAGTGTTTGACGTGATATGAGCTGGCATAGTAGCACAAATTTCTCCATCAACAATCGCAATATCTGGTGTTAGTTCATAAGAAACAATTGGATATTTAACCCCTTTTTCTTTATCGGTAATAACCGCTAAACCTGTTGTTTCAGTTCCTGTACCACTTGTAGAAGGAATTGCTACGAATTTTGCCTTTTGACGTAATGTTGGAACACTGAAAGGTTTTGTCATCGCTTCAAAATCTGCATCTGGATGTTCGTAGAATACCCACATCATTTTAGCGGCATCAATCGCTGAACAACCACCAAGACCAACAATCCAGTCTGGTTGGAACTCACGCATAATTTCTGCTCCTTTAAGACTTGTCGCTGATGATGGATCTTCTTCAACACCATCAAAAACAATAGTTTCCAATCCAGCTTCTGTTAAGAATGCTTTTGCACGATCTAACGTTCCGCTTTTTTTCATTGATTGTCCACCAGTCACAATGATTGCTTTTTTTCCAGATAGATTTTTCAATTCTGATAAACTTCCAGCACCATGAAATACTTCGCTGGCAACAAATAACTTACTCATATTTTATTATTTAAATTTCTTCTACAAAAGTACTGCCTCTTGCATGGCTGTTGTTATACATTACCTACTATATGATATACATTTGATCCATTCAGAGCCAACCGCCTGAATTGTTTATTTTTAATCAATACAATATGCAATAGGGGATCATGATTCTACATATTCCTTTAATTGTTTCGCTTCGATATACATTTATTATACACGATTAAACATATAAAAGGCCACAGAAATTTCTCCGTTGCCTTTTGTAAAACTGTATTAATATTATAGATTAACGCCAAGTTTTATATTGATCGATCAATCCATTGGTGGATGAATCGTGACTTACAATCTTATCATCTTCTTCAAGCTCTGAAAGAATTACGGTAGCCAATTGTTTACCTAATTCTACTCCCCATTGGTCGAAGCTGAAAATATTCCAAATCACACCCTGAACAAAAATTTTATGTTCATACAAAGCGATAAGTTTCCCCAAAGATTTTGGTGTTATTTTTTCCAACAAGAATGAATTAGTAGGACGGTTTCCTTGAAATACTTTATACTTCTTTTGCTGATTGACTTCTGCGTCTGATTTTCCAGCGGCTTTCAATTCTGCAATTACTTCTTCTTCTGATTTGCCATTCATTAAGGCTTCAGTTTGTGCAAAGAAGTTAGAAAGTAATATTTTGTGGTGTTCGCCAAGTGGATTTAAGCTCTTAGCTGGTGCGATGAAATCCGAAGGGATAAGTTTTGTACCTTGATGAAGTAATTGATAAAATGCGTGCTGTCCGTTGGTACCAGGTTCGCCCCAAACTATTGGACCAGTTTGATAGTTGACTACCTTACCATTGCGATCAATATATTTTCCATTACTTTCCATATCTCCTTGCTGAAAATAAGAAGCAAAGCGATGCAAATATTGGTCGTACGGGAATATTCCTAATGTTTCAGCACCATAGAAATTAATATACCATACACCAAGTAAAGCCATGATAACAGGGATATTTTGATCTAACGCACTGTTCTGAAAATGTTGATCGGTTTCGTTAGCACCTTCTAATAACGCTTTGAAATTATTAAAGCCGATTCCAAGACTGATAGACAGGCCAATTGCAGACCACAATGAATATCTTCCGCCAACCCAATCCCAGAAAACAAACATATTTTTAGGATTGATTCCGAATTTTTTCACTTCAGCTTCATTAGTACTTAGCGCGACGAAGTGTTTTTCTACATCTTCTTCTTTAGCACCAGAATTAATCAACCAAGTACGTGCACTACGTCCATTGGTCATGGTTTCTTGTGTGATAAATGTTTTGGATGCAATAAGGAAAAGTGTGGTTTCAGGATTTACATTTTTTAAAACTTCTGACAAATGAGTACCATCAACATTGGAAACAAAATGCAAGTTTAAATGCGTTTTGTATGCTTTTAAAGCTTCAGTAACCATTACAGGTCCAAGGTCAGAACCACCGATACCGATATTAACAATATCGGTAATTTGTTTTCCAGTATATCCTTTCCATGTGCCTGAAAGTACATCTTCGGTAAAAGTTTGGATTTGTTCAAGCACTTCATAAACTTGTGGAACAACATTGATTCCATCAACAAGAACAACTGCGTCTTTTGGTTGTCTTAATGCAGTATGCAAAACAGGTCTTCCTTCTGTTGCATTAATTTTATCGCCTGCGAACATCTTTTCAATAGCTTCCTGAAGTTTCACTTCATTTGCTAATTCAAGCAATAAATCAAATGTTTCTTTTGTGATTCTGTTCTTTGAATAATCGAACAAAATATCATTCCATAAGATAGAAAACGAAGAAAATCGTTGTGGATCTTTTGAAAATAAATCCTTAATCTGCACATCTTTTGTGTCCTCGAAATGTGCTGCAAGCTTCTGAAATGCTTGCGTATTTTTTAATTGAACTGATGGTAACATATACTTTTAATTTGTAGTACAAACCTACCTCTAATCTTAGGCGTATATGCTACCAAGTTAAGCCTATGTATTATACATTTGTGCCAGTTGTTGTTGCAGATTTGTTGGGGTTTCATCCAATTTTGCACGCACAAATTTATTCAACGCTGCTGGCGAATTGAATCCAAGTTCAAAAGCAATTTCTTTATGAGAATAACTGGATAGTAACAGCAATTGTTTGATCTCGTTCATTATCCTTGCGTGAATGGTTTCAATAGAAGTTAAGCCTGCCACTTTCTTCGTTATTTCATTTAATTTCTTTGGTGAAATGAGTAGTTTTTCAGCGTACCAACTAACCATTCGTTCCGTTTTATAATGGCGTTCCAACAATTCAAGAAATTTTCCATAAAGTCTGGTATTCTCATTTGTTACTTTATCTTTATCCCATTTTGTATGTACAAACTCCACTAATTTCAACAATGTTATCTTGATAAAAAATCGTGCTTGCTCTTTTTTGACAGAGGTTAGGTCATGATACAACTTTTCAATTTGTTCCAATAACATTTGTACTTCATTTGTTTCGGCAACGGGTAATTCAATATGGTTTAGCTTAACGGATATATTGTGATTGTAAATACTTAACTCATTTTTTAAAATATCTGAACAGAATAATACTTCATCAAATAGAATCATTTTTCCATCAAAATCATCACTGATTTGTTCTTTTGAGGATAATTGACCAGGAAATATAACGCTTATGCAATTTTCACTGACATCATAACGACGATCTTCTACTTGCATTTTCATACTCCCTTTTTTAACAAACAGGAGACAAAAATGGTCTTTTGTATGAGGATTCCGATATTGCTCCATATCCTCTTTATCCAAATCAAAAATATGAAAGGGCGTGATTGCCCTTTCAGAATTATGCTGTATATCTTTAAGATAATGTGTAAACATATTGTAGTTTTTCTTTTTGCTAATTAATCGTTATTGCTCAAATATTTTGCCGCTTTTTCGTCCACTAAAAACAAAAGTTCTCCTTTTGTGGGTTTCAATAATTGCGATGGATAGAGGGACGGATTATAATCTCCTTCCAACACTTCTTTCAAGGCATCAGCCTTAGCATCGCCAAAAGTTAACACGATTATTTTTTTTGCTTTGTTTAAAAAAGGAGCTGTAAGAGTGATCCTATACATTTGCTGTGCATCTAAATAATAAGCAGCAACCCATTTTTCTTTTTCATCAAGAACGGCAGTTCCAGGAAATAATGAAGCAGTGTGTCCATCACTTCCCATCCCCAAAAGTATAAAATCCATTATTCCATCATCTCCAAGTTTTTCATGTAAAAGTGTATTGTAAGTTGATGCAAAATCTTCGGGCTTTACATCATCTGCATACATTGGAAAAATATTAGACGGCAGGACAGGAACATTTTGTAGAAGTGTTTCTTGGGACATTTTAGCATTACTTAGCCCATTATCCAGTGAAACCCATCTTTCATCTCCCCAAAAAACAAGAACTTTAGTCCAGTCAATTTGATTTTTGTATTGATCTTCGGACAAAAGTTTGTATAGCCCTTCTGGCGAAGAACCTCCTGTTAAAGCAACTGTAAAAAAGCCTTTTTGATCTATTGCATCATTAGCAGCAGCTACAAATAGTTGTGCTGTCGTTTTAAATATTTCTTCCGTTGATGATTGTATATTAAGCATCTTTTTTGGTTTTCAAAGTTTCATTAGAATTACTCAGCCAATTATGTCCTTGTCTCTTCAACAATTCATCTGCTGCTTCTGGCCCTGAGCTTCCAGCAGGATAAGTTACCATTTTTGACACGTTTCCATTTTCCCATGCTGTTTGAATATTCGCAATAACATCCCAAGCTTCTTCCACTTGATCTGAACGCATAAACAGTGTTGAATCTCCATCAAGAGCGTCCAACAATAACGTCTCGTAAGCTTCAGGTGTATCTGGTGCACATTCAAAATAATCGAATACCATTTCAGCAGGTTTCAGTTTCATGTCAAGCCCTGGCTTTTTCGTCATAAACGATAAATTGATATCCATTTCAGGTTGAATATTGATGGTTAATTTATTGGGTTGCAATTTTTTTATTCCATCCTGAAAAGTAGTACAAGGTACTTCTTTAAAACTGATTACAATAGAAGATTCTTTTTTGGACATACGTTTTCCTGTGCGCATATAGAACGGAACACCTTTCCAACGCTCATTATCAACATAAAGCTTCATGGCAACATAAGTTTCTGTGTTTGAGTTTGGATTAACTCCTGGCTCTGCCAAATAGCCTAATTTCTTTTTACCATCAATCTCACCTTCAGTATATTGTGCTCTAACCGTATAATGATTGATGTCTTCCAAATTGATTCTTCTCACACTTTTTAAGACATCTACTTTTCGGTTTCTGATTTCTGTAGATTCAAATGCAGTTGGTGGTTCCATAGCTACCATGCAAAGAATCTGCATTAAATGGTTTTGGATCATATCTCGCAATGCTCCCGAACCGTCATAATAACCTCCACGATCTTCAACACCTACGGTTTCCGCCACAGTAATCTGCACAGAATCGATATATTTATTATTCCAAAGTGGTTCGAAAATAGTGTTACCAAAACGGAACGCTAAAATGTTCTGTACATTTTCTTTACCCAAATAATGGTCAATTCTGTAGATTTGCTCTTCTTTGAACGTTTGTGCTAACATTGCATTAAGCGCCACAGCCGAATCTTTATCGTATCCAAAAGGCTTTTCGATAATCATGCGATCTTGATTCATATTATTAGCCAAGCCATTTTCTTTAAGGCTTTTTGAAACTTTTTCAATAAAGCTTGGTGCTACCGAAAGGTAAAAAAGACGGTTGGCTCTGGCACCTAATTTAGCATCTATGCCGTCAAGTTGATTTTTCAACTGAATGAAAGATTCTTCTTGTGTAATATCGAACCTGACAAATTTGATTTTTTCTTTGAATTGATTCCATTTCTCTTCAGAAAAGTTCTTGATTCTCGAAAAATCGTTGATATTTTCTAAAATATAATTTCTGAATTCTTCCTGAGTATGTTCTGTTCTTCCTAAAGAAAGAAGTTCAAAATCTTCTGGCATCCAACCGTCCAAAAACAGATTAAAAAATGCAGGAAATAATTTTCTTTTTGCTAAATCTCCCGTTGCGCCAAAAATGACAATAGAAGTTGGTTTTTTATCATTATTTTTCATTTGATTTATTTTTTACGATTCCCAACGGGTGTGGAATATTCCATCTTTGTCAATTCGTTCATACGTGTGTGCTCCAAAGAAATCACGTTGCGCTTGAATAAGATTGGTTGGCAAATTTTCAGAACGATAAGCATCAAAATAAGATAATGCGTTCGTCCATGCAGAAGCTGGAGTTCCATTTTGAATAGTGTCTTTCAAAACAGTACGAATACTGCTTTGTGTTGTATTCAGTTTTTCTGCAATGTGTTTATCGAGCATTACGTTTGGTAAATCGGATTCTGTTGCAAATGCTTGTCTAAAATCTTCTAATAAAATTGCTCTAATAATACATCCTCCTCTCCAAATTTTACATATTGTTTCTAAATTCAAATCGTATCCATAGATTTCAGAAGCAATTTTAAGTTGAGCTAATCCTTGTGCATAAGTGGTTATAATGGCAAAGTACAGTCCTTTTTTCAAATCATCTAAATTTGCATTACTGATATTTTCTTCATTATTCCATTTTAATAAAGCTGAAGCCTGTATTCTTTCAAGTTTGTATTTAGACATATCTCTCATATTTACAGCAGCATCAATAACTGGAACCGGAACCTGTAAATCCATTGCATTTTGTGAAGTCCATTTTCCTGTTCCTTTAGATTTAGCCCAGTCTGAAATTAAATCAACCAAATATTTATCACCTTCTTTTTGCTTCAAAATATCAGCTGTAATTTCAATAAGGAAAGAGTTTAATTCTTCTTTATTCCATTGTTCAAATAATTGTTGAATGGTTTCATGATCCAAATGATAAACATTTTTCATAATATCATAGGTTTCTGCAATAAGCTGCATAATTCCATATTCTATACCATTATGCACCATTTTTACATAATTTCCAGCAGATCCGTTGCCTAAAAATTCTACACAAGGTTCACCATCTACTTTTGCAGCTATGGCTTCGAAGATTGGACGTAAACGTTCGTAAGCTATCTTATCTCCTCCAGGCATCATGCTTGGGCCTCTTCTTGCCCCACTTTCTCCGCCAGAAATACCCATTCCGAAAAAATGGATTCCTTTTGAAGAAAGCTCTTTATATCTTCTGTCTGTATCTGTAAAATACGTGTTTCCTCCGTCAATAATAATATCGCCTTCGTCCAAAAATGGAAGCAATGTTTTAATTGCTCCATCTACTGGAGCACCAGCCGGAACTAATAACATTATAGCTCTTGGTTGTTCTAAGGATTTTACAAAGTCTTCTGGTTTAACAGTTGCAAAAACAGAATGACCATCCTGAGCTTCTGCCTGTAATGAATCTGCTTTTTCTTGATCCAAATCTAAACCTGCAACAGCAAATCCATGGTCAGCCATATTGAGCAATAGATTTCTGCCCATAACACCTAAACCAACTATACCGAAATTATATGTAATCATTTTCTAAGTTTTTTATTAATATCAATTGCTATCGAGTATCGCTAACAAACTAATTGAGATATTAGCCATTCTGAATTTAAAAATCCCTCATTAAAATTAATCTTTATTTTAATATGCAGAGATTAAAAAAAGAGAATTTATATCATCAATAGCATAGAACAAGGTCTTCCCTACAATAGTAGAGAAGACTTTGATGGTGAGTTAATAGCAAATTATGCTATTATTGCTTCTTTTAAAGCTTTTGCAGCTGCGGCAGGATCTTCTGCACCATAGATTGCTCCACCAGCAACTGCTACTGCAGCACCAGCAGCTACGACATCTTTTATTGTGTTGATGTTAACACCACCAGCGATTGAGAAAGGAACTTGAGCTTCTCTACCTTCGCTGATTAATTTTTGTACATTATAGCCTGGTAATGCTTGTTCATCTAAACCAGCGTGTAATTCCACAAACTCTACTCCAAAAGCAGTTACTTCTTTAGCACGTTGTACACGATTCTTAACACCGATTGTATCTACTACTACTTTTTTACCCGCTTTTTTCGCAGCTTCAATAGCGCCAATAATTGTTGCATCATCTACAGCACCCATTACGGTTACTAAATCTGCCCCAGCATTGAATGCCATTTCTGCTTCTAATGCACCTGTATCAGCAGTTTTAAGGTCTGCGAATACCAGTTTATTTGGATGAGCGGCCTTCATTGCTGTGATTACTTTAAGACCTTCTGCCTTGATTAATGGAGTACCTAACTCAATGATATCTACATAAGGTGCTACTTTTTCTGCCAATTCTAAGGCTGCTTCAGTAGTTAATAAGTCAATTGCTACTTGTAATTTAGTCATGATATAAAATTTAAAAATTTAGTTGTATTTTAATTATTCGAGATTGGCATGTTTCGGCCAAAGATTTTCTTTTGTTAATCCTGATTTTTGCCATAGCGTCATAAAGACTGCGTCTAAAATCAACAAAACAGACTGTTCAAATAAGCTACCTGCATATTGCTCAGAAGCAGATATACCGAAATCGGTTTTTACAGCTGCTTTAATGGCTATTATTTGATCTGATAGAGTTGCGATTTTACTATGCTCATCTGCTGTAATTGCAATTACTGTGGCATTTTGTTTTTTAGCTTTTTCTGTAGCAAGCACAAGGGTTGATGTTGTGCCAGAACCGGAACCGACTATAAGCAGATCATTTTCTAAAATAGCAGGTGTTGTAGTTTCTCCCACTACATGCACTTTAAATCCAAGGTGCATAAACCTCATAGCTGTCATCTTTAATGCTAATCCAGTACGTCCAGCTCCTACAAAAAAGATACGTTTTGCTTGCTTAATATGATTTTCAAGCAACGATAGAGATTCTGGATTCAGAAGAGTTGAGATTTCTTCATTTTCGATCAGGATCTTTT
This sequence comes from Flavobacterium erciyesense, assembly GCF_018069925.1. GTDB lineage: Bacteria > Bacteroidota > Bacteroidia > Flavobacteriales > Flavobacteriaceae > Flavobacterium > Flavobacterium erciyesense. The sequence continues at coordinate 364,948 of NZ_JAGPXB010000001.1, read as the reverse complement.
TTAAATTGTCTATTGTAGTATTCACTTGTTCCATTTTTTGCTTTTAGAAGAACTTTAATAATTATTTCTTCTAATTTGATAATGCAAAGTTATACTCCCCAATTCTCCTGATATTATACAAATAATATTATGTAATATACATTTGCGACCATCTAACATTTACCTATTGGATATTGTTAATACTTTTGATTTTAAGCATTGGAGACGGGTAAAAGAAACTTCTTAACCAAAAAACACATAATTTAAGTTTTTAATAAACAACTAATTACATAAAATATATTTCAGTTTTGATATAGTTGCTTTCGACATTTTTATACCATTTATATAGTTTGTGTGCTATTCATTCTTGCACCAAATGCTGTAAGTTCGGATCATTCTTAATCCGTTCAATTTCACTTTCTACAATATGTAGAATATCGGTTTTTATCTTGCGGTAATTGTTTTCAATTTCCTGTTTCATTTTGTCCTCTCCATGTTCATCAACAAAGGATAAAATTTCAGGTATCTTCTGATAGGCTTTGGTTTCGGCAGCTACTTTTTCATTATCCACCACAATTTCTGCATGAAATATCTTTTGCTCAATGCGCTCATCAAAATTATCTGATACAGAACCAACGAACATCCCCTGTGTCAATGTTGAGATTTTGGAAGCAGGTATCAAACTATCCAATTGTGTAGAAATAGACGTAGATTTATCATTACGGTTAATGGTCAAACTTTGGCGTTTTTGTAAAACTTTACCGAAACGTTCCGAAAGGCTTTTTGCCGTTTCCCCTACAACCTGACCACTGAATATATTACCAACGGTATTCTGAATAACTTTGGCTTCTTTGTCGCCATAATCACGTATTAATTGCGAAAAATCTTGGAACCCCAAACACACCGCTACCTTATTACTTCTCGCTGTTGCGATTAGATTATCCAGTCCTCTAAAATAAATAGTTGGTAACTCGTCAATGATAACAGAACTTTTTAACTGTCCTTTTTTGTTAATCAGCTTTACAATCCTTGAATTGTACAAACCTAACGCTGCCGAGTAAATATTTTGACGATCAGGATTATTACCAACGCATAAAATTTTAGGCTCTTTTGGATTGTTGATATCGAGTGTAAAATCATCGCCTGTCATTACCCAATAAAGTTGCGGGCTAATCATTCTCGATAACGGAATTTTTGCTGATGCTATCTGACCTTGTAACTGATCTTGGGCGCCACCTTGCCACGCATCCATAAAGGGTGATAAGTAATTTTCCAAATCGGGGTATGAGGTTAAAATCGTGAACACGTCCGAATACTTTTTATTCAGCAATTCGATTGCATGCGGGAATGTGCAATACTTACCATTTTCGTAGATTTTCAGATACCAAATAATGGCAGCCAATAAGATGATTGGACTTTCCACGAAAAAATCCCCTTGTTTTTGTATCCAGCTTCGGTTGAGGTTTAACATTATGGTATAAGCGGCTTCGTAAGCATCAGAAATGTCCGTCATAAAGTCGGGATTGAGTGGATTACATCGGTGACTCTTGCGTGGGTCATCAAAATTTATCACATAAAATTTAGGCTGGATTTTGTACTTATCCCGATGCTTTAGTAAGTGGTTGTAGGCAATGGTGGAAAGGTCGTCGAACTTGAAATCGTAGATGTACATTGAGAAACCTTTCTCAATCTGTTGTTTGATGTAGTTATTTACAATAGCATAAGATTTTCCCGAACCTGGCGTGCCCAACACGATAGATGCCCTAAATGGATTTACAATATTTATCCAACCGTTGTTCCATTTACCTTTGTAGTAAAATTTGGTGGGTAGATTAACAGAATACTCGTTTTCCATCAACTTGGTTTCCTGTTGAAAACTCTCGTTCTCGTTATTGAAAACATCGTCCATCAGGTTGTTTTTAAGTAATCGGCTCATCCATACTCCTGCCATCAGCAAAGCAATATAGCCCAAAGAGATAGTAAGGATATACAGAAATGTGCCAATTATCGGAGGTAATTTTAGCAATGGTGTGTTCAGAAAGAACAATACAAAACCAACGCCCAAAGCAACATAAATTTTAGACCAGGTTATCTTTTCGTTCTTTACACCTTTTGTTCCCAAACAACTTAAAGCCAACAATACTAAAGCAAAGGCTTTGGTGTAAAGAGTATGTGAAAACAAACTTGCCGTTCGTTGAAAATTCCCTAATATTTTGTTGATTACTTCCAAAGTCCAACCACGTTCTAAAAAGAAACCGTAGCAAAACCAATAAAGGTGCATCAGCACCAAAAGAATACTGACTGCCCGCATAAAAGCCATTATCTTGGCAAGTCCTCTTAAATCGTCTTCTCCTTGCATTATTTTAAATTTTAATGTTCGGGCGTGAATTTAAAAGCTCTACATAATGGCTGTATTAATGTGGCAGTGTTTGGCGTTTTTTGGTAGTATTTGGCGGAATATTATCGCTGACCTCTTTGACGTTTTCGTTTCTTCTTCATCTTATTTGCAAAGTCTTGTTCTTCGTAATCTTCGCCCTGAACTTCGGGCAGTAAACCTCCTAATGCTTCAATCAAACCGTCTTCATTTTTATCCGTAGTTAAGAAATCGAATAAATGATGAGGTTCTTCTTTTGGAAGATCTACATCATTAATAGTAGATCGTTTGGATTGTACGGTAGGTTCTTTAATATCCGGTTTGATACTATTGTTCCAATAATCATTAAAGGTATTTGCAGAAAGTTCCTTTGCCAATCGTGAACCATTCCATACCGATTTTGAATTGTGGTCAATAAAAGTCATACCATAAATACGCCCTGTGTCATTTCTTCGTACCACCACATTGATACCTTGTTTCATTAACTTCTTTTTAAAATCCTGTTCATTATCTGTGGATTGCAGGGCAATGGTAACGACAGATTTTAAAGTCTGCTTGACGGGATGATCTTTTAATTTTGTTTTGCTGTTTTCAAAATGCAGTTCCAAACCCGCAAGTCCTGCGTTTTTTCCAAATAACGAAGCCTTGAATGGATGCCCAGCTCTTTCGCCTTTTTCATTTAATGGAATGTAGAGTAAACCCTGCTGCGGCTTGCCACGTAATTCGCCTTCGACCTTTTCTGTAGTAATATTAAATAGCGAAAGCAAAGCATTGTATTCGCCCAACGTTTGGAATTGGTAATAGTTTTGAAGATGACGAACGACGGATGCAATCTGACTTTTAATATCGCCAACTTTGTAATCTACCGGACGGAAAATCTTATCATTTTGCTTATGCTCTTTGTCCGTTGCAGGTATCAAATGATGTTGTTTTTCAAGTTCTCTACAAACATTCATCGACCGCATTTTCTCAAACTTGTCAGAAATTTTCTTACCGTTTTCATCTACACAAACCGAAACAATATGAATATGGCTGCGGTCAATATCGGTATGTTTGAATACTATAAAAGGCTGTTCTCCGTAACCCATTTCCTGCATATACTGTTGTGCCATTTCCCGAAATTTATCATCAGAAACCTTATCGTTTGGGTCGGGATTGAGTGAAATATGCAGCGTATGTTTTTCCGTATTGCGATTTGCAATTAGGTACGGAGCGAAAGATTGAGCCAATTGCGTCACTGTATATTGCCCGTTTGCAGTTTCAATAATCTTATTTGTAAACAGAATTTGTCCGTTTTCTTTCTCAATTTTCAGATTATTGTACGCCAATGCACCATATAAATTTTCGCTCCTACCAATTTTTGCTATCATTTTTTAGACTGGTTTTTCAGATATTCTGTTTCAAATTCTTCTGTTAATTCAATTATTTGTCGGCATAACATCGCCATTTCAGCGGTCTGTTTTTCCAGTTTAAAAAGATAAGCCGATGCTTTTTTCGGCGAAAAATTCTTGTAAAGCAGTTTAATAATCTGATTGTAATTCACGCCAACATTGCGAAATTGGCTGTGAAATGAGGTAAGTCGCATATAAAAATCAACGGTTCCTTTGTCAATCTGAATGGTCTTGATTGTCTTATCAAAGATGCAAGACTTAATAAAATGTGCCTTTACCTGCATACCTGATTTGTCAAAAAGAGCAAGAAATAGGGCGTGTTCCTGTTCGTTAAAAGAAACGGTGTACCGTATGGTCGCTGGATCTGTTTTAAGTGGACGACCTATGGTCTTCTTCACTTGTCTTCTGTTGTTCTCGTTCATAATTAATCCATTTTTAATCTATACAAAACCTCGACTTCGGAGAGTGTTTTTCAGCCCCCGGCAGGGCAAGTTGTTCTGCATCGGAAAATACTTTTGAGATGCTGAGAACACAACTTGCCGTGTTCTGTTGAACACAAAAATCCGCCCTGCGGGACGGATTAAATGTAACAGGGAAAAACGGCTCGATGCCGTTCCCGTTACCCTCCGATTTGTCAAAAGAATTTTGCATAAATCCATTAATAAAAATCATTGTACAAAGTAAAGCCCTGTTTACGAAAGCATTGTACTGTATAACAGTGCCAAACACTGCCTTTGAACGCCAAACACTGCCACACCGCAATCAGCGGTCAAATCAATCTCTTTATTTGCCGTATAATTTTAGTGCAGGTAGTAAAAAATGTATTTCAACAAAGAAGAAAATCAGGTTTGAAAACAAGCGGTTTGGAATAAAAGCATAGGGTTTTAAAAGCATAAAACAATAAAAGTGTAAAAGCATAAAAGCGGTAAAGCAATTTACCTGTTGCAAGTTTTGCCACTTGCCAAAGAATGTACCTGACAAGGCAAAAATGAAAGCAAATACCTGTGCAGAAAAGTACGCAAAAGGGAATGCAGGAATATAGGAATGAGGTAATAATCAGATAAACCAATATTCAATCCTGCAAAACAAATAAAGTGTGTAACAATAAATTTTTAAATAATGGAAACGACAAAGAAAACTTTAAAAATCAGTTTCTCCACCCAAAAGGGCGGTGTGGGAAAATCTACGATGACCACCTTGCTGGCAAGTGTACTTCATTACCGTTTAGGTTTTAATGTGCTGGTAATGGACTGCGACTTTCCACAGCACAGCCTGACCAATATGCGTGAACGGGATAAGAGAACCATAATGCAGAACGACTACCATAAAAAGGCAGCAATGAAGCAGTTCCAAGCCATCAACAAAAAAGCGTACCCGATTATCAAATGCAAGGCTGAAACGGCTCTGGAGAAAGCATCGGAATATAGAAGCCAGTCGGCGGTTGTACCGGATGTGGTTTTCTTCGACCTGCCGGGAACAGCCAATACCAAAGGCGTACTGACTACCTTGAAAAAAATGGACTTTATCTTTTCGCCCATTACTGCCGACCGTTTGGTAGTGGAAAGTACATTGGGCTTTACCAAAGCCTTTCTCGGACTTCCCCAAACGGACGAGGGCAATCCCGAACAAGAGATATGGCTGTTTTGGAACCAAGTGGACGGCAGGGAAAAAACAGGTTTGTATGATGCGTATCAAAGTGTCATCAAAGAACTCAACCTGCCCATAATGGAAACAAGGATAATGGATAGCAAGCGTTTCCGAAAGGAAACAGACGACACGGGCAGTTATGTATTCCGGTCAAGTTTGCTGCCTGCCGAACCACAGCTAATGAAAGCAACCAAAATGGATTTGTTTGTCGAGGAATTTTTAAAAATCGTTCATCTATAAAAACAGTAAAGTATGGCTTCAGATAACAAAAACAACGATTTTGAAAAGCCCAATGTTGATGAGGAATACCTTATGAACGTCATAAGTGGCGATGAGCCTGTTGCTCCACCGAGCAATAATAAAGAGCAGGATGTACCAAAGGAAACCAAGCCCAGGGAAAAAGCCCGGAATAGTTCATCAAAGAAAGCAGACTACGAGGAAACATTTTTGGTCAATCGGTTTCCATCGGGGCGTAACGGCAAGGTGGTTTATATACGCCCTGAATACCACGAAAGATTGCTCCGCATCGTTCAACTGACAAGGGAAGAAAGAACAACGCTCTACTCTTACATTGACAATATCCTTGAACATCATTTCAGGGAGTACGGGGACGATATTACCAATTATTTTAATGAACATTTTAAACCCATTCTATAATGAAGAAAGATAAAAAGAACAGGATTGCTGTTGCATCCGGCAACGGCTCCGATACAGTTAGCAATACGGCTAAGACAACCTATGAACAAGCATTTATGCAAATGAATAGGATGCAGAAAAGAGGCAATAAAAGCATATACCTAAGTCCTGAACATCATGAGCGTTTAACTCGCATTGTCCAGATTATAGGCGATGATAAAATACCCTTGTTTGCCTATCTCAATAATATTCTTGAATACCATTTTAAAATGTTTGAAGATATGATTACAAAAGAGTTCAACGAAAAGTACAAAGGCTTGTTTTAAAAAAACCTACGTTATGGAAATAGTAATTGTGATATGCATGCTGACGGTCATTGTCCTGCTTTTGCAGGATAAGATTGTTATTAAGAAAAGGACAAAACAAGAACCTCCGCAGAAGAAATTCAATCCGAACCTGCCCGATATTATGGGGCAACCTAAATCCGTAGAACGCCTTTCAGTGCCAAACACTGCCACTGAACGCCAAATTGAGGAACCGGAGATAAACCCTGCTAATTTAGACATTGAATACGACGAAAATGAAAACGTCGGCATTCAAATCCGCAAGGAAGAGCTGGACGAAGTTTTCAGTAATATGCCTGATTTGGAGGAAGAGGAAGAAGATTGGAATAGGTATGGAATATCCAGTGGCGATAACAGTCTTGCCCAAGGGGTTACCTTTGAAGAACTAAGCTCCGTAGGGGCGTTGCTCCAAAAAGAGAATTTGGAACAATCACAAAAGGAAACAGCGGTAGATATAGTTCAAAGAATACAGGGGACTGAATTATTCAGTCTGCTGGAAAATTCCATCGAGGGTGCCTCCCGAAAAATTGCCGAGCTTTTGGATAGCACACTCTCATCTGAAACGGAAGCCGGTTCTTCCACTTTGCGGAAAAATGATTTGAATGATTTTGACATTGGGGAGTTTGTATAGACTTCCCTTTGTCTTTTAAAATAAGAAAATATGGAAAATGGATTGCCTAATACCAATATAGAACCGGGCAGTTTGCTTGACCTGCGTTTGAATAAAGGCATGCTACCTACACTTGATATTGCAGGTCATACATTCTACGTGGATTTACGCATGAACAAACTACGGCCAAAGGACGACTTTATATCCAAAGGCATAGACTTTACTGAAATAAAAGATTATTATGACCGAGACAGACGGGCATTTGTTATTCCCTATAATCCAACAAAACGCGAATTTCAGCAGGACGATGTTTCTAAAATGACCGAACTGCCTACTGATATTATCATAGTGCAGTTTCCCAATCAGTATGAATTGGATATAGTGGGATGGAATAGAAAGCATGGTAATAGCCTAACTGATCAGGATGTGAAACAAATGCACTTTGAAGCGCGTACCCTGCCGTGGGTAGATACCAATGTGATTGAGCATATAAAACGTAATGTTGCCGAACAGCTACATCCAAAAGAAGAATATATTGTCAACCAGCCAAAGGACAATCTGTATAAGATACCAACCGATACACAAAGGGTACTTCCGACATATAAAGTATTCGGAACAGAATTTATCGTCGATGTCAATCAGTTGGAACTCCGTCAAAAAGCCAATCCGAAAAATGTAATTTCTCTATCCGACATGGAAGAAAAAGCAGTACAGGGCTACAGATTTTGGTACAGCCCAAACACAAAGGGCTTGACGACATATGCCGAACCAGGAGCAAAATTAGCAGAGATACCCGACTTTGTAAAACTCGACCCAACTGGGATGTCAAAGAAATATAATATTTCCGAAGATATTATGGCGGGAATGGACGATTTCAAACTAATGGTTAATCAGGATGCGTTCGATAAAATTGCTTACAAAGGTATTATTCCAACAATAGATATTGCGGGGCATACCTTCTATATTGACTTATTCAATGACAAATTGCACCCTAAAGATGATATCTGGTCACGGGGCATCATCTTTTCCGAACTCAAACATTATTATTCGTACAAAGACGACACCTATACAATTCCGTACAATCAAGGGACACATACCTTTCAGGAAGTGAGCCTCAATGTCAAGGAGGTTCCCAAAGACCTTATTGTTGTACAAATTCCCGGCAAACGTACCCTTGACCCAATTGGTCAAAACAAAGCGGGTGACTTAAATAGTTCAGACTATTTAAAAAAACATGGAGTGCAACTGAAATTTGACGCCAAAGTAATACCGTGGCATCAGACCCGTTTTGCGGAAACCGTAAAGCAAAACAATGGACAAGAAGTAAAGGTAGGACAAAAAAAATCTACTAGTCCAAAGCCAGAGGAAAGTGAATTCAGCAAAAGAAAAGGTCGCAGAATGTGAATTAAGCATGCTAAAAAGCTAGCTATTGGGCAGTTACCTTTTCTTTGAAACTGAAGTTTATTCTTTTGTTTTGTGGAAAATGATTTTGGAGAATTTTGACATTGGGAGTTTGTTTGATAGCAAGCTCCCTTTTCTATTTGCAATGCTCCCCATTTATTAATATTCATGAAACATACTCACTTTCATGTCGTTAAACTTGTTTTTAATAGAAAATAGAAACTAAAATCTTTTTTTTGGAAATTTATATCAAAAAATGGAAATAAAAATCTTGTTTTGGAAATTTATTACTATATTTGCATTTATAACTTAAGAAACAAATAAGCAAATGCTCAAATATTTCAGTATAGTACAAGCTCTAAGCAGGTCCGCATTGGCAACGCCGAATGAAGCTGTCACGCATCAAATTAGAAGATTAAAAGAAAGTCTGGAAAAAGATGGGTTTGCTAAAGAGGCAAAGTCATTGGAGGCTTTGTTGACTGCTTCTGAATCATCGCTTGACATGTCTCCAAGTAAAATCCAAAGATCTTTCGTTGTTTTAAAAGGCGAGGAAGTAACTCCTAAGACATCGATTCCTGTAGATAAGGAGACATCAACTCCATTGGCAGAGATTTTTTTTCCTGATGATCTACCAGAAAAAGCCCCAATGTTTGATGGTAATATCCAGCTTGCTATTCACTCAATTGTAAATGAATGGAGTAAATTCGATCAACTTTTAGAAATTAATGCTACTCCTGCTAGCTCTTGCTTAATTTATGGTGCGCCAGGAACTGGTAAAACACATTTAGCAAAATGGATTGCAAAACAAATTGGATTACCTGTAGTGCTGGCAAGGTTAGAAGGGCTTATGTCTTCGTATTTAGGAACTACATCTCGAAATATTGGTAATCTGTTCGCTTTTGCTAATAGGTATAAATGCATCTTACTTCTTGATGAGTTTGATGCAATTGCTAAACTCCGTAACGATCCACAGGAGGTTGGTGAAGTAAAAAGAGTAGTCAATACGTTGTTGCAAAGTCTAGATTCACGTCATGAAAAAGGTTTTACCATTGGTGTAACCAACCATGAAAGTCTTCTTGATCCCGCTATTTGGAGAAGGTTTGATATACAGGTTGAAATTCCTAAACCTTCTCCCGAAGTAATGATTCAATTACTCAAGAATTTTATTACGCCTTTAGAATTTAACGAAAGTGAGATTAAATTTTTAGCATGGTGCCTAGATGGTTCATCAGGTGCTGATGCAGAAATGCTTTCAAAATGGCTAAAGAGAGCTTTTGTCTTAGAAAAGAAAAGCAATATCGTAGAAGTAATGAAGCAATTTGCTGTACTCAACTCTGGAAGGGTAGACACAAAAAAGAGAAATGTTATGGTTCACAGTGATGAAGATTTTATAAACATGCTGTTAAACGATAAGGTTTACTCTTTTAAACAGAAAGATCTAGCATCATTGTTCGGAATGACCCCGTCAACTTTGAGTAAGCAGCTATCGAAATTTAAAGATTCTGAAAAAATATAAGTTATGGCAAATAGTCCTGTTCAAATAGTATTAAATAGCGATGCTTTTATCGAGGCATTAGAAAATAATGGTGGCGGTGGTTCTAAAGACTTTTTTGCCGGAAATGATACTGAATTCATAGAGCATCGAGATAACATTCAAAATCAGCTTAGTGAGATAAAGAGCATGCAATTGGTAAATAGTTTTGCTAAGGTTTCTTATGCGAAAGTTACATTAAAGCAAACGGCATTAGCAAAAAGTCATCGCCCAACTTCACAAGTTTTTAAAAGGGATGTTGCTCCTATAATTGGAGCTGGAGATTTGGGAGAATTATTTGTCGAACTGACGCCAGAAAGTATTGATAAAATAAATACTAAAGTTGGACAGGCTGAACCCGAAACAAGATATAAAGAAAAGAATGGGAAGAATGAACCTAATCCTTCAAGATTAAGAAGTGAAGTCGGTGCAATTGAAGGAATTAGCCCATATACTGCAAGTGACAAAAGGAATTTTTCTGTTAAAGAAGCCGTAAAATGGCTATCTAATCCTCAAACTGGCGGTTCGTATATGGTAGAATTGTTTGAAGCTCCTCCGGCGAGGCAAGATTGGGATTTACTAAGCAAATACAAATTCGATTTGTTTGATAGCTTTTTTGGCGGGTTAACCATTTTAGGCACAGGCTTATTTGTGTCAAGAATTACTACTGGTCAGGGCTCATCTATTGTATTTGGTATCAAATTAGAAAAAACCGATTCAACTCCTGTAATACAGCTTTACTCATCATCAACAGCAGGCAAATCAGGTGAGAAAAAATCTATTGACCTAAACTTGGAGAGACATAACGAATTATTAGAATATTTGGGAAATCATCCATTGGTAAAAAAAGTTACTCTTCCTCCCATCATTACACAAAGCTCAACTGTCAAGTCTCAGGTCAAAGGTGAAAACTTTACTGTTCTTGCTCCTGATCATGAAGGCTCATATCCAAAAATATGCGTTGTAGACGGAGGTGTTTCAGATGTTTATGGCGACTGGATAGAAGATCGTTGGGGATTAATTAGCAGCATGGACAAAGACGAAAATCACGGTACTTTTATAGCTGGATTAGCAATATTTGGCCAACAATTAAATGGAAAGGCTATTTGCAGGGAAATTGATGGTTGTAAAATTATAGATCTTGATATATTACCTCGTGCTGATAGATATAGCTCGTACTATTCAAAACCTCTAGAATTTTTTAATGAACTTGAAACTGCTGTTCAGGAATTAAAAGCTAGAACTGGAGTTCGAATATTTAACTTCAGCCTGAATATAGAAGAGCATGCATCAACTACAGGCTATAGCGTTCCAGCACAAATTTTGGACAAAATTGCAGAAGAAAACTGTAAATCGTCAGCAAAAAGTGTACTGATTTAGTTCAGAACTAAGATAGTGTTTTCATAATAAACAGAACAAAAAAATAATTAAATTTGATTTATTATGACAGCCAAAAAACCAATCAGTAATCCTGAAAATTATTTAAAAGACATCCGTCGCAAAACCAGAAGGATTTTCACGGCGGAGCAAAAGATCCTCATTGTGATGGAAGCCCTGCGGGCAGAAACTTCCATTGCCGAACTCTGCCGCAAGCACGCCATTCAGGAATCTACCTTCTACAAATGGAACAAGGAGTTTATTGAAGCCGGTAAGAAGCAGCTCTCCGGAGATACGCTCCGCCAGGCAACCTCCGAAGAAGTTTCAGCCCTTCGGGAAGAGAACCGAAAACTCAAGGAGACGGTCGCCGACCTCGTTATCCGCTACGACATTATAAAAAAAAGTTTGGAAATTCTGGAATAACCGAAAAATACAGAAAGTATATGAGGTTGTTACCTGAAGAAAAACTGGAAATCATCCAAATGGTTACCCGTAGTGAAATCGGCGTCAACAGGACGCTCAGGGAACTTGGCATTCACAAAAGCACCTTCTACAAGTGGTATAATCTGTACCTTGAGAAAGGTGAAGCGGGATTTCATTCTTCCCCTTCTTCTGGCAGAAGGCAGTGGAACAGCATTCCTGAAGAAGAGAAAAATCTGGTGGTAGAAATCGCTTTGAATTATCCTGAACTCTCCAGCAGAGAACTGGCTCATAAAATCACCGATGAGAAGGGCGTCTTCATCTCAGAATCCAGTGTTTATCGGATTTTAAAGAAAAGAGGGCTGATAACCGCGCCATCGCATATCCTGATTTCTGCCTCGAATGAATTTAAGGATAAAACCAATTTTGTTCACGAAATGTGGCAGACGGATTTTACTTACTTTAAAATTCTGGGTTGGGGCTGGTACTATCTAAGCACGGTGATTGACGATTTTAGCCGCTATATCGTTCATTGGGAATTGTGCCGAAATATGAAGGTGAATGATGTTCAAAGAACGATTGACCGAGCTGTGAAGAAAGCAGGTTTAAGAAAAGGACAAGTTCCGAAACTTCTATCGGACAACGGTTCTTGCTATATTACCGAGGAATTAAAGGATTATTTACACGATAATCACGGCATGAAGCAAATCCACGGAAAACCCGCTCATCCACAGACACAAGGCAAGATTGAACGCTACCACAGGACGATGAAAAATGTGGTGAAACTGCATCATTATTACAGTCCGGATGAATTGCAAGCCGCTTTGGAAGTGTTTGTAAACCGCTACAACAATGAGCGTTATCACGAATCTTTGAAGAATCTCACTCCAGCGGATGTGTATTTTGGAAGAGCCAACGAAGTCTTGAAGATAAGACAGCAGATAAAATCTGAAACTCTAAAAAGAAGAAAAAAGGAATATTACAAAAGAAAATTAATCGAAACCTAATTTTTTTTCTTTTTAAAAGCAAAAAACTAAACTTTAAATTCTATATTTGAAACAGAAAACACTCTCTAAGAAAAAGTACACTTTCTTTTGAAGACATACAGCTAAGAATAAGCAAAGCAAAACAGCTAAATATTTGGCTGCCTATGTTTAAAAAATGAAAATTAAAGGACGAAATGTCCGCTATTAACAAAATAAATATGTCGTATGAATACAGACGTAATTGGACTCATTGCAGGTGTCTTAACTTCATTTGCAATGATGCCCCAATTGATAAAGGTGATAAGAACCAGAAATGCGGATGACATTTCAATCTTAACACTTATTGTTTTACTTTCAGGCCTTTCCCTGTGGGTCTGGTATGGAATCATGAAACAAGATTGGCAGATCATCCTATCGAATGCCTTTGCCGTTCTGGTCAATTTATCCCTCCTGGCTTACTGTATTATTTCCAGAAAGTGATTTAACAGGTGCAGATCCGAAATGTATGGCACACTGCGATCAAATCTGGCGGCTGCGAAAATTGGGATTAAGTAAATTTTATTTGGTCAATAGTAAATATATAAAGACTTAAGTATGAAATCTTATCGGATAACTCCCGTAAATTTAAGCGACAGTTCTAAATTGGATTCCAGACTGGAGCACCGGAGGACTTTTAATCTTCCGAACTGTGAGCTCAACATATTTGAAACATTTCATAAAAGTGACAATGTAATACTTTCATATAGTGGTGGATTGGTGGTTTCAAGTATGATGAGAGGTAAAAAAGTGATGTCCGTGGAGGGTCAGGAGGCATTTGACTTTCTGCCCGGTCAAAGTGTGATCCTTCCTGACGGACTAACCATGAATGTAGGTTTTCCAGACGCAGATGAAAATCGTCCCGTGCAATGTATCACTCTTACACTGGACTGGAATACTGTTCACAAAAATCTTGACTATCTAAATGAGAGATATTCAAATCATCAGGCACCTTTTGAATGGAAACTTGATTTTTCGCATCAGCATTTCGAGAATAGCATGGAGCTGGTAGCAAGTCTCAATAAGCTTGTTAACCTTAGTATGGAGGAAGGTTTTGCAAAAGAGGCAATTGCGGACCTGTCTCTTAAAGTACTTCTATTAAGGCTTCTTCAGACCCAGAACCGTTTGTCAGTGAACAGCAATCAATCAATGTATGACAATCGAATTCAACCGGCAATCAATTATGTGCATAAGCATCTTACGGAAAAAATAACTGTTGAAAAGATGGCAAGAGAATGCTGTTTGAGCCAATCATCTTTTTATCAATATTTTAAAAATATACTGGGCATAACTCCACTGGAATTTGTTCTGCGTACACGCATAGACCATGCAAAAAAAATAATGGCTGACAGTTCCGTTACTGTGACCGAAGCCTGTTATGCATCAGGTTTTAATAATGTGAATCATTTCATTAAAATTTTTAAAAGGCTTGAGGGGCTTTCTCCGGGCCAATATAGACACTGATTAACGCAAAGTGCGCGTTAAATAGGTATGTAATTGGTTAAGCTGAGAAATTAAAAAAAGGTGGGACATTTATTCGATGCCCCACCTTTACTTTTTATTTTCGCTCTACATGAGTTTACGAACGGTTTTTTATCATGCCATGTGGATCGATAATAAACTTTTTGCTTGAACCATCCGAAAAGTCTTTATAGGCTTGTGGTGCTTCGTCAAGACTGATAACCTGCGGGTTCATGATCGTTTTCATCGAGATACGGCCCCATAGAATGGCCTGCATAATTTGATAGTTGTAACGTCCAATTGGAGCCATTCCCGTTTGAATATGCAATGACTTAAGCCAACCTTTTCCCCAGTCGACAGTCAGTTTACCGTGCTTAGCGTTCTCATCACGTCCTCCTGGGTCAGAAGGAGTATAGATACCTGGAATCCCTATACCTCCGCTTGCGCGGACAACATCGAAAAGATCATTGATAACTGCATTGGGATTTTCTTTTTTGTAGTCTTCATCACCATGTCCATGTGCCTCATAACCTACGGCATCCACACCGGCATCCACTTCCGGTACTCCGAGAATCTGTTCGATCTGTTCTGCTACACTGGCATCAAGGGTAAGATCAACAGTTTCCATTCCCGCCTGTTTGACAAGTTCCAACCGCTCCTTGTTCATATCTCCCACAATAACGCAGGAAGCTCCAAGAAGCTTTGCTGATTCTGCAGCACAGCGTCCCACTGGTCCAGCACCAGCAATATAAACAGTAGATCCTGTTGTAACACCAGCAGCATACGCGCCATGATATCCTGTTGGGAGAATGTCAGATACTAATGTGAGATCTAAAATCTTTTCCAGCGCTTGTTCTCTATCTGGAAACTTAAGGAGCTGAAAGTCAGCATAGGGGATAAGACAATATTCAGATTGGCCACCTAACCAGCCTCCCAGGTCAAACCCATAAGCGCCAACAGGAGCATCCGGATTAACGGTCTCGCAGACGTCGGTATTTCCATTTTTACAGTTTCTGCACCGTCCGCAGGAAACGTTGAAAGGGACTGAAACGATGTCACCTACCTTGATGAATTCTACGTCTTTTCCAATTTCAACTACTTCGCCTGTGATTTCATGACCCAATACGTGTCCCACAGGTACTGAGAAACGTCCCCTAAAAATGTGCTGGTCACTGCCACAAATATTTGTGGAGACCACTTTAATGATTACCGCATGATGAATGTCCTTTCCCTTGGGGTTCTGGAATGTGGGATAGGCAATTTCATTTACTTCTAAGTTCCATGGGCCTTTGTAGACCACTCCTCTGTTACTAGCCATAATGTTTTATTTTGATGGTTTATAAATGTTTGTATTCCCTCATTCTGTGAGGATTATATATTAAAATTAAGCAATATTTAGTCCGATAAAACATGTTGAACTCAGTAACGGAGAATGCTTATTCTAATATCAAGGATCGTTCTATTGTTCTGTGATCCAGTTATGATGAGAATAGTAGAAACCTTGCTTTTTAAAGCACTTATAATTTATGGAGCGAGACCTATTTTTGTAAGATTTTAGTATAAAATTTATCCAGTAATGTTTGGGAATAATGACTTACCAGAATTTTATTTTTGGGATAAACCAAATCTGTAATGAATACTAAACGCGAATAAGTAAGATATGAATCAGTAAAAGAAATTACTGGAATCATTTTCAAAAAAATGCATAACCGCCAGCTTCTAAAGCCTGACGGTTTTTTTGTTTCCCGGTACTCACATTAGGAAAACAACGGCAAACTTAGTACCTCTCATACCACCAGCCCCCAACTCTGATACTATCTGCAACACCTTTGTTTCCAAGCCCGCATAGGCGGGTATTACAAACTTAAAATGTAATGAAACATGAAAAAATCAAGACAAAAAATTCTGCTGGCGTTGCTGTTTATTTCGCTTATCAGCAATGGGACTTTTGCGCAGGGAAATGGTGCTGCAGGTATCCAGGAAGCCACGCAGATGGTTACAAGCTATTTTGATCCGGCAACAAAGCTGATCTATGCTATCGGTGCTGTGGTCGGACTGATCGGAGGTGTTAAAGTGTACAACAAATTCAGTTCGGGTGACCCTGACACTTCAAAGACAGCGGCGAGCTGGTTCGGCGCCTGTATATTCCTGATTGTCGCTGCGACCATTTTGCGATCATTTTTCCTTTAGGCTAACCCGATTAATTTTTTTCAATTATGGCAAAAAATAAGATGGTTACGCCACTGACGTATTATGGCGGAAAGCAACAGCTGGCCAAGATCATTATACCGCTTATTCCACCCCATTATACCTACGTTGAACCGTTTGTTGGGGGAGGAGCGATATTCTGGTCAAAACCAAGGTCTGAGGTTGAGGTGATCAACGATTACAACCGTGAGCTGATCAATTTTTACGAGATGGTCAAAAATCAGTTTGTTGAACTGGAAAAAATGATCCGAATAACGCTTCACAGTAGATCCCTTCATAGCGATGCGCTGGTGATCTATAACAATCCCCATCTCTTTGACAGATTACAACGAGCCTGGGCAGTCTGGGTTCTATGCAATCAGTCTTTCAGCGCAAAGATCGGTGATTCATGGGGTTATGATGTTCGGGATCAGACTTCCACTAGAAGATTGAGTAATAAGCGAGCATCATTCTCCGAGGAATATGCTATACGACTTCAGAATGTTCAGATCGAAAATACGGATGCTATTCGGATTATTAATTCAAGAGATCATGAAAAGGCTTTTCACTATTGTGATCCGCCTTATTTTAACAGTGACTGCGGTCATTACGACGGGTACAGCAAACATGATTTTGAATCTCTTCTATTATGCCTGTCCCGTGCAAAAGGCAAATTTCTATTGAGCAGTTATCCCAGTGATCTCCTGAACAAATTTAGCCGGGATCTTAATTGGCACACTGTCAAAATGCAGAAAGATGTACTGGTCGATAAACATTCCGGAAAAGTACCCAAGAAAAAGATCGAAGTGCTGACCGCCAACTATGACCTTGCTATCGTGCAGGGGACCCTAAACTTTAAATCCCAAGAACATGAAAACCTATAACATCAATAAAGGTATCGGCTGTACAGTCGAATTTAAAGGGTTGAAAGCGCAGTATCTCTTCGGATTTGCCGGAGGATTGTTATTGGTCCTGATCCTGGTTATGGTGCTGTACATGGCTGACGTAAATATGTATATCTGCCTTTCGGTCGGCTGTATTTCTGCATCGCTGATTGTTTGGAAAACTTTCAGTCTGAACAACAAGTACGGTGAACATGGGCTGATGAAGCTAGGTGCGAAAAGAAAGCATCCACAATTTATCATCACCCGTAAACCTGTACAATCTTACCTTAAATACTCGGTTGCAAAAGGTGAGAAAATCCAAAATTTTAACACTAAATCTTCAAGGCTATCATGAGAAATATCTCTAAAACAACTACGTTAGAAAGCCGTTTTCCCCTCCTTGCAATTGAGAACGATTGTATTATATCGAAAGAAGGAGACCTTACGGTGTGTTTCCGTGTAAGGCTACCGGAAATTTTTACGGTGGGCACGGATGTATACGAATCCATTCATTCCTCATGGAGTAAAGCGATCAAGACTTTGCCTGATTATAGTATCCTGCACAAACAGGACTGGTATTTAAAGGAAAACTATCAGCCGGATCTTGAAAGAATTGAACATAGTTTTTTGTCGCGTTCTTTCCAGCTGCATTTTAATGAGCGGCCGTTTCTGAACCACTACTGTTATATTTTCCTTACAAAGACCACAAAAGCAAGGATGCAGTCCCAGAGCAATTTTAGCAGTTTGTGCAGGGGCAATCTTGTTCCAAAAGAAATAAGGGATAAGGAAGGAATGCGGCGTTTCTTGGAATCGGTAAGCCAGTTCCAGCGTATCATCAATGACAGTGGTCATATAACAATGGATCAGCTGGGTGAAGCTGAAATATTGGGGAGCGAAGGGAAAACCGGAATCCTTGAACAGTATTTTACACTGTCACGTGATGCCAATCCCGTTCTGCAGGATATGGCTCTGGGAGCAGAGGAACTTAGGATAGGAAGTAAGAGGATGGTACTTCATACCTTATCCAGTACAGACGATCTTCCGGGAGCTGTTTCAGACTGCAATCGCTATGATAGGCTTTCCACAGATCGCAGTGATTGTATGTTGTCTTTTGCCAGTCCTGTGGGGCTGATGCTGAGCTGTGACCACATCTATAACCAGTACCTGTTCATCGATAATAGTTCTGAAAACCTTAAGAAATTTGAGAAGTCCGCCAGAAATATGCACTCATTGGCACGTTATAGCCGGGCGAACCAGATCAATAAAGAATGGATAGAGCGTTATCTGAATGAAGCACACTCCCACGGTTCACCATCGATCCGGGCTCATTATAATGTATTTGCGTGGAGTGAAGACCGCCAGGAGCTACGCAACCTGAAAAATGATGTCGGAAGTGCGCTTGCGTTAATGGAATGTAAGCCCCGTCATAATACCGTAGATGCTGCCACTTTATATTGGGCGGGAATTCCGGGCAATGCCGGAGATTTTCCTGCCGAAGAATCCTTTTACACTTTCATCGAACCGGCATTGTGTTTTTTTACGCAGGAGACCAACTATCAGAATTCACTTTCTCCTTTTGGGATCAAGCTTGCGGACAGGCTGACTGGGAAACCGGTGCATTTGGATATCAGTGATCTTCCCATGAAAAAGGGGATTATCACGAATAGAAACCGTTTCATCTTAGGGCCATCTGGGGGTTGGCGGGCTATTCTTAATTGAGTAGCCCGCCAGCCCACCCAAAAAATGGAAGTGGAAAATCATTCTTCACCAATCATATGGTGAGACAGTATTATGAGCAAGGAACTCATGTGCTATTAGTTGATACGGGTAACTCTTATCAGGGTCTTTGCGAACTGATCAAAGGTAAGACTAAGGGAAAAGACGGGGTTTATTTCACCTATACCGAGGAAAACCCGATCTCATTCAATCCTTTTTTTACCGAAGATAATGTCTTCGATATCGAGAAAAGAGAAAGCATTAAGACCTTGATCCTCACATTGTAAATCGTCAGCAAAAAGTGTACTGATTTAGTTCAGAACTAAGATAGTGTTTTCATAATAAACAGAACAAAAAAATAATTAAATTTGATTTATTATGACAGCCAAAAAACCAATCAGTAATCCTGAAAATTATTTAAAAGACATCCGCAGAAAAACCAGAAGGATTTTCACGGCGGAACAAAAGATCCTCATTGTGATGGAAGCCCTTCGGGCTGAAACCTCCATAGCCGAACTCTGTCGCAAGCACGCTATTCAGGAATCTACCTTCTACAAATGGAATAAGGAGTTCATTGAAGCCGGTAAAAAGCAGCTCTCCGGAGATACGCTCCGCCAGGCAACCTCCGAAGAAGTTTCAGCCCTTCGGGAAGAGAACCGAAAACTCAAGGAGACGGTCGCCGACCTCGTTATCCGCTACGACATTATAAAAAAAAGTTTGGAAATTCTGGAATAACCGAAAAATACAGAAAGTATATGAGGTTGTTACCTGAAGAAAAACTGGAAATCATCCAAATGGTTACCCGTAGTGAAATCGGCGTCAACAGGACGCTCAGGGAACTTGGCATTCACAAAAGCACCTTCTACAAGTGGTATAATCTGTACCTTGAGAAAGGTGAAGCGGGATTTCATTCTTCCCCTTCTTCTGGCAGAAGGCAGTGGAACAGCATTCCTGAAGAAGAGAAAAATCTGGTGGTAGAAATCGCTTTGAATTATCCTGAACTCTCCAGCAGAGAACTGGCTCATAAAATCACCGATGAGAAGGGCGTCTTCATCTCAGAATCCAGTGTTTATCGGATTTTAAAGAAAAGAGGGCTGATAACCGCGCCATCGCATATCCTGATTTCTGCCTCGAATGAATTTAAGGATAAAACCAATTTTGTTCACGAAATGTGGCAGACGGATTTTACTTACTTTAAAATTCTGGGTTGGGGCTGGTACTATCTAAGCACGGTGATTGACGATTTTAGCCGCTATATCGTTCATTGGGAATTGTGCCGAAATATGAAGGTGAATGATGTTCAAAGAACGATTGACCGAGCTGTGAAGAAAGCAGGTTTAAGAAAAGGACAAGTTCCGAAACTTCTATCGGACAACGGTTCTTGCTATATTACCGAGGAATTAAAGGATTATTTACACGATAATCACGGCATGAAGCAAATCCACGGAAAACCCGCTCATCCACAGACACAAGGCAAGATTGAACGCTACCACAGGACGATGAAAAATGTGGTGAAACTGCATCATTATTACAGTCCGGATGAATTGCAAGCCGCTTTGGAAGTGTTTGTAAACCGCTACAACAATGAGCGTTATCACGAATCTTTGAAGAATCTCACTCCAGCGGATGTGTATTTTGGAAGAGCCAACGAAGTCTTGAAGATAAGACAGCAGATAAAATCTGAAACTCTAAAAAGAAGAAAAAAGGAATATTACAAAAGAAAATTAATCGAAACCTAATTTTTTTTCTTTTTAAAAGCAAAAAACTAAACTTTAAATTCTATATTTGAAACAGAAAACACTCTCTAAGAAAAAGTACACTTTCTTTTGAAGACATACAGGTTATTTTCCAGCAATAATCTCGCACAACTCTCCAAATTTCATTACCTCTTCGTAACTATCTGTTGCGTGTAGAAAGGCGGGGTTTTTCTGGTCTGATTTATTAATAATATCAATAAATAACTTCATGTTTTCTAATTGTAAAGCTGAGAAAGAGTCGATATCCGCTTTAATTTCCTCCATATTGTGTGTATTCCTGTAATTGGTGTATTTACCCATGAAACCAACAAAAACATCAGATAGTTGTGTCAATTGGCTATCCTGAGAATCAACAAAAGAATAGTTTTTAAACTCTACTCCTTTATCTAGCATTCTATACCCGTTCAAAGCTTCTCGGATGGAATCCTCATTATCGAATATATGAGTTGAATTCTTGAAAGTGTAAATGGGTCTAAGATAAAAATGTGTCAGATCTGCCAGCAGAATATAATCTTTTTCATCCATAACAAAAGCTAGTTCGCCTTTCTTTTTAGACTCTTTCAATATCTGTCGTAACGATTCCAACCCAAAATGAAATTCAGGTAACTGAAGATATGCTTCAAAAAGATTACTCAATGCTTCAATGAAATCACCAATTTTCTCAGGTTTAACATTAGGATATTCGAAAGTATAAAAGAGTTGAATAACGGCATCTATTTCAAGACGACACAGTTTATAGAGGTCGTTCTTTAGTCGGTTGTCAAATCCAGGGCCTAATCTCATAGCCACATCAGAGTTCATGATAGCAGAATCTACAATGTCCACAATCGACCAATAGAGAATATTAAGACTTGAATAATGCACATAAAGATCACTATCCTTTAAAAAGTGCAAGAACAGGTTTAACTTCTGGGATTTGAGGCAATCAAGAAAATCCCCGAATGCTATATGTTTGAATTTAACTTCCTTAGCTGTTTTTTGCAATTTAAAGCTATCTATCAATGGCTGTACGTCTGGTACTTCTCCCTGATGTAGAAGTCCACCCAAAACGAAGTTTGCTGTAAATGTATAATTGAAATCATTTTCTCTTACATAGAATGTTTTGATGTTATTGGTTTCATCATAATAGAATATGTACGGTGTCGCAAAATCTACCCTTGGATTCAATAATCGGGCAAATTGATTAGCATCTTCTATTTCTGCTATTTCAAAATCTATCATAGTATTAACTTATTAAAAATAATAAGTGACTAAGTTATAAAAAATCCCCCTTAGACCGCCACCCACCGCCAAACAATTCCTTTGACTGCCACTTTGTTATCACGCCCTGATTTCTGAAACACCTTTGTCTCGAAAGCCCGCAAGGTGCGGGAAAACAGTAACAAATTAATGTGTTTCAATTATGGAAAAACAGAGAAAAAAAGTTTTGCTGGCAGCAATGGCAATGCTGTCAGGAATTGGTGCGTTCGCACAGGGAAACGGTTCGGCAGGTATCAACGAGGCTACCCAAATGGTAACAAGCTATTTCGACCCCGCAACCCAACTAATCTACGCCATCGGTGCGGTGGTTGGGCTCATCGGAGGCGTTAAGGTGTACAACAAATTCAGTTCAGGCGATCCCGACACATCGAAAACTGCGGCGAGCTGGTTCGGTGCGTGTATCTTCTTAATCGTGGCGGCTACCATCCTGCGTTCATTCTTCCTTTAATCCTTTGCTTTATGAACAGTTATAACATAAACAAAGGCATTGGCAGGACAGTGGAATTTAAAGGGTTGAAAGCACAATACCTGTTCATTTTCGCAGGTGGGCTGCTCGGTACGCTTATCCTCGTGATGATACTGTATATGGCAGGCGTAAACTCTTACATCTGCCTGTTCCTCGGAGCAGGCGGAGCTTCGCTCATTGTATGGCAAACCTTTTCACTGAATAGGAAATATGGAGAACACGGATTGATGAAGATAGCGGCCAATAAAAGGCATCCGCGCTACATCATCTGCCGCAAGCCTGTACGCCGCTATTTAAAATTCACTTCTAAACAGAATGCCGTATGAGAAATGTAGCAAAGACCACCACATTGGAAAGCAAGTTTCCTTTGCTGGCAGTAGAAAACAACTGCATTCTTTCAAAAGATGCAGACATTACCGCCTGCTTTGAGGTTCGTTTACCAGAACTGTTTACGGTAGCTTCTGCGGAATATGAAGCCATTCATTCTGCCTGGCATAAAGCTATCAAGACTTTACCGGATTTTACAGTCGTTCACAAACAGGATTGGTACATTAAAGAAAGCTACGCTCCCGATTTGGCGAAGGAAGACCAAAGTTTTTTGGCTAAATCCTACCAACGCCATTTTAATGAGCGACCGTTCTTAAATCACTACTGCTACCTTTTCCTAACCAAGACTACTAAGGAAAGAATGCGTATGCAAAGCAACTTCAGCTCGCTTTGCAAAGGTTCATTGATACCAAAGGAAATCAGGAACAAGGAAACGATACATCGCTTTATGGAAGCGGTAGCACAATTTGAGCGTATCGTAAACGATAGCGGTTTCATAACCCTGAAACGCCTTACCGAAGATGACATCATCGGAACAGAAGAAACGCAGGGATTACTGGAACAATACCTAACTCTATCAAGGGATGCCGGAGCACCGATGCAGGACATCGCTCTCGGAACGGAAGAAGTCCGTATCGGGAACAAAAGGTTGAGCTTGCACACCTTGTCCGATACGGACGATTTACCCGGAACGGTATCGGCTGATACCCGTTTTGAAAAACTATCCACCGACCGCAGCGACTGCCGTTTGTCGTTCGCCGCACCTGTGGGTTTGCTGTTAAGCTGCAATCACATTTACAATCAGTATTTGTTTTTGGATAACAGCGAAGACAACCTGCAAAAGTTTGAAAAGTCCGCAAGGAATATGCACTCACTGGCAAGGTACAGCCGTGCCAACCAAATCAACAAAGAATGGATAGAAAAGTATCTGAACGAAGCCCACAGCTTCGGGCTATCCTCCATCCGTGCACACTTCAACATTATGGCGTGGTCGGAAGATCCGGCAGAACTGAAACAGCTAAAGAATGATTGCGGTAGTGCGTTGGCACTGATGGAATGCAAACCACGCCACAACACTACGGATGTAGCCACATTGTATTGGGCAGGAATGCCTGGCAATGCAGGCGATTTTCCGAGTGAGGAAAGTTTTTACACTTTTATTGAACCTGCTTTGTGTTTATTCACAGAAGAAACCAATTACCACAATTCGCCATCGCCATTTGGCATCAAGATGGCCGACCGTTTGACCGGAAAACCTATCCATTTAGATATTTCGGATTTACCGATGAAGCGTGGAATTATCACGAACAGGAACAAGTTTATACTTGGTCCATCGGGAAGTGGTAAATCGTTCTTTACAAACCATATGGTACGGCAGTATTACGAGCAGGGAGCTCACGTATTGCTTGTAGATACAGGTAATTCGTATCAGGGACTATGTGAACTCATTAAAGGAAAAACCAAAGGCGAAGACGGTGTTTACTTTACTTATACGGAAGACAACCCGATCGCCTTTAATCCATTTTATACTGATGATGGTGTGTTTGACATTGAAAAGAGAGAAAGTGTCAAGACTTTGATACTGACACTCTGGAAACGTGATGATGAACCGCCAACCCGTTCGGAAGAGGTTGCCCTTTCCAATGCCGTAAGCGGATATATCGAACGCATTAAAGCGGACGATGTTTATCCATCTTTCAATGGCTTCTATGAATATGTGAAGGGCGATTACCGCAAGGTACTCGAAGAAAAACAGGTACGGGAAAAAGACTTTGACATCGCCAATTTCCTGAATGTTCTCGAACCCTACTACAAGGGTGGCGAATATGATTACCTGTTGAACTCTGATAAGCAATTAGACCTGCTTTCCAAACGCTTTATCGTGTTTGAAATTGATGCGATTAAAGACCATAAAATCCTGTTTCCCATAGTCACAATTATCATTATGGAGGTCTTTATTAACAAGATGCGAAGGCTCAAAGGTATCCGCAAACTCATCCTGATTGAAGAAGCGTGGAAAGCGATAGCGAAAGAGGGAATGGCAGAATACATCAAGTATTTGTTTAAGACCGTCCGCAAATTTTTCGGAGAAGCGATTGTCGTAACGCAAGAGGTCGATGATATTATCCAGTCGCCCATTGTGAAAGAAAGTATCATCAACAATTCCGATTGTAAAATCCTATTAGACCAACGCAAGTATATGAACAAATTCGATGATATACAGGCGATGTTAGGGCTTACGGATAAAGAGAAAGGGCAAGTACTTTCCATCAATATGAACAACGATGCAAGCCGTCTGTACAAAGAGGTTTGGATTGGCTTAGGTGGTACGCACTCGGCAGTCTATGCCACCGAAGTTAGTTTGGAGGAATACCTCGCATATACGACCGAAGAAACCGAAAAAATGGAAGTAATGCAATTAGCTTCCGAATTGGACGGTAACGTAGAACTCGCCATTAAGCATATCGCAATGGAAAGGCGGGACAAAGTAAATCAATAGTCATTAACATTTTAAAATTCAGAAACAATGAAAAAAGTATTGTATCTGGTGTGTACGGCACTAATGCTTGCCGTAGCACCGTCAGCGAAAGCACAATGGGTAGTAACCGACCCTGCAAATTTGGCTTCAGGTATTATCAACTCTGCGAACGAAATCATACAGACTTCTTCCACCGTGAGCAATGTAGTAAAGAACTTCAACGAAGTGAAGAAAGTTTACGACCAGGGCAAGGAATATTACGACAAGCTGAAAGCTATTAACAACCTTGTGAAAGATGCCCGTAAGGTGCAGCAAACCGTACTTTTAGTAGGCGATGTTTCCGAAATGTATGTGCAGAATTTTGGCAAGATGATGAACGACCCAAATTTCACACCACAGGAATTGGTTGCTATTGGCAATGGTTATTCGGCACTACTCAATGAAAGTACCGAACTGCTGAAAGAATTGAAGCAAATTATAACCTCTTCAAGCCTTTCGCTAAACGACAAAGAGCGTATGGATATTATTGATCGTGTGTACAAAGAGGTAAAGGATTACCACAGCCTTGTACGCTACTACACCAATAAGAACATTTCTGTAAGCTACCTAAGAGCGAAAAAGAAAAACGATGCCAAAAGAGTGCTTGAACTCTACGGAACCTCTAACCAAAAATACTGGTAAAATGGAATGGGATAATCTTCACGAACTCCTGCGTTCGCTTTACGACGATATGATGCCGCTTGCAGGCGATATGGCGGCAGTAGCTAAAGGTTTAGCGGGATTGGGAGCGTTGTTCTATGTAGCATTAAAGGTTTGGCAGGCTTTAAGCCGAGCAGAACCTATTGATGTGTTCCCGTTGTTGCGTCCCTTCGCTTTGGGGCTTTGTATAATGTTCTTCCCAACTATCGTGTTGGGAACCATTAATGCAGTATTAAGTCCGGTGGTTAGAGGAACCCACACCATACTCGAAGACCAAGTACTTGACCTGAACAAGCTGCAACAGCAGAAAGACCAATTGGAATATGAAGCAATGGTCAGAAATCCAGAAACCGCCTATATGGCATCAGACGAAGAGTTTGATAAAAAACTGGATGAATTGGGCTGGTCGCCATCGGACGTTGGTACAATGGCGGGAATGTATATGGACAGACAAGCCTACAAGATAGAGAAAGCCATAAAGGATTGGTTTCGCAATTTACTGGAAATACTCTTTCAGGCGGCGGCTTTGGTTATTGATACCATACGAACATTTTTCCTGATAGTCCTTTCCATACTCGGACCAATAGCTTTTGCTATTTCCGTTTGGGAGGGATTTCAGTCCACACTCACACAGTGGATTACCAGGTATGTCAGCGTATATCTCTGGCTTCCTGTTTCGGATTTGTTCAGCTCGATGCTGGCAAGAATACAATCCCTCATACTGGAAAGGGATATAGCAATGCTTGCCGATCCGACCTACATACCTGATACGAGCAATACAGTGTACATCATATTTATGATTATCGGCATCATCGGGTACTTCACAATTCCTACAGTGACAGGTTGGGTAATCCAAGCCGGAGGCGCAGGAAACTTTACCCGCAACGTGAACCAAGCTGCAATGAAAACAGGGAACATCGCCGGAGCAGGTGCAGGTTCCACAGTTGGAAACATCGGCGGCAAACTGATGAATAAATAAACAATTAATCATTCTAAAAAATGGAATTTAAAACTCTAAGAAATATCGAAAACAGCTTTAGGCAGATAAGATTATATGCCATTGTGTTTGCGGTTCTCTGCATTGGCGTGGTAGGATATGCCGTATGGCAGTCCTACCACTTTGCAGAAGAACAACGCCAAAAAATCTATGTATTGGATAACGGCAAATCTTTGATGCTTGCCTTGTCGCAAGATGCGAGCATCAACCGACCTGTGGAAGCAAGGGAACACGTCAGACGTTTTCACGAGCTTTTTTTTACACTCGCTCCGGATAAAAATGCTATCGAAAGCAATATGAGGAGGGCATTTAACCTTGCGGATAAAAGTGCTTTTGACTATTACAAAGACTTATCTGAAAAGGGTTATTACAACAGAATTATTTCAGGTAATGTTCAGCAACGCATCGAAGTCGATAGTGTCGTGTGCAATTTCGACACCCATCCTTATGCGGTGCGCACCTATGCCAAACAATTTATTATCCGTTCGAGTAATGTAACCAGGCGTAACCTGATTACTTCCTGCTATCTCGTGAACTCCGTCCGTTCCGACAATAACCCGCAAGGCTTTAACATTGAAAAATTTGCAGTGGTTGAAAACAGGGATATTGAAGTCATCGAACGCTAAAAAACAATCTTATGGAAACATTATCAGATTTAAACACGTTTGCGAAAATCCTTACCGACAAAGGATATAACGGCTATTTCCATACGCAGGGTGCGTATGCCGGAAGGTTGAAAGACACCATCAGCGATTACATCGAAAGCTGCCAAAAAGGTACAGACAGTTTACCCAAACAAGATTTATTGCTGACAGGCTATCTGCAATGGTCGGGCGATGACAAGCCCCGTGTCGAATGTAGTATGTGGGTAAAATACCTGAACGGGAAATTCTCTCTCAATAAAATGGAGGTGGCAAGGAAAGACCAATTTGGGCAACTGCTGAAAAAATCGGAACTGACAAACCTGTCTGTAATATCTGCACCCAAAGCGGCTGAGGTAGTCGCTTTGGTCAATGATGAACTAAAACAAAAGGCAGGTAAAAGCCCTAAGCGTTTCAAGCTCTAAAACAGAAAACGGTATGAA
This sequence comes from Flavobacterium erciyesense, assembly GCF_018069925.1. Lineage (GTDB taxonomy): Bacteria > Bacteroidota > Bacteroidia > Flavobacteriales > Flavobacteriaceae > Flavobacterium > Flavobacterium erciyesense. The sequence goes on along the minus strand of NZ_JAGPXB010000001.1, from coordinate 336,899 downwards.
AAAATTAAGAGCAATTATGGACAGATATTTTGACAAGCTGGACGAACGCTGGCGGGCATTGTCCCTACGCAAACAGTACCAATATACGCTGTACTTCTTTGTAGGTTACCTGCTGCTTACCATGGCGGTGATTGGCAAAGTAATGTATGATACCTCAAAATCCGGTAACGATATAATCATTGAGCATATCGAAAACCCTGTCCTCAAAAAAAGTGAAAGCCCTGCAAGATTACAGGACACATTATCAACAATTCTAAAAAATAAGATTTATGAAAGAAAATGAGAACAAAAAATCGGTTGTTCGGGTAACGGAAGGGAACCCGACAGCAACCGCTGATGTGCTGCAAGACGGCACACAGAATAATAAGGAGAAGCTCAAAAAGCCCCTAATCTTTGGTTTGATGGCGATTGTATTCGTGGGTTGTATGTACCTCATATTTAAACCGTCCGAAGATAAAAAAGCGATTGAAAACATCGGGCTGAACGATGCAGTACCAGAAGCTACGGGAGCCGGAATGCCTGCCGACAAAGGCAAGGCGTATGAGCAGGAAATGCTGGAAAGCAAAGACCAGGAAAAGCGTAATGCTTTAACTACGCTTTCTGATTATTGGAATACCGAAGACAAAGAAGAGCCAGTTGATGAACAACTTCCTGAAGAAGACCAAAGCAACAGCTATGGCGGCGGCAGAAATTCGGGCAGGAACGGTAATCCGGCAGTAAACAGTTACCGTAATGCGCAAAGCACATTAGGTTCTTTTTATCAGGACAACAATTCGGAAACAATGGAACTCCGCAGGCAATTGGACGAAATGAAAGAAAAGCTGGCTGAAAAAGATGTGCCACCCGTTGCTACCGTAGATGACCAACTTAAACTAATGGAGAAATCCTATGAAATGGCAGCAAAGTATCTTCCGAAAAATACGAATACCGAAAATGTAACACCTGCTAATGGTGCTGTTCCGGATGCTTTTAGTGCTGCTGGCACTAACCAAAAAGAGCATTTTGTATCGTTTACGCCTGCAAGAAAGAATGCCGTATCAGCCCTGTACCGTGAGCCTACGGACAGTGCTTTTTTAGCCGATTGGAGCCAAACAAAGAACCGAGGTTTTTATACCGCCGGTTCTGTTGAGCAGGTGATACAACCGAAAAACAGTATCAAAGCCTGTGTACACGATGCTCAAACAGTAGTTGGCGAAACGGGTGTGCGTTTACGATTGTTAGAGCCTGCCCAAACACCACAACATACCATTCCAAAAGGAACGATTGTAACGGCTAATGCCAAATTTCAAGGTGGGAGATTACAACTAAAAATTACCTCGATAGAAATGGAGGGCAATATCATCCCGGTAGATATAACCATTTACGATTTGGACGGGCAGCAAGGCTTGTATGTTCCGTATTCACCCGAAATGAATGCCCTTACCGAAATGGCAGGCAATATGAGCCAGACAGGTGGAACGAGCGTAATGCTCACACAGAATGCCGGACAACAGGTTGCCGCAGATTTAAGCAAAGGAGTGGTACAGGGAATTTCGGGCTATTTCGCCAAAAAGGTAAGAACCCCAAAAGTTACGCTGAAAGCAGGACATCAGGTTTTTCTTGTACCTAAAAAATAATGTTGAACTCAAATAAATAAAATAATGAAAAATCATTTTAAAACCTTTTGGGCAATCGCCCTGATACTCGGCCTTGCCGTACAATCTTATGCACAGGACAGTACAAAGGCAAAAACTCCGCTTGCGTTGGGCAAGATAGAACCGTATAAAATGGAAGTTACCTATGATAAGACTTCACACCTGATTTTCCCGACCGCTATCCGTTACGTGGATTTGGGAAGCGAATACCTGATTGCAGGGAAAGCGGAAGATGCGGAAAACGTGTTGCGTGTAAAAGCAACGGTAAGGGATTTTGAAGCTGAAACCAATTTTTCTGTGATTACTAATGACGGACGTTTTTACAGTTTCAATGTGTATTACAGTTCCTATCCCGAAGTGTTGAGCTATGACCTACTTACAATGCAAAAAGCAGTTGATAAAGCTAACGGAAACGATGTGCTTTTTGAGGAATTGGGCAACAATTCGCCATCATTGGCGGGTTTGCTTTTGGAAACCATTTACAAAAAAGACAAACGCATTGTAAAACATATCGGGGCTAAGAGTTTCGGTATACAGTTTATTCTTAAAGGCATTTACATACATAACGGCAAATACTATTTCCATACGGAATTGAGAAACCGTACCAATGTGCCGTTTCAGATTGATTTTATCAATTTCAAAGTAGTGGATAAAAAGATAGCCAAACGTACCGTAGTACAGGAACGCCCGCTGATACCGTTACGCACTTACAAGCCATTGGAGGAGATTGGCGGTAAATCGACCGAACAAAACGTGTTCCTGTTAGATCAATTTACGATTGCCGATGACAAAGTACTGCTGATTGAGATTTTCGAAAAAAACGGGGGCAGGCATCAGACACTCCAGATAGAAAATTCCGATTTAATCAAGGCTCGTTTGGTTAATGATATGCACCTGAAATTTTAATAACCTTTTAAAGCAATTTTATGAAAAAGTATATCTATACCGTGATGCTCATCTTTATGGCCATCACTGCTACACAGGCACAAAGAATGCTTCCAAAACAGAAAGGATTGGAAATAAGTGCAGGCGTATTATCCGATGATAAAATCGGTAATGATTATTACCTCAACATCGGAATGACCGTGAACGGAAAAAATGGAAATTACCAGCTTTGGGCGTTGGAATACACACACCAATACCACGATTATAAAGACCTCCGTATACAGCAGGAAACTTATACTGCCGAGGGTGGTTACAGCTTCTTCCTTCTGGGTGATGTTCGTAAGAATATCACACTGAACTTCGGGATAACAGGCGTAGTCGGTTATGAAAGTATCAATCGTGGCGAAACAATGTTATATGACGGAGCAAAGATTTTGAGCGAGGATAATTTTATATACGGAGCAGGTGGTCGCCTCACTTTTGAAACGTACCTGTCAGACCGTTTTGTGTTAGTCCTGCAAGGGCGTACAAAGGTTTTATGGGGTACGGATTTACAACAGTTCCGACCGTCTGCAGGTGTGGGATTAAGGTTTAATTTTTAAAACTTAAAACAATGATAGGAATATTCAATAAATTCAGAATAGGATTACTGCCGATATATGTAATGCTGGCAATCCTCACAGCTTCGGTTTCTTTGGTATCTTGTAGCAAAGATGATGAACTCGAAATACAGAACGATTTCCCTTTTGAGGTAAACGTGATGCCTGTTCCAAAAGATGTAGCCAACGGGCAAACGGTTGAAATACGCATTACCATACAGCGTAAAGGCAATTACAGCAACACGCAGTATTTTTTCCGTTACTTTCAGTTTGACGGACAAGGAACGTTGCAATACTACGATGAACCGCCATATCTGCCGAACGATTTATACCCTTTACCGACAGAGCAGTTTAGATTGTACTATACGTCAACATCTGCCGTATCACAATCCTTTGAGGTTTGGATTTCGGACAGCTTCGGAAACGAAAAGCAATTGAGCTTTCAGTTTAACAGTAGTGATTAAAAGTAGTATGTCAGTTCATAAAAACGGCTTATCTGATTGGTAAGCCGTTTTATATTTAAAGCAATATGATTAGGAGTATTTTACTGGCTCATCAATATTTCTTAAATTCATAGTTGTGAAATTAAAAATGTGAGGATATGGTTGCATCATTGGTTATTGGGATAATATTTGTGTTTGCAGGCTTGGGACTTCGTTATTGGATCAACCGGAGAAAGTTTTACAGGCGTGGTCCAATGGGAGCTGAGGGCTTTTCGTCCTATGAAAAGTCGGTTGCCATTAAATTTATTGAAAAGGTTGGTAAATGGATAGCTTATGCCCTGATAATATTTGGACTTTTGTCGCTTTGGGTTTATTCTCGTGAGAAAAAAGAAATGGAAAAGCAGAAGGCAGCAGTGGAAAGTATTCGGTAGAACAATAATTGAAACTCATCAAACAGCAATTATTCAAATTTATATAGTAGATGGTATAGATATTACGAGTTTTCGGTAAAAATATAAAGCTAATTGAGCAAATCTAGCACTTTTATAGTACAAGAATGATTAATTAAACCTTTATGATCTCACTGTAGAGGAAAAAATAATGTAATTTAGATCACTAATAATTACAATTATGGTACAGAATGAGTAACAAAGAAAACTTCAAAATTATAGCTATTAATGTTGGTAAAATGCTACCAACCAAAGACACTCGTAAAAATTCTTTATTGACTTTAGATGCTTCAAAAAATTTAAAAAAAAATCAAATTTACCAATTCCGAAATGAGTATCAATTTCGGAAAAATGACTTTTCAGAGGTAGAATACATACCTAAAACCGATGTCAATTTATATGAACTTAAAACCTCAATAAATAATATTCCAATTAACATTAATGCTGTTGTAGGTGGAAACGGTTCAGGTAAAAGTACTTTAATAGAATTACTATACTGGGCAAATTACAATATTGGAAGTATTCTAAATTTATTAGAAGATGAGAACCGTAGAAAACGGAAACCTTTTAAATTTTTAGATTTTGAACTTTTGTATTCTGTTGATTTGAATACTCTAATAAATGTTGTTTTTAAAGAAGGTAATGTTTATCAACAAACCTATAAACGAAAAAACAATAAGTTTGTCGCGAATGTGTCAAAGCAAGAGATTAAAAGCATTGATGACTTACAACAGTTCTTTTATACGATAGTTGTTAATTACTCTCACTTTGCTTTGAATTCTTTAGAAATTGGAGATTGGATTAATCCTTTATTTCACAAAAACGACGGATATCAGACACCTATTGTATTAAATCCAATGCGAACCGATGGTATTATTGACATCAATAAAGAAAAATATTTGCTCACAAGAAGATTATTAGCCAATCTTCTTGAACCTATAACCGAAGGACAAGAAGAAAACAGTTTACGCAATATTGTAAACAATAAAATTGCATCTGCTTTGGAACTGTCATACAATCCTAATCCTAATGCAACCCTAGAAGAGCCCATAGATTCAACAGTAAGAGAAAAATTAATTGAAGCCTTTCAGCAACATTTTGGATTTAAAATAACAGAACAACAACTTAATAATGATTTATTTGTGAATGTTACACTTTCGTACATTCATAAGAAGCTCATTAAAATGGCTTTTTCTGATTATAAAATATTCAAAAGATATAGAGAACCGAAAGAAAGAAATATAAAAAATATAAATGCGTATATCAGAAGAATAAAAGAAAGCGACAGTCACGCCGTTTTCAAAGTAAAAGGAGCTATTCTTTACTTAAAATATTATCAGACCTTGTTACCGAATCTCGATTTTAAAAAACCTTTCAGTTTAGAAATTGATGGATTGTCAAAAAAGATACAGGAGATACAGAAAAAAGAATCATTTATGGTGAATACCTTTATGATGTCACCTCCTTCTTTTTTCTATATTAACATAGTCCCAAAAGATGGTTCTTCATTTGGTTCTTTAAGTTCTGGAGAAAAACAAAAAACACATAGTATTAGTTCTATTGTATATCATCTTATTAACCTCAATTCTGTTGAACAGCTAAAGGAAGAAAAAGCAGAAGAGTCCGAAAAAATAATTCATTACAACTATATCAACATCATATTAGACGAAATAGAACTTTATTATCACCCTGAATGGCAAAGGACATATATTGCTGATCTATTAGATTATATTGGTAAAATTAATCCTGAAAATTTAAAACACATTAAAGGATTAAACATAACTTTTTTAACGCACTCACCATATATTTTATCAGACATTCCGAATGCTTTTGTTTTGAAATTAATCAAAGGAGAGCCTTATATAGAAGGCAACGAAACCTTTGGAGCAAATGTACACGACCTCTTAGCAAATGACTTTTTTATGCAAAAGGGGTTTATGGGGGAATGGGCAAAAAGTCAAATAAAATTGGTTATTGAAAGTCTCACATTGAAGATTAATAATAAAAAGATAGAATCACTCAACGGTCTATTAAATGAAGAGACCGAAAAAAATAAAATTGCTATAATAAAAGGCGAGATTAAATCTATTGAAATTGAAAATTCTAGATACAAAGAGATAGATCAAAGTCAATGCTCTTCTATTATATCAATAGTTGGTGAACCTGTTTTGTATAATAGTTTAATGGAACTTTACAGTCAAGCATTTCCAAATGATGAAACCAATTTCATTCAATCACAAATTGACAAGCTAACTAAACTATTAAACAAATAATCATGATTTCGTTACATATAAATAAAGCAAAAAGTGTTCAAGAATTTTTTAAAGTAGAAATAGAAGAACAAAGAAGTTCTGCACTGCAAAAACTTCAGGCAATTAACGCAAACATATTTGATCAAGCTGAACAAACTTACCTTAACAACATCATTACTCAATTTCAAGATATTTCATTTTTAACAAAAAGCCCTTTAGAAATAGAAGTTATCAAAGGAATAGTTGGGCCATTACCTACAAATTCCCGTTTTGAGACGGTTAATGGAGTACTCAAGCCCATGAAAAAACAACTAACTCATTTTATTCAAAATGCCCTTAACTATACAAATTGCCGAGATAAATTTTATCCAAAATATTTTAGGAAGATTGGAATAAAATCTTGTGTTTATTGTAATTCTCAATTAACTGTTGTTATCACTAAAAAGAACAACGAAATTGACGCAAGACTCGAAGTTGACCACCACTATCCTAAAAGTGATTTTCCGTTTTTGAGCATTTCGTTATTTAATTTATATCCCTGTTGTGCTTCTTGTAACAAAAGAAAAAGTTCTACACCAATCAATTTTTTTCTTTATACAGATATCACATCAAAACTATCAAAATCCGATTATAACTTTAAAATCACTAAGTCTTCCGAATGTGATTATTTAGTGACGAAAGATGCTGAAAGTATTGAAATTCTATTTAATGATGTCTCTACAACAGTAGCTGGTCATCAATCGCTACAAAATATGTTCAGTATAAAAGAAATTCACGATACTCAAAAGGATATTATAGCAGAATTGATTGTCAAGAACCAAATTTATAATGAGAGTTTCAAAGATATTCTTCAAAAGAGCTTTTCAAAATTATCATTAAGTCAAAATGATTTTGATAGAGTAATTGTAGGTAATTATACCAAAGAAAAAGATATCCATAAAAGACCATTTAGCAAAATGACAATGGACATTGCTAAACAATTGGGGCTGATTAAATAAAACGCATTGTAAACAAAATTGAATCCTATTTTTAAGCCAAACACTTCCTTTCAAAGCCAATCAATACCACAACTCCCAACACTGCATTAAGCCTCTTTAATTTAGACTTCCACGGAAAAAACAAGCAAACTATGGAAGTTATCGCAATACAAAAATCCGCATTGGACGGAATGAAAAATGAGTTGAAGGAACTTTTGAAAATGACCGAAAACGCAACGAAAAAATACACACCGATTTTCAAAGAAGAAAAGTGGCTCGATAACCAGGAAGTGTGTTTGATGATGAACATTACCAAACGGACCTTGCAAACCTACAAGGACAAAGGCTTATTACCTTATTCCAAACTGAACCGCAAGAATTATTACAAACTTTCGGACATACAGGCTTTGCTCGAAGCCGGACAGCCGTACAATACTACTGAAAATGGATTTATTGACGAATGAAAATGAAGAAATCATTACTCATCAGGAAATGATAATGAAGTTAAGAGGCCGCATTGAAGAAATATTGAAAAACTATCGTCCTGTAATGAATGGAGAGATTTACTTATCGGGCGAAGATCTGTGCCGGTTATTGCATATCAGCAAACGGACTTTACAGCAGTACCGTGATGATAATATATTGCCATTTATACAGATTGGCGGAAAGATCATCTACAAGGAAAGTGATATCCTGACTATCTTGGAACAGAATTATATAGTCAATAAAACAGGCTTACGGTAACCTTTTGTATCTTATATCTGTTCAAAAAGGAATGAGTTTAGTATATTTGCTATATAAAATATAGAATCTTAAAGTGTTTTTACTTTAAGTCCCACATTGAAAACTGGTAATTTTTAGACAACGGGACGATAAGGAAGAACGCTCATGCCATAGGCGTGGGCGCTCGCTTATTCGTTGTCGGGTATACCAGTACCTCAATGTGCGGTAAGTGTAGTTGCCTGCGCTTTCTTTTTTGTGCAGGAAACTCCATTAACTCAAAATCTGACAATATTATGGAAACTGGTACAGCACAACAAAAAATCACTCTCGCATTTATCAACGACAAAAGCCCTATTTTAAATGGTATCTGCCAAGACCTTGTCGCTTCAGGAACTGAAGTCTTATTTCGTTCGGAAAGCATTGAAGATGGACTATCGCAATTGTTTTCATTGAATGAACTTCCCTATGTTTGCATTATTGACCTTGATTTTTACGACAAGAATGTGCTGACACAGCTTCAAGAATTGAGGACAAAATATCCAACCATAAAACTGATTGCCCATAGTGATATTGATGATGAGAAAGTAGGAAAGGCAATTTTAAATATAGGGTTTTCAAGTTATCTTCTTGTTGGTAGTGATACTATGGATTTTAAGAAATTGATTTTCAACGCTTAAGACTATATTTCATCTTCATCATCTCCATACCAGCTTGAAGTATCTACATCGTAATCATCAACCTCAAACTTAGTGGATGGAAAATCATCATCGATTTGATAGCGTATCTTCGTTTCAAAAGGAAATGTTTCTGGCAAGTCTAATCCATCACCTTCACGTCTTTCTCTATTAGATCCATATTCAAGAATCACATGTAAATCTCCAAAGACTTCCACTACAATTTCATATTCATTAATTTCTGAAATATGATATTCTGACACCTCACTATATTCCAATGAATGATGAGGTGCGAGCCGATCAACATTCTCAAAAAAATTAGTTACAACGGATGATATCATATGCTCTTCAATATGTCCATCAAGGAATTGTTTAAGATCTTCACGATAGTTCTCAATTGTTTCTACTAAAGCAATGAAGGAGTTAAGTACATCTTGGCTCATACGCTCAACTTCAGAATCGCTAATATCGAACACCTCAGGATTAATATGAGTGTACTTGCTTAAAGTATTGATTGTTTCTTTTACCTCCTTTATCATGTCTTTAAGTTCGTCAACATCAAATCCCCAGCTATCTAATAAAGCGTCTTCTATTCCACCTTGAACTGCGTATTTAATCCTTTGGTTTCTTGTAGGCTTTCCGTCAGTAGTTTCGGGACTAAACCAAACACAATTTTTCACACGTTCTTCAGGTGCAAGGTTATATAAAAAATGTCGTGATAACTCCCTTATAGAGTATGCAAAATTATTAAAGCGAAGTTTGTTTGTTCGATCATTTAGGCTAGCAAGTGAAGCTTCAAATAAATCCTGTTCAAATTGATTTAATAATAATTGCTTTATTTTTTCTGCTTTTTCCATATTGTCTATTTTATTTAGGATATAGTCAAATTTAAAAAATAATATGGCGCAATTTTTAATGTGACGATCAAATCTAATCATGCGACGTTCTTTTGCTTCTTTTCTTTGGTCGCTGTGTGAAAAGAAAAGAAGTCAGTGCTAAATACAACAAATGGGATACTAAATATCCCAAGCAAAAACTCGCAACCTGTTTGGTAAAATGTAAGGAAAGGGAATTGTGTAGTGGTGCATTTTGACAAGGGGGTTGCACCTATTCTAAATGCAAAAATGCGTTTCCGACCAAAGTGAGGAATTGCATTTTTGCCCGCCCGATTTTTCGGGTCAGGCGACTTTTATCGGGTGGGTACGGAAATCTTTCAGATTATGAAAAAATCCCTTGTATTCGGTCATTCCTCTGCGGAATAAGTTCCACAGCAAAGAACAACCCATTTGTGTCAATGAGGAATTGATAAACAAGTCCTGGTATTCCAATGCTTCGGCAAGGGAGCAACTTGGCGTGTTGTCTTCTTGTTCGGATTGCTTCAGCAATTCGCCAAATTCATCGGTAACAAATGGCAGGCTTGCCACCATTTGGTATTTCTCGGAATTGGGTTGCTTTATCTCTCCGATAGTAGATAGTAGCACTTGTCCTGTATCTTGGCTGTTGCCAAAATCCAACCAATACTTCGGCTCATCTTGGTAGTGTCTGCGGTAACTTATTTCTTTAAGAATTTCAGCAACGCCAAACCTCGCCTGTACATTGTCCACACAAGTAATGGTAATGATTGCCCTTGCTTGTTCGGGCAATCTGCCAAAATTGTCTTTTTCAAATTTTACCGTTTTGGCTTTCCAATTTGTACCTGCCCAACGGTTGCAACGATTGATTAAAGCAACGGATTTGTATAATCCTGTTTCACTTTCTGCAAAACGCTGTCTGCCCAAATTGGCACTCGTGATAACATCATCATCCCAAAGGCGGACTTGCAACCCTGCGTGTTCCAATGCTATCAAACTCTCATTTATTTCCATTAAGGCGGTCAATACTTTTGAGCCTGTACCACCTGCTCCGATGAGGTTTACCGAAATCGGGTTGGTAGGATTGAGTAAATAGTTGTCCGTAAAATGAACTGCTGTTTTTTCTGTATTCATCACAATATATTTTTAAGGGTTTTATTATTCTTTTTCAATACCTCTTTAGGAAAGGGTTTATCCGTATTGATAAGGTCTTTCCAAAGGGTTACAATATTTTTTTTCGTTAAGTTTTCGCATAATGAATGACTGAAATAAGAATTGAAAAAATAATGTTCCCACGCCTGTATAAATTCCTCAACCGAAGCCGAATTTTTAATGTCAATACTCACCGTACCCATACATACATTGCCCTTTTCGTAGATATTGAAAAAAGGTGCATAATGCAATAGCGTTTTCTCGGTGGGTCTTCTGTCATTTGCCAAAGCAAATACGGTAAGACTGCTTTTGCTCGCCAACCAAAGCATTGGCGGTACTTGTGCTTTTCCGTTGGGTATGCCCAAACTATCCACAAAATACAGTTTCCGTTGCTGTGCTTTGGTGTACCAAAGTACCGTACATTTTTCAGCATTCGGATTGATATGCAGGATATTTGTAGGCAATATTCCCTTCGGTTTTAAAAAGGCTTGGTTCTTTTCTTCATCGGTCTGTAAGGACTTTGCTAAAATATTGGCTTCTTTTACCGTTAGTGGGTGGGCATTGATAGGCATTCCGTTGCTGTCCATATCAAAATGCTCCACGTACAGATCGGTATTTGTGCCTATAGTTTCATAGAAAACCAAAGCGGATTTTGGGTGGTACAATGTGCCAAAATTTTCGGTGATATCGTTAACGTTGTTCATTTTTCTGTTGTTTTATAGTCGTCTAATATTGTGCAGAGGTCATCCAATAAGGCAAACAAGCGGTTCTCAAAATCGAGATTTGTTGTTGGTATTTCACTTCCGTCAAATCGCTTGGAAATGGTTGGTTCTTCCATTGCTCCGTACTCGTTAAATTCATTGTTGATGGTATCGGAAAGGCTTCCGTATAACCAACCTTTGGTATCTGCAATAAATGAAATGTACTTTTCCATTCCGATTGCTTCGTTTTCGTAATCATCATAAGGGTCTTGTTCGGACAATGGTGCGTTTCGGAAAATGCTTGCGTTCGGATATTCTGTAATAAGGGCAAACGCATTGCAAGACACCTTATGGCATTCCCTGTCGAACATATCAACGCTTTTAAATCGGTTCAAACGCTGTTCAAATACCTTTAGATTGCTACGGTTAAATAGCTTTTGTTCTATTTTATCGCCAATGTATTCGGTATTTCTCAACTCACTTCTATATGTTTCTGTTTCGTCCGTTTCCTCGTCCTGTTCTACCCAATCGTTCATCATTTCGTACAGCCAATACAGATAACTTTCTTCCTGCCTGTAATACGGCACATCGGCAATATGGTACAGATAACTACATACTGATATTAAAAGCTGTGCAGTCTTTTTACGCTTCGGGTCTTTTAGCATCCGATAAAGTGGTGCTATAGGAATATAATAAAGGGTTGTACCTGTATTGTATCGTTCCTCACTTGTGAAGTAGATTTTCTTACTGTCCTGTACCAATTTGAAACTATCCCAATTGATATTGGTATGTTTTACTTTGGTTTCCATATCCCACATAGCCAATGTTATATTGTATGGAAACTCAAAATCCTTGGTCTGCATTGGTTCAATGCTGTAATGCTCGGCAAGTTTGGAAAGGGAATTGTAAAAATCCCTCTCCGTTTTCTGACAAGCCTGTACGGATTGTGCTGTTTTCAGTTTTGGCAGAAACGTACACTTTAGAATACCATTGGTAGCATTGCTATCGGTACGGATTTCTGCTTGTCTTTCTGCACTTGGTTTGCATCTTTTGGTCTTTGTAGCCAATTGGCGAACTCGCACAACTGTCGGTGCAATTGCCGTTGTCGTTTCTGTTCGGGTATGCTGATAGTTCCCGATATGATGTTGCGTTGCATAATTCATTGTTTTATAATTTTGGTTTAACCTTTCGTACCCATTACGCTCTCAAATTTGTATTCTACTGCATCATCTTTAATTTGCGGTGCAGATGCTTTTGCTGTTGTCAAAATCGGGTACATATTAGCGTAAAAATTCATTACGGCTTCCACGCTCCAACGTGGTTCGGGGTCGGTCAGTCTAATGTCCTGTCCTTTATCTTTGAGTATGAAAACTCGCTCTAATTGGGTTGCTAATAACATATTGCTCGTTTTAATTATTAATACTGTTCTTCTTCGTCCGCTTCATCAATAGGATAATCGCCAGTAACTGCTTCCTCTGGCGGTTCGGGTGTTGCTTCTTCCATTGCTCCGAAAAGGCTCGGTGTGGCAAACTTGTCGGATAATGATGTTTTGCGTTTTCGTATCTCGTCCGCTTTTTCGGGAAACTCTGTTATATCGGGTACTTTCATCCACGCTTCACGGAATTTGCCCTCTTTTTCGAGTTCGTCAGCCTTTGCCATAGCATCTTTAAACTTCTTGTCTTTGGCTTCCTGTTCTTTCTTCTGCCTGTCGGCTTTTTCTTTTTCTATTGCGGAATGCTTTTTAACTTCTTCCAATTGCTTTAGGAATTTTTCCATATCCACCATTAAGCCCGATACCTTTTGTATAGGTGTGGTTATCTGCTCAAAAAATCCCTCGTCAAATTCTTGGGGCGTGGCGTTAAATGTTAATGGGGGAATACCGTTTTTGGCACTATCTCCGCATTGTTCGTTATTGAGCAATACTGTTACAATTAGGTTACTTTCTATTCCTTTTGAAATGTTCAGTTGTAAAACTCCTGTAAAGTCCAACTGCTGTATCTGATTGAAAAAATTTGTGTTCATCGTTCTGAAATTTTAATTGTTGAAGATTGCTTTTTGATTACTGTCAGTTTTTCGTACATATCTATCCAATAAGCTTTTTGTCTTTTGTCGAACTCAGAAAAACTTTTGTCTTCGTGGCGGTATTCTTTGTATTGCCTAGCCATTTTAATGGCTTCTTTAAGGTTTGTTATCTCAATGGGGCAACCGTTTAAATCTGTTACTTGCATAGCTTTATGAGGCTACCACCGTTTAAGGCGGTAGCCTGTTGTTAATTAATTAAGGTTTAGGATTTCTGCACCGTCTAAAGCAAAACCATTACACAATTCAAATGCTTTCTGTGATTTGAGTTGAGCAGTACCACCCAATACAATGCTTTGTAATTTGGCTTCGTCATTCTTGTAATTTCTCACGTTCTGATAGTAGCCTGTAACAGCATTATACGCTCCGAACAAAGTGCCTTTTGTTGTGTCCATTTGCTGTGTATCGCTTATCATTGCGTATGCAAATGCATCCTCAACGGTATTTTTGAACACTGTGGAAATTTCATCCATAGCACCTTTTTTTAGCAAATCAAAGGTTTCCTTATTCGGGCAAAGTGCCAATTGGATTAGCTTTTTAACCTCTTGGTCTGTTACCTTTACTTTTGCCCACTCATTAAAAATGCCCTCTAATTGGTTGCTCAATGTATTGGCAAGTCCCATAATCTTATGGGCATTCTCAATACGTTGTTTTGCTCCCGAAGTATGTTTGATACGGACTACATTGGTCATAGTGCGTAACGAAGCGTTTAAGGTGTTTTGGCAAACTATACGGATAGGAGTAAATGCGGCTGTGATACTTCCGCTACCATCGTGCGAAGTGGTTAGGAAAATGTACTTTTCCGTAACATCATCGCCATTACCTACACGGATATAGTCAGGCAATTTGGCTGTGATAAAAATACGTTCTCCGTTTCCTAATGCTCCTGCGGTTTCATAGAGAATACCCTCGCCACCGCCTACAATAGCATCAAAAAAATTAAAGGCTTCACGATTTTGTACTATGTGGTAATCCTTGCCAACTACTCCTAATACTGAATTGTTATCGGTACGTATGTTGGCAAAATAGTTGGGTACTTCCAATTCACTACTGCCTATCTCTATATCATTAGCAGTTTCGATAATGCCCGAACCTTTGGTAAACAGTGGGGATTTTACGACTTCGTAATCTAACCCTGCGTGCTTGATAGCTTCTTCGCTTGTCGGGTATTGCTCCACGATTTGCCCCAAACCGTGCCACGCTTTTTGTTGTACGCTAAAAAATGAATAACGTCCTGTTCTCTCGTTGAAATTGATATTATGTGCCATAATGCTTAAAATTTGATGTTAAAAAATGATTGAATACTCGTTGTTAAAATGGGAGGTCGTCTTCTGTCTTATTATTGTTTGTGCCTGTAGTAGCTTGTGCCGTTTCCGATTTTTTGCTACCTCCGTGTAATTTTATGTTTGATGTATGGAAATTTAGTCCTGCTCTTGGCTCTCCGTCATTGCCTGTCCACGCTCTTGTACTTACTCTTCCCGATAGTTCCACCAAAGTGCCTTTTGTAAGTAGCTTGGCTACATTTGGGGTTATCCAATAGGAGCAATCAAAATAGGTTGTTTGCTCTACACGCTCGCCTTGTTTGGTACGGTAGCTGTCGTTGGTCGCTACTGAAAAGTTTACTACTTGTTTGTCTTGTGACGTTGTGCGTACTTCCGCATCTCTTGTCAGTCTTCCTGTAATGTTCATGATTTCTACTTTTTTGCGTTATTAATTTTGTTCTGATTTAATTTTCCTTGATTTATTCGGCAATGAGAGGAGGTGCTGAAGTTTCGTTTCACTCTTTTGCCATTTCCAATGCTGTATTTTTTCATTTCTGACATTTTTTTTATTCGTCTAAAGAGCCGGAGTATGCTTTGTTTCGTTTCACGAGCATAAAAAGGTTAGTGTTTAGCAGGAACAAGGTTTTGTCAAAAAAATACGACCCGAATGGGTGGAGATTTTTTTGCAAACCAAGAGGGCACGACCTTGTTCCTGCGTTAAGAACACGGAAATACCTTTGCTCTTGAAATGGAACAAAACAGCATACCGGTTCTTGAATAAAAAATCATGTGGAAGCACGTGAAAAAGGCATTGAGTAAATGGCCTTGTGATTACAAAACCTGCAATTACATTTTGCAGAATTTATAAATATGGGGTTTTAGTATCTTAAAATATTGTGGCTATGGTAGCCACGTAAACGATACTAAAAAACATTTGTTGAGGGATAAGATTGGGTAGTTTTTCTGGATGGTTTATTAAGACATCCTGCTAAAGCTTTTTTATTGTGTTGGATGGCACTGGAGGAATAAATGTGCTTTTGAGGATTAAGTATGAGCATAAAAAAAGACGGAGCATTTTTGCTCCGTCCTTAAATAACACAATCACCCTTATACAAACTGGAACACATAACGATTTATAATTTCTGTTTGTCCTATTGTTTGAAGATGGGCGTAAGCATCAATGATTGATTGAAGATGTTCTTTATCCTTACACACAACATATTTCTGTGCCTGATGAAACATTGCCAGGTCCTTATTTACATAGAATGCGATATGTTGTACACGTTTTACTTGGGAATCATTACAGATAAAGGTATCATTACTACCTAGGGGTAAGATAAAATTTCCAAAATCATCAAGATTATTACTGTCGCTTTCTATTAAGGGGACATCTCCTAAAATCGATTTAATATTTGGATTAGAGTTTACATAACTATTATGGTGAACTCGAAGTAATCTTTCCTCACTTATATTCAGATTGTCATAGAAAGGGAGAAATGGGAATATTAATTTTTTGGTATGCCTGAACAATTCAGAATTCAATAGATGATCCAGTGCTTCTGTGTGATCGGAACCATCGTCTTTTTTAATTACTATGTTTACAGGAAGTTTATCATATGGGTACTCCTTGTCTTTGGTGTCAAAAAGATTATCATTTGCCGGCAAGCGCCATTTCATAGATGATGCCATTACCAATATAGATGTTAAGGCTTCTTCGGTAATAATACCTGTACGTGTTATTTCGACAAGATCTTTTGAAAACTTTTCATCAAGTTCGGCATAAAGTTTTTCCATATTATCGTTTGGCATTCCGTCAAAGTACCAGGTATTCCGGTTCATCTCAAAGAATACAGACTTGGGACTTCTTCTTTCTTTTGCGAAAGCCCCTTTTTCTTTATCATAGAGATAAAGCATATTATCTTCATCAGCAAATCTCTTAATAAGAAACTGCGGGATATAATGGTGTCTTTTTGATAGGGTCATGCATGTTAAATATTACTTAGTGCTGTCATTTTCTTTATTCTTGTTACGTTTTTCAAGCTCCTGTAGATATGTACCATACAAGCCTATTTCATTAAGTGCCAATCGAAACACAGTTCCATATATGGGTGGAGGCGTAAAAAGCTCGAATGTGTCACAATCTGGATCTCGGTCAGGGAAACTATATTTAGCTTTAAGATGTGCTGGTCTTTTAGCAATCTGATTGGTCTTAACACTTTCCAAAATTTCGTATGTAGCCAATATCAAAGCTGTAGACTCCCCAAATGAAGTAAGTTTATCAATATAAAAGAATTGCTTATCCTTCAGTATTAATGGCGGGGTAAAGAGGTTGATAATTCTTGAAAGAGCAAGTAGAAATCTCTGTTTCATCTTCAAGGTATCTTCTGCGGTTACAAAAAATGGCCTAATGAAGAAAAAGAAATCTTTTTCTTTTAATTTCTGAGCAAGATAAAATTTGTCGTAATAATAGTAAAGCGCCTGTGCGGTGTGGACTCTTCCTTGATCAGAACACTGATCAGCGAATGATTTTATATAATCAAGAACCTCATTATATTGGGAAGCTTCAAGAAAATTTGACATAAGAAAATTTTCAGGATTCTTCTGAAATTCATCATAACCGCCATCCTGAAGTTTTTCGAGAATATTGATAAGGGTAATTGGAGGGTTTGGAGAGTTTAGGGAAAAGTAAGCTATAATAATCTTTTCAAATGCTGATGGTCTTCGTATGCCATAAAATGAAAGTAGCTCATCAAAAAAACAGTACGGATAAAAAGGTCTGTTGCTAAGCATACTTGGATTTATATCTGATAGGTCATTTTCAAATAGATATTCGTCAATAGATGAACTAAGAAACTCGTCAATTGCTCCAAAGGTGAGATTGAAAGATTGAATGCCAATTAAGCCATTAATTGAAATGTTTATCAAATTTCTGCCCCCATTTGTCACATTTCCTTCGATGACGACTTCCATTGGTTTTACTGTTTTTTCCACAGATGCTATAGTAAACTTCTTGTTAGCAGACTTTTCGGTTTCTTCCACAACTTTATAGTCAATATCATCCTCTTCAAGCAGATCAATAACCCCTTTCCAATATTGCACCAGTTCCTTAGACTTCTCGTGTGTGTTAGAATTTATCGGGAATGCATCCAAGCCTTCTGCCACAGTCAAGATTGTCGTTGCCTTAAATCTGTCGCAAAAATTGAGGGCAAACTGGCGGATTCCGGGAAGAGTCGCTATGTTAGTTAGATAATGGTAGTACTCGTGTATAAATATGGACTGTTGTTGACCAATATTAAGATCTGTAACGAAGGTTGTTAAATTTTGGATATCAAATCCATCAAGACATATATAAAATCTGTCGGGATAATATTTTATTTTGGTAAGGTCTATTTCTTCCACAGGATAAATTTTATATTAATAGAAATTTTGCTGAATTCTTGGGAGATTCTTTTTATCATCCCCAACTGTAAATATAGAAAATAGTGCGTTCAAAATTGGAGGAATGAATGTAAATAAGAAGCAGGATTCTATGATCCTGCTTCTTGAGATAATATCTCATATAGATTCCATAAAAGCATTTTCCATAGACCTAAATTTATCAGAAACCAAATCCATATCCTTGCTGATTTTCTGACTGGTAATCTTGGCATAGATTTGAGTGGTAGAAATATTTTTATGTCCCATCATTTTGCTGAGGCTTTCTAGTGGTACACCCTCTGTTAAAAACATTGTTCCAAATGTGTGCCTTGCTGTGTGAAAGGTTACTTTTTGTTCTGTAACAATATCTAATTCTTGAATTAGTTTGTCTATATAGCTGTTACAAATTTTGTTTGTAGGAACAGGAAAAATAGAATCATTTCGGGTGGTACCTTTATATTTTTCAATAATTCGTTTGGGTATTTCCATAAGCCTTATATTAGAAGCAACATCAGATTTTTGTCTTCGGCTTATAATCCAATCGTGACCATCAAAAAAGGATTGTATGTTAGTACTTTTAAGTTGTTTAATATCTATATAAGATAGTCCTGTAAAACAGCTGAATACAAAAAGATCCTTTACAATTTCATAATTTTGTTTTGAAGGATTGTGTAATAACAGGGATTCAACGTTTTCCTTAAGTAAATAGCTACGGTCATTTTCCTTCATCGATATTTCATAATCTTCAAAAGGATTTTTCCTGATAAGACCGTTTTTGACAGCTATTTCCGCAACACGATAGAGTGGCATAGTATATACCCAAACAGTATTGTGTGTGCACTTTTTGTCTATTCTAAGGAAGAAATCAAACTCTCTGATAAAATCACACGTCAATTCCCTGAACGCCATGTCATCACGATGATACCTGCTTTTGATAAATTCAGCAACGTGGTTATAGACAATTTTGTACTTGTAGTAGGTACTTTCGGAGCGTTCTCCTTGTACTACCATTTTCCCAAAATCGTCATTGTTCTTTTTAAATACTTTCAGCAAGGAATCTTCCATAACACCAACACCGAGAAATGCAAGCTTCAGCTTTTGTGCCGTTACAAAACCCTCGTGTTTCAGCATATCTTCATAAAGGGTATCGATACGTGCCCGTATATTATCCAATTTTTGATTAATACCTAGTGCTTTTGCACTCTTGCCTTCAACTCTTCCGTACTTTAAATCCCAATTATTCAGGTTGATTTCTAACTTAGTTCCCAAAGTCTTAGGGGTCCCATCAATGGTAATGCGTGCCATAATAGGAGCATTACCATTCTTTTTCGGCTCGTTCTTTTTTAAGTAGAAAAGTAGCTTGAACGTGGATTTTTTTGTCTGTTCCATAACTCAAATGTTTAATGTTTAAAATTAAATTACATTGAGTTACAAGGGAATATAAAAAATAGAGCAAAACACTGAAATATAATCAGTTATGCCGAAAGGTTGCTTTATAAATCGGTAATGAATTAGTAACCTAACTTTGTATTTTCATGACCAAAACCTATCAGACACCGAGTTCCAAACTAAGACTACTGTTTTATAAAACCCTGCATAGCAACGGTTTTAACCGTTTTGCTTATTTTTGCTTTTTACTAATCTTTTTAAGATAAAAAAAGGAAGGCTATCAGTTTTAAGATAGCCTTCGTTTTATTACTATATTGTATAATTTAATCTTGAATGTAAGTCTTGTTTCCGTTTGCATTAATATAGTACTTACCACCTCTTGGGCCTGTGTATACTTTCTTGCCATTGTATTCACCAGTTACTTTATCGGCAACTTTTGGCGCTTTTTCATTGGTTTCTTTTACTGTTTTAGTAGCTTTTGCTTTTGTTGTAGTTGCTTTTTCTTTTACAGTTTCTGATTTTGAAGCTACTGCATCTGCTTTTGATTTGGTCATTTTTTCTTTTGCAGCGGTTGCTTTTTCTTTAGCAGTATCAGTTTTTTCTTTTTTGGCAGTTGCCTTTTCTTTAATGGCATTTGCTTTTTCTGCTTTTGCTTCAGCGACTTCTGCTTTAGCTTTGGTAGCTTTTTCTTTAGCAGTTGTTGCTTTCTCTTTTGTAGCTGTAGCTTTTTCTTTAGCAGCGCTAGATTTTTCCGCTTTTACTTCGGCTGCCTCAGCTTTTGCTTTTGTAGCCTTTTCTTTAGCTGCAGTGGTTTTCTCTTTTGCAGATTTTGACTTTTCTTTTGCAGTAGCGGCTTTTTCTTCAGCGGCCTCAGCTTTGGCTTTCGTTACTTTTTCTTTTGCCTTTGCTGTTTTTTCAGTTGCAGCCTTTTTTGTCTTTTTGGCTTCGGTTGCTGTTTGTGCATGACTTACTACTGATAAAAGCAAGGCAAACAATAATAAAATGGATTTTTTCATTGGTCTAGGTTTTATGTTTGTATTGTTAAAATTACAAAAAAAAGTAATTAGCAATCGATTACTTGTAGACTTATTTAAAAGTATGCTCTTAGTTGTACATTGCCGGTATGAATAGTCGCGTTTCGCTCGCTTTTTCGACCTTGATAATTCAAATTAATGTCTAAGAATGAAGTGATGTTTTTTTGTAGCAAAGCACGCCAAGTAACGTTTTGACCTGTTTGCAATCCCTCGAGCATTTGAAAACCAACGGCTGAAAATTCGTTCCCGTTAAATTTATTTTGGTACAATGATAATTCGCCATTAAAAGTAAATTTTTTAGATCCGGCATAGGAGAACGAAGTTCCTAATCGATTTTGAGATAATAATTCACCATTGCCTATTTGGTTTTGTTTTTTTTGATACTCATAAAACAGGTCCCAACTGGTGCTTTTTGAAAATAAATAACTGATTTTTGGAGCCAATTGATATCCCGTAACAGCGAAATTTTTCTCAATAAAATCTTCGGAGTCAACTTTGTTTTGAATGGTTTTGGTAAAAAAACCAAAAAGCCAACTTTTTTGGTACAAGTGGTTGTATTGCAGTTGATGGGAGGTGTTTTCAGACTCTTGAGAGCCAATTGACAGCAAACTTCTGGTTTTGTTAAGTAAGTAGGTATAGGTTACAGAATGTTTTTGCTTGCCGCGGTTGTAATAAAGCGTATTTCTTAAACTCGAGGTTAAGCCTAACACTTCATCAGAAATAGGACTAAACGGGTTCCATTCAAAATTAGAGCCGTTATTTTTTATTTTACGATCCAATAAAAAAGCAATTTGATTGTAAAAATATGATGCAAATTTTTTAAAACCTTTCTCGTTTTGCCATTGCGTAGGGTTAAAAGTTAGAGCTTGCGAAAATTTATTTTGATGCGTTTTGATAAATATTCGGTTGGGTAAAAACACACGTATAAATTTGGCTTGATCGATAAATGGTGCTATCTCAAACTCTTGTAGTTCTTGAATCCCATTACCGTTATAATCGTTCCAAGTATACACACCTTGACCAACGGCTACTTCGAGATAGGTAAATTCTTGTTGTGGAATGCTTCCGGAGGTAGTTTCGTACACCGTGTTGCTCAACAATAGCGAGTTAAAAAATCGGTCCGAGTAGATGAGGCGAGAGTTCAAAGTGCTTTCTCTTTTTCGATTGTTGGCTTCAAAATCAAGTGTTCTGTAATTAGCAACTACACTTAAATCACTAGTTTTTGTTTGGATTAATCTCGATTTTAAAACAAAGGTGTTTGATTGATTGACGCGTTGTACCATTCCGTTTTGCAAACTGTCATTTTTTCTTTTTAAATATCCTAATTCAAAAAATACTTTAGTACTGTCTCCACGACCGATATGTCCGCCGTATTCAATAAATTTTTGACTTAAAACAGAAAGTTGTTGTGTGTTTTTGTTGCGTTCGCTATTGTTTTCAAGTCGTAACGAGGTACTAATCCAGTTTTTTTTGAATCTATAACGTACTTGCGATTGGTTACGTAAAAAAGATGAACTTAAAATATTGCTCTCGCTTTGCAGGTAACTGCCTTGTTGGCGAATATTCCAATTTTTATGTTGCAAAAATCCATTTACTACATGACGATTTCCAGTAAAATTTCCAGCAAAATCTAATTTTTCTAGTTGATAGTTTGCATTTCCTATACTAGTGGATTTCGGATTTTGTTTTTTTTGTAGCTGTAATCCGGTGACCAACAAACTTTGATTGCCTGTAGTTAAAGGTTCTAAATTCCAATCGCGATTGAATTCAATGTTGTTCAATCGCTCTACGGTTTTAAAGGTACTTTCAATAAATTGGTAATTGACAACTGCATCCATGTTCCAACCTTTCGAAAACAGGCGTTGCTTACTTTTTATTTTAGCTGCTAGTCCTTTATTATTGGCGTCATCTAGCGCTGAAAATAAATTTTGATCGTTATTGCTTACTCCAATTTCAACATCAATATTCGTTTTTTCAGTAGGATGAAATTGCCCCACAAAACTGGCAACTTGAACTTTATTAGGCGCAATTAATTGAACGATTGGTTCGTAATTTCCTTGCGGTATGCCATTAATTGGTGCCACGTACGCAAAAACTCTGCTGATCGTATTGGTATTGGATAAAATGTAATTTCCTGCATTGGCACCTACTAAAGAAAAACGCACATTATACAAATCGCCTTCTTTATCTGTGGTATATTCGTAAACAAGTACACCGTCTACCAGAATTTGTTTGTAGAGTACTTTATTGTCGCTGTAGCTATCCAAAAAAGCCGATGGTGCGGTCATTTGGCGTGTATCATCGCCTGCATTTTTAATAATTTGAACTTGTTCTTGCGACAGGTTTTGCTGAACAGGTTGGTTTTTTAAATCGTTTTCAGAGTATAAATACCCGCCAAATCGCCACTTTTTAGATTCGTGTGTTCCACCAGCATAAGTAACAAATCGGCTGTAATTCCGGTCGGTATATTGGTATTCAATCGCAATCCGCATTTCAGAGGTTATTGTAAACAATGGTGTAAAGATGATTTCTCCAGCATTGTAATCAATCGTATAATCTTTGTTTTCGCCACGTTCCAGCAAATTACCGTTTACGTACACGCGCTCCGATCCTGATACAATAAGCACGTACAACTCGCCATTTTGGCCTCGTAATTTATAAGGACCTTGGTTTCCTTCCTGACCTATGATGTCACTTTTGGCGTATTGTCCTCGTACAAGTGCTGCTGCTGCAAATACATTGCTCTTATTGTTTTTTCGCTCCCAATTAAAGGTCGTAGCTATTCCTTGTACTTTTTTATTAAAGGTTAAAAACTGTGAAGCTTTATTATCTAAAAATAAATCTCCCGCTCGAACACTCCAATTATTTCCAAAGAGTTCCATAAATACGGTGTCAAATTGGTCGAGTTGTTGCGAGTAACCGCCATCTTGCAGTGGTATATTGCTGTCCTGTAGTGAGGCTCTAATACTTACCTTATCGGATAATTTTCCGGTGATTTGTAGGTCGAGATTCGAGTTTAAAACAGCATTTTGGTTGTTCCCAATCGTGACGCCTCGTGTTATACTTCCAGAAGTACTCAGCCCGTCAAAAGGAATGTTTTTTTTAAGATTTGGCTCTGCTATACTGTATAAGGTAGCTTGTCCAGCTGCATTTGACACCACTTTTCCGGGATCGTAAATGGTGTATGTTTTAGTCAAAAAATCCGGATATTGTAAGTACTCAACCGTGATAGAGTCTGATAGATTATTAACATCAGAAAGCAGTAACAATGTGCTTTTTGAGAAATTAATACGGTACAAAGTACTGTCAATTGCTTTTCCTTTTGAATCTAAAACTTTAAAAAAACTGGAGTTGATACTGGTTTTTTCAAGCCGAATGGTGTCTTTTGTAGGAGCTATTTTTTTGGTTTGGTAGAGCGTGCTTTTTTCCTGAGCCAGAAGTCCAGAACAATAGCATAGAATAATCCAAAAAAATATTTTTTTCCACATAAATAAGGATAACTCCAAAGTATCAAAAGTAGTATATAATAATTGATAATTAAACCTTGTTGAAGTGCGTTATTTTACTGTTTGAAAAATAAAAAAAATGGGAATCAAAATTGTAGTATTTGATTCCCATTGGTATGAATGATTGGTGTTTTTAAACTTCTTTAGTGACTACTTGCATGGTTTCGCGGCTCACTTGTTTTAATAAAACGGTTTTGTTTGCCTCCACAGTCTGCGCAGCGCTGTCATTAAAATGTCTGATGGTATACAAAGTTACGTTTTCTTCAAAATCGACTTTGAATTTTTTAGATAAAATGGCATTCAAAGCATTGAAGTTGTCAAACTTATCTTCTACACAAACAGAAAAACTGATTGCTGAATTTTGAATCAAATTCACTTTAATTTTAAACTGATGGAAAAGGGCAAAAATTTCGCTGATATTCTCCTCCATGATAAATGAGAAATCAATTGATGAAAGCGAAATCAACAATTGGTTTCTTTTCACGATAAAACATGGAAGGTAAGGCTCTAAATCGACACCTTTTGAAACACTCGTACCCTGTAATAATGGATTGATAAATGATTTTACATACAAAGGAATTTCCTTTTTTTGTAAAGGTTGTAACGTTTTTGGGTGAATCACTGTAGCACCATAAAACGCTAACTCGATGGCTTCACGGTAGGAAATTTGATTTAACAAACTTGCATTTTCAAAATAACGCGGATCGGCGTTCATAACTCCCGGAACGTCTTTCCAAATGGTTACACTTTCAGCATTTAAGCAATAAGCAAAAATAGCCGCGGTATAATCAGATCCCTCACGGCCTAGAGTAGTAGTGAAATTGTTTGGATCAGACCCCAAAAATCCTTGCGTTATGTTAAGGGTTTTGCGTTTTACATTTTTAGAAATGTTGGCTTGCGTTAATTCCCAATCCACTTCAGCATCTCTGTAATTAGCATCTGTTTTTACAAAATTACGTACATCTAGCCATTGTGTAGCCATGCCCATAAAGTTCATGTAGTGGCTTAAGATTGTAGTTGAAATTAATTCGCCATAACTTACCACTTGATCGTACACAAAATTATAATTGGGAGATTTGTTGTGTGCTAAAAAATATTCTAAATCAGCAAACTGCTCATTTACGGCTGTAAATACTGCATTGTTTTCATCTTCGAATAAATCTAAAAGAATTTGGTTGTGGTACTTTTTTACTTCTTGCACTGCAGCATTAAGTTCAGCCGATTTATCAAAATAATGTTTGATTACCAATTCTAACGCATTGGTTGTTTTTCCCATTGCTGATACTACTAGCAACACATCTTCATAACCTACGGTTTGTAACACATGCTGCACGTTTTTGATTCCTGCAGCGTCTTTTACAGAGGCACCTCCAAATTTAAATACTCTCATTTTATTATCGTATTGTGCATCTAGTTGCGTGGTAACAACTAAATAGCAATTGTTATTTTATCTATTTTCACAAAAAGTTGCAATTCCTTGCTCATCCATTTGTACCACATGCCAATCGCGTAATACTTTAGCACCTGATTTTTCATAAAAGTCAATGGCAGGTGTATTCCAATCTAATACATTCCATTCTACTCGTCGTACTTGATCTTTTTTTCCTTGTTGTAAAATGGCTGCGTACAATGCTGAACCTAATCCGGTGCCGCGCATACTTTCTTTAACTACCAAATCTTCAAGGTGAATGGTTTTACCTTTCCAAGTTGAAAAACGATAGTACCAGAGCGCAATACCTACGATTTCTTTTTCATGGGTAGTGTTTGTAATTTCGGCTACAAAAACATGAAAAAGCGGATTGGCTCCAAAACCATCTCGTACTAAATCGTCAACAGTAATTTTTACTGCATCGGGTTCTTTTTCAAAAATAGCCAATTCTTTGATGAGTCCTAAAACGGCCTCCATGTCTGCTGCTGTTCCTTGTCGTATGATCATGATTGCTTTAGTTTGGTTTTGGTTTGTAAGATTACTTGTTAGAGTGTTTGTTTGCACGAACAAGTTCGAAATAAAGTTAATTATAAACTTCGATTATCGCAAAAAATGCTGCTTCTGAGTACTCAAAATTGAACTTTTTACAGCAAATATACAATAGAGCTAAACTAAGTGCGTATTATTCAATTCATTTTCACAAAAAAAACGATATTTGTGACTTCAAAATAACTACAACGATTTCGTAATGGAAGAACGCAACAAAACACTAGGAGAATTTATTATTGAAAATCAAAATGCTTTTCAGTATTCGTCAGGAGAATTGTCCCGAATTATCAACTCAATTCGATTGGCAGCAAAAGTTGTCAATTACAAAGTTAACAAAGCTGGATTGGTTGACATTGTAGGTGCTGCAGGTGAGCAAAATATACAAGGAGAAGACCAGCAAAAACTCGATGTTTATGCCAATGAGGTTTTTATTCAAACGCTGATTAACCGTGAAATTGTATGCGGTATAGCCTCTGAAGAAAACGATGATTTTATCACTGTAGAAGGTAGCGATAACAGCCACAATAACAAATATGTGGTTTTGATGGATCCACTTGATGGCTCTTCTAATATCGATGTGAATGTTTCGGTTGGAACTATTTTTTCAGTGTACCGTCGTGTAACTCCTATTGGAACTCCAGTAACAATCGAAGATTTTTTACAGCCAGGAATAAATCAGGTAGCAGCAGGATATGTAATTTATGGTACATCAACTATGCTTGTTTATACTACCGGACACGGCGTTAATGGCTTTACTTTAAACCCTGCCATTGGTACTTTCTATTTGTCGCACCCTAACATGCAGTTTTCTAAAGATGGATCTATTTATTCAATCAATGAGGGTAACTACATTCATTTTCCGCAAGGAGTAAAAGATTATATAAAATATTGTCAAACCGAAGAAGAGGACAGGCCTTACACTTCAAGATACATCGGAAGTTTAGTTTCTGATATTCATAGAAATATGATTAAAGGTGGAATTTATATTTATCCTACCAGTTCAAAAGCGCCAAACGGTAAACTACGTTTGCTGTATGAGTGTAATCCAATGGCTTTTATAGTAGAGCAAGCAGGAGGAAAAGCTTCAGATGGATTTAGCCGAATTATGGAAATTACGCCAACAGAATTGCACCAACGCGTTCCCTTTTTCTGCGGAAGCTACAACATGGTAGAAAAAGCAGAGGATTTTATGCTTAAAGCAAAGCTGAGTAAATATTAAGTCGTACCATTCAAAATAAAAAATGCCCCAAATAGTTTATTACTTTTTGGGGCATTTTTATAAGATAAAAGTTTACTTGTTCATGTTTTGCATTTCTTCAAAGAAGGTGTCAAAATCAACTTCCTTATCTACTAGAACTAGTGCTTTGTGTACGATGTAATTGACGTTATCAATATTAAATCCTAAACCTACACCAATTTTGCGAAGCATTAATTCTTGCTGATCTCCTAAATGATGATCAACATGAACAATTCGCGCCAAATCATACAAACGCTCCAAACGATGCTCGTGCAAGTAAGGTGGATTGATTGGGTAGTTCATTGGGTTTTCTAGAATTTCTTCATACTCAGTCGCCGAAATTTCAAGACGAACGGCTAACTTGTTTAAAAATTCTTTTTCTTCTGGCGAAAACGTTCCGTCAGTAAGTGCAACACGTGCAATAGAAGCAAAATGGCCTTTGTTTCTTTGCTTGAATTCGCTATCAAATAAATCTGAAAATGACATAATTGTGGGTTTTATATCTAACAAAGATACGGCTATTTTTAAAATCAGTAGCTTGTTTGACCTAGCTTTTTGAGTACTATTTGATAAATAACCCTACACTATTTACTACTGAGTTTGTATTTAAATCCAGCAATCATTAGTTTTTATTTACTATCCGAAAGTGTTTTCATAAAGGCAACGAGCGCTTTTTGTTCTTTGTCGGTTAAATTGAGTTTGTCTGTGGGCAAGGTTTGGTTGTAAACCGCAATTCCGGTACCTGCGCCGCCACCTTCATTATAAAAAACTACTACTTCTTCTAATGATTTGAATACGCCATTATGCATGTAAGGAGCTGTCAAAGCTACATTTCGCAATGTTGGTGTTTTAAAAGCATGTAATAATTGTGGCATTTTGTATTGGGCATAACGTCCTAAATCAGGATCTATTTTTTTTCCGTTTTTGATCTGCGGTGTTCCAATAACCTCTTGTTCAGTTTTTTTATAGGCAGGCGGTACCGTACCATTAAATAGCGGAATAAAATGACAGGTTGCACATTTTCCTTTTCCTGCAAAAACGTTAAATCCCAATTGTTCCTCTGCAGACAAAGCGGTTGCTGGTTCTGTAAAGTGTTGATCGAATTTGGAGTTGAATTTATTTAAGGAGCGCACATAACTTGCAAGTGCGTTCTGCAGTTGCCATTCTTCTAGTTTTTTGCTCTTTGGGAATGCTTTTTGAATTAATTTTTTATAACTCGGATTACTGCTAATGTTTTTGATATTATCCCGAATATTGCCATGCATTTCGTCTTTGTTCTGAATTACATCCAAACTTTGTTTCTCTAAATCCGTTTGACGCATATCCCAAAATTGCGCATTTTGAAGCCCTGCGTAGGTCAATGTAGGTGTGTTTCTCAATAGTCGACTTCCGTTTAATGACAAGTTGGTTTTTAGTCCGTCAGTAAAAGCCAATTCCGGATTGTGGCATGAGGCACAGCTGCGGGCTCCTTCCTTTGAAAATGAGGTGTCGTAAAACAACTCTTTACCAAGTTGTGCTTTCGCGGAAGTATATGCGTATTCTTGTGACGGAATGAAGGCATCAACATTGAATACCTTTGATCCGAATAATGAGCTAGCTGTTTGTAAAACAGCATTGGTCTTTGCAACGTTTGCAATTTTATAATGCTGCTGAAACTCTTGTAAATTTTTTGAAATCGGGTTGAGGTAGTTTTTAATAAAAAGCGTACGATCAAAACTATTAAAATCTTTTGCGCTGTTGCAAAAAGCGGCAGCTTTACGAATGCGATCTAATAAACTGTTTTGAATTTGCGATGGTTCTTGAGGCAGCTTTTCAATTACAGAAGGCAGGGCTAACAAACTAGCTTGTGCTTCTGGGATAGAATTGTTGGCAATAGGCGAATCAAACCCCGTAATTCCGAGGGTGATGATGCGATACATTTGCATTTTTACAGCATCAACAACATAATCTGGGCTAATAGTAATTGCCGAAACATGTTCTTTTACCTGCATGATCAATCCTTTCAAAACGGCGATTTCTCGCTGTAAAGTAGCTTTTTCTTTTGCTGAAAATGTTGGGTAAATCAGTTCTTCGATAACTTGAAAACCACTCGGATTCAAAAATTTATTCTCTTCTACCTCTAGTTCATCGAGTGCAGGACCATTGATAAATCGTGCAGGTTCAGGGGTAAAGTATTCTACAGCCCATTCTATTTTTTTGTAAGCAAGGCGGCTTTTTTCAAAACTTTGTTGTAGCTGTTTGTTGCTAGCATTTTTTTGTGCTATTTGCTCAAATGCTTCTATTTCCTGATTCAATTGGGCAATTTGCTGTAATAGTTCTTCCTTTGGTCCTAAGGTTTCATATTCTTTCTGACACGATAAAAAAAATAATGTAAATAAGGGAAGAATTTTTAATAAGGATTTC
This sequence comes from Flavobacterium erciyesense, assembly GCF_018069925.1. GTDB lineage: Bacteria > Bacteroidota > Bacteroidia > Flavobacteriales > Flavobacteriaceae > Flavobacterium > Flavobacterium erciyesense. The sequence goes on along the minus strand of NZ_JAGPXB010000001.1, from coordinate 307,254 downwards.
ATAATAAACCGAGTTATAATAAAACACAACAACCCAAAGTGAATTTGGGTTGCTATAGTTTGGATTTTAAAGGTATTATCTCTGTACGTTTCTAATGATAATAGTTTGACCGCCTTCTTTATTGGTGTTTAAACCGCTTCCGTCAGCATTTGAAAAAGCATCTTTTTGCCAAGTATGTGGGTGAATGTTCACTAAAAAGGTGTTTGGTACTCCAATTACATCTGAGATATCTTCCATGGCACCGTACTCCCAGCTACCAAAACGCATTTCATTCGTTTGGTTGTAAGTTGTATTCCAAGCAGCGTCGGTTCTTTTGTGGTTCATTGTCAACCAAGGTTTGTTTACCTTAGATGCGATGTTGTATTGCCAGATGTAAGAATCGTGCTGAGCAGCAGAGTAGTAAGAATCTCCATCTTCTTGTGTGTACACATAATTCTCAGTTACTGTAATATTATCTGGATTGATAATTCCTGTTCCAGGAGTTGAGTCACCTTCAATTACTAACTCTAATTTTCCTTTTAATGGGTTAGCATCGTCTAATATCAATTTGTAAACGCGTCCCCACATGGTATAACCTGCAACTGGAGCATTAGCGCTAGCTTGTCCGGTAGCTGTAAAATACAATTCACGGTTGTTTTTTGCTGATCCTTTACGGTAATCAACATCTTCTACTCTTGAAAAACGAATGGCTCCCAAATTGTTCACAGTAGTATTAATTACTGCACCTGTTAAGTTTTTAGCATTCGGAATTTCAACAAATGAAACGTCAAATGAAGATCCCATGCCCATACTCATTTCGGTTTGGTTTCCGTCGTTTCTTTTTAAGGCATATAGTTTTCCGTTGTTTAAATCTCCAACAGTTTCGCTCATGTACATGATCACCTGTCCTGCACTAGCATGAGAGGTTGAGTATGATTGATCTTCACCAATTACAATTACAGTTTTTCCCGGGTAAGCTTGTTTGGTCAATGGTACTGCGTTCTCCATACTTGCTTTTCCTAAAGCAGGCAAAACGCGGTCAGTTCTCTTTTTCATGCTGCTTAGCCCAAGCGGATCAATTCCGTGTACCATACTTTCTTCACCACTTTCTCCAGCAGTTAAAAACAAAGGTCCAAAACCGTGAATAGCTGGTACAGCAAGTGTAGCTGAGCACAAACGAGTCATTCCGCCAACTGCATCAACGATATAATCTCCTTTTATTGGTTTTAAGGTTTTGTCAAAATATACTCTTGAAACCGATTTTAATATTTCGTGGTTGGTAATCATAATGTAACCGTCTCCAGCAGGATCTTTCATGAATCCAGCTCCATCGGGTTGTGCTCCGTAAATAAAGCCTGGTGATTGTGCCAATACATCTGGGCTACTCAATAAAGAGGTAATTTGTAAGTTTTCGAATCCTTCTTTGGCTACAGCCAATGGTGGTACAGTTGAAGTTGTTGCAAAATTAATAGCAGTATTTAAAGCAGGAGCTTCGTTGTTGTCGTCTTGACAAGCTACAACGGCAGTAAGTAACACTGATGTTAAAGCTATTTTTTTAAATAATTGTTTTTTCATGGTAATAGTGTGTTTTGTTTGTTTGAATGCAAATCTATACCATGAATCAAAATCTTTGTTTAGGATAATATTGTCGAATAATCATTAAAACGTTGTCTTAGGTTTACCGAATTGTAAAGTTGTAAGGTTAAAGTAAATTTAAGATTAGCTAAAAAATTTAAGGCTTTTACAAGCTATTTCGAGTAAATACAAACCGGATGACTTTGCGCTTTTAAGCGTTTTTCTGGTGAAAAATTGTTAAGCTATTTGGTTGTATTTTGCCAATCGCCAATTACTATGTTTTAGGAAATTGATCGTGCGTTTTAGCACACATATTTGCCTTTTTAACAGATAAATTTTCAAAAATAATCGTATGTTTACAACCCTTTATCCACCTTAAATGAATTTTGATGAATGAATTTTGGATCTACTTTCAAATAGGTTTAAAACACGTTTTAGACCTCAATGCTTACGATCACGTTTTGTTTTTAATGGCGCTTGCCGTTCCATACGCTTTTAAAGATTGGAAACGAGTTGTCTTACTCGTCACCTTGTTTACTCTTGGTCATACCATGGCTTTGGTACTGTCCGTTTTTGAAATCATTGTTATTAAAGCGAACGTGGTAGAGTTTTTAATTCCGATAACGATTCTGATCACCGCACTTTTTAACTTGTTTACCGCAGGAAAAAACAATAAAAAAGAAAGTATTAATCTGGTAGTTTTTATAACCTTATTTTTCGGTATTATTCACGGTTTAGGATTTTCGAATTATTTTAAATCTATTTTGGGCGGAGATGCCGCTTCAAAAGTATTGCCCTTGGCAGAGTTTGCCCTTGGTATTGAAGCCGCACAAATGATTGTTGTTTTTGTACTTTTGGTACTGTCTTATATCGTGCAAACTGTTTTTAGATTTTCTAAACGAGATTGGACTTTAGTAATGTCTGCTTTTATAATAGGTGTGGTTATTCCGATGATAATAGCAAGTGAAATTTGGAATCGATAAAATGAGTGAAAAAAAATTAAATAAATACGACAAAGCCTATTTGCGTATAGCAAAAGAGTGGAGTTTACTTTCTTATTGCAAACGCAAGCAGGTAGGTGCTATTATTGTACGTGACCGAATGATTATTTCGGATGGTTACAACGGTACTCCGAGTGGTTTTGATAATTGCTGCGAAGACGATGAAGGTATTACTCGTTGGGATGTCTTGCATGCCGAGGCCAATGCGATTTTAAAAGTAGCGCGTTCTACACAATCTTGTGAAGGAGCTACTTTGTACATCACACTTTCGCCCTGCAAAGAATGCAGTAAACTCATTCACCAATCAGGAATAAAAAGGGTGGTTTACCACAATGGGTATCGCGATGATTCCGGCATACAATTCTTAATTAAAGCAGGAGTAGAAGTAGAGCATATTCCAATTCTTGAAGAATAAATGAAGGTTAATTTTAAATATTTACCACTTATTTTAGGCGCAACACTTGCGGCGGGCGTGCTATTGGGTAGCATGATTCAATTGCCAGGATCGAGCAATCTGTTATCGAAAAACAATTCTAAAACTAAACTTAACAAATTAATTGATTTTATTGATTCCGAATATGTAGATGAAATCAATACCGATTCAATTGTAAATCTTACGGTAGATAAAATTTTAGCGCAACTGGATCCGCATTCTGCTTACATGCCACCAACCGAGCAACAAGAGGTGGCCGAGAGCATGCAAGGAAATTTTGTAGGTATTGGAGTTAATTTTTACATGTACAAAGACTCTGTTGCTGTTATTAAACCTGTCGAAAACGGCCCTTCGGCAAAAGCAGGATTGTTACCAGGCGATCGTATATTGTATGCAGACAAAACTAAACTTTTTGGCCGAAAATTGCCCACAGACAGCTTGTTTAGTAAGTTAAAAGGCGAGGTAGGTTCAAGCATCGAGTTGACTATTTTTAGAAAATCCATTCAAAAAAAATTAAAGGTTACAATCAAACGTGATATCATCCCGATCAAAAGTGTAGATGTAGCCTTGCTCCTTCACCCAACAACGGGCTACATTAAAATCAATCGTTTTGCCGAAACTACGTACGAGGAGTTCATGACAGGTCTCAATTTGCTCAAGAAAAAAGGAGTTTCTTCACTTGTTATTGACGTGCGTGACAATGGCGGAGGTTATATGGAAGAAGCCATTGCTATTGCCGATGAATTTTTGCCTGATGAGCAACTTATTGTATTTACGAAAGCTAAAAACGGCACTACAACTAAAACGTATGCTACGGCAAAAGGCAGTTTCGAAAAAGGAAAAGTATTTGTTTTGGTAAATGAAAACAGTGCCTCAGCGAGTGAAATTTTGGCAGGCGCAATTCAAGATAACGATAGAGGAACTATTGTTGGTCGACGAACTTTTGGAAAAGGACTGGTACAACGCGAAATGAATTTTGCAGATGGCTCAGCCGTTCGATTGACAATTGCACGTTATTATACTCCAACCGGCCGTTCCATTCAAAAACCATATTCAAAGGGGAATGAAGCCTATTTTAAAGAATCCGAAGGACGAATTGCTAATGGTGAGCTGTACTCCAAAGACAGCATAAAAGTGGCAGATACGCTTAAATTTAAAACCAAAAAAGGTAAAATTGTATATGGCGGCGGCGGGATTGTACCTGATGTTTTTGTTCCTATTGTGGCAGAACACGGTCAAGAAGAAACTGCTTATTTCTTGCAGTCGGGTATTGTGGGTAATTTTGTTTTTGAACAACTAGACAATAAAAAAACAAGCTTAAAAGGATTAACTTTTGAAAAATTACAAGCCAAAATACAATCGACCACTGCTTATGTGAAAGCTTTTCAGGAGTTTGTGTTTAAAAACGGATTGGATTTAGATTTCTCGAAAAGTAAAGATTTGGTAAAAAAATACCTCACCGCTGAATTTGCCAAGCAATTATTTGGCGAGCAGCGCTATTATGAAATGCTTGTTCGTGACGACGCCATGTTGAAAAAAGTACTTCCCGTTAAAAAATAAAAAGTTTTATCGAATGCTATCGTGTGCATGCGTTTGTATGCCATCGTTCCAAAGTGTCAGTATATCAGTGGCCACCGCAGCACCACTTCCTGCAGCAATGGCTAATTGACTTCTCCAGCCTGCCAAAGTTCCAACAACATAAATACCTTCTGTTACAAGATGATCGTTGTTTTTTAGCTGTAGGCGTTGCTTGGATTCCAATGATTTTTGATGCGGAATTACATATTCCATCAAGCCGTCAATTGCAAAAGTATTTGATGATCCAATTCCTACCACAATCAATTTGCTGCTGTAAGTTGCTTTGTTGGTATGTACAATAAAATGCGGTGCCTTTCCTTCAATTCGCAGCACTTTTTCATTGGGAATAGTGGTAATGTGTGGGTAGGTGTTTTGCAGTTGGTTTACGCTATCTGCTAAGAGCGTAGCGCCAAGAGTTCCTGCGGGAATTCCGTAAGCATTATTAAAAAGTGCCTCTTGCAAAGCGCTACTTTTTTGATGTGTAAAAATGCCGATTTTTTTATCAGTGGCAAAGGATTTGAGTTTTGCAGATCCTAAAACAAGTGCACAAGACATCCCTGAAGCACCACCGCCAATGATCAAAACATCATACATGTTTACAAGTTTTCTTTTGTTTTTTCTTCTATCTTTTTAGAAACTCTAAAAATTAATAAAATAAGTACAGCGCACAATGAGGCTCCAATGCCAATAAGGGCAACTACGCTATCTCCTTTAAAAGGATTGTTGAAGTCTAATAAAGTAACATTAAAGACGATTAGCGCTAGAGCTAAAAATACCAGTATGTTAGTGAAGATTTTCATAAAAAATTTTGATTTTTAAAGCATAAATAGCAATATAGCTATCTCTATCAATGATTTTGGTATTGTTTGAGTGTGTAAACTTATAAAAAAAATAGTTAAGCAAATAGACCTTTAACATTAGCAGCGAATAATTTAACAGCAATAGCTAATAATACCACTCCAAAAGTCTTTCTGATTACGCCAAGTCCGTTTTCGCCTAACATTTTTTCAATTTTAGAAGACGATTTAAGAACTACGTATACCAATATAATATTTAAAATAATAGCGATAACAATGTTGAGTGTATTGTATTGTGAGCGCAATGAAAGTAAGGTAGTCATAGTACCTGCACCAGCAATTAACGGAAACGCAAGAGGAACGATAGAGGCAGAGCTCGCTTCCTCGTCACGATAAATGCGGATTCCTAAAATCATTTCAAGTGCCAAAAAAAACAAAACGAATGATCCTGCTACAGCAAATGAGTTGACATCAATACCGATGAGGTTTAGTAATTCTTCACCCGCAAAAAGAAACACAATCATGATTACACCAGCAACGATAGAAGCTTTCTCCGATTCGATAATACCATGTTTAGCTCGTAAATCCACAATAATTGGAATAGATCCAACAATATCAATAACGGCAAAGAGCACCATGCTTACAGTTATTATTTCTCTCAAATCTAGTCCCATGTCGATGTGTTTTAAGGTGCAAAAGTATTCATTTTTGTTTATCGATAAAGGAGTTGTGGCTTTTTTTTAATGCTTGAAAATAAATTTGAATAAGTTTTTTTGAATCTCGTATTTTGATCTTCATACATTTCTTTTTTTGTTTTTGTGGGCTGCTTTTTCGATTTGTTTGAATACCTTTGCGGCATGTTTCAACTAGGAAAAACCATCGTCTCAGAGGACTTACTCGAAAAAGAATTTGTGTGCAACTTATCAGCTTGCAAAGGAGCTTGCTGTGTAGACGGCGATGCCGGAGCGCCGTTAAGCGAGGAAGAAACCAAAATTTTAGAGGCCATTTACCCAAAAGTGAAGCCTTTTTTGCGCAAGCAAGGCATAGCGGCTATCGAGGCACAAGGAACTTGGGTAACTGGTACGGATGGGGAACTAGAAACTCCTTTAATTGACAATAAAGATTGTGCTTACGTAATTTTTGACGGCAAGACCGCATTATGTGGAATCGAACAAGCCTACAATCAAGGAATAATCGACTGGAAAAAACCTGTTTCTTGTCATTTATATCCGGTGCGCGTGAAAGATTTTAGTGAGTTTGCAGCGGTAAATTATGATAAATGGGACATCTGCGACGCGGCTTGTTCCCTTGGTCAAGAACTCGAAGTGCCGGTGTACAAATTTGTCAAAGAAGCTTTGGTTAGAAAGTTTGGCGAAGACTGGTATGCTGAGCTAGAAACTGTGGCAGAAGAACACAAAAACAACCCTAAGCGGTAACTAATAAACTGCTTTTCTTCTTTTTAAAAATCCTATATTTTACGGTGCTTTGCGCCATTTTTAGAATTGCAAAAAACTGATTTTCAGTATTTTGTAATTTGAATGAATTTCCCGTTGTTTTTCTGAAGTTTGTTAAAAACTAGGTCCGATTGTGAATAAGTTTGACTTTTTATTGAAGCAATATTTCACAATCTTTGTACTCCGCAGAAAGCAATTTTTTTCGATAAAATCACAAAATAAACACAACATACAATGACACAAGTGGAGCCAATTTTACAAGAAAACAAAAATCGTTTCGTAATTTTTCCGATTAAACATCATGATATTTGGGAGTGGTATAAAAAAATGGAAGCTAGTTTTTGGACTGCTGAAGAAATCGATTTGTCTCAGGATTTAAATGACTGGAACAATAAACTTTCTGATGATGAGCGGTACTTTGTAAAACACATTTTGGCGTTTTTTGCTGCTTCAGATGGAATTGTAAATGAAAACTTGGCAGAAAATTTTGTGAATGAAGTACAATATGCTGAGGCGAAGTTTTTCTATGGTTTTCAGATCATGATGGAAAACATTCACAGCGAAACTTACTCTTTATTGATCGATACTTACGTGAAAGACGAAGCGGAGAAAGATGAATTGTTCAATGCGCTTGATGTGTTTCCTGCAATCAAGAAAAAAGCAGATTGGGCTTTGCGTTGGATTGAATCAGATTCGTTTGCGGAGCGTTTGATTGCTTTTGCAGCTGTTGAAGGAATCTTTTTCTCTGGTGCATTTTGTTCTATCTACTGGTTGAAAAAGCGTGGTTTAATGCCAGGACTTACTTTTTCGAACGAGTTGATTTCTCGTGACGAAGGTGTACACTGTGATTTTGCTGTACACTTGCACAACCACCACTTGATTAACAAAGTACCTACTGAAAGAATTAGAGAAATCATTGTAGATGCTTTGAATATTGAAAGAGAGTTTATCACTGAGTCGTTACCAGTATCTTTAATTGGAATGAATGCAGGATTGATGACACAATACTTGGAGTTTGTTGCAGATCGTTTGTTAGTAGAATTAGGTTGCGATAGAGAATACAATACGGCCAATCCTTTTGATTTTATGGACATGATTTCATTGCAAGGAAAAACCAACTTCTTTGAGAAAAAAGTAGCTGAATACCAAAAAGCTGGTGTTATGAACACCGATGAAGAAGCACAAAAAATTACCTTCGACGCTGATTTTTAATCGGTTTTGAATATACCTACTACCTTCCTAGCCCCGATGGAAGGGAAAATCCTTTTTAATCCTGATTTTTCTCAGGACTAAAAAGATTGGAATGACAGCGGGATAAGCTCCCGAAAATAAAGAAACTGAACTTTATTCTAAATCAGTAACCACCAAATAGTAGTTGCTGCCACAAAAGTTGTGGTGGTTATGCTGCGAAATAATCAACAAATAACTTAAAACAGAGAAGGGATTTTCTGTTTTTTAAAACCACTTTGCGTATGTATGTAGTAAAAAGAGACGGGCACAAAGAGCCTGTAATGTTTGACAAAATCACGGATAGAATTAAAAAACTATGCTATGGTTTGAATGATTTAGTAGACGCTGTAAAAGTGGCGATGCGTGTTATTGAAGGACTTTATGATGGGGTTACTACCTCAGAATTGGATAATCTTGCGGCCGAAACTGCTGCCTCAATGACCATTGCACACCCGGATTATGCACAATTGGCTGCCCGTATTGCAATTTCGAATTTGCACAAGAACACTAAAAAATCGTTCTCTGAAACGATGAATGATATGTTCAATTACGTGAATCCTAGAAACGGTCAATACGCACCTTTGTTATCGGAGGAAGTGCACAAAGTAATTATGGATAATGCGGAGTATTTAGATTCGCACATTATATACAATAGAGATTTCAACTACGATTATTTTGGTTTTAAAACGCTAGAAAGATCGTATTTGCTTAAAATAAATGGTAAAATTGTAGAGCGTCCGCAGCACATGTTGATGCGTGTATCGGTGGGGATTCACTTAGGCGATTTGAAATCGGTTATTGAAACTTACGACTTAATGTCGAAAAAATTCTTTACCCATGCTACGCCTACCTTATTTAATGCGGGTACACCAAAACCTCAGATGTCAAGTTGTTTCTTATTGGCGATGCAAGATGACAGTATCGACGGGATTTACGATACGTTGAAACAAACGGCTAAAATTTCGCAATCAGCAGGAGGAATTGGACTTTCTATTCACAACGTGAGAGCTACAGGATCGTATATTCGTGGAACAAATGGAACTTCAAACGGAATTGTACCGATGTTGCGTGTGTTTAATGATACGGCGCGTTATGTAGATCAAGGTGGTGGAAAACGTAAAGGAAGTTTTGCCATTTACATAGAAACTTGGCATGCTGATATCTTTGATTTCCTTGACTTGAAAAAGAATACAGGAAAAGAAGAAATGCGTGCAAGAGATTTGTTTTTTGCGATGTGGACTTCGGATTTATTCATGAAACGTGTGCAAGAAGATGGATTATGGACCCTAATGTGTCCGAACGAATGTCCGGGCTTGTATGATGTGCATGGTGAAGAGTTTGAAAAATTATATACCTCATATGAAGCGGCTGGAAAAGGTAGAAAAACCATCAAAGCGCATGAATTGTGGGAGAAAATCCTAGAGTCTCAAATTGAGACTGGAACACCTTACATGTTGTACAAAGATGCAGCTAACCGCAAATCGAATCAAAAAAATCTAGGTACTATTCGTTCGTCGAATTTGTGTACCGAAATTATGGAGTTTACTTCAAAAGACGAAATTGCTGTATGTAACTTGGCTTCGTTGTCATTGCCAATGTTTGTTGAAAACGGAGCATTCAATCACGATTTGTTTTATACGGTAACTAAGCGTGTAACGCGCAACTTAAATAAAGTAATTGACAGGAATTATTATCCGGTTAAAGAAGGGGAAAATTCTAATAAACGTCACCGTCCAATTGGTTTAGGTGTGCAAGGACTTGCAGATGCATTTATCATGTTGCGTTTGCCGTTTACAAGTGACGAAGCTAAAAAACTGAATCAAGAAATTTTTGAAACCATGTACTTTGCGGCCGTAACAGCATCGATGGAAATGGCTAAAGAAGAAGGGCCGTATTCAAGTTTTGCTGGATCGCCAATTTCACAAGGAGAATTTCAGTACAATTTATGGGGATTAACCGATACTGATTTATCAGGTCGTTGGGACTGGGCTTCGCTTCGTAAAGAAGTTATGGAGCACGGTGTTCGTAACTCATTATTGGTAGCGCCAATGCCTACTGCATCTACATCTCAAATCTTGGGTAACAACGAAGCATTCGAACCGTACACTTCAAATATTTATACCAGACGTGTACTTTCGGGAGAGTTTATTGTAGTAAACAAACACTTGCTTCACGATTTAGTAGAGCGTGGCTTGTGGAACGAAACCCTGAAACAAGAGTTAATGCGTAATAACGGATCGGTGCAGGCGCTTGATATTCCTCAAGATTTGAAAGATCTTTACAAAACTGTTTGGGAAATGTCTATGAAAGATATTATTGATATGTCCCGTCAACGTGGGTATTTTGTAGATCAGTCACAATCATTGAACTTGTTCATGCAAAATGCTAATTATGCTAAATTAACTTCAATGCACTTTTACGCTTGGCAATCAGGTCTTAAAACCGGAATGTATTATTTAAGAACAAAAGCTGCCGTTGATGCTATTAAATTTACCTTAAACAACGATAAAAAAGCAGAACCAATTGTTATTAAAGAACAACCCATTGCTATTCCGGTTGTAGCTGAACCTGTAGAAATGACCGCAGCGGAATACCGAGCCATGATCGAACTAGCTAAGAATGCTGGTCCAGAAGATTGTGAAATGTGTGGATCGTAAATAAATTTTAAAAAACAGTCAAAAAAACAGCTATCATTTTTGGTAGCTGTTTTTTTTAGGAGCTATTTCCTGCTATTCGTTACAATCTTTTTAAGGCTTCTAGCCTTTGACAGGCTAGAAGCCTTAAAAAGGATTTCCACTGCTATCAGGGCTAGGATTCGCACGGAATACTTGATATAACTCATTTTTAAAACACTTCCATTTGAAGAAGTCAACACTCAAAAAGGCCATGCGCTAAAACCCGAGTAAGCATTATTCGTACGCTCAAATCTTTTTCTTTATATTCGCTCCTTTAAAACTAGAAAATTACAAAAAGCAATGATGAACTGGGAACAACTTTTATCACTTAAACGTCAAGGCGACAAAGGCAAACGATTGCGTATAGAACAAGACGACACTCGTTTGGGTTTTGAAGTAGATTATGATCGAATCATTTTTTCTTCGGCGTTCAGAAGTTTACAAGATAAAACACAAGTTATTCCATTATCCAAAACAGATTTTGTACATACCAGATTAACGCATAGTCTGGAAGTTTCAGTCGTTGGACGTTCTTTGGGCCGTTTGGTAGGAAAAAAAATCATTGCAAAATACCCGCATTTAAAAGAAGTACACGGTTATCATATGAATGATTTTGGGGCAATTGTAGCTGCAGCATCACTGGCACACGATATTGGGAATCCGCCTTTTGGGCATTCGGGCGAAAAAGCTATTGGAGAGTATTTTTCGATAGGAAACGGACAAAAATACAAAGACCAACTTAGCGCAAAAGAGTGGCAAGACTTAATAGATTTTGAAGGTAATGCTAATGGTTTTTCGGTACTTACCGCAAGCCGTCCAGGAATTGAAGGAGGACTTCGAATCTCGTATGCAACTTTGGGTGCTTTTATGAAATATCCCAAAGAGAGTTTGCCTAAAAAACCAACCAAAAATATCGCAGACAAAAAATATGGTTTTTTTCAGACAGACAAAGCTTTTTTTGAAGAAGTTGCGCAAGATATGGGTTTAATTCCGAATAAATCAGGAGAAGATGTTGGTTTTGAACGCCATCCCTTGGCGTATCTCGTTGAGGCTGCAGATGATATTTGTTACACCATCATCGATTTTGAGGACGGAATGAATCTAGGTTTGGTTTCGGAGGATTTTGCATTGGAATACCTTATAAAATTAGTAAAAGACAGTATTGATACTTCTAAATACAAAACCCTTGAAACCAAAGAAGACCGAATTAGTTATTTGCGCGCTTTAGCAATAGGAAGTTTAATTAGTGATGCTGTAAAGGTTTTTGTTGAAAACGAAGAGCTTATTTTGCAAGGAAAATTCCCTTATGCCTTAATGGATAAAAGCAAGTACAAAGCACAGATGGATGATATTATCAAGATCAGTGTCGAGAAAATCTATCAAAGTCGTGAGGTAATAGAGAAAGAAGTGGTTGGTTATCAAATTATTCAAACCTTGTTAGATAAATTCATAACCGCGTTCAATAACAAATTTGATGGCGTACCATCAAATTACGATGCGCTACTTTTAAAAATGCTACCCGAGAAACACCATCTCGAAAAAGAGGATTTGTACGGGCGTTTGTTGCATATATGTCATTTTATTTCACTCTTGACTGATGGAAATGCATTATTGTACTACAAAACCATCACAGCCTCAAAAAGTTAAAATTCATTAGTTTTTAAAAACACACTTTCATTATTGTAAATATTGGTTATTTTTGTTTCACCAAACAATCAATATTTATGAAAAAAAAATTACTATTCGTATTTTTAGTTATCCCTTTCTTTGTTTTTAGTCAGAATAATAATGAAATTATTAAGAATTATTTAAATAGTTCTTCTGCTCGTTCCTTGCCGTTCAAAGAAGCGCTACAGGATTGGAGTATTCAAAGTGAGTCACCTTCGGCTGCAACAGGTATAACCAACTGCTTTGTAGTACAGCGCTACCAAGGAATCGAGATTTTTAGAGCAGTTTCTAATTTTGCAATTAAAAACGGTAAGGTTATAGGACACCAAGAGCGTATAGTAACGGATCTTGGTCGTAAAATTAAGACTACCAAGCCAGCTCTGGCAGCGCCCGAAGCTGCAGCAAAAGTTTATTTTCAATTAGGCTTGGCACAAAATGCTAATTTTCAAATTAAATCAAATCCACAACCTAACTCATACCTTATAAGTTCAGATTTAAGCAATAAGGAGTCAATTACTACTAATTTGGTTTACTTTCAAACCAAAACAGGTGATTTAAAATTGGCTTGGGACATGACAATACCAACTGCTGAGCATGATAAAATTTGGAGCGTTAGAGTAGATGCATCGAACGGTAAAATTTTAGAAAAAATCAATACCGTTATCAATTGTAGTTTTGATCATAAGGGTGTTATTTCTAGTCATGATCATTTTAATAATTCAGAATCAATATCCTACAAGCAAATTTTCACCCCTAAACAAGCGCAAACGCAAGCCGGTACTTATAGAGTTTTGCCATTTAACGTAGAAAGCCCAATACATGGTAGTTTTCAACTGCTAAGTAATCCAGCAAATGCGACAGCATCTCCATTTGGCTGGCATGACATTAATGGTAATTCAGGTCCAGAATTCACCACCACTAGAGGGAATAACGTTTGGGCAAAGGAGGATTATGAATCAGATAATGGCATAGACGGATACAGTCCAGAGGGAGGAAGTTCCTTGTTATTTGATTTTCCATATGGAGGTACAAGTGTTAGTGCCTCAAGTTATATTGATGCGGCGTGTACTAATTTGTTTTACATGAACAATGCCATGCATGATGTTTGGTATCAGTACGGTTTTGATGAGGCTAGCGGAAATTTTCAGCAAAATAACTATGGCCGAGGCGGATTGGGTGCGGATTTTGTCTTCGCAGACGCGCAAGATGGGTCTATTGCTTCGCCACCACGAATAAATAACGCCAACTTCTCGACTCCTGTTGATGGAAGTAGCCCACGTATGCAAATGTTTTTATGGAATACAGCACCTGCTATTAGCCCAGTTATAATTACATCGCCAAGTATTTTAGCTGGTAGGTATGGAGCTAGGCAAAACGCATTTAATCCAGGAAACGTAGAGTTACCAGTTGCTCCTGCATTTTTACAATCAAATTTAGCACTATACATAGATGATTCTGGTGCAGGATCACTAGGCTGTTCAGCACCAAGTAATGCTGCTGCCTTGAATGGTAAAATTGTGATCTTATACCGTGGCTCCTGTAATTTTGTGGTTAAGGCTAAATTTGCGCAAGATGCTGGTGCTATTGCGGTTATAATTGTTAACAATGTTGCAGGTGAAATAACTATGTCTGGCGCCGATGAAAGTATTGCAATTCCAGTAATCAGTATCACTAAGGCTCTTGGAGATAGTATAGTAGAGCAAATGCAAAGCGGTGCGGTTAATATTAAATTACAAGTTGAATCGTCTCCTTTTGTTAACTCTGATGGTGATTTTGATAATGGAATTATAGCACATGAATACGGTCACGGAATATCTACCCGTTTGGCAGGAGGAAGAAATAACTCTCGATGTTTAGACAATACCGACCAAATGGGAGAGGGTTGGTCAGATTGGTTTGCCTTGATGATGCAATTAAAACCAGGAGATGTTGGTACTGCGAAAAGAGGAATTGGAACTTTCGTGTCTTCTCAAAAAACTGATGGAGTAGGAATTCGTAGCTTTCCATACTCAACTGACACTTCTGTAAATCCAATGACATACGGTACTACAAACTCTTTTCAGTTTAGAAATGCTGAAAATGTTGAGGAGACTTCTGTACACGGTGTAGGGTCAGTTTGGGCAACAATGTTATGGGATTTAGCATGGGCTTATATTGCTAAATATGGATATGATGATAATAAATATACAGGAAAAGGAGGTAATAATAAGGTCATGCAGCTAGTTTTGGATGGGTTGAAGTTACAACCTTGTAGTCCTACTTTTGTAGATGGGAGAGACGCACTTATTGCTGCAGACCAAGCTACAACAGGCGGTAAAGATTTTTGTATGATTTGGGAAGTTTTTGCAGCGAGAGGATTAGGGGTTAACGCTTCTGCTGGCTCTAACAATATTGGAAATGATCAGGTGGAAGATTTTACAAGACCAGCAGCTAATTCAAATTGTACGCTAGGCACTGTTAGCATCGATGAAGAAAGTGTAATGCGCGTGTATCCAAATCCGTCTCAAGGTACTATCACCGTTCGTATAAACAACTATGATGGTTTAGTAAATATAAAAATAAGTGACATTACTGGACGCATTGTTTTTCAAAAAGACAAAGAGTCGTTCAATGGAGAAAAATCATTTAACGTTAGCCCTATTTCTGCTGGAGTTTATATTCTAGCTGTTGAAGGCGAAGGTTTGCGCTATGTAGATAAATTAATTATCAATTAAATAGATTGACACAACATAAAAAAGCCCCAACAGTATTGCTGTTGGGGCTTTTTTTTGGAGCAATAAACCTTAAAAGATGTATTCAATTCCAACACCTATCGCTTGACGCAATTGAGTTTTAGGTCCTTCGGTTACTTGTACGCCTTCAATTTCTCGTTTCGATTTAATATCGTCATCATAAATTACATGCGCACCAATGTTGGCTTTAACATATTGGTTCACTACGAGCTCAACTTGTAAGTCGCAATCAACATCGACATTACCAAAACGGTTGATGTAATCGGAATATAGAGTCAATCGATTTTCAAGCGTAATGTTTTTCGCAAGCTCTTTTCTGTATTTACTAGTAGCCAAAAATCCAAGTTCAACCTTTGCCTTTTCACCCGGAGTTATAATGTTTCCGTCGGCATCAACCGTAGCTTTTGCCACACCAAAAGCACCTTGGTTTGCTAATCTTTGATCCAAAACTAAAGTAGTTTTGAATGTAAAAGGTGAAATATAAAAGGTTCTTTTTTTATCTTTATCGATGTTTTCGGCTCCAACTCCCATAAAAACATAAGCCGGTGCAAATGGTTTAGAAATAGCCTGATCGGTGTTAGGGTAAGCGTATCCGTTGGTAAATTGGGTGTTGAAATTAAACTTTGCTGAATGAAACCAGTTAGAAAGGGTATCTCTGCGGTAGCCAAAGGTGGAGTTAAATTGCAAGGCATCCTCCGTTTTCCTAACTTCAATTCCATCTTGTTTGTTTAAACCGTAACGTACTAGCAATTCATTACTCCAATTAAAGTTTTTTCGATTATAATTTCTATGAAATTTACCTTTTAACAATCCTGAAATAGAGCTAGTTCCACCGGCAGACCAATTGACAAAAGCTACTTCAGAAATATCAAAACCAATGCTGTTTTTTTTGGTCCAATGTGAAAGTGGTAAATAGTGTGTTTTCGTCTGAATTTTTAATGGAATTCGTAATGAGCTGATATTGTTCATTGATGCTGAAACTATTTTTAATTGATTTGGACTGAAAATAGAGTCTCTTTTTTGAGCAAAAATGTGAAGAGGTAAGATTAAAATGAGAGCAAAAAATATATTTTTTAAATAGTTCATGTTGTAGAGTAGTAGTTTTAGTTGTGCAAATTAAACATTTTTACAAACTCGAAAAGAGCTCTTTTAGGCTTTTAACGTCAATTTTGCAATATTGTTGTAATTCGTTTACAGTTCCTTGTTCGATAAATCTATCTGGAATTCCCAAAATTGTTATCATTGAGATGTAATGATGTGACGCAGCAAATTCGGTAATAGCACTTCCAAAGCCACCAATAACAGTTCCATCTTCAATAGTAATTACTTTTGAAAAAGTTTTAAAAATAGTATGTAAAGCATTTTCGTCCAATGGTTTTACAAACGGAAAATCGTAATGTGCAATCTTATTTTTGTCTATTATTTCTTCAAGTGCCAAGGATACGTTTTGAGCAATTGTTCCTGTTGATAAAACAGCCACTTTATCACCATTTACCAAACGCGAGCTAGCTCCGATGGAGATTTTTTGGTAATTCCCTTTGTAGTCTTGCTCCCAGTTGTTGATAACGCCGCGACCTCTCGGATAGCGAATGGCGATAGGGTTTGCAAGTCCCAATTGCGCGGTATACAATATATTTTGAAGTTCAATTTCATTCCTCGGAGCATGAACAATTAGGTTAGGAATGCAACGCAGGTAAGCCAAATCAAAAACTCCATGATGTGTTGAGCCATCTTCGCCCACTAAACCTGCTCTGTCCAAACAAAAAATTACCGGAAGATTTTGCAATGCTACGTCATGAATGATTTGGTCATACGCTCTCTGTAAAAAAGTCGAGTAGATATTGCAATAAACAATCATGCCTTGTGTTGCCATTCCGGCGGCTAAAGTCACAGCGTGTTGCTCTGCAATACCTACATCAAAAGCACGTTCTGGAAATGCATCCATCATAAACTTCAACGAACTACCAGAAGGCATTGCCGGTGTGATTCCTATTATCTTTTCGTTTTTTCGAGCCAAGTCTAAAACGGTCAAGCCAAAAACATCTTGGTATTTTGGAGGTAAATTTTCTTCTTGTTTTGTTATGATTTCGCCAGTTGTGGCATCAAATTTTCCCGGAGCGTGGTACTTTACTTGATCCTCTTCGGCTTGTTGCAGGCCTTTTCCTTTGGTGGTAATTAAATGTAAAAATTTAGGTCCTTTTATCTTTTGCAAACGCTTCAATTCTTTGATCACAGCAAAAATATCATGACCGTCAATAGGTCCTGAATAATCAAAGTTCAAGGACTTAATCATGTTGTTTTGCCTTGGATTTTTCCCTTCTTTTACCGCAGTGAGATATTGTTTCAAAGCACCTACGCTTGGGTCAATCCCAATAGCGTTATCATTTAAAATTACGAGTAAATTGGCATCAGTAACACCAGCGTGATTCAAGCCTTCAAAAGCCATTCCTGAAGCGATAGATGCGTCACCTATAATAGCAATGTGTTGTTTGTTGAAATCGCCTTTCAAATTAGAAGCAATTGCCATTCCGAGTGCTGCCGAAATAGAAGTTGAGGAATGGCCTACGCCAAAGGTGTCGTAATTGCTTTCGCTTCTTTTTGGGAAACCAGAAATTCCTCCCAATTGACGATTAGTATGAAAATTTTCTCTTCGGCCGGTCAGTATTTTATGGCCATAGGCTTGATGGCCCACATCCCAAATCAATAAATCATTTGGGGTGTCAAAAACATAATGCAAGGCAATTGTCAATTCAATAACACCAAGGCTTGCACCAAGATGACCTTCTTTTACGGCCACAATATCGATTATAAAATCACGTAATTCTTGTGCAACTTGAGGAAGTTGCGCTTCGTCAAGCAAGCGTAAATCGGTTGGGTTATTGATGTTTGAAAGTAAATTATCTGACATGAAGCAAAGGTACGATTTGAAATTGTATTTTTACAGTCGATAAAAAAAGTTGTCTCACAAAGAATTTAAATTTGCGAATTTGCGGTCTGTATTATGATAAACCCATTCACCGACGAATACTTCATGAAAAAAGCTTTGCAGGAAGCTGAAATGGCTTTTGAGAAAGGTGAAATTCCTGTTGGAGCCTTAATTGTTATTGATAACAAAGTAATTGCACGAAGTCATAATTTAACCGAATTACTTCATGATGTGACAGCTCATGCCGAAATGCAATCCATCACTGCTGCAGCAAATTATCTAGGTGGGAAATATTTAACAGGTTGTACACTTTACGTAACACTAGAGCCTTGCCAGATGTGCGCTGGCGCTTTGTATTGGAGCCAAATTTCTAAAATTGTTTTTGGAGCTCGTGATGAACAACGCGGTTTTATCACTCTTGGAACAAAACTGCATCCTAAAACTACTGTTGTACAAGGAATCATGGCCAATGAAGCCGCTGATTTGATGAAACGATTTTTTGCTGAGAGAAGAAAGTAGAGTAGTCAAGATGTTCTCTAGCCCAGATAGCAGTGAAAATCCTTATGTGCCAATCCCGAAACTTCGGGACGGCATATAAGATTGTCACGTATAGCTGGACACGAGTGAAACGAACTGGCGAAGCAAAAAGCTCCTAAAAAAAAAGAGCAAAAAAAAACTCCCCAATTTCTTGAGGAGTCTGTTTTATTCTATGACAGCATTTTCTTTTTTGTCATAAAAATGATATTCTAGGTACGTGTAAGCATCACGAGGTATAATTTTCACCCATTTTTTGTGTTCAAGAAACCATCTCGAACGCAATGATGGAAAACCTTTGGTAAGGTATGCGGCCACAAACGGGTGTACGTTAAGCACTACTTGATTGTGGTTTTTTAATACTCTTTCTAGATCAAAAGAAATTTTATCAATGATTTGAATTGGCGCTTCAATTTCGCCTACTACATTGTTTGGATCTTCTTCTCTGGTTTTAATATTAACTTCTGGTCTTACTCTTTGACGTGTAATTTGAACTAATCCAAATTTGCTAGGAGGTAAGATTTTGTGCTTGGCTTTATCATCGCTCATTTCTTCTTTTAAGAAATCGAACAACACTTTGCGATTTTCAGGATTAGACATATCAATAAAATCAACTACAATGATACCGCCCATATCTCGCAGACGCAATTGTCTAGCGATTTCGGCAGCGGCAATCATGTTGACTTCCATGGCAGTATCTTCTTGGTTGGTGGCTTTGTTAGAACGGTTTCCGCTGTTTACGTCAATAACGTGCAAAGCTTCGGTGTGTTCTATAATTAGGTAAGCTCCTTTACTCATGGAAACTGTTTTCCCAAATGAAGTCTTGATTTGTCGTTCTATGTTGTATTTCTCAAAAATAGGTGTGTCTTTTGATTGATAGAACTTTACAATTGATTGTTTGGATGGTGCAATTTCTTGCAAGTAATCCTTTGTTTGGTTGTACAACTCTTCATCATCTATTTGAATACCGCTAAAGGTATCATTAAACACGTCGCGAAGTATTGATGAAGCTCTGTTGAGTTCTCCAAGTACTTTTGACGGATGATGAGCAGTTGGTAATTTTTTACACATTGCAGTCCATCTGCTTAGCAGGTTCTGCAAATCTTTTTCTAATTCTACTGTGCTTTTGCCTTCGGCTACTGTGCGAACAATAACACCAAATCCTTTTGGTTTGACGGATTGCACTAATCGTTTCAAGCGTTCCTTTTCTTTTTTGTCTTCTATTTTTTGTGAAATAGAAACGCGGTCAGAAAACGGAACCAAAACTATAAATCTTCCTGCAAGAGAGAGCTCAGCGCTAATTCTTGGTCCTTTGGTTGATATAGGTTCTTTGACGACTTGTACTAATACAGATTGATTGGCATTCAAAACATCAGTAATGGTGCCATCTTTATCAATCTCTTTTTCAAACTGAAAGTTTTTTAGGGAGAAATCTTTTAATTTACCTGCGCTTACAAGTTTTATGAATTTCAGTTGAGAAGCAAGATTAGGTCCTAAGTCGTGATAGTGTAAAAAGGCATCTTTTTCGAAGCCTACATTTACAAAAGCAGCGTTAAGTCCGGCAACTGGTTTCCTGATTTTGGCAATAAAAATATCACCTACTTGGAAATTGCTTTTTTCTTCTTCTTTGTGTAATTCAATTAGTTTTCCATCTTTTAATAAGGCAAAATCTACAGCTTCAGAACTAGATCTAATGATTAATTCTTTATTCATTTGTAAATTTTTATCCGAATTCTCAATCAGGGATTTGGGATTTGGGATTTGGGATTTTGCAATCCTAAATCTAAAAATCCTAATTCCTAAATCAATAATAGGGATGGATTAAACAATAATTTTACAGGTATTGTACCCGGGGAAAATTAGCTAGCGATTTTCAATTTAAGTTCACAGTTGAACTGCTTACTGAGACTGTAGACTGCCGGCTGGATTTTCGATTTCAATGAACGTTTAAAAAGAAAAAAGTAGTTTAAAACTACTTTTTCTTCTTGTGACGGTTAGCTCTCGCTCTTTTTTTACGTTTGTGCGTTGCTACCTTATGTCTCTTTCTTTTTTTACCACTTGGCATGTCTTGTCGATTTTATGATTAATATTATTATTTTGCTTCGTTGTTCGTTTTTACACCTTCTACAAATACTTTAGCTGGTTTGAAAGCAGGAATATTGTGTGCAGGAATTTTTATAGTTGTGTTTTTAGAGATATTTCTACCTGTTTTCTCAGCTCTAGTCTTCACTATAAAACTTCCAAAACCTCTTAAATAAACATTGTCTCCAGTTTCTAATGAATTTTTCACTTCATTCATGAAAGTCTCCACAGTTGCCTGAACATCTCCTTTTTCAAGACCTAATTTTTCTGAAATTTTCGCTACGATATCTGCTTTCGTCATTTTCTTTCCTATTTATAATGTTGTACTATTTTTTTGAGTTTGCAAATATAGGAATTTAAAAAACAA
The DNA here is from genome assembly GCF_018069925.1 of Flavobacterium erciyesense. GTDB lineage: Bacteria > Bacteroidota > Bacteroidia > Flavobacteriales > Flavobacteriaceae > Flavobacterium > Flavobacterium erciyesense. The sequence continues at coordinate 286,223 of NZ_JAGPXB010000001.1, read as the reverse complement.
TTATTCAAGCTAATTCATTAAATTTTAATTACATAAACTTTTACTTTTGCTAACAAATAATTAATTAATGGTTTTTTCTAAAACACTGATAAATTGGTACTTACAAAATAAACGTGATTTACCATGGCGTCATACAACAAATCCGTACGCTATTTGGCTCTCTGAAATTATGTTGCAACAAACGCGTGTAGCGCAAGGTTTGCCGTATTTTTTGTCGTTTACCACTGCATTTCCAACCGTTTTTGACCTCGCAAAAGCTAATGAAGAGCAAGTTTTAAAGCTATGGCAGGGATTAGGGTATTATTCTAGAGCACGAAACTTGTATCAAACGGCTCAATATATTGCCCAAGAGTTGTCAGGCATTTTTCCGGCAACGTACAAAGAGTTGTTGCAATTAAAAGGAGTAGGCGAGTACACCGCCGCTGCTATTGCCTCATTTGCTTATAATGAAGCCGTTCCTGTGGTGGATGGAAATGTGTTTCGGGTATTGTCCCGTTATTTTGATGTGGAGACTGATATTGCGCAGGCTGCTGCCAAAAAAGAATTTGCAGCACTCGCGTTCGAGTTAATGCCTAAAGATGATCCTGCAATTTTTAACCAAGCCATAATGGAGTTTGGAGCCTTGCAATGCGTACCTAAAAATCCGGATTGTGCTAATTGTGTTTTTAATGATAGCTGCGCCGCTTTGCAGAAAAAGAAAGTTGATCAACTGCCTGTAAAGTCAAAAAAGCTCAAAGTGCGAAATCGCTACTTTAATTACTTGGTCTTTGAGGATCTTCAAGGCAATACTTTGGTTCAAAAACGAACTGATAAAGGAATTTGGCATAATTTATATGAGTTTCCTGTTTATGAAACCGATAAAGAAGAGGATTGGTACCACGTTAATGAGCAAGTTCAGGAGGAGTACGGTAATGTAAAATCAAATCCTATTATATATGAGTACAATGCTAAAAGTATCGTACATAAATTATCCCACCAACATCTGCATATTAAGTTTTGGAAAGTACAAGTTGCTGAGACTTTAGAGTCAGCTATCGATATCGAAACTTTGCGCGCTTTTCCTTTTCCTATTGTCATTCATAATTTTATTGAAAAGGAACTTTAGAATTTCCAAAAAAATGTACCTTTGGTAAATACCACAAATTAAAATGAACGGAACCTTAAATAAAGTCATGCTCATAGGCTATCTTGGCGATGCCGTCAAAATGCACTATTTTGATGGTGGCAACTGTATTGGTCGCTTTCAGTTGGCCACTCATGAAGTTTACATTAATAAGACTACCAATGAAAAAATCACTTCTACCGAATGGCATAATTTGGTAGTACGCAATAAAGCCGCTGAACTTTGTGAAAAGTATTTGTCAAAAGGAGATAAAATTTATGTGGAGGGCAGAATCAAATCACGTCAATGGCAAGCTGAAGACGGAAGTACGAAGTTTGCTAACGAAATTCAAGTAACCGAATTTACCTTTTTGTCTACCAAAAAAGATACTGAAAACAACAAGTCGGTTACAGGCACTGACGCCTCAAAAAATAGTAATTTTGACAGCGATACACCACGAACATTGCCTATAAATGATTTGCCATTTTGATTGTTTAACTAACACCCTTTGATTTGGACCCAGAGCCCAGTTTACTTTTTTCTATTTTTGCGCCTACTAGCCAGTTATTGGTAGGTCTGTTAATTTTTACACTAGTATTTTGTGCGGCTGTTGTAGCTGCGGCCGAAGTAGCTTTTTTTTCGCTTTCGGCAAAAGATATAGCACTGTTTCAGGTTTCTCCTTCAATTGAAAAAAAGTTGAGTCGTTTACTCAGCAAACCCAATAAACTAAGAGCAAGTTTAACTATTGCTAACAAAACTTTCTATTTGGCAATCATAATCCTCTTTTTGCAAGAGCTTAAAATGGGTTTTGTTTTTTCTGAAAATTATTCTGTTGCAACCATTCTTGGAATCGTTTTTTTGATTGTAGTACTGTTGTTTTTCGCAGATGTATTGCCCAAAGTACTCGCCAGCCGAAACAACTATTTTTTTGTAAAGAAGTTAATACTGCCTGTTTATTGGTTAGATGTGTTACTATCGCCAATAAGCGCTCCGATGCGAAAGTTGACATTGTATTTGCACCATAAGTTTACCAAACAAAAAACTAATTTATCCGTTGATCAACTCTCGCAAGCACTGGAGTTAACAGCCGAAGATGCAACCTCGAGCGAAGAGCAAAAAATATTAGAAGGAATTGTAAGTTTCGGAAATACCGATACAAGGCAGGTAATGAGTCCGAGAATTGATATTTTTGCAATTGAAATTTCAGATTCGTTTGCAACCATTTATCCGCAAATTATCGAAAAAGGATATTCAAGGATTCCTGTTTATAAGGACAATATTGATCAAATTGTTGGCGTTTTATTTGTGAAAGATTTGTTGCCTTACATTCATACACTAGATTTTGACTGGAAATTACTATTACGCGAGCCCTTTTTTATACCCGAAAATAAAAAGCTCGATGATTTACTGAAAGATTTTCAAGGTATGAAAAGTCATTTGGCTATTGTGGTTGATGAATATGGAGGAACTTCGGGATTGGTATCGTTAGAAGATGTTATCGAAGAAATTGTAGGCGATATTAGCGATGAGTTCGATGATGATAAAATCAATTATTCGCAAATTGACAGCAAGAATTTCATTTTTGAAGGAAAGATAAATCTAAAGGATTTTTATCGCATCGTTCCTGTTGATGATGAATTGTTTGAGGCCAACAAAGGTGAGGCCGAAACATTAGCGGGATTTATATTAGAAATAGAAGGTGGTTTTCCTAAAAAAAATCAAAAATTGGTTTTTGAAAATTGTCATTTTACCATAGAGGCAGTTGATTCCAAAAGAATAAAACAAATTAAAGTAACGATTTTGTAATTATAAACTAGTTTTGCAATGCAGTTTTAAAATGAAAGCTAAGATGTTAAAAAAGATACCTGTTTTTGCGGTTTTATTGGTTAGTGCAATAAGTTTTATGTCTTGCAAAGACGAAATTTTACCAAAACCAAAGAGCTATTTGCGTTTGGATTATCCAGAGGCCAAGTACGTTAATTTTGAAAATGAATGTCCATTTGTTTTTGAAATGAATGAAGATGCCGTTATAAAAAAAGACAAAGACTGTGGTTTGAGTATTACATATCCTAAAATGAAGGCGACTATTTTTTTGACCTACCAGCCCGTCAATAAAAACATTAATAATTTGCTACGCGAAGCACAAACATTAACTTACAAGCACGTAATCAAAGCTGATGATATTTTGGAGCAGCCGTATTTAAATGCTGATAAAAAAGTGTACGGCATGTTTTATCAAGTAAATGGTAATGCAGCAACTAACTCGCAGTTTTATGCAACAGACAGCACACGTCATTTTGTAACAGGATCTGTTTATTTTTATGCAAAACCAAATTTTGATTCTATTATGCCTGCGGCTAGTTACATTAAAAACGATATGCAGCGTCTAATGGAAACCATGAAGTGGAAGTAACACCATTGTTCTTTGATTCCCAAAAAAAAAGCATTCCCGGTAAGAGAATGCTTTTTTCGTTTAAATAAAAATCAATTTACGATTTCATATTGGTGACCTTGTATGTTTTACCATCGGCTACAGCCTCAACAGTTTGAGTTAGTTTAGCTGGCGATTGTGTAGTTTTGTCGTAAACTACAGTGGCCAGTTTCGTGTCAAAGTCTACAGTAGCTTTTGATACTCCCTCTAATTCGGTTAGTTCTTCTTGAATTGTTTTAGCACAACCTACAGCGCAGGTCATACCTTCCACAGCAAAAGTTGCGGTTTTTAAATTAGCGGCAGCAATTGGTTTTTTTGCTTGTGGTGCTGCGGTCAAGGCAAGCTCTGCTTTTGTTTTTTCTCTAGTATTTTCTTTGCAAGCTACCAATATAGTACTTGCTAGTGTTAGAACGAGTATTGCTTTTAGTAGTTTCATAATGTGAATGTTTTTAAAGGAAATTCGAATTATACTCTATGCAAAATTAACTAAAAAAAGCAGTGCTAATTCATAAAATAATTACAATTTTGAACCCAAATTACAACTATGGAAGCAAAGCAATTAAAATGGGTTTACTTAACGGTATTGGCTCTTGTGTGGGGAAGTTCGTTTATTTTGATAAAAAAAGGTCTTGTTGGTCTCACGCCACTGCAATTAGGGTCTTTGCGTATTTTATTTGCAGCGCTATTTTTGGTGTTGATAGGTTTTAAAAGCATTTCTAAAATTCCTAGTTTCAAATGGAAATATATTGCGTTAACCTCTTTGTTTGGAACATTTATTCCGGCTTATTTATTTGCAATTGCGCAAACCGAAATAGATAGTTCTGTTAGTTCCATTTTAAATTCTTTAACGCCGCTCAATACTTTAATCTTAGGAGCCGTTTTTTTTGGTTTGCATTTTAAGCGAACGCAAATTATAGGAATTGTAATTGGCTTGGCAGGAAGCGCTTTGCTTATTTTAAATGGTGCAATGCATCATCCAGAACAAAATTACTGGTATGCTATTTTGGTTTTAATTGCCTCGATTTGTTATGCGTTAAATGTCAATTTAATCAAAAAGTATTTGCATGATTTGAGTCCGCTGAGCATAACCACGGGTAATTTTATGGTATTAAGTCTACCTGCTTTGGCTGTTTTGTTTGCATCTGGTTTTTTTGATGTGGTACAGCAAGATCAAGTGCAGCAATCAGTACTTTATATTATAGTATTGGGAGTAGTAGGAACTGGTATCGCTAATATTTTATTTTTTAAACTGATTCAAATGTCGTCGCCAGTATTTGCAACATCAGTAACGTATTTAATTCCTGTAGTGGCATTTTGTTGGGGTTTACTAGATCAAGAAATGTTAACATCTGTTCAGTTTTTAGGTGCTTTCATCGTATTGATCGGCGTGTATTTATCAGCTAAGAAATAAATACTTTGTAATGATTTTAGAGGAGAGTATTTAGTTTTGAAGATATGTTTTTCATGTTTCAACGAATTTCATTTGAAAAAGAAGTTTGCCGCCAAATAAGATCGAAGTACCGCTTATCGGGTAATTATCAGAAGCAAAAAAGGCTGCCTATTTCTAGACAGCCTTTTGTATTATATGGTGTTTTGATTATTGAAAATCAGCATCAATTACACCTTCGTTTACTTTTACTTCAGATAATTTAATATCTAAATCAAAACCAACATTTTGAATAATGTTAAACGGAAGTTTTACTCCTTTTACATCTCTGTAATCCGAATAGTTAGTTGTTTTGGTCATACTTTTTCCGCCTTGTTCCATTAAAATAGAATCAGCAATTTTCAATCCTGAAGTTACATCAAAATACAAAGTAGTTTTTCCGTTTTTCACAGCGTAAGCCTCTTTTCCGTTGATGATTTCGATAGATTCTAATTTTAGATCTTGTTGTTTAGCAAGTGATAATTCTGGTATTGGCATAGCAACTGCTCTCATTTCAGTGAGTGCAGCTCCTTCAATGTTCTGACGCTGTCCTTGTTGCATTACGTAGCCACCTTTTTCGTTTACTACTTGTTTCATTAAACTCATAGTTCCCATTGCTAACTCTACCATGATTTTTCCTTTTACATCAGATTTTGAGGTAAAACTCAATGGTGATGGTGCTTGTGGAATTGTTGTAGAACCTATCATCGTAACTGTTTTTACAGCCGTTGCTGCTTTTTCGCCACCAATAGCTTTAATGTAATTGTCAAGAACTGTTTTTGCAGTAACACCTGCTGGCACCGCTTTTTTCATTTCTGGTTTTGAAGTAGGATTACCGTATTTGTCAAAATAGTAAATAGGGTATTTTAGTTTTTCTAATCCAGAAACCACATCAGCTGCTTTTCCAACAATGATAATACGGCTATTGTCAGCTAAGAAGTATTTATTAGCAACTCTCATTACATCATCTGCAGTTACGGCACTGATGTTTTTGATGTAGTTCTCGTAAAAATCAGCTGGTAGACCTTGTGTTTTTGTTCTCAATGCGTATCCAGCAACGGTTTGTGGTTTTTCAATTTGCATTACAAAACGACCTATATAACCTGCTTTAACATTAGCCAACATTTCATCGGTAACTTTTTCGGTTCTGATTTTTTTGTATTCTTTGAAAATTTCAACAACGGTACTGTCAGTTACTGCGTTACGTACTTGAGTCGAAGCGCTGAAAGTAGAGATTCTTTTGTCGCCGTAAATTCCAGTGCGCGCACCGTAAGTCCATCCGTGAGCTTCTCTTAAGTTCATGTTGATGTAGCTATTAAAGTCGCCACCTAAGATTTGATTCGCAATTAAAACCGCAAAATAATCTGGATCAGTCATTTTTAAATTAGACATGTTTAGCACATTAACTTCTGATTGTACAGCGTTAGGCATGTCTACAAAGTTGATTTGTGTTTGTGCTACATCTTTTGGATCAGCAAATGCAAGAGATGGTGCGGCAGCTTTTTTCCAAGAACCAAAGAATTTTTCGACCATTTTCTTAGTTTCAGTCACTTTTACATCACCTACAATAATAAGGTACGCATTGCTTGGTACAAAGTAGGTATTGTAGTTGTTTTGAACATCAGCAAGTGTTACATTTTTCAATGTAGCTTCGCTTACATATTCTCCTGCAGGATGGTTTTTTCCGTATGTTAAAACATCAACCACGCGCGCTGAAACAGCTGATACACTTTTTTCATTCGATTTTAAGCCTTCAATTAATTTAGCTTTTTCTTTATCGAATTCCTCTTGAGTGAATTTAGGATTCAAAGCACCGTCTGCCATTAATTCTAAAACACGACCTGCGTATTTAGATAGTGAACTTGCAGATGCTCCATTAGAACTAAAATTAATGTTAGCGCCTAAAAAATCTACCTCTTCATTAAAGGCAGTTTTAGAGATTTTGGTAGTACCGCTTCCCATAAGGCTGCTAGTCATATCAGATACTCCTTTTTTGTCACCTTCAGTATACGGATCGTTGTCTAGTGTAAGACTAAAAGATACACGTGGAAGTTTATGATTTTCAACCACAAGTACTTTTAAACCGTTTTTTAATTCAAAAGTAACTGGTTTTCCAATTTTTATAGTTGGAGCTGCTCCTGGTTTTGGCTGAGGTATGATCTGTCCTTGCATAATAACTGTTAAGAACAAGCTGGATATAATTAATATTGATTTTTTCATGATGAGATATCTTATTTTTGAGCTTTGTCTTTAGATGGCACATAATCCAAAACTAATCTTTGGTTCGGATTTAAATATTTTTTAGCAACTTCTCTAATTTCTTCACGAGTTATAGAACGGTAAATGTCGATTTCAGTATTGATTAGGTTAATATCTCCGTACAATAAATGGTAAGTTGCTAAGTTGTCAGCAATACCGTCGATGGTTGAGTTGCTGTTTACGTATTGATTCTCAAATTTGTTTTGTAATTTTTGCAAATCGTTTTCTGATAATAATTCAGTTTGAAGTTTCGCAATTTCAGCATCAATTTCAGCTAAAATACCTTCAGCTGTGTTAGGAGCCTGCGGCAAGCCGTAAATGATGTAGCTTCCGTAGTCCTCTTGGTTGTTGCTAAAAGCACCAATTTGCAATGCCATTTTCTTATCGTCAACAATTTTTTTGTACAATCTTGAGCTTTTTCCATCGCTTAAAAGAGAAGAAATCATATCCAAAACTCTAGCATCTCTGGTTTTCATTGATGGCGTTCTGTAAGCGGCTACGATTGCAGGGATTTGAATATTAGGATCTTCAAATGTAGCTTTAATTGTTTGTGTAATTGGTTCCTCTACAAAAGTTTCTCTCTTAACTGCAGCTCCTTTTTTAATTGGTCCAAAATATTTTTGAATCCATTCTTTGGCTTGCTCTGGTTTAAAATCACCTGCTACAACAAGAACAGCGTTATTTGGCACATAGAATTTCTTGTTGAATGCTTGAAATTCTTCTAAAGTAGCGGCGTCAAGGTGATCCATTGAACCAATAGTTGCCCAACGGTAAGGGTGTTTTTTAAAGATGTTCTTTTTTACTTCGGCTAAGAAATTCCCGTAAGGTTGATTGTCAACACGCAATCTTTTTTCTTCTTTAACTACTTCATTTTGAGTGTCAACTCCAATTTGGTTAATTACTGGGTGTAGCATTCTTTCTGCCTCCATCCATAATCCTAGTTCTAGGTTATTCGATGGAAATACTTCGTAATAATAGGTTCTATCGTCAGTAGTGTTGGCATTGTTCACACCACCATTACCGGTTACGATTTTAAACCATTCACCACGTTTTATATTCTCTGTTCCTTCAAATAATAAGTGTTCAAAAAAGTGTGCAAAACCAGTTCTTTCTGGGTTTTCGTCTTTGGCACCTACATGGTACATTACAGAGGTAATTACAGTTGGAGCCGATGGGTCATTGTGTAAAATGACGTGTAAGCCATTGTCAAGTTTGTATTCCTCAAAAGCTACTTTTTGTGCAGAAGCTACTCCTCCTAGCATAAATAAAGCACCTAAAGCCATTAATGAATTTTTCATAAGGTTAATAATTTTGTTAAGTATGATAATTTGTAATACTATGATGGGTTTTGTTACAGTCGAAATCGATATAATTTAAACTTTAACAACTGTTTGGGTTGAGGTTGATAAAAGGGTAGATAAATATCAAGAAAATCAAGGTTTTATAGGTTTTGAATAAATTTTATAGTTGTAATTGCAGGTTAAAAATATAATTGTATATTTGCAACCTTAAAAATTATTAAAACAATTCAGTATGTATGCAATCGTAGAGATAGCAGGGCAACAATTTAAAGTAAGCAAAGACTTAAAGGTTTATGTAAACCGTTTGTCTAACGAAGAAGGTTCAAAAGTTACTTTTGACAAAGTTCTTTTAGTAGATGACAACGGAGCAATCACTTTAGGCGCCCCAGCTATAGAAGGTGCTTCAGTAGAAGCTAAAGTGTTACAACACTTAAAAGGAGATAAAGTTATCGTTTTCAAAAAGAAAAGAAGAAAAGGATACAAAAAGAGAAACGGTCACAGACAATATCTTACTCAAATTGTAATTGAAGGTATTACTGGTGTTGGTGCTAAAAAAGCAGCTCCTAAAAAAGCAGCAGCTGAGGCAACTACAGAAGAAGTAGAGGCTCCTAAGAAAAAAGCAGCTAAAGCTAAAAAAGAAGATACTCAAGAATAATAACAAAATAAAACTAATACGTCATGGCTCACAAGAAAGGTGTCGGTAGTTCGAAGAATGGTAGAGAATCAGAATCAAAACGTTTAGGCGTTAAGATTTTTGGTGGTCAAGCTGCTATTGCTGGGAACATCATCGTAAGACAAAGAGGTTCAAAACATAATCCAGGTGCTAATGTTTACATCAGTAAAGATCACACACTACACGCAAGAGTAGATGGAGTTGTTTTATTCCAAAAGAAAAGAGATAACAAATCTTATGTTTCTATCCTTCCATTTGAAGTTGAAGCATAATTGATTTTCTCAAGTCACTAAAAAACCCATTTCGAAAGAAATGGGTTTTTTGTTTTATTGTGATATTTAAAATCTAGAACAATTTAACAATGGTGTTTTTGCTATACGTTTAGATGATTTGTTTATCTGATGAATCTAAAAAGAAATCAATTCTCGTAGATTTTATATTTGTTGTCTTCTGCTGCAGCTTCTAATTCGCTTAATTTTTGGGTGCTATATTCAACTTTGAGTATGGCTAGAGCAAGCTTTTTTTGGAGTTGGCCTATCTTTCTTTTATAAAAGTTTTGTTTGGGGCTTTTATCGTTAGTTTCTAATAATTTTAATTGTTCCAAATTGCTTTTTAATTCTTCGTCTATTTTCCATCTTTTAGCAGCTAGTTTAACTAGTTTTTTTTCTTGAGCAATTATTCTGTTATTTTCAAGTTGTTTTTGAGAAAAGGATTTTGGTTTTACCGTTTCTAATTGTGGAATTTTTGCATACTTTTCTTCCCTCGGATACATTAAAGGTAATGTAGGTGTTTGAGCGTAAACCGCCGCAGATAGCAGTAATAGTAAGGTAATTATTGTTTGTTTCATTTAGCTTATTTTGTGTCGCCAAAAATATATAAATAAATTTTATTTTTAACTTTTGTCAAAATATAGTTCTGGACATTGATGCAATGTGATGAGCATCAATTTAGATTAAGCGGAATCTAATAGAGTAATTTTTAAAGCTTCTAGCTTTAAAAAGGCTAGAAGCTAAGAATTGAAATATGTAATAGAAATAGATGTAGTGATTTGATTTTTCTGTATAAGTCATCAAGTTTTTAACTATTGTAATTTAAAATAAAATATTTCTGGATTTCCGCATACTAATTCAGTATAATTATCGTCTATTTTTTCGCCTATAAAATATGCTTTTAATTCGCCGGTAGTTGAATCAATTTTATAATCCCAAACTTCATTATTAAAGTTTAAAAATTCAGTAAAGGAGTACGACTCTGGATTTTCTGAAAATCTGATTTTGTCGGTTTGTACTAGTTTCCAGTCTTTGGCATTTTTATACAATTCAAAAAACTGAATTTCTTCTGTAGTAATATGAATCATCTTGCCAACTAAATTATCTTCTCGTATTGCCCAATTGCCTTCTTTGGGGATCCATTTCCATTTTCCAATTAGTTCGTTGATTTTGTTTTGTCGCAATATTCTTTTTAAGGAATCACCTTTTTTAATTGCAAAAGCTGCGATTTCGGCTTTAGGATTGATATTGTTGCTAATTGCAAAAGTTCTTATTGCTCCTAAATAATCACCGCTCTCACTCGTTTTTATTGCTAATTTATACAGCTGAGTTTGGTAGGCGCTTCGATCATTATCTTGTGCAGCCAAGTTTTGAAAAACAATTATAAAAAGTATAACTAAGTAGGGCTTAAAGGGAGTCATAATGGTTTTTTTAATATTGCTATCTACGTAAAATTACAATATTAAATTTATTATAGGAGAAGTATTTTAATCCTTAGTATTGCTGTAAGGGTTTGGATTCTTCCTATCGTCAGAATGACAAATAGGACTGGTGTCTACAGTATTTTGGTTTTAAGGGTCCATTTGCTTTAGTAGATATACATTTGGCTTGTTTGATACGTTGTGATCTCAGTGCAATATTTAGTTTTGTGAGATGTACCATTGTAAAGCTTCTAGCCTTCAAAAGGCTAGAAGCTTTTTTGTAAATACTTCCGCATGAGGGATGGTAGCGGCATCCTTTTATGGAGCGCAGCGCAATAAAAGATATAGCGAATAGCCCGACCCGAAGTTTTTACGGAGGGTCATGCCCAAAACAAAAAACCCTCGCATTGCTGCAAGGGTTTCTCTATTTTAATTTAGCTAGTCACTAAGGACTAAGGACTAATTTTTAGTATCTGTAGTACTCTGGTTTGAATGGTCCAGCTACTTCAACACCAATATATTCTGCTTGATCTTGACGTAAAGTTTCAAGCTCTACTCCTAATTTAGCAAGGTGTAACATAGCAACTTTTTCATCAAGGTGTTTTGGTAACATGTACACTTCATTGTTATAAGCAGCACTGTTTTTCCATAATTCGATTTGAGCCAAAGTTTGGTTTGTAAATGAGTTACTCATAACAAAACTTGGGTGACCTGTAGCACAACCAAGGTTTACCAAACGACCTTCTGCCAAAATAATAATGTCATTACCGTTGATTGTATATTTGTCAACTTGAGGTTTGATTTCGATTTTTGAAGCGCCGTGGTTTTTGTTTAACCAAGCCATGTCAATTTCGTTATCAAAGTGTCCGATGTTACAAACGATAGTTTTGTCTTTCATTTTCTCGAAGTGAGAACCTAAAACGATGTCTTTATTACCTGTTGTTGTAATAATGATATCAGCGGTAGCAATCACAGTATCTAGTTTTTTAACTTCAAAACCGTCCATTGCAGCTTGTAAAGCACAAATTGGGTCAATTTCAGTAACAGTAACAATAGATCCAGCACCTCTAAAAGAAGCAGCAGTTCCTTTTCCTACGTCACCGTATCCACAAACAACTACTCTTTTACCTGCCAACATAATGTCAGTTGCACGACGAACGGCATCAACTGCAGATTCTTTACAACCGTATTTGTTGTCAAATTTAGATTTAGTAACGGAGTCATTTACGTTAATAGCAGGCATTGGTAATGTTCCCGCTTTAACTCTTTCGTATAATCTATGAACTCCTGTTGTAGTCTCTTCAGATAATCCTTTGATACCAGCAACTAAATGTGGGTAACGGTCAATTACCATGTTTGTTAAATCTCCACCGTCATCAAGAATCATGTTTAATGGTTGTCTGTCTTCACCAAAGAACAAAGTTTGCTCAATACACCAGTCAAAATCCTCTTCGTTCAAACCTTTCCAAGCGTAAACTTGAATTCCAGCAGCAGCAATAGCAGCAGCAGCTTGATCTTGAGTAGAGAAAATGTTACAAGAAGACCAAGTTACCTCAGCTCCAAGTGCAATTAAAGTTTCGATTAAAACGGCAGTTTGAATCGTCATGTGTAAGCATCCTGCAATACGAGCGCCTTTCAAAGGTTGTTCGTCTTTGTATTCTGCTCTAAGCGCCATTAAACCTGGCATCTCAGCTTCAGCTAATTCAATTTCTTTTCGTCCCCAAGCTGCAAGGGAAATGTCTTTAACCTTGAAAGCCACGTATGGCATAGTTGCTGTACTCATTTATTGTATATTTGTAATTATTTTGACTGTTGGCCTGCCAAACGCGGGCTAATTTTTTGCAAAATTACACAATATCTTAGGATTATAAAAACATTCACTTCTATTTATGAAATGTTTAGCGGTGTAAACTTTTAAAAATCAATAAAATAAAAAGTTTCATAGCGTTTATTTTCGTTTTTAGGAGCTATTTCCCGCTTTTCACTGCAATCTTTTTTCCCGCTAAAGAAGCGGATAAAAAAGGATTTCCGTTGCAATCGGGGCTAAAAATCAAGTTACTAACATGCCTTTATATCAGGATACGCACCCGCAATTGGGTACTCGAATGCTTATTTGGAAAGTCACAGAGTCGCTCACACACTTGCAAAGTCAAATTCAATTAAGACCCGAAAGCCAAGCTCGGTTAGAGTCTATGAAGTCGGAGTTGCACCAGCGTGCTTTTTTAAGTGTTCGTATGCTGTTGCACGAGGCTGGTTACACGGATTTTGATTTGTATTACGACGCTTTTGGAAAACCGCACTTGGAGGATGGTCAGCATATTTCTATTACACATTCGCATGAATTTGCAGCGATTATTATTAGCAATCAAAAAGTAGGTATTGATATCGAACTGCAGCGCGAAAAAATAAAAAGTATTGCTTCTAAATTTTGTGATGCTGAACTAACTTTCCTCGTTGAACAAAGCCAAGATTACATTCCGAAATTAACCGTTATTTGGGGTGCAAAGGAAGCCATTTTTAAAATCAGAAACGAAAAAGGCATCAGTTTCAAGAATCATATTCAGGTAGATTCTTTTGACTTAGTAGATAAGCAATCGCAATCGCAATTGCATTTTGATAACGTAATTCAATATTTTAAAATCTATTTTGAAGAGGTGGAAGATTTTATCTTAGTTTACGCATTTGAAAATTAATACAAGCCGTAAATTTGCGAATTAGCGGTAAAACTTATGGATAACTTGTACACCCAAATAATAAAAGCCAAGACTAAAAATCAAAAATTATTAGCGATCCTTCTAGATCCTGATAAAATTACTGTTGCGCAACTAAGTGTTTTGATCCCAAAAATCAATCAATCTCCTGCTACGCATTTGTTCATTGGCGGAAGCCACGTTACAACCAACATTCTAGACGAGTTAATAACTATTTTAAAAAGAGATTGCGCTTTGCCAGTAGTTCTTTTTCCGGGCAATCCTTCGCAAATTTCAGATAAGGCTGATGGAATTTTGTTCTTATCATTAATTTCAGGCAGAAACCCTGATTATTTAATTGCCCATCAAGTACAGGCGGCGCCAATTTTAAAAAGAACGCACCTAGAAATTATTCCGACTGGCTATGTACTAATTGAAAGTGGTACACAAACTGCAGTAGAGAGTGTAAGTGAAACAAAGCCGCTTGACCGCTCCAACATTGATTTGGTTGTGGCCACGGCACTAGCGGGTGAAATGTTAGGGCATCAATTGATTTATCTTGAAGCGGGTAGCGGTGCTAAACAAGCAGTGCCACCAAACATGATTACAGCCGTTGCACAAAATATTAAAATTCCCCTAATTGTGGGCGGCGGAATTATTACTTTACAAGGAATTCAGCTCGCCCACGATGCTGGTGCGGACTTAGTAGTTATAGGCACCGCATTTGAGAACGATATTAATTTTTTTAATTAACATTTTATGTTTGATTATTTTTTTGCACAATATAGCACGTATCCTCGATTAGATGTGTACCTCGAAATTATTGCGGTAATTTTTGGTCTTTTGAGTGTTTGGTGTGCCAAAAAAGATAATATTTGGGTTTTTCCAACAGGTTTAGTAAGCACTTCGATTTTTGTCTATCTACTTTGGAAATGGGTTTTGTGGGGCGATATGATGATTAATGCCTACTATTTTATAATGAGTATTTATGGTTGGTATCATTGGACCCGCAAAAAGGGAGACGAAGTGGCTTTTCCTATTTCTACAATTTCTTCAGTAGAAAAACGAATTGCCATATTTCTTTTTATATTTACGGTCGCATTTGTTGTGGCGGTGTATCATTTTTTTGATAAATTCACCACTTGGTACGCTTACGTAGACACATTTATAACGGGAATTTTCTTTGTAGGAATGTGGCTTATGGCCAAGCGAAAAGTAGAAAACTGGATATTTTGGATCATCGGAGATGTCATTTCGATTCCTTTGTATTTTTTTAAAGGATATACCTTTACTAGTTTTCAATATGTAGTATTTACAATAGTTGCCATATTTGGCTATTTAGAATGGAAGAAAATCTCAAACAGCGCTCTAGTGGCGAAAACAGAGTAGTAAAAATAACCTTATTTGGTCCTGAAAGTACTGGTAAAACAACATTAGCCAAGCAACTTGCGGCACACTATCAAACAGAGTGGGTGCCCGAATTTGCTCGCGATTATTTGCAACAAAAATGGGATTCGAATCAGCAATTGTGCACACTAGATGATATGTTGCCTATTGCTGAAGGACAAATGCAACTTGAAAACGAAAGTGTTTTAAAAGCAAAAGAGCTACTATTTTGTGATACCAATTTAATGGTTACCAAGGTTTTCTCCGATTTGTATTATGGTACTTGCCCGGATGCTTTACAAGAGGCAGCAGTTTCGCATGAGTATGATTTATTTTTTTTAACGTCTATTGATGTACCTTGGGAAAAAGATGATATCCGAGATACTCCGCAAGGGAGAGAGGCCATTTTTACTGAGTTCAAGCAGGCGCTAATTGATCATAATAAATCTTTTCTAACTCTTACTGGAGATAAAGAAACGCGTTTTAAAACGGCTGTTACAATTATAGATGAATTGGTTTTGGCCAACAAGTTAGGATTTTCTACCGCCGATTTTTTACAGATAAAAGAACACGGAATTGCGCTTAAAAATATTGAACAGCAGTTGCATTTTTTTAAAAATGGAATAGAGCCAGCAAAACTTTTACGTCCCGCAAAATTATCGGATGGTATTTTGAAATTATCTGAGACAGACTTCCAAATGCATGCCTCATTTTTTGATGCGCACAAAGACGAATTTAAACTTTCTAAGTTTGTACCCGCTTCAGGAGCAGCTAGTAGGATGTTTAAATTTCTAACTGAATTTCTAAATGATTTTGATTTTGAAAACGAATCAATAAATGCTTATATCAATCGTAAGCAAGCTAGTGAGTTGTCTATTTTTATTGTAGGAATGGATAAATTTCCATTTTTTGAAATGGTATATGAAACACTAAAAAAAGAATTCGAGAATTTTGATAGTCTTGATCGTAACCTTAAGAATTATTACTTCATAAAGGTACTTCTGGCTCCCACTCATTTTAATTTTGCAAACAAACCAAAAGGAGTATTACCTTTTCACAAATACGCAACTCGCTTGGCAACTCCAGTAGCTGAGCATTTGCTAGAATGTGTACAATACGCTACCGCACAAGAGAAATCTAATTTACATTTCACGGTTTCGCAGTCTCATCAAGCGTACTTTGAGCAAGTGGTATTAAACGATTTGGCTAAAGTTCAGGAGAACAATAATGTCACCATCGATATAACGTACTCTTACCAAAATCAAAGCACAGATACCATTGCCGTTACTCCAAGTAATCAGCCGTTTAGAGATGCTGCAGGTCAATTGTTATTTCGACCTGGTGGGCATGGCGCATTAATCGAGAACTTGAATCAAATTGAGGCAGATATTGTTTTTATTAAAAATATAGACAACGTAGTTCAAAACGATCTAGATAAGGTGGCTTTGTATAAAAGAGCATTGGGAGGAATTTTAATTGCTTTGCAAAAGCAAGTTTTTAATTATTTACTAGGCTTGGATGCTGCAAAAGTACCTTCCACTTACATCAATCAGATTGTTGTTTTCTTGAAAGATAAATTTCATATTACACTTTCAGACGATTTTCAAACGGGAACACAAAAATATAAAGTAGCGACTTTGCACGCTATTTTAAACAGACCAATACGCGTATGTGGAATGGTGAAAAATGAAGGAGAGCCTGGTGGAGGTCCTTTCTGGGTTCGACAACAAAATGGCGCGGTTTCGCTGCAAATTGTAGAGAGTTCTCAAGTAGATATTAACGATTCACAACAAAAAGAGATTCTGCAAACAGCCACTCATTTTAATCCAGTAGATTTGGTTTGCGGTTTAAAAGATTATAAGAATCAAAAATTTAATTTACCTGATTTTATTGATAAAAACAGTGGTTTTATAGTTGAAAAAAATAGCGCAGGTCAGCCTATTAAAGGCTATGAACTACCTGGTTTATGGAATGGCGCCATGGCCGATTGGTTGACTATTTTTGTACAAGTGCCTTTGGTTACTTTTAATCCTGTGAAAACGGTCAACGACTTGTTAAAACCAACGCATCAATCATACAACTAAGTCTTAACTGACCAAAGATGGATAAAATACAACTACAATCAGAGATACAATATAAAGCGGTTAGGAGTAGCGGAGCTGGCGGTCAAAATGTGAACAAAGTATCTTCAAAAGTAGTGCTGAGTTTTGATTTGAAAAATACGAAAGGCTTGAACGAAGAACAAAAACAGTTGGTCACGACGCAATTGCAAACACGTTTAACGGCTGATGGAATTTTAAATTTAAGTTGTGACGAGGACCGAAGTCAGCTTCGAAATAAGGAATTGGTAACAAAACGATTCTTTGAATTAGTAAAAAAAGCACTGATTGTACCCAAAGAACGAAAACCTACCAAGGTTCCTAAAGGTGTCATTCGCAAACGAATAAAGGATAAAAAGAGCGCTTCCGAAGTGAAAAAAAACCGTCGAAAACCCGATTTTTAAAATTTATTTCAATTCATAATTTGTAATTCACTTTTTATAATTAGTTTTGCACTGTCTCAAAGGGGTGCTCTAAATTACGAGCTGAGATCATACCCAAAGAACGGGAACAGGTAATGCTGTTTACGGAAAATTGACAAAATAGTAGAGTGCACGCTAGTGTCTTGTCATAGAAACAAATCATTTTATTAATTAAAACAAAAAAGAATAATTCCCCCTTTTATTCGTAATCTTTTTACGGATGAAAACTTTATTTTATTTTACAAGCCGCAAAAGCGCGCAGGCGAAACCGTCAAACTTATCTTTGACTCGTCTATTTTCTATTTTCTTTTCTCTCTTTTCTTTTTTCACTTTTGCACAAGTAAAAGATACTACTAACGTCAACAAGCTCGATGCGGTTTTAGTATCGGCAGTACGTGTTACTACAAAAACACCAGTTAGTTTTAGCAATCTCACTAAAAAAGAAATTAAATTCAGAAATCTAGGTCAAGACATTCCTATTTTAATGAACTATTTACCATCTGTTGTCACTACATCTGATGCAGGAAATGGTGTAGGCTATACAGGTATACGAGTGCGTGGTAGTGATGCTACCCGTGTAAACGTTACCATCAACGGTATTCCTTATAACGACTCCGAAAGTCATGGAACCTATTGGGTGAATATGCCTGATTTTGCTTCATCTGTCGAAAGTTTACAATTGCAGCGTGGAGTAGGAACGTCTACTAATGGAGCGGGTGCTTTTGGCGCAAGCCTTAACATGCTTACCGATAATTTTGCAACAAAAAGTACTGGCGAAATCTCTAATTCGTTTGGTAGTTTCAATACACGTAAGCATACCGTGAAATTCAGTACCGGATTGATGAACGATCATTTTGAAATTGCAGGCCGTTTATCAGCACTAAACTCAGATGGGTTTATTGACAGAGGCGCTTCGGATTTGAAATCGTATTTTTTACAAGGAACGTACGTTGGTAAAACAACCTTAATCAAAGCTTTGGTTTTTGGAGGAAATGAAAAAACGTATCAGTCTTGGAACGGAATTGATGGTGAAACCTTGAATGCCAATCGCAGATTCAACACGGCAGGAGCTTTTACAGACGAACAAGGTAATATGCGTTTTTATGATAATGAAACCGATAATTACCAACAAGATCATTCACAGTTGCATTGGAACGAGAAATTTTCGGATAAATGGAGTACCAATTTTGCTTTGCATTACACCAAAGGAAAAGGCTATTACGAAAACTACAAAGAAGATGCTGACTTTGCAGAATATGGCTTACAGCCTTTTGGTACAGTGACAACAACTGATTTAGTGCGTCAAAAATGGTTGGATAATGATTTTTATGGAACCACTTTTTCAGCTAATTACAAAGACGAGTCAGTAGATGTCATTTTTGGTGGAGGCTGGAACAAGTACGAGGGCAATCATTTTGGTGAAGTTATTTGGGCTCGTTTTGCTTCGCAAAGTGAATTGGGCGACAAGTATTACGATGATGACGCCATAAAAACTGATGGGAATATTTTTGCGAAAGCCAATTATCAAATTACAAGTCAATTGAGTTTATTTGGAGACCTTCAATTTCGATCTGTAAATTACAAAGCAGATGGTGTGCAGGCGCTTCCTGTAAATGATACTTTTAACTTTTTTAACCCAAAAGCAGGTTTGACTTACACGGTAAATGCAAGCAATGCTTTGTACGCTTCGTACGCAAGAGCCAACAGAGAACCAAACAGAAGTGATTACGAAGGTGGCAATGTAAGACCAGAGAAATTAAACGACTTTGAATTGGGTTGGAGGTATACTGCTGAGAAAATGCAAATTAATACCAATGTGTATTATATGGCATATAAAGACCAATTAATTTTGACCGGAAACCTTGATGATGTTGGCGCACCAATTCGTTCTAACAGTGAAAAAAGTTACCGATTGGGATTAGAAGTAGATGCGACAATTGCGTTCAACGATCAGTGGATCATTCGACCTAATTTCACCTTGAGTGCTAATAAAAATAGAGACTTAGCTGTTGAAGGGCAAAACTACGGCACTACAGATATTGCTTATTCTCCATCAATTATTGCAGGAAATATTATAGTGTATTCGCCTATTAAAAACTTGCATCTTTCATGGTTGCAAAAATTTGTGGGTGAGCAATACCTGAACAATATTGAGTTGCCTGCAGCACGATTAGCTGATTATTTTGTCAATGATCTAAACGTAGCATACACTTTTAAACCAAAAACCATATTTAATGAAATAGTCTTAACGGGCTTATTGAACAACTTTTTAGATAAAAAATACGTTTCAAATGGGTACATGTACGATATCTATCCGTACTACTATCCGCAAGCGGGGACTAATTTCTTGCTAGGTTTGACCCTGAAGTTTTAAAAGAAGAGTTTGTAATTGGAGTAAATCCTGATGGTTCGCTGTCAGGATTTTTTAGTTATTGATAGGAGGGAATATCACCAAAAGTGGGTATTGTAGGAGCTTTAAAAAAGAGGTATCCTTGTGTTTGGTACTTTTAAACTAGCATTTGGTATAATCGTCAAAACGAAACTGGAGGATTCTAGGTTTAATATAGTATTTGGAGGTACTAATAATTATTTGTCCGATCATTTTTAAGCAACTTTTTTGTAAAAAAGAATTTAAAATTGAGTATTCAATAGGTAAAACAATTACTGATGAACAATAAACCAAAAACGTACTTTCAAATTAGTATTTTTGCTATTGTTGTATTTTTCATTCTGTAAAGTTTGGTTTCTACATTCTGTTTATTGTAAAACATTTATTTGTGTCTAGTTATTAAATTTATTAAAAGTATAAACTTGTTAAATTATAGTTAAAATTTAAAGTAAATTCTTTTAAATAGTTTTTTTTGATATTTGACTTGGTTAACCAAAAAAACTATTAATAAATTTAAAAATTTTAAGAATGAAATCGCAGATTCACGAAAACCAAAAAGAAATATAAACCTGAGTAAAAATTATTATTTACCGCTCTAGCAGTGGTAGCATTTAGTGGAGCTGCAATGGCGAAGAATTTTGAAGTAAAAGAAAGCATTAAAAAAACGTCAAAGAAAAAAACATTTGCGACCACGGATTGTAATACAGCAAAGTTTGTAGCTTACGTTGATGCGAAAGCTGCTGGATTTAGTCACGAAGCTGCCGTTGGTATGTCCTATTCTGTTTATTTTATGTGTTTGGGATTAAACGAGGCCACAATATCGCAATAAACAAGAAACTAAATTTAATTAAAATGTAATGACGCACCAATTTCGATGATTTTGGTGTGTTATTGATATATATAAGATGAATAAAATCATTGTTATTTTAATTTTATATGCAGCTGTAGGTTACAGCCAAGGTAAAAATGTTACGGTGGCTTACGGATTAATAATAGAAAAGGAAGCAGGATTATTTGATAATAACGCCGTGTTAAAAAACATGCTTGAAAAATCCATACTTGAGTCTAAAAAACTAACATTTCAATTAATCATAACAGAAAATGGTTCTAAATTTTATAGCGAAGCAAATTTAGAGAATGACAGTGCTCCCGGTTTAAAAGGATTTATCTATGGCATGGCACATTATGCAGGCACCGTTTACACCTTAAAAGAAAAACTATTATTTCAAAAGGATTTGTTAGGAAAAAACATTTACACACAAGAGGATTTGAAAGATAATTGGCTTTTGACTAATGAGACCAAATTAATAGATAATTATTTATGTTACAAAGCCACTAATATCTATACAGTAATTAACGGATCTAAAATTTTTAGCCATCCTGTAATTGCATGGTATTGTCCAAAATTACCGTTTCCGCACGGTCCCGTCGGTTATGGAAATTTGCCTGGGTTGATTTTAGAACTTCGGGTACGAAATACTGTGTACGGAGCAAAAAATATAAAACTAGATAGTGATTCAAATTTTGATATCAAAGCTTTTGAAAAAATAAAAATCTTAAATCAGAAACAATTAGAAGAAGCCTATGATAAACTGAATGGTTTTATTGAATAACCATATTTACAAGAAAACTAATCTCCTGAATTTTTTTGTTTAATCGTAATTTAAAAATCAAAAAAAAATTAAGAATGAAGAAAATGATTTTTACCGCTCTAGCAGTGGTAGCATTTAGTGGCGCTGCAATGGCGAACACAGGAGAAGTTAAGGAAGATGTTGTATTTAGCAACGAAAACAAAGTAGAAGCTGCAGTTGTGCAAGGTCCTGGTGATAACGAGGGAACAGCTACTCCATGTCAGGAATCTGCGATTATAATTTACGAATCTATTGTAAAAGATGGACCGGATAGACCCGATTTATTAAATGCCTTAATGGGACTTTGCATGTTGTAAACTTCTAGATGTAGTTAAAGTTTACATTGGAAATACTTGAACTTTCTCAGTTTTAATTGAGAAAGTTCTTTTTACAATCTTAATTATAAAATTAATGAAAAAATTTTTGCTACTATTTTTGTTTTTGGTAAATGTTATTCAAGCTCAATCAGGAAAGGTTATTTATGCTATACAAGTTAGTCCATCTGCAAACACCGTCAAAGCGGAACAAAAAGTTTTAATGGAGACTTTATTGCAAAATGCGAATCTGCAAGAATTTCAATTATTGTTTAATTCTACAAGTTCTAGTTTCAAAAGCATTGAAAGTATGAATACCTTATCAGCCTATGAGGCGCAAATAAATACCATCGCAAAATTAGCATTTAGTTCTGCAGATGAGATTTACTTTGACAAGAAGGCACAAACGGAGTACATCAAAAAAGACGATGGACTTATAGTTAAGGATGATAATTTATCTTTAAATTGGACCATAACAACAAATTCAAAATTAATTAGTTCTTATCTGTGTTATGAAGGAATTTTAAAAAGAACTTTTATTAACAGAAAGGGAGAAACCAAAACAAAAGAGATAATTGCTTGGTTTGCACCTCAACTTCCATATTCTTACGGTCCTAAAGATTTTCATGGATTACCTGGATTAATTTTAGAATTATACGAGGACAAAACTGTCTATAGTGCGAAAAATATTGAACTTATAAAAGATGACCAAAATATATACTTCCCAAAGGGCAGAACAATATCTAAAGAGGAATATGAAAAAAAACTTGAATCTTCAGAAGCAGGGGTGATTATAGGTAAAAAACGAGAAAAAGAGAAAAACTCGCAATAATAAAGGAAAGGTCAATCTTTTAATTACCATAATTCCAAATAAGAATTAATTTCAATGCACAAAATACTCTTCTATTTTCTTTTATTTACAACCTTTAGTTTCTCTCAATCCCGCTCCATTACTGGTGTGGTGGTTGAGGAGAACAACAAACCATTAGAGTCTGCAAACGTTATTGCAAAACCCTTACAAGAAAAAGCAAGCTTAAAATTTGCTATTGCTGATAATAAAGGACGCTACCGCTTAGAGCTGGAAAAAGCAGTGAAGTATGAAATTACGGTTTCGTACATTGGGTTTGAAGAGGAAGTGTTTATTCTTGAGGCAGATGCTGTGGTGACTACACACGATTTTACTTTAAAGTCTACCGGAGTTCAACTCAAAGAAATCGTTATCAAACACGAGTTCAAACCCATCGAAATTAAAAAGGATACTATGACGTTTAACGTTAAAAGTTTTGCCAACGGCAACGAACGTAAAATGAAAGAAGTCCTTGAAAAACTTCCTGGTGTTGAAGTCGATAAAAACGGAGGTGTTACCGTACAAGGTAAAAAAGTTACTAAAATGCTTGTTGAGGGCAAATCTTTTTTTGGAGGTGGCTCTAAACTAGCGGTTGAAAACATTCCAGCTGATGCATTGGATAAAATTGAAGTCATTGACCACTTTAATGAAGTGGGTTTTATGAAGCAGGTGTCGGATAGTGATGAACTGGCCATGAATGTAAAACTCAAAGCCGATAAAAAGAAATTTGTTTTTGGTGATGTTGAGGCTGGTGCCGAGGTTGGCAATGCCGATAATGGTTTTTATCTTGGGCACGCCGCTTTGTTTTATTACGCTCCTAAAACAAACCTAAGTTTTATAGGCGATTTAAACAATATTGGTAAACGCACCTTTACATTTGATGACCTGATGCGTTTTGGTGGTGGCATGAGCACCTTTTTATCAGGTCGAAAATCACTCACGAATTTGTATTCCTTTGCCAATGACAACCAAGATGTGGTGCAGAATACGTCTCAATTTGGCGCGTTTAATTTTAGCCACGATACCTCATCAAAGCTTTCTATTTCTGGTTTTTCTATTTTTTCGAAAGTGTTGACGGCATCGCAAACCGAAAGTAAAAATGAGTATTTGCAAAACAGTGCCATTGCTTTTGAAAACCGATTGCAAGAAGGTACCAATCGGTCTGTTTTAGGAATTGGCAACATCAAACTCGATTATTCGCCAAGCGCTAAAGAAAAATGGTACTACAACGGACAATACCAGTCGAGTAATAATACCATCTCAAACGCCATCAACTCGATTACTAATGTCAATGCGAGTATTTTTGAAACACTCAACAAAGCCGATAATACCGCCATAAAACAATACATTGAGTGGCACAAAAGTTACAATCTAAAACACACTACCACTTTAGTAATCAATCAAGCATACGATTACAACACGCCACGAACCAACTGGTTTACTGATCAGCCTTTCTTGACAGGATTAATTCCGTTGCAAGAGGACAGCGCGTACCGCATTGAACAAGTTAAAAAAGTAAAAACCAATAGCGTTGATGCGCTTTTTAAACATTACTGGATTATCAATAATTTCAATCACTTGTACACCAATGTGGGGAATAATTACGGTAATTCCCGTTTAGAAACCACAGAGCAGCAATTACTAACCAACGGGAATGTCAATGATTTTGCTTTGTCTGGTTTTGGGAACTCGATAAAATATCAATTGAATGATGCCTATGTAGGTTTAGAATATAAGTTCAGAATAGGAAAATGGACTAATAAACCTGGCTTGTACGCGCATTGGTATCATTTAACTACAGATCAAAAGTCAGGAGAGCGAACACTTACTAAAACACTTTTGCAACCACAATGGAACAGCGATTATGAGTTTAATAAGTCAGAATCTTTAAATTTTGTTTACAAACTAGAAAATAGTTTTCCGCAAGCCACCCAATTAGCGGAGCAGTTTACCTTGCAAAATTATAACTTGGTTTACAAAGGAAATGCCTTATTACAAAACGAGCGCTTCCACAATGCCAACCTGCGTTACACGAAAACGAACTTGTATCGTGGGATCACTTGGAACGCCATGGCAAGTTGGAATCAAAAAGTAAGAACGATCCGTAACGAAATTCAATTAGATGGTATCAATCAGTTTAATACACCAATTTTAAGCGATAATCCCGAAACGAATTACAATGTAAACGGTTCTTTTAGCAAAAAGATATACCGTTTTAACTTGAGGTTCAATACTAGTTTTAGTTGGTTTACTTATTTCCAAACACTAAATAATGCCGAAACTTTAAACGATAGAAACAATCAAAGGTTGGGCGTAGTACTTCGTACAGCACACAAAAAATGGCCGGGTTTTAGTATAGGATACAATAAAGGATTTAGTCAGTTTTCGGGCTTGACCCAATCTCAGTTTCAAACCGATGCGATTACTTCTGATTTTGACATTACCATCGCAAAGTTTTGGACGTTCAAATGCAGTTACGAAAACCTTAAAAACACCAATAGCAACAAGCAGAGTAATTTTTACGACATCGCCAATACTTCGTTGCGTTATCAAAAAAAGAACAGTCCTTTTGGATTTGAGTTAATAGCCAACAACCTTTTTGATAACAAGGTTAAAAATGATTTTTCCTTCTCAGATTATCTCATCAGTCAGCGCACCACTTTTGTCTTACCAAGAGTTTTTATGCTATCTGTAAGTTATAAGCTGTAATTAATTAAAAACTCTCAAAATATCTCCGTTCACTTGTACGCGGTATTGTTTTAAAGGATATTGCAAATTGCTTTGTCCCGTAAACAAGCTATAGGTGGCGTTATCGCATCCACAAACCGCATTAATTCCGTTAATGGTCATAGTCGAGCAGCCGCTAATAGTTTGATTAGGGCAAGCAGCATCAAAGGCATTGTAGCCGCTACCTGTGTTAAAAACAATGACTCCTCGCGCGCCAATATTGGGTACATAAACGGCATTACTCACAAATTTTAGGTTGGAGTAGGTAGGTAAATTTAAGTTGAGGTCTAGGGTAAAAGTATAATTAGGAACAAAAGGATTGTTGTTGTTTACATTTGATTCACTGCAGGAAAACAGTAGGGATACAATCACAATCAAGGAGATATATTTTTTCATTTTAAAATAGTGGTAAAGTATTAGCGAAACAAATTTAATTTATTTAACTTTGACTTATATATGATTAACATATAATTATAGTCGAAAAAAAAATTTTACAATTTTGTGGAAAGAAATCCCGTCCTGATGGGATTTTTTCTATTTATATAAATAATGAAGTTATGAGCACAGTATCCTATTACACCGCAGACGGATTAAAGAAATTAAGAGAAGAATTAGATTATTTAAAAAGTGTGATGCGTCCAAAAGCATCTGCAGATATTGCTGAGGCGAGAGACAAAGGGGATTTGTCTGAAAATGCAGAGTATGATGCAGCCAAAGAAGCGCAAGGAATGCTAGAAATGCGTATTGCAAAACTCGAAGAAATACATGCCAATGCCCGATTGATTGACGAAAGCAACTTGGACTTGTCTAAAGTTTTGGTACTATCAAACGTAAAGATTAAAAATCAAAACAACGGTATGGAAATGAAATACACCTTGGTAGCAGAAAGCGAAGCCGATCTTAAAACTGGAAAAATATCGGTAACCTCGCCAATAGGTAAAGGTTTACTAGGAAAATCAGTAGGCGAAGTTGCTGAAATTACTGTACCAAACGGGGTGTTGAAATTTGAAATTCTTGAAATCACTAGAGACTAATTTTGAAATAAAAGTTGAGGTTCAACACCTAAAATTGTAAGTATGTCAAGTATTTTTACCAAAATTATCCAAGGAGAAATTCCATGTTACAAAATTGCCGAAGACGATCGTTTTCTGGCGTTTTTAGATGTGAATCCAAACGCAAAAGGTCACACACTGTGTATTCCAAAACAAGAAATCAATAAGATTTTTGACATGGATGACGATTTGTATTTGGGGCTAATGCAGTTTTCTAAAAAAATAGCAATTGCACTCGAAAAAACAGTTCCTTGTAAACGCGTCGGGATGGCAGTTGTAGGACTCGAAGTTCCTCATGCGCACGTGCATTTGATTCCGCTAAACGAGATGGATGAAATGCGTTTTCAAAATAAAGTAAGTCTTACCACCGAAGAATTTACTGAACTGGCAGCGGCAATCGCAGCCAATTTGTAAAAATTAAAACACAAAAACTAAAAAAGGAATACGACAAAAACGTATTCCTTTTTTTATGAATTAGAAATAGAGTCTTGTTTGATTTTTAGTAAAACTTGCATGGTAGTTCCTTTGCCAATTTCAGACTGTAACACTTTAATTGTGCCTTTGTGATATTCTTCTACAATTCGTTTGGTTAACGAAAGTCCCAATCCCCAACCGCGTTTTTTGGTTGTAAAACCGGGCTCAAAAATAGTTTGAAACTGTTTTTTTTGAATGCCACTGCCTGTATCTGTAACATTAATTTTTACCGATTCAGAGTCTGCAACAATAGCCAGTTGGAGTTTTCCTTTTCCCTTCATGGCATCAATGGCATTTTTAACCAAATTTTCTATCGTCCAGCTGTGCAAAATAGGGTTAAGCTGTACCCAAATCGGGTGTTTTGGAGCGCTAAAAGTAAATTCAATTTGTTTTGAAAATCGAGATTGTAAGTAATCATAAGCCTGTTGTGTTTCGTGAACAATATCAGTGCGTTCCAGCTTTGGTTCCGAACCAATTTTTGAAAATCGGTCGGTTATTGTTTGCAGACGTTCAATATCTTTTTCTATTTCTTGCGTGATCGAGGCGTCCACGTCATCTGCTTTTAAAATTTCGACCCAACCGATAAGAGATGAAAGT
Source organism: Flavobacterium erciyesense (assembly GCF_018069925.1). Taxonomy (GTDB): domain Bacteria; phylum Bacteroidota; class Bacteroidia; order Flavobacteriales; family Flavobacteriaceae; genus Flavobacterium; species Flavobacterium erciyesense. The sequence continues at coordinate 258,713 of NZ_JAGPXB010000001.1, read as the reverse complement.
GGCGTGCCAATTTGATGCGCAGTTTCCTTTGCCATTCCGGCCCATAATTTATTTTGCGTCGCCATTTTGGTACTGCGGTAAAAATTATAAACCAAACCGCCAAAAAGCACAATGATTAACACCAACGCAAGCGGATAATACTTCAGTTTGTTGAGTAGCGAGGAGTTGCCATAGTACAGTTTTTGAAATTTTCCGGGAACATATTCAATAACAATAGGATCATTTTCTGATTTTAAATCTTGTAAAAAAGCTTGGGCTTTTATTTTGTTTTTTACAATCTCTTCATCAATGTTAACCGTATTGATAATGCTATCTTTTTCGGTTAAAATGATTGGAATGGAAGTGTTGTTGCTAAATATTTGTAAAGGCAGTTCTACCTCAGTATTTTCATCAGCGTTGATCAGTGTTTTTTGCGCCTGCGCCCATAAATTCATCTTCAATCGTTCTTCATTTTTAAAAATTTGAAAAAACGAATAGGTATTCCATAGAATCAAGGAAATGATTAAAAACGAAGCAAAAATGATTACCCATCGGGTGGTGTTTCTACGTTCAGAAAACTGCATAAGGAAAATTTTGAATGCTAAATATAACGAAATAAATGGCGTAGTATTTTAGTTTTTGATAAAGAATTTTTGACGGAACCACAAGCAAGATAATTTTGCTTAAAATGTAGCAAGCCATTCTAAAAACCAAATTCATTTACTTACTTTTGTATGCTACAGTAAAAAAATGTCTTTATGCTATCGATAGATCCTAAAAGTATTTCTACAGCTCAATTACAAGGTTATTTGCAAGGTTCAGTAGGTCCAAGGCCTATTGCGTTTGCCAGTACAATGGATGCCGATGGCAATGCCAATGTGTCGCCTTTTAGTTTTTTTAATGTGTTTAGTGCCAATCCGCCTATTCTTATTTTTTCGCCAGCACGCCGTGTTCGAGACAATACCATTAAACACACGCTTATTAATGCTGAGGCAACCAAAGAAGTGGTGATCAATGTTGTGAATTATGACATTGTACAGCAAATCTCGTTAGCCAGCACGGAGTATGCTGACGGTGTTGATGAATTTATTAAATCAGGATTAACGCCTGTTGCTTCTGATATTGTAAAGCCGTATCGGGTAAAAGAATCTCCGGTACAATTTGAATGTAAAGTCAATCAAATTATTGCTCTGGGTTCAGAGGGTGGTGCGGGTAACTTAGTTGTGTGCGAAGTAGTAAAAATTCATATTGACGAGGCCGTTTTAGACAGTAACGGAGCTATAGATCAACATAAAATTGACTTGGTTTCACGATTGGGTGGCAATTGGTATTCTAGATCCAATCAAGGACTTTTTGAAGTGCCAAAACCACTAGCTACCTTAGGAATTGGAGTAGATGCAATACCTGATTTTATCAAGCAAAGCCCCGTGTTTAACGGAAACGATTTAGGAATTTTAGGAAATGTTGAAGCCTTGCCTACAACCGAAGAAGTTAGTATATTTGTACAACAAAATTTTGCAGTAAAAGCCGTTTTGAGCTCCGATGATCCTGAAAAAGTGCAGCTCGAGGCTAAAAGATATTTGAACGAAAATGATGTTGACTCAGCTTGGAAAGTCCTTCTAGCAGAGCCTATTAAACAGAGCAAAAACAATTAATATAGAGAAGATGGAAGTAACAGGAAAAATTAGAATGATTGATCAAACTAAAGAAGTTGGATCAGGCGGTTTCAAAAAAAGAGACGTTGTAGTAACAACTGATGAACAATATCCGCAGCACATTTCGGTACAATTTGTGCAAGATAAATGTGATTTGTTGAATAATTTTCAAGTAGGAGAATCAGTAAAAATTGATATCAATTTAAGAGGTAGAGAGTGGACTAACGCACAAGGCGAAACGGTTTATTTCAACACTATTCAAGGTTGGAGAATTGGGAAATTGCAAGAAGGCGCTGCTGCAGCTCCACAAATGCCACCAATGCCTGCTGCACAAGCTTTTGCACCGGCAACCAACTTAAACGAAGAAGAAGCAGACGATTTACCGTTCTAAGATAAACTTCCAAATTATTGAAATTCCAAATTCCAACTTGAACCTGTTTTCATTTCGGAATTTGGTTTTTTTTTGAGCCAATTGCGCCTTTTTTCAATTGATCTGATCATGCATTACCTTTCTGAAATACTTTATTTCCCTGACGTTAACCAAGCCAATCGCGATGGAATTCTTGCTATTGGTGGTGATTTGTCTCCTAAGCGCTTGCAGTTAGCCTATAAAAGTGGCATTTTTCCGTGGTTTGAAGTCGGTGATCCTATCCTTTGGTGGTCGCCTAACCCAAGAATGGTTTTATTTCTTGAGGAGTTAAAAATCTCCAAAAGCATGCGTAACGTTCTCAACAAAGGCGAATTTTCAGTTACCTTCAATCAAAATTTTAGAGACGTGATTTCCTATTGTCAAAAAGTAAAACGCGACGGTCAAAACGGTACTTGGATTACTAATGACATGATTGAGGCCTATTGCAAATTGCATGACTTAGGCATTGCAAAATCAGTTGAAGTCTGGCAAGATGACATCTTAGTTGGCGGTTTGTATGGCGTTGATTTATGTCATATTTTTTGCGGCGAAAGCATGTTTTCGATAGTTTCGAATGCTTCCAAAGTGGCTTTTATTGCCTTGGTAAACCACTTGAAAAAAGAAAATTATAAGCTGCTCGATTGTCAAGTTTACAATCCACATCTCGAAAGTTTAGGTTGCAGAGAAATTGCTCGCGAGGAGTTTATGCGAATTTTGCAGCAGCAGTAGGGCCTATTTCCAGCTGTTTGTTACAAGTCCTCCTTCAAAGTCTTATTTTTTCTAAAGCCATCAAAGGAGCTTCCTGCCGGTCGCTCTTTGCTGTCTCGAAAAAATAGCCTTTTCAGTCCGGGCTTTTCACGTCCATCTGGGGCAGGGAATTTCGTTTCCAACAATTTTCTACATGATCATCAACCATGCCTGTTGCTTGCATGAAGGCATACATAACGGTAGAACCAACAAATTTAAAACCGCGTTTTTTTAAATCCTTGCTTATAGAATCAGAAATGGGTGAAGTAGCAGGAACTTCTTTTAAAGTTCTTGGAGAGTTTTTTATAGGCGTGTGATTGACAAATGCCCAGATGTAAGTTGAGAAACTTCCAAATTCTTCTTGAATTTTAATGAAATTTTGCGCGTTGGTCACAGCCGAATAAACTTTGAGTTTGTTGCGAATAATACCTGCATCTTGTAGTAATTCTTGAATTTTATCATCAGAATAGTGCGCAATTTTTTTATAATCAAACTGGTCAAAAGCAGCTTTGAAATTTTCTCTTTTGTTCAAGATGGTAATCCAACTTAGGCCTGCTTGAAAGGTTTCAAGGAGTAAAAATTCGAATAGAGTAGTGTCATCATAAACAGGAACACCCCATTCTACGTCATGGTATTTCATGTATAAATCACTAGAATGGCACCAGCCACAACGTATTCTATCAGCGGTGATCATTCTTTATCAGAGGCTAAATAATTTTTTATCATATAGTGACCTAGATAAATTAAAGGAGTTAACAGGATGGCTGTGCCTAGCTTAAAAGTATAGCCAGTTAAGGCTGAGGTTAGGAAGGTTTCAAAGTTGATTTTGCCTGGCAACCAAAAAGCTATTCCCAAAACAATAAAAGAATCAAATAATTGCGATATGACCGTTGAACCTGTGGCTCTCAGCCATATTTTGTTGTTTCCAGTTCGATTTTTGAAAAACCAAAAAACAGTAACATCTATCAATTGTGATACAAGAAAAGCAATAATGCTCCCCACAATAATCCACATACTTTGACCAAAAACGGCGGTAAACTGAGCATCGTTTACAGGGCTAATTCCTTTTGCAGCAGGAATGCTCATTGCTAGAAGTAAAATAATAAACGAATAGGCAATTAATGCAGCAGTGATTAATGATAATTTTTTCACTCCTTTTTCGCCAAAATAATCGTTGATTAAATCTGTAGTCAAAAACACAATAGGCCAAGGCAAAATACCGATGCTCATTACAAACGGACCTATTTGAATCAGCTTGCCACCAATCAATTCAGCAGTAACGGCATTAGTGATAAATATTCCGGCAAGGATGATGAAGACAAGTTCTTTTTTGGTTTTGAGCATAGAATTAACTTTTGCCAAATTTAATAAATTAATGAGAATATTAGAGAGTTGTTATTGTGGTTAGCTGTTATATCTATAAATCTCCATTTTACTAATAACCAGGTGTTTTTAAAAGTTAAAGTAAGAAAATATTCTATTAAAAATTTGGTCAATTGTTTTTTTTTTTTTTTTTTGATTTGTACTCGGACGTCCAAAACCTCTTACTAAAAAGTTTAGTAAGACAACAATCAAATTATTTTAAAACTATGAAAAAATTCTTATTATCTTTAGCTTTTATGCTAATGTGTTCGTTTGCTTTTGCAAATTCTCTAGAAATAAATAAAGTTTCAAAAGAATCAATTAAATTAAATCTTAGTAAAACATCATCTTTAAATGTGGATGGCCTTGTTGTTAAGTCTTGTACATACGATGTTATAGATGCTAGAACCTTGAAAAAAGTCGGCGAAATCACAGTAACTGATGTACCTGGTATGTTACCATGTAATGACTCAAATCTCATAAGAGAAATAACTGAATACATAAATAGAGTAGAGTAACAATTTAGAGCAATTTTTTAGGGCAGTCTTTGAGACTGCCTTAATTTAAAAAAGAAAAGGATGAGAAAAATTATACTTGGATTGATTTTATTTTCACAAATTAGTTTCAGCCAAAAGGCAAGCAATGCAAATTTAAATGTTGAGTATGATGAGTATCGAATATTTACTCAAGGTTTTATAAATTTAGATTTAGGAACATTATTTGTCTCCAATCAAATATCCTATTACAATTCAGTAGTGCAAAAAAAATTAACAACTGATTTAGTGCCTAATGAAAGAGCAATCATGTTCACCAAAGGTACTGGTGACAAAGAAATTTTACCAGAAATTATTATTGATAGAGAAAAGAATTTATTAACAGAGCGACTATTTGAAGATTCACATCTTAATAGCTATTTTGCTGTTCAAGAGCCACTGCCTAAAATGAATTGGAAACTATTAAATGAAAAAAAAACTATAGGGAAATATAATTGTACAAAAGCAGTTGTTGAATTTAGGGGTAGAACATATACTGCTTGGTACACAATTGAAATTCCTATCTCACTTGGTCCTTGGAAATTTAATGGCCTTCCAGGGCTTATCTTGGAAGTTGATGACGAAAAAGGAGTTTATAAATGGCAAGCAAAAACAATTTCCTTTAATAATAATCTTTCCGAAAAAGAAATTCTTGTAAAAATTCAAAACGACCCTAAGTTTGAAGCTATTTCTTTTAAAGATTATGATGCTAAAAAAATTAAAAAAGTTCAAGATAAAATTCAAACTATTAAAGCTAGAAGTGGAGGCAGAGGCGCTCAATTTGGAATGATGACCGCTTTTGAATTTGATAAAGAGCCAATAAATGAGTATCGCTCAGAAATGGAGTTTAATTAAAGTGATGCAATTTATTTTATCGTAATAAAAAAAATGTATAAACAAAATCTTAAGTTATTGTATGCCAAATGTAAAATAGTATTATGTATTTCTATATTTATAATTTTTAGCAATACTGTTTTTTCTCAAACGGTAATAAAAGGGAGCATTAAAAATAATGAAAATGAAAGTATACAAAATGTAAGTGTTTTACTTGTAAACGAAAAAGAGGATATTCTAGACTACACTTTTACAACAAAAAATGGTTTTTTTTCGTTTGAAGTTTTCAATCAGGATAGAAAATTTCTCGTTTTTAAGGGAATTGGTTATGAAGAAAAAAAAGTTGAATTGATCAATAATAAACCAAAATCGATTGAACTTGATGGACTAATATTACAAACAAAATCAATAGAACTCAGAGAAATAGTAATTGATGTAAAAAAGCCAATATTTGTAAAAAAAGATACCATTGTTTTTGATTCAAAATCATTTTTGCAAGGAAATGAGCAAATAGTAGAAGATTTACTAAAAAAAATACCTGGATTAAATATTGAGGCAAACGGTACCATAAAAGTAGGCAATCAAGAAATTGAAAAAGTAATGATTGATGGCGATGATATGTTTGAAAAAGGATATAAAATTCTAACTAAAAACATGCCAGTAAACCCCATTGATAAAGTAGAATTGTATCATAATTATTCTAACAACAAACATCTTAAAGGCATTGAAAATAGTAATAAGGTTGCCTTAAATCTTGTGCTAAAAGAAGATGCTAAGCGGGTGTGGTTTGGTAATACCCAATTAGGTTATGGCTTAACTTCTGAAAACAGATATGAAGTAAGAAGCAATTTAATGAATTTTGGAAAAAAAAATAAATATTATTTCCTCACTAATTTAAACAACATAGGTGAAGATGCAACTGGTGATATAGATAATTTAATTAGACCTTACCGTATTGATGAAGCAGGAAGTATAGGGGATGGCCAAACCGTTAATAAACTGCTTGGTTTAGGATTTGACACACCAAATCTAAAACAAAAAAGAACCAATCTTAACAATGCTGAAATGGTCTCTCTCAATAGTATTTTTACCTTATCCGATAAAGTAAAACTCAAAACCTTAGGTTTTTTTAATACAGACCAAAATAATTTTTTTAGAAATGGTTTTCAACAATTTACCGTTGGCACTACAACTTTTACCAATACTGAGGATTTTAAAGGAAGAAAAACACAGTTAACTGGTTTTGGAAAAGTAGATTTAACGTATGATATTTCTAAAACCAAAACGCTGGAGTACGCTGGTAAATTTAATAAAACGAATGAAAAAAACAGAAGTGATTTATTGTTTAATTCCGATTTATTGAACGAACGATTAACGGCTAATAATCAACTTTTTGATCAAAAATTAGTTTTTACCAACAAGTTTAAGGATAAAAAGGTTTTCTTACTATCAGGAAGGTATATCAATGAAAAAACGCCGCAAAATTATGCAGTAAATCAGTTTATTTTTAGTGATTTGTTTACTGTAAATGCAAACAGCACCGCACAATTTAGCGAAAACAAAATGCAATTTGCAGGTGTTGAAGCCCATTTGCTAGACAAAAAGAAAAATGGTGATTTATTAGAGATTAAAATAGGTAATCAATTACGCGTAGATAAATTAGCTACACGCTTTGAATTATTACAAAGCGAAAACACACTTACTTTGCCTAATGGTTATCAAAATGGATTAGTTTATTCAACTAATGATATGTATTTGACTGCGAAATACAGCGTTAAATTGAGTAATTTTACTGTACTAACTCAATCAAATTTCCACCAATTATTCAATCGATTAGAAAATTTCAATATAAAATCAAACCAAAATCCATTTTTTGTAATGCCTAAAATTGGCATAGATTGGACAATTAACGACATAAATAAAATTCGTACCTCGTATTCTTATAGCACAACAAACGCCCGTGTTTTAGATGTTTATTCGGGATTTGTACAAACAGGTTTTCGTTCTTTTTCCAAAGGTTTAGAGGAGTTTAATCAGTTAAATTCATCTAGTGCATTTTTAAATTACACCTACGGCAGTTGGGGTGACAAGTTTTTTGCAAATACATATATCTTTTACACCACAAACAATGACTTTTTTAGTACCAATTCGATCATTGCCCAAAATTTTTCACAATCTGAAAAAATAATAATCAAAGACCGCGAGCTTTTATCTATTTCTTCGAGTATAGATCGTTATTTTAAACCGATTAAATCCAATTTAAAAGCCAATTTGGGCGCTAGCAAAACTAATTTTAAGAACATAGTTAATAATTCTAATCTTAGAGAAGTAAATAACTTTAATGCTTATTATGGTTTTGAATTGCGTTCTGGTTTCAAAGGTTTTTTTAATTATCATATTGGTTCAAAATGGAATTACAATCAGGTAAAAACGACTATAACAAATGATTTTACTGATAATATGAGCTTTTTAGATTTATCTTTCATAGTCAGTGATAAATTTAACTTTCAAGTGCAATCTGAACGTTACTTTTTTGGAAATTTAGACAAAGACAATAACAAATATTATTTTCTAGATTTAGAGGCGCGTTATGTTGTTAAAGAAAATAAGCTCACTATTTTCCTTTCAGGAAATAACTTGTTTAATACCCAAACTTTCCGCAATTACAGTATTTCTGATATCAATATTTCGCAAACCGAGTACCGTTTACAACCCAGATATGCCCTCTTAAAAATGGAGTATAGGTTTTAAGAAATTAAATTTTTGTTGGGCAGTCTATATTTATCTATAATGGCTCTTATTTCCACTTAATAATCAAATAAAAAACCCCATTTCAACAAAATTGAAATGGGGTTGTATTTTAATTTGATGGCAAGTATAATTGCATCAAATGTATTTATTATCCTAAAGAAGCTCTTTTGAAACCTGTAATTTCAACATTGAAACCTTTAACATAATCACCTACTTTTTTACTATCATCTTTGATGAAGTTTTGATCAAGTAAAGCTTTTTCTTGGTCTAAAGTAGTGTTGTCAGAGATAAAACGTTGGATTTTACCAGGAATAATTTTGTCCCAAATTTGCTCTGGTTTACCTTCAGCTTTCAATTCAGCTTTAGCATCTTCTTCAGCTTGTTTGATAACTTCTTCAGTTAATTGAGAGAAAGAAATGTATTTAGGAACATTTTTTAAAGTTTTTCCTAAACGTTTTGCTTCTTCATTTTCTTTTTCAATGATCGCAATACGAGCTGCTAATTCAGATTCAACAAAAGCAGGATCAAAATCTTTGTAAGATAATGTATCAGCTCCCATTGATGCTACTTGCATAGAGATATCTTTAGTCAAAACTTCAGCATTTGGTACAGCTGCAGAGATAGCAGTTAATGCAGCAATTTTGTTAACGTGAACATAAGATCCAACAAAAGCACCTTCTAAAATTTCAAAACCACCGATTTCGATTTTTTCACCGATAACACCAGTTTGTTCAATCAATTTTTCAGCTACAGTAATTCCGTTGAAATCTGATGCTAAAAATTCTTCTTTAGATGAGAAGTTGATCGCTTTTTCAACTAATTCTTTAGCCAAAGTAACGAAAGATTCATTTTTACCTACGAAATCTGTTTCGCAGTTTAAAGTGATGATAGCTCCTTTAGTTTTATCAGCATTGATAAAAGAAACAGCAGCTCCTTCAGAAGACTCACGGTCAGAACGGTTAGCAGCAACTTTTTGACCTTTTTCTCTAAGGTTTTGGATTGCTTTATCGAAATCTCCATCAGCTTCAACTAAAGCTTTTTTACAGTCCATCATTCCGGCACCTGTAGTTTGTCTTAATTTGTTTACGTCTGCAGCAGTAATTGTTGCCATAATATTTTGAATTTTAATGTTAAAAGTAAAAATTCCAATTTTCAAATCCCAAATTCCAATGTTATCAGAAAGTTATTTTCTGATTTTGGAATTTGGAATTCAAAATTTGGAATTCAAAATTTGATTTATTCTTCAGTTGCAGTTGCAGCTGGAGCTTCTGTAGTTTCAGTAGCTGGAGCAGCAACTTCAGCAGTAGCTTCAGTTTCTTTTTCAGTACCTCTATCAGAAAGACCTTCGATAATTGCAGCAGTAACTAAAGTTAAAATTTTATCAATTGATTTAGAAGCGTCATCATTTGCAGGAATAACATACTCTACTTCACGTGGATCAGAGTTAGTATCAACCATTGCGAAAACTGGAATGTTTAATTTTTGAGCTTCTTTTATAGCGATATGTTCTGCTTTGATATCTACTACGAACAATGCAGCCGGTAGTCTAGACATGTCAGCGATTGAACCTAAGTTTTTCTCTAATTTAGCACGAAGACGATCAACTTGCAAACGCTCTTTTTTAGATAAAGTCATGAAAGTACCATCTTTCTTCATTTTATCAATAGTAGCCATTTTTTTAACAGCTTTACGGATAGTTACAAAGTTAGTTAGCATTCCACCAGGCCATCTTTCAGTGATGTAAGGCATGTTTGCAGCTTTTGCTTTATCAGCAACGATATCTTTTGCTTGTTTTTTGGTAGCAACAAATAATATTTTTCTACCTGATGCAGCGATTTTTTTCAAAGCTTCATTAGCCTCTTCAATTTTTGCTGCTGTTTTATATAGGTTGATAATGTGAATACCATTACGCTCCATATAAATGTAAGGAGCCATGTTCGGATCCCATTTTCTAGTCATGTGTCCAAAGTGAACACCTGCTTCTAGTAAGTCTTTAACTTCTATTTTGTTTGCCATTTTTGTTCTAGTTTACGTTCTGTTGATTAGCAATAAGCTTCTTTGATACGACTTGTTGACTTTTGTCTGCAAGACTTTCGGCTTATTTAGATGCTAAACTATTTCCTACCTCGGTAGGAGAGCAACAACAACTGTGTTTTTAAATTTATACTGAAATTTTTTCAGCATTTTTTTAATAATTTCAAGGTATATAAAAATAGATCTTGAAATAAATTTGATATTAACGCTTAGAGAACTGGAATCTCTTACGAGCTTTCTTCTGACCGAATTTCTTACGTTCAACCATTCTTGGATCTCTTGTTAATAAACCTTGTGGTTTCAAAATTCCTCTGTTTTCAGCATTAACTTCACACATTACACGTGCTAATGCCATTCTTACAGCTTCTGCTTGACCATTTGATCCACCTCCGTAAACGTTCACTTTTACATCAAAGTTACTTACATTCTCTGTCATAGACATTGGTTGTAATACTTTGTACTGTAAAGTTGCAGTTGGGAAATACGTTTCGAATGCTTTTTTGTTTACAGTGATTACTCCTGTTCCTTCTGAAACGTAAACACGTGCAACAGCCGTTTTTCTTCTACCGATTTTGTGAATAACTCCCATTACTTAAGATCGTTAAGGTTAACTGTTCTAGGTTTTTGAGCGCCTTGTTTGTGCTCTGATCCTACAACAACATTTAAATTTCTAAAAAGTTCAGCTCCTAATTTGTTTTTAGGTAACATTCCTTTTACAGCTTTTTCTACTAATAATGCAGGATTTTTCGCTTGCAATACTTTAGCAGTTAAACTTCTTTGACCTCCTGGGTAACCAGTGTGACGGATGTATGTTTTTTCATCCATTTTGTTACCTGTAAGGTTGATTTTTTCTGAGTTGATAACAATTACGTTATCACCGCAGTCCACGTGTGGTGTGTAACTTGGCTTGTACTTACCTCTTAAAATCATTGCGACTTTTGAAGCAAGACGACCTAAGTTGTGACCTTCTGCATCTACAACAATCCACTCTTTAGTAACGGTGGCTTTGCTTGCTGACTGTGTCTTGTAGCTTAATGCGTCCATAATATATTTTTAATTAAACATTCCATCCCCAATAAAGGGGTTGCAAAAGTACAATTAATTATTTTAAATGCAAATACCTGAAAAGATTATTTTGTAAACGGTTGTGTGCTGATTATCAAACGGATATTAATTGTCTGTTTGGTTTGCCTTATTTCTTTTTTGTTTTAGGTAACTGCTTTGCATTCAATAGATTTTATTTTTCGTAGTGTTTTTTGATTTTTCGCGTTTTTTTATGCTAAATCCGTATCAAAAATGGTTATTTTTGTCAATTAGACACATTGTGTTTTAATTATTCTTACATTGTGTTCGTTTTTTAAAACTAACTACGCACAACCTAGCTCCTATGAAAGCCAAAGCAACTCTAAAACAAATTGCCAAAGAACTCAATGTTTCTGTTTCAACAGTTTCTAAAGCGCTAAATGATAGTCCAGAGATTAGTGACCAAACTAAGATTAAAATTAAGGAATATGCCAAGCTTAAAAATTACAAACCGAATGTGATTGGTTTGAATTTAAAAAACAGAAAAACGAAAACTATTGGTGTTATTATTCCTAATATTTTAAACTCCTTTTTTGCTAAAGTGTTTAGCGGAATTGAAAAAGTTGCTGATGAAAAAGGATACAACGTTATTATGTGTATATCTAACGAATCTTCAGAAAAAGAGGCACACACGCTCGAAATGTTAAGTAATGGTACAACGGATGGTTTTATAGTTTCAGTTTCTGAAGAGGCTCAAAAAAATGAAGATTACCAGCATTTTTCTGCCATTATAAATGACGGTACTCCAATTGTAATGTTTGATCGTATTGCCGAAGGGGTTGATTGCGATAAAGTAATCGTAGATGATTTTGACTCTGCACTCAACGCTACGCAACATTTGATTGATTTAGGTTGCAAAAAAATTGCGCTTTTCTCATCGGTTGATAATTTGAGTGTAGGAAAATTGCGTGCCGAAGGTTATTTGAAAGCTTTAGCCGATAATAATATCGCTGTAGATGAATCGATCATCATTCGTACCGATGCTGAAGAAGATTTAAAAAGTAAGGTTGATGCTGTTTTTGCTCAAGGTATTGATGGTATTTTCGCCTTGGAGGAGAACGATTCGGTGGCAGCTTTGCGATTTGCAGTTAAAAAGGGATTTCGAGTTCCAGAAGATATTTCGATCATTGGATTTGCTGATGGAATTTTGGCCTCGCGCCGATTATCTCCGAGTTTAACTACGGTAAGTCAGCACGGAATTGAAATAGGAGAAGTAGCGGCTACATTACTAATTGATCGTTTAGAATCAAATGAGGAACACTTGCCTTATGAAACGAAAGTGATAAAAACCAAATTGAAAGAGCGTGAATCTACGCGATTGGTTTAAACTATAAATTGTTTAGTTTATTTGTCTCAAATATTAGCTGGTTTATTTTTAAACTAGTAATAAGAAGCAGCATCAAAAGTTATTGATGCTGCTTTTTATTTTAGAGTTTTTCGAAAAGTGTCCATTTATTTTTAGAGCGTAATCTTTAAGCGCTAATACGTTGATTATAATGTGTTTTTCTTAAGGATAAAAAGATTTTTTTTGTTAAAAAAAAGTTAACTATTTCTTTTTCATTTTTTTTATTAAAAAAAAGTTAACTATTTCTTTTTCATTTTTTTTTTTCATATTTGTCTTACGAAACAATTAGGCGTTATTGTTGTTAAAAGTTGGCTTTTCCTGATACAAAAAAATTAGCTTATTATAGTCGCGAATATATGTAGCTAACCTTGCAAGGATGTTTTCAATAAAAAGGAAAGTCAACAGGGCGGAATAAATTGACCATAAAGTATGTTCTTAAAATTTTCGCCCCTAATTGCAGATGGTCTACAATTTTAACGTATCTATTTAATCAAGAAAAACCTTAACAAATGAAAAATGTATTTTTATCCCTTACTTTTAGCCTTGTGAGCTTTTGCTCATTTGCAAAATCAGAGAACCTATCAGTAGTTATACCTAATAATTTAGAAACAAAAGAATTTTCTAATATTGAGCGTGAAACTATTGATGTTTTTGATGTTAAATATGTATTTAGTGAAGCGTCTTGCTATGCTGACATTTATTATCAGGGTGTTTTGGTGAAAACTGTTAGAGCTATAGGCTCAGGAAGCAATAGTTTTACAGCTCAATTGAACTGTTTGCAAAATGCAGACAAAGCCGCTAGGGCGTATATTGCAATGAGAGAGGCAACTATCTCTCAAAATTAAATCACTTACAATGTTAAAATAGAGAGGCTTAGTAAAGCCTCTCCCTTTTTTTTACTATGAAAAGATTAATGACACAACTTATTTATTTTTTGTTTATCACAACTTGCTGGGCTCAGCAAGATTCCTTATCTAAAATTTACGTACAATATAATTATGTGGTTAGAGGAAATGCAACAAAACAGGTTACATATAGGAATGATTACGATTTGATCGTTTTGCCTGACTATCAAGTTTCTATCTATGACGAAAAATTTAACAAATTTAGTCAAAAAGAGGAGTCTAAAAATGATGGAATTATCAGTTGGAAGCCCAAAGGAGAAAATCTAGCTACAGTTTATAAAAACTATGGGACTAACGAGATGTTTCATAAAGATAACATCAACATGCGTTTTTTTGTTCAAAAGGATTCTTTAAATATATTTAATTGGGAGATAAAAGAAGACACTAAAATTATTTTAGATTACCCTTGCCAATTAGCAGTTACAACTTTTAGAGGTAGGTCATACGAGGCTTGGTTTACGGCTTTGCTTCCAGATGCTGGTCCATGGAAGTTTGGTGATTTACCAGGCATGATTTTATCAATAAAATCAACTGATGATTTTGTGCTTTGGGAGGCAGTGGGCATACAAATTAAAAACGGTGGCTCAGATTATAAAAAGCCCGAAAATCCTTTTCAATTAGACAAATGTCTTTCATGGTCTGAATTTAAGGCGCTGTACAAAGAAAAAGCTATCGCGTCAAGTAAATTTACTACAATGCAGGGCGAAGCTTACAATATAGTTACACCTAGAATGCAAATACAACGGTACATTGAAGAAGATGATAAAGATTACACAGCAGACAAGGCACTAGAAAAGAAAAGCAAATAACTAATGTGTTTAATTTCAAATAGTATATGAAATTTATATTTTCATTTGCCTTATTTTTTTTCTTATCAACTTTCTATTCGCAAAATATCAGAGGTACAATTTTAGATACAAATAATAAAAAAATAGTAAATGTAACTCTATTAATTAAAGAGGCCTCTAATTTGAATGTTATAAAAGAATTCAATAGGAGCGTCGATGGAACATTTTCCTTTTCATTAAAAAAAGTGTATCGAAGTGTTGTTATAGAGATCAAAGCACATGGATACACCATGCAAAGTGTTTCATTAGAAAATCCGATCGCTTCAAAATCTTACGTTTTCAATATTATCTTAGAGAAAGATAAAAATATAGTACTGAAAGAGGTTGTAATTGTAGCCAAGAAAAAACCATTTGAAGTTGTAGAGGATACCTTAAAGTTTAACGTAGCCTCCTATAGCAATGGAACTGAGCGCAAAATTGATGAAATTATTAAAAAGCTTCCAGGTATTGAAGTTGATAGTAAGTCAGGACAAATAAAGTATAAAGGTAAAGCTGTTGAAACGGTCACTCTAGAAGGAGATAATCTATTTGGATCAAATTACACATTAGGGACAAAGAACATCAATGTTGATATAGTAGACCAAGTACAAGCTGTAGATAATTACAGTGCAAATCCTTTGTTAAAAGGTATAGAGCAAGGTGGCAAGGTATCCTTGAACTTAAAACTTAAAAAAGGGAAGCTTAGTTTTTCTGGCGATGTGAGCTACGGAGGTGGTTTGTTTGAAAAAGGAAGGGCAGTACATCAAGATAACATAACGGTTTTAGGGATTACTAAAAATTTTAAATCTTTTGGAACTTTAAATTATAACAATATTGGAGTAAATAGCTCACCCTTTGATTATTTTGGATTCAATCTAAATGTGGAGGAGCTAAAAGAAAGCAATGTTGCAGGTAAAAAGATAATATCAGAAAGTCAATTTTCAAATGTTTTAGGAAATACGCGCGCTAATTTAAACAATCAGCTATTTGGTAACTATAGTAGTACTTTTAAATTAGGAGAAAAATGGCGCGTCAAAACTAACTTGTATTATTTGCAAGACAAAATAACTTCCAACATTTTTTCTGAAAACCAATATCAAATTAATAATCAAAATTTTAGCACAACCGATAATACGTTTATTACCAAAATGCCAAGTCAGTTTAGAGCAGACTTAGAGCTGAAATACACCATATCACCCACTTCATTACTTGAATATAATTTGAGAATTAAAGATGAAAGTATTAGAACGCCAACTCAAATAGTACAAAATACAACGAATAAATATTCTTCAATTCTAAATTCTAGAGAAATACTGTATAGGCAAAATTTATTATGGACTAAGAAATTTTCTGACAAGAGAGCGATGCAAGTGACTATTTTTCAGTCATCGAATGATTTACCGCAGAGATTTACAATTAGTCCATCTTTATTTGATGCTTCTTCAAGAAATGATGTGCAAGAAAGTGCTTTTAAAAAAAATTACATGGAAGCAAGTGGGAAATTACTTGGCATGTACAACAAAAATAAATATAGCTTTAAAATTGGCACATTTCTGGATTCTAATTTGTTTACATCCAACTTATATAGTCAGGATAATTTTGACAGTACTACTACTTCAATAAGCAAAAATAATTTTGATTTCATAAAAAAGACGGTTTATCAAAAAGGAGAGTATAATTTTATTATTGGGAAATTTAGTATATCTCCTTCATACAATTTGGCCTATCTTTCACAAAATTTAGATTATCGTATTGCGAACGGAAATTTAGTACAAGAGAATTTTATATTTGAGCCAAGGCTGAACTCACTATATCAATTTTCGAATATTTCATCGCTGAGTGGGAATGCAAGTTATTCTCAAAATAGTACAGGAGAGCAGTTCTTTTTCATCAATCAAATTCTAATCAATAACAGATCTAGTGTTACCAATCGTCCGTCCTTAAGTTTACAAAAAAATTATAACTTTGGTGTGAACTACATTATTAATGATCTTTTCAATCAATTTGAACTAGATGCAGGACTTGATTTTAGGCTAAACAAAGGGAATTTTTTTTCTAATTCAAGCATAACTCAAAATACTTTTCAAATTGAATATTTCTTTCTGCCACAGGATAACAAAGAGTTAAGAGCTGATTTTTTAATAGCAAAATATATTTCTTTTCTAGAATCAACACTTAAACTAAAGTCTAATTTCACATCATCTACCTATAGTAATATTGTTAATGGTTCTGAATTAAGGAGCAATAAAACTCAGTTTTTTCAAACGCAATTCTTTTGGAAAACAGCATTCGACTTACCTTTTAATTTTGAAAGCGAGCTCAGTTGGAGTTATTCTATTTCTAAAAGTCAAGTACTTAAACAAGCATTTGTCAATAGTGCGATTCAAGATGAATTCAGAGTTATAGTTAAGCCATTCAAGAGATGGAACTATATTTTTGCAGCAGATTATTTTTTGCCAGATTTATCAAATAAGAAAACAGATTTTTTATTTCTTGATAGTACTCTAGAATATTTAGCAAAAAAAATAAGTGGCGTGCAAGTTTCAAAATAACAAACATTGCTAATGAAAAGAATTTTGAACAAATTCAAACTAATGATTTTTCAACCACAATTTTTAGAAGTAATTTATTGCCAAGATATTTTTTGATGAATTTTTCTTTGAATTTTTAGTTGTAGACACATTTGTCATAAAAAAACTCTAATCAAACTGATTAGAGTTTTTACGTCTTCTTATTAATGTGCTTCGAGCCAATCTTTTCCTTTTCCAATCTCCACTTCTAATGGAACTGTTAGTTGAAAAGCGTTTTCCATTTCGTGTTTAATCATGGGTTGAATAGCATCTAGTTCGTCATTGTGAACATCAAAAACAAGTTCATCATGTACTTGAAGCAGCATTTTGCTTTTCCAGTTTTCATCGGTCAGCTTTTTATGAATGTTGATCATGGCAATTTTGATGATATCGGCGGCGCTACCTTGAATTGGTGCATTGACGGCATTTCGTTCTGCACCACCACGAACGATGGCGTTTTGCGAGTTGATATCTTTTAAATACCTACGACGTCCTACAATAGTTTGCACATAGCCATTGTCTCGGGCAAAATCAACTTGATCTTGTATGTATGATTTTAATTTAGGATACGTTTGGTAATATGCTTCGATCAAATCGGCACTTTCTTTACGCGACAAATTGGTTTGATTACTCAATCCGAATGCCGAAACCCCATAAATGATTCCGAAATTCACTGTTTTGGCATGACTACGTTGTTCGCGAGTTACTTCTTCTAACGGCACGTTAAATACTTTTGATGCCGTTGATTTATGAATATCTTCTTTATTTTGAAAAGCTTTAATCATATTCTCTTCGCCACACAAAGCGGCAATTACGCGAAGCTCAATTTGGGAGTAATCCGCCGAAACTAAGGTGTAATTTTCATCTCTAGCAACAAATGCTTTCCTGATTTGGCGACCACGTTCGGTACGAATTGGGATGTTTTGCAAGTTAGGATTGTTTGAGCTCAAACGTCCTGTTGCTGCTACTGTTTGCATGTAATCGGTATGAATGCGTTTTGTAGCAACATCAACTTGATTCGGTAGGGCATCTACGTAGGTGTTTTGTAGTTTTACTAATTGACGCCAATCTAAAATATCTTTTACAATTGGATTTTCGGCGGCTAAATAACTTAAAATTTCTTCGCCAGTGGCATATTGTCCTGTTTTGGTCTTTTTTTGCTTGGCGCCACCTATTTTTAATTTGTCAAATAAAATATCTCCAAGTTGTTTTGGCGAGGCTAAGTTGAATTTTTCGCCTGCGGTTTCGTAGATGTTTTGCTCTAGCTTTTTTATATCTTCTGTTAGGTTTTGCGAAAGCGATTGCAAGAAAGCGACATCTACACGAATGCCTTCGCGCTCCATATCGGCTAAAACTTTAACTAACGGAATTTCGATATCGTCAAATAATTTTTTGGTGCCCGTGTTGTCTAATTCGGTTGTGAATAATTCTTTGAGTTGAAAGGTAACATCGGCATCTTCTACAGCGTATTCTTTGATTTCCTCAAGAGCCACATCGCGCATTGACTTTTGGTTTTTACCTTTTTTACCAATTAGCTCTTCAATTGATTGCGGACTGTATTGCAAATAGGTTTCGGCTAAAATATCCATGTTGTGACGCATGTCAGGATTGATCAAGTAATGCGCTATCATGGTGTCAAATAGTTTTCCTTTTACAGTGATGCCATAATTAGAAAGTATTTTGAGATCGTATTTTAGATTTTGACCAATTTTTTCAATGTTTTCGTTTTCAAAAAAGGGAAGAAACTTGGCAGCAAGTACTTGTGCTTCTTCTTGATTTTCGGGAAACGGAACATAAAACCCTTTGCCTTTCTCGAACGAAAATGAAATCCCTACCAATTCTGCATGTAGCGCATCAAGGCCTGTAGTTTCGGTATCAAAACAAACGGAGCTTTGATTTTGTAGATTTTGCAACAGCAAGCGCAATCCTAAATCACCTTGAATGATTTGATAGGCGTGTGGTGTTGTTGCTAATGTGTTATAAAAAGCGGTGCGACTAGTAGCGTCTTCATCTGTTGTTGCTGCTCCAAATAAATCAAATTGGTCGTCGTTTTTAGTGCTTTTTTTGTAAAGCTTCGCATCGTTTGCAACTTCAGTTGTGTTGCTGTTTTGCGATGGATTTTTAAAAATGGCATCAAATTGCTCGGCCATTCGTCTAAATTCTAATTCGTTAAACAGCGCATCTGTTTTTTCAACATCAGGCGTAGATAATTCATAATCAGCCTCGTTGAAGGTAACAGGACAATCTAATAAAATGGTTGCTAATTTTTTAGAAAGTAAACCCAACTCAGCATTCGCTTCAATTTTGGTTTTGATGGCGCCTTTAAGTTGATGGGTGTTGGCTAACAAATTTTCGATAGAACCGTACTCAGCTAGGAATTTTTTAGCAGTTTTTTCGCCTACACCAGGTAATCCCGGAATGTTATCGGCAGAGTCGCCCATCATTCCTAAGTAATCAATTACTTGTTCGGGTCTTTCAATTTCAAATTTTTCAAGTACCTCTGGAATACCCCAAATTTCAATGCCATTACCCATTCGGGCAGGCTTGTACATAAAGATATTTTCAGACACTAATTGTGCAAAATCTTTATCTGGCGTAACCATAAAAACTTTAAAATTTTCTTTCTCAGCTTGTTTGGCTATCGTACCAATTAAATCATCAGCCTCGAAACCCGCCACTTCGATAATAGGAATGTGCATGGCTTTTAGCAATTCTTGAATATAAGGAACGGCAATTTTAATAGCCTCTGGTGTGGCATCTCTATTGGCTTTGTATTCCGGAAAAAGTTCGTTTCGAAGCTCGCTACCTCCTTTGTCAAAAGCTACCGCCAAATGATCTGGTTTTTCTCTTTTGATCACATCCATTAATGAATTCATAAATCCCATAATGGCAGAGGTGTCCATGCCTTTGGAGTTAATTCTCGGATTTTTAATAAACGCATAATATCCTCGAAAGATTAAGGCGTAGGCATCGAGTAAGAAAAGTCTTTTTTGTGCTGACATAAGTGTGAATTTGTAAAGATTTCAAAAATACAAAACTTCGAAGACAAAGTATGGAGCGGTTTGGAAATCTTTTTGGAGGAATTTCAAGATTTGAATTTTTTAAGGGAGGAATTTCAAAATGCTTTGAGGTTGGTAGCCACCTAAATTCCTAAAACATAAAAACCTTGTCTTTTAATTTTCTATTATTGTAAGAAAATATATTTGTAATAATAAAATAAGTGCTTTTTATCGTGATTATTTGTATTTTATCGATTTTAATTATTATTTTTGGTTGAAAGTTTAGAACAGATTACAAACAACTCAAAATACCTCTGTCATGAAAAAAAAATACTTCTCCTTTAAAATTTTCTTTAGCTTTTTTATCTGTTTTATGATTTTTACAGTAAATAGCTATGCACAAGTAGGTGTTGGTACAATTACTCCAGATGCAAGTTCGGTATTGGATGTTTCATCAACCACTCAGGGAATGCTGACGCCAAGAATGACAACGGCGCAAAAAAATGCAATCGCTTCACCAGCGGATGGATTAATGGTGTACGATACTGATTTGAAAGCTTTTTATTATTATAATGCGGCAATCCCAAGTTGGCTTCCAATAAGTACACAAGCAGACGGACGTTTAAAATTTAAAAGAATACGATCAACGGACAATGTAGCTACTATTTTAGCTGCTGAAAAGGTAGCTGGATCAAATGCAAAATATTTACTTGATGCAAACACGTATTACGAAATAAACGGAACTGTAACTTTTGATTTGCCTATCGATTTAAATGGGGCATATATCTCTGGCGTTGATACCAATGAAGATCGTCTGGTTCGTGCAGGTAATTTATTTGAAGGTGCTACCGGCGGAAGTATCAGGAGTTTGACACTGCAAGCTACTGCGGGTGGAAGCGTTTTTAATATATCTGGAAATGCTGCTCAAAATTTAATTTTTAGAGATTGTGTAGTAGCAAGTTCAAGTAGTGTTGGGTCTATTCGTGGTTTAGGTTTGGTGTTCGTTAGTATTGTTCAGTATGCGGGTAATGCGGCAGGGGTTGTTTATGAAAATATAAGTAAACTTTTGATAAGTAATGCAGGATGGTTTGGAAACAATTCAGGAACTTACGAAAAACTTGTAGGTACATTTGATTTAGTACAAAAACAAGGAGGCTTTACTGAGGTGGTTGGTACAAATATTGGTTTTGATGTTTCAGAAAACCCAACTATCAATAGTGATGCAGTACTTGAAACAGTTGTTTTTACAGGTACATTAACCTCTGGTAAGTACGTTAATGGATATACGATAGGCAGTTATGCAGGTTACAATTTTAGTAATAGTTGGACTGTTCGTTGCGCTGGAATTCCAACAGAAACAGATGCTGGAGCCGTTGGTGAATTATCAGTTGATTATGCAGTAGGTCAGGGTATAAACACGGGCTTTTCGTTATTTAATCCAAGTACTACAATTAAGTTACAAGCAGCTTCAACGTCCACAAATCTATTTCGATTTTCAACAGGAGGGCAAAGTAATAGGTTGGTATACTTGGGTCGCAGAAAAAGGTTTTTTCAAGTGAGTGGTTCTATTTCTTTTCAGGTTTCAAATCCAGGAACATATATAATTTATATCGCAAAGAATGGATCTGTTTTATCACAATATAAAATTTATGGTCGCGGTTTAGTGGTAAGTGATATTGTGGTATTGCCATTGAGTGCGTTGGTCGAGCTAAGTCCTAATGATTATGTTGAAGTGTATGTTCAGCGTTATACTTCTACTAATCTTTTAGATAGTATTCTCACTCCAAATATGACATTGGTTGTTAAGTAGTAATTTTGGAATTTCAGGAAATTCGCACTGCTTTTATAAGTGGTGCGTTTTTTTTAAATGAACATTAATTTATAAAGTTACGCAACAGTTAAAATTAAACTAATTGCAAGTTGTGCTTCACGATTCTTTTGTTATTTTGCTCAAAAATAATTGGTAATGATTTTTCGTCTCGTATTTATAAGTTTAATTCTTTTTATCTTAGAATTATACACCTATCAGTTTCTTAAAACTT
Source organism: Flavobacterium erciyesense (assembly GCF_018069925.1). Classification (GTDB taxonomy): domain Bacteria; phylum Bacteroidota; class Bacteroidia; order Flavobacteriales; family Flavobacteriaceae; genus Flavobacterium; species Flavobacterium erciyesense. Next base: position 236,638 of record NZ_JAGPXB010000001.1, on the reverse strand, counting down.
TGATTAAAAGCAAACCACTTTTAGTCTCATTACAAGTGTTAAGTGTACTAATTTTAATCTATATCGTATATGCGCTCACTCAGTTTGATCGAAGTGTGGGACAAACTCAACAAACAATGTTTACCATGGGTTTGTTGTTGGTCATCTATGTGCCTAAGTTGCTCATTACTTTCGTGCTATTAGGAGAAGATGTTTATAGACTTTTTGTGGGGACCGTTAATTTTTTTGGAAACTACGATAAAGACGCCGCTTTTTTTGATTCCCGCCGAAAATTCGTTAGTCAGATAGGTTTAGGTCTCGCTGCAGTCCCTTTTCTCTCACTAATTTATGGCGTAACTATTGGGAAATATAATTACAAGGTGATTAAACAGCGTATCTTTTTTCCGGATTTACCCGATGCATTCGATGGTTTTACCATTACTCAAATTTCGGATGTTCATAGTGGTAGCTTTGATAATCCTGAAAAAATTCAATATGCTATTGATTTAGTGAATGAGCAAAATTCAGATATCATCTTATTTACAGGAGATATTGTCAATACACATGCTAAAGAAATGCTTCCTTGGATTGAAACTTTCAATAAAATAAAAAGTCATCCTTTTGGTAAATTTGCAGTGCTTGGTAATCACGATTACGGAGAATATGTTACTTGGCCCAATGAGGCAGCAAAAGAAGCTAATTTTCAAGCTATAAAAAAACTATACGGCGACATTGATTTTAAATTGTTGCTGAACGAGCATACGTTTATCAAAAAAGGAACAGATCAATTGGCTTTGATTGGAGTAGAGAATTGGGGACATAATTTTAAACAAGCTGGCGATTTAAAAAAAGCTTCAGGTTCATTAACCAAACAAGATTTTAAAATATTAATGAGTCACGATCCTTCGCATTGGGACAAAGTTGTTCAACATGACGATAAACACTATCATCTTACACTGTCAGGACACACGCACGGTATGCAGTTTGGTATCGAGATTCCTGGTTATTTTAAATGGAGTTTAGTGCAATATGTGTACGCACAGTGGGCAGGATTGTACGAAAACCTCGGACGATACGTTTATGTTAATCGCGGATTTGGTTTTCATGCCTACCCAGGTCGAGTAGGTATCATGCCTGAAATTACAGTTATAGAACTAAAAAAAGGTGTAAGTATCGCATAATTGGTTAAAAATGCTACATTTGTAATACAACTAACTTTTTGTAGTTAATTTTCAAAATTAAATTTTTGGTTTTATGTCAAAATTTGGAGAACTAATCAATGCTCGAATTCCGGTTTTAATAGATTTTTATACCGATTGGAGTGAGCCTTCAGTATCGATGCATCCTGTAATAAGAGATGTGGCGGCGGCGCTTGGTGATAAAGCAAAAGTCATAAAAATTGATGTCGATAAAAACAAAGAGTTGGCAGACGCATTGCGCATTAAAGGGCTTCCTACCTTAATGATTTATAAAGAAGGCCAAATGGTTTGGAGACAATCAGGTGAGTTGGACGCCAATACCATTATTAGTTTAGTGCAAGAGCAAGTTTAAAATAGGTGTACGGTATCACAACGGTTTACACGCAAAATTGTGCTGTTGTAAGTATTCCAAAAGTTTTGGTAATACGTACTGTAAATTATTGAATGCTTTTTTGCTATCGTGAAAAACGATAATACTTCCTGGCCGAATTCCGGTTAATACATTTTTTAAGCACTGTTCTTTGGTAATTGTGGTGTCAAAGTCTGCACTTAAAATATCCCACATTACAATTCGATATCCTAAGTGGCGAGCTGTTTTGGCTTGGCTCGGTTTTATTTTGCCGTAAGGCGGTCTAAATAATAATGGCAATTGATTTGTGGTGGTTACTTTGTCAAGCTCGATTTGACAATTTATAATATTATCTTCATATATTTTATTTTGGGTCTTCCAGCCGTTTAAATGATTTTGGGTGTGATTACCTATGCGATGACCTGCGCTATTGATTTGCGTAATAATTTCTGGATTTGCTGCTACATTGTCTCCAATACAAAAAAAGGTAGCTTTGCAATGGTATTTTTGTAATTGAGCAAGTACCCAAGGCGTGATTTCTGGAATCGGACCATCATCAAAAGTTAAATATACGGCACGTTCTTTTGTGTCAATACTCCAAATGTATCGGTGAAATAAACGCTTGATAAGCCAATTTGTTTTAACCCAATAGAACTTCATAAGGCGCAGTTTGTTTGTGAATTTTGGTGCAAGTACGTTTTGAAGTAATGTTTTATTAGTGTTTGTAAATAAAAAGAGTGTTTTAGTAATAGACTTAGTGGGCTATTCTAAAACACTCTTCTTTTATGGACTCAATCTTTTATTCCAAATCACGTTGAAAACGCTCAAACATTTTAATATAAGTGTTAAAGCTAACTTTGTTTTTGTTGTAAAAAGCGAGATCGCCATTTGTTTTCATGACTGTTAATAAACTTCTGTATCGTTCAATATCAGTAATAATTGGGATTGCAATACTTGACTGTTCAGATGATTTTAATCCGCCATAATAATTTAAGTTTTCTTGGTATTTTTTGACCAATTGATTCAAAAGCTGTTGTGCTTTTTTAGTTTCGCCAACTTTATAATAACCATCTGCAAAGGGTTCTACTAGTGAGTAATACCCAAAATATTCAACAGGCATTTTAGTCATCGCTAATTCAATGATATTTTTTGCCTTGTCTTTTTTGCCTTCAGCAATAAGTTGCAACATAAGTCTAGAAAGATTTGCTCTGTACGTTATACTGTTGCGTCTGGTTTCTGGATCGTGGTAAATGTTTGGACTTTCGCCATTACCCCAATCCCATTTCATTACTTTGGCATACATATTATCAGTGTCTAGTTGCCCCATCTCAAGAGGACTAGCATCTTTTGCTAATGCGGTTTTAATTGGAACCAATTTGTAAACCATACCCTCCAATTGAAGATAATCTTTTAGCCAAAGATAATCTTCGCTATCTGATGAGCCTCCACTAAAATAGATAGGTCGTTTCCAGTTGTTATTAGCAATTAGGTCCAACATCATTAGCCTATTTTTATATAGTGCGTTTCCTTTAATTTCGATATCTAATGATGATACTATTGAATCATTAAACTTAGGATTAACCACTTTGTTTTTAATGATAACATTCTTGTCTACAGGAATTCTGATTTTGTTGGTTGGATAAAAATGAATAGTTTGTCCATTTTGCATGTCAACTGTTGATTGCGGATTTTTGATAAAACTAATCAAATCCTTAACGTCCCAGCGGCTGTCTACTTTTGGTATATGAGCTACATAATCTAACTTGTCACCTACATAATCATCATGGGTAAACGATATAGGCAATGGGTCCGACTCGTAGGTTTTGGTTTTCATTTGGTCAATATACCAATCCGTCATAAATAGACTTGTGTTTACAATTTTGACATCAGTTCGTATGCCTTCTATTTCTTGGGCATACCAGAGTGGGAAGGTATCGTTGTCACCAATGGTAAATAAGATGGCATTTTTGTCGCACGATTCTAAATACGCTTTTGCCATTGCTACGGCAGTATATTTGCCAGAACGATCATGATCGTCCCAGTTTTGTGATGCCATTAATACCGGTGCAGCTAGTAAAGTAGCAGCAATAAGTGCTGGTCCTGCAATTTTTGGAGCTAAATATTTTTGAGCACTCTCATATAATGCGTATACTCCAAAACCAATCCAAATAGCGAATACATAGAATGATCCAACTAGGGCGTAGTCGCGTTCCCTTGGTTCAAAAGGTCTTTCGTTCAAATAAATCTTTAAAGCGATTCCGGTAAATAGAAATAAGGAAAGCAGTACATAAAAACTTTTACGGTCTTTACTAGCGTGATACATCAATCCGATTAGACCTAAAATAAATGGGATAAAGAAATAAACATTACGTCCTTTATTGTTTAGTACATCTGATGGTAGATTTTCTTGGCTACCCAAATGTAGTTCATCGATAAACGAAATTCCACTTAACCAGTTCCCGTCTAAATAATCGTAGCGGCCTTGTACATCATTTTGACGTCCTACAAAGTTCCACATTAAATACCTCCAGTACATGTAACCAAATTGGTATTCAATCATGAAACCTAAGTTATCAGCAGTTGTTGGTTTTTCAACAATTAAATAGTCACCATAGCTTTTCAAGAATTTTACATAACCTTCGTTGTCAATTTGATTTTGAGCATATGCTTGTCTGAACTCATTTACAATTTTTTCCGTTTCATTTTTTAATTGCGCAATGGCTTTGTTATAATCCTCTTCACTTAACTGACTTGGATCAATACCATATTTACCTAAATCGTCTTCGTAAGGATAGTCAGGATTCAATCTAAACTCTGGCGGATTACTAAAATTCATGTAGTTTTCGATATGACCATCGCTCCACATTCTTGGTAGAATAGTTTTGTGATTGTCATCAGAATTTTGAGCAGCGTTCTTAAAGTTGTTTACAATAACATATTTTCCTGTTTTGTAATCGCGCTCGTAATTAGGTGCTTTATCCAAATAAGGTTTGTCTTTGTCTAAACCAGCAAAATTTTCGGTGTATTGAGGTCCGTAAAACAAAGGGTTTACTCCATATTGTTCTCTGTTGTAGTAGGCCAAAACTTCGCGTGCATCAGACGGTTTGTTTTCGTTGATAACGGTGTTAGCATTTGCTCGTATAGGAAGCATCATCCAAGTTGAAAATCCAATTAAGATAAAAAGAACGCAAAGCAGTACTGTGTTGTAAGTCGCTAATCCTTTCTCCTTGGTAATTTTTAAGCCAAAGTAAAAGAACGCCACCAACAATAAGGTTACAAATATAGTTCCTGAGTCAAAAGGTAAGCCCAAACTGTTTACCATGAATACTTCGGTTTTTCCAAAGAAACCCATGGTAAGAGGTAATAATAGTTTGAAAATGAAGAGTAATATTGCAATTACAATAATGTTCGCTAAGATAAAGTTCTTAATGGTAACAACTTTGTAGTTTTTAAAAAAGTATAAAAATCCAATGGCAGGAATAGTCAACAAGGCCATGAAGTGCACTCCAAATGAAAGTCCAACTACAAGTGAAATGATCAACAACCATTTATTTCCTCGTGGATTATTCATGTCTTGTTCCCATCGCAATCCTAACCAAAATAATAAAGCAATAAATAGAGAGGCCATCGCGTATACTTCGGCTTCAACAGCATTGTACCAAAAACTGTCCGAAAAAGTATAGGCAAGTGCACCTACAAAGGAACTTCCTAATACAACTATATCATTATATTTAGGATTATCTTGATTGGATGTGTTACTTGTTTCTGTTGCAGATACAATGCTAATTAATTTTTTTAGCAAAAGTGTCGATGACCAAAACATAAATAAAATGGTAAAAGCACTCGAGAAAACAGACATCATATTAACCATTAGCGCTATTTGGGTAGGAGCAGTTGCAAACATCGCAAAAAAGGCACCCATCATTTGGTATAAAGGTGCTCCTGGTGGGTGACCAACTTCTAGCTTTGCTGCTGTGGCAATGTATTCACCGCAATCCCAAAAGCTCATTGTAGGTTCAACTGTCAAAGTGTAGGTTAATAATGCGATCCCAAATGTGAACCATCCTAAAATGGTATTCCATTTTTTGAAATTGAATACTGCTTTATCCATGTACTATTTTTTAATTAAATTGTAGGATACAAAGAAAATGTTTTTTTGTTTAACCTTCGTTGCATTAACATTATTTTCTGGAAAAGAGTATTGATTTAATAACTCCTTGACAATGAATTATTTTCGTCTACGTAGTGCTTTTAGCTCAAAAAAAAATCAATTTTTTTTCATAAAAAGTTGAAAAAAGTTTGCGCAAACTAAAAAATAGTCTAAATTTGCACTCGCTAAGGAACAATAGCGACTTAGTAATCAAATTTGGTCTATGGTGTAATGGTAACACAACTGTTTTTGGTGCAGTCTTTCTAGGTTCGAGTCCTAGTAGACCAACAAATAAAACCTCTCAATTTTTGGGAGGTTTTTTTGTTTTAGGATAATTTTGTTTGAGATGTAAAAGAATGTTTTTGGATATAGAGCTCCAATTAGAATGTAATTTTATGAAATATAAGCAATAAGCGATCTTTTTAAGGTGTGCTAATATTTCAAATTACAAAAAAAAGACTATCTTTGCACCGTTATTTATTAAAATCTAGATAATGAGGGGACTAAATGTCCCCTCTTTTTATAAAAATATGACATTTAAAGAAAAAGTAAATTCCGTATTAAACGAAGCCTTAGCCGAGAAGCCCGCTTTGTTTTTAATAGATCTTGTTATCACCGATGCCTACAAGGTAATTGTTTCGCTTGATGGCGATCAAGGTGTTGTATTGCAGGATTGTATTGATGTGAGTCGTTATATCGACAATCATTTAGATCGTGAGGAGCAAGATTATTCTTTAGAAGTAGCCTCGGTTGGGGTAGGATCTGCTTTAAAAATGGTGCGTCAATACAAAAAAAATATTGGTCGCACATTAATTGTAAAGACTGGTACAGAAATAATTGAAGCAGAATTAGTAGATGCTAATGATGATTTTGTAATTTTGTCCTGGAAAGCAAGAGAACCAAAGAAAATAGGAAAAGGAAAAGAAACAGTTCAGAAAGAATTACAACTTTCTTACGCAGATATAAAAGAAGCAATTGTTACAGTAACATTTTAATTAAAGAATTCGCATGGAAAATTTAGCATTAATCGATTCATTCTCAGAGTTTAAAGATGATAAACTTATTGATCGTGTAACGCTTATGGCAATTTTGGAAGATGTATTTAGAAATGCATTAAAGAAAAAATACGGTTCAGATGATAATTTCGATATCATTATTAATCCTGATAAAGGAGATATGGAGATATGGCAAAGAAGAGTAATCGTTGCGGATGAAGATCTAGATTTTGATCACTTAGAAATTACTTTAACAGAAGCTAGAAAAATTGAGCCTGATTTTGAAATCGGTGAAGAGGTTTCAGAAGAGGTAAAATTAATTGATTTAGGTCGTAGAGCTATTTTGGCATTGCGTCAGAATTTAATTTCGAAAATACACGAACACGATAGTACGAATTTATACAAGCAATTCAAAGATTTAATTGGCGATATTTATACTGCTGAAGTGCACCATGTGCGTCCTAGAGTAGTTATTTTGGTTGATGATGAAGGAAATGAGATTGTATTACCAAAAGAAAAACAAATTCCATCTGACTTTTTCCGTAAAGGAGATAATGTAAGAGGAATTATTGAAAGTGTTGAATTAAAAGGTAACAAGCCGCAAATCATTATGTCTAGAACTTCTGAGAAGTTTTTAGAAAAATTATTTGAACAAGAAATTCCGGAAGTTTTTGACGGTTTAATCATGGTTAAAAAAGTAGTGCGTATTCCAGGTGAAAAAGCAAAGGTAGCTGTTGATTCATACGATGATCGTATTGATCCAGTAGGTGCTTGTGTGGGAATGAAAGGATCACGTATTCACGGTATTGTAAGAGAGTTAGGTAATGAGAATATTGATGTAATCAATTACACAACCAACTTGCAATTATTTATTACAAGAGCTTTGAGTCCAGCAAAAGTATCTTCTATTAAAATTAATGAAGAAACAAAAAGAGCTGAAGTTTTCTTGAAATTAGAAGAAGTTTCAAAAGCCATCGGTCGTGGTGGTCACAATATTAAACTAGCAGGATTATTAACTGGTTATGAGCTAGATGTAATTCGCGAAGGTGATGTGGCTGGTGCTACAGCTGATGAAGATGATGTTGAATTAACAGAGTTTTCTGATGAAATCGAGGATTGGGTTATTGAAGAGTTTGCAAAAATTGGTTTAGATACTGCGAAAAGTATCTTAAGTCAAGATGTTGACGATTTAGTACGTAGAACTGACCTAGAAGAGGAAACAATTCTAGATGTAATTAGAATATTGAAAGAGGAATTTGACAGTTAGTCATTGGTTCTTCAACGATAAACATGCCACTTTACAAAACAATATCACGGCGGTAGGTATCGAAGTGATAGTAAAGTGAGGAATAACAAAAAAGGTAAATATAAAAAGGTTTTATGTCTGAAGAGAGAATTATTAGAATAAACAAAGTTTTAAGGGAATTGAATATTTCTTTAGAAAGAGCTGTGGATTATCTAAAAGATAAGGGGATTGCTATGGAAGCAAATCCAAACGCAAAAATTTCTGGAGAAACATACGATGTCTTGTGCGGTCAATTTGCGGGTGACAAAGGGAATAAAGAAGCTTCGAAAGAGGTAGGCGAAGAAAAAAGAAAAGAGAAAGAAGCTTTACGTTTAGAACGAGAAAAAGAAATCGAAGACAAACGTAAATTGGATGAAGAGCGAGCGAAACAACAAGAGGTAATCAAAGCAAGAGCAGTTTTATCTGGTCCTGTTCAAGTTGGTAAAATTGATTTGAATCCGAAAAAAGCGGCTATCGTTCCCCCTGCAAAAACTGTAGAGAACACTGTTCCCGCTGCTGCAAAAACACCAGAGCCGGTAACTCCAAAAGAAGTTCCAGTTGAAAAGGTTGTTGCAGAAAAAACTTTGGATGAAAAACCTGCTTCAGACAAAAAAGAGGTAAAACCGATCGCGGGTATTAAAGAGGTGAAGGTAGAGGTTCCTGTTGAATCAAAATCGGAAGATAAGCCAGCAGTTGCGAAAGCAGACGAGGCTCCGGTAGAGGAAACGATCACTACACAATACCAAAAGTTATCAGGAACTACGCTTACAGGTCAAGTAATTGATTTGTCGCAGTTCAACAAGCCTAAGAAGAAAAAAGAAGAGCCAAAGATTACACCAAACAAACCAGGTGCTCCAGGTTCTGCGGCAGCTAATGCCAATAAGAATAAACGTAAAAGGATAGCTCCTAAGCCAGGTGCGCCAAGGCCTCCTGCTGTTCCGGGTGCTCCAAATCCAAATAAAATTACGCCAAATACTGCTGGAGGTGGTTTTAACGCAAACCGTAGTGCTAGACCTGGTTTTGTAAAAGGAAACAGACCTGCTATTGTGGCTAAAGTAGAGCCAACAGAAGAGGAAGTTAAAAATCAAATTAGAGAGACTTTAGAGAAGCTACAAGGTAAAGGTGGTAAATCTAAAGCAGCTAAATATAGAAGAGATAAAAGAGATACGCACCGTCAAAAATCGGATGATGAGCAAAGAGCATTAGACGAGGGAAGTAAAACTATTAAGGTTACAGAGTTTGTTACTGTTGGTGAAATAGCAATCATGATGGATGTGCCAATTACTAAAGTTATTGGTACGTGTATGTCACTTGGAATCATGGTAACCATGAACCAAAGATTAGATGCTGAAACTTTAACGATTGTAGCTGATGAATTTGGTTATGAAGTAGAGTTTATCACTGTTGATATCGAAGAAGCAATTCAGGTTGTTGAAGACAGAGAAGAAGATCTAGTTTTCAGAGCGCCAATCGTTACAGTAATGGGTCACGTCGATCACGGTAAAACATCGTTACTGGATTACATTCGAAAAGAAAATGTAATTGCAGGTGAGTCTGGAGGTATCACGCAGCACATTGGTGCATACGGAGTAACTTTAGATAATGGTCAAAAAATTGCATTTTTAGATACACCTGGTCACGAAGCGTTTACAGCGATGCGTGCACGTGGTGCTCAGGTTACTGATATTGCTATTATTGTAATTGCTGCGGATGATGATATCATGCCACAAACTAAAGAGGCTATTAGCCATGCGCAAGCAGCTGGTGTGCCAATTATATTTGCAATCAACAAAATTGATAAGCCAAATGCTAACCCTGAAAAAGTAAAAGAAAGATTAGCAGGTATGAATTTACTTGTTGAAGATTGGGGTGGAAAAATTCAATCACATGATATTTCTGCAAAAGTAGGTACCGGTGTAAAAGAATTGTTGGAAAAAGTATTGCTTGAAGCTGAAATTTTAGATTTAAAAGCAAATCCTAATAAAGCGGCTTCTGGAACTGTTGTTGAAGCTTTCCTTGATAAAGGTAAAGGTTATGTTTCTACAATTTTAGTTCAAAATGGTACTTTGAAAATTGGTGATTATATGTTGGCAGGTAAGCATCATGGTAAAATTAAAGCCATGCATGATGAGCGCGGAAATATTGTTAGAGAGGCAGGTCCATCAACTCCAGTATCTGTACTTGGTTTAGATGGGGCGTCAACTGCTGGTGATAAGTTCAACATTTTTGAAGATGAAAAAGAAGCAAAACAAATTGCTGCCAAACGTTCTCAATTAATGCGTGAGCAGTCAGTTCGTACACAACGTCATATTACATTGGATGAAATCGGACGTCGTATTGCTTTAGGTCAGTTTAAAGAATTGAATATTATTCTTAAAGGTGACGTGGATGGTTCTGTTGAGGCACTTTCTGATTCGTTCTCTAAATTGTCAACTGAAGAAATTCAAATCAATATCATTCACAAAGGAGTGGGAGCTATTACAGAGACTGACGTTATGTTAGCTTCAGCTTCTGATGCGATTATTATCGGATTTAATGTTCGTCCTGCTGGAAATGCAAGACAGTTAGCTGATAAGGAAGAAATCGATATCCGTTACTACTCAATCATTTATGCTGCTATTGATGATCTTAAAGATGCAATGGAAGGAATGTTAGCTCCTGAAATGAAAGAAGAAATCTTGGGAACTGCAGAAATTAGAGAAATCTTCAAAATCTCTAAAGTTGGTTCTATTGCAGGAAGTATGGTTATGGATGGTAAAATCGTTAAAAATGCCAAAATGCGTGTTATTAGAGACGGTGTTGTGGTACATAGCGGTGAGCTAATTGCTTTAAAACGTTTCAAAGACGATGTAAGAGAAGTAGCAAAAGGATACGATTGTGGTATTCAAATTAAAGGATACAATGATATCGAAGAAAGAGATATTATTGAGTCGTACCATGAAGTTGCTGTAAAAAAGAAATTGAAATAATATTTTCTAATTTATATTTTAAAAATCCCGATTCGTCGGGATTTTTTTATGACTTTATTTCAACCGATTTACCTTTTATAATTTCTATTTTTTTTATTGATGTAAGGAAACAATAATTTGTTTCTAAGAGCAAGTATAGATTTGTAGTTTCGTTGTTGCGGTAGGTAAAACGAGTGTATTTATTTGGATAAAAATGCGTTGGTTTCTGTGTTGGTTTTAAACGTATTTTATAGCTCTTATTTACTCTTTATTGGTAGTAATAATTGAATTTTCGGATTCCTTTAGGTTGGCACTAGGAAAAAAAAAGACAACCCTACTTGGATTGTCTTTTTCAATTTGTTAATACATAAATTATCTGCTTGGTTTTATTAAATGAACCATAGGATACCTTTTTTTTATCTCAAGTAACAGTTGTTCTGCCTCTATTCTTGTTTTAAAATTTCCTACCCATACCTTGTAATTTGGAGTAAAAAACACAATTGTACCATCGATCCCAGGATATTCTTGTCGGAAAGTAGCTAAATTGGTTTTTGCTTTATCACTTTCACCACTAAAAATTTGAATTTTATAGCGGTCGTTTATAGTACTGTTAGTACTAACTTTTCTTTTCTCGTTCAAAATTTGTTCAAATCTTGAGTCTTGCTTTACGTTAATTGCTTCTGCTTGTGCAGTTGCGAAATGTGTTGTTATAAAGTAGGTTAGGATTAAGTAAAATCCCTTTTGGAACGCTGTAATTTTCATAACTTGTTTGTTTTTAGGCAAAAATAATATTTAATGATAGAATCCACATATAAAACATTATTTAGAATAAATATAAATTGGAAATAAGGCGATTTTAGGGTTTTGAGAATAGTTCTTAAGTCGTATTTTTGTCGAAGTTTTAAAATAAAGGAGTGGTTTTTCATAAAGTTATTATAAAAAACTGTGCCAATTTTACTAGATAATCATTATACAATATGAAAAAGGTGGGTAACCATAATTCGATCTCAAGAAAATTAGTCTTAGGCTTGTCCTTGTCTTTGATTTTCTCTTTGTCTTCATTTGCTCAAGAAGCTCCTGCGGCTGATGCAGCTGCGGCTACTACTGATGTTGCTGCCGCTCCCTCTGGTGGAGATGCTGTAAAAGGTAAGGAATTGTTCAACGCAAATTGCGCAGCATGTCATAAACTGGATGCTAAAGCAACTGGTCCTGCATTAAGAGGAATTGCGAACAAGCATGATATGCCATGGTTGTACAAGTGGATTAAAAATAGTTCAGAATTGATTAAATCTGGAGATGCTGCTGCTGTTAAGGTTTTCAATGAGAACAACAAGGCGGTAATGTCTGCGTTTCCACAATTATCAAATGCTGATATTGACAATATTATAGCTTATACTTCAGAGCCTAAAGCTGAAGCTGCTGCTCCTGCTCCAACTGAGGGAGGTGCTGCTGTTCCGGGTGGTCCGGTTGCTGATAGTGGTTTGTCAAATACATTGATACTTGGTGCCTTAGCATTAGTGTTGGTTATACTTGTTGTGATGTTGTTCTTAGTGAACAGAGTGTTAACGAAAGTAGCTAAAGCAAATGGTATTGAAGTTGCTCCAAAAGAGCCTACGACACCAATTTGGAAAGCTTTTGCGAAAAATCAATTTTTGATTTTAGTTACTGTTGTTTTCTTGCTTTTGTCAAGTGCTTATTTTGTATATGGATTTTTGATGCAAGTGGGTGTTGATCAAGATTATGCACCTATTCAGCCAATTCACTATTCGCATAGAATCCACGCAGGTGATAACGAGATTAACTGTAAGTATTGTCACTCTGCTGCTAGAGTAAGTAAGAACGGTGGTATTCCTTCTTTAAATGTGTGTATGAACTGTCATAAAAACATTGCTGAAGTTGCTGAGACTACTGCTACTCCGGAATACAGTAAAGCTTTCTATGATGAGCAAATCCAAAAGCTTTATAAAGCTGTGGGTTGGGATCAAGCTACACAAACCTACACAGGGAAAACCGAGCCAGTTAAATGGGTTAGAATTCACAACTTACCTGATTTTGTTTATTTCAATCACTCGCAACACGTAACTGTTGGTGGAATTGAATGTCAAACATGTCACGGTCCAGTTCAAGAATATGAAATTCAGAAACAATTTGCTCCGTTAACAATGGGATGGTGTATAGATTGTCACAGAAAAACCGAAGTTAAAATGGAAGGAAACGAGTATTACACTAAAATACACGATGAACTTTCTAAAAAATACGGTGTTGACAAATTGACTGCAGCACAAATGGGAGGTTTAGAGTGTGGAAAATGCCACTATTAATTGAATTATTAAGTTTTTAATATTTATATATGTCATCAAACAAAAAATACTGGAAAAGTGTTGAAGAACTAGACGAAAATAGTTCTATTGTTGAGGCGCTTAGAAATAACGAATTTGTTGAGCCTATTCCTACTGAAGAATTCTTAGGTAATGGTGATGCTTTGTCATCGTCTTCAACATCACGTCGTGATTTTTTAAAGTACGTTGGTTTTAGTACTGCGGCGGCAACGCTTGTGGCTTGTGAAGGACCTGTAAACAAGTCGATTCCTTACGTTCTTCAACCAGAACAAATCATCCCTGGTGTAGCTGATTATTATGCTACTACAGTTTTTGATGGTTTCGATTTTGCAAATTTATTGGTTAAAACTCGCGAAGGTCGTCCAATTAAAATTGACAATAATACAATCGCTGGTGCAAAGTTTAGTGCAAATGCAAGAGTGCATGCTTCTATTCTTTCACTTTATGATAGTATGCGTTTAAAGCAACCAAAGATTGAAGGTAAAAATGCATCTTGGTCTGCGGTTCAAACTAAGTTAAAAACTAGTATTGCTGATGCATCTGCAAAAGGAGGTCAAGTAGTATTGTTAACAAATACTTTAGCAAGTCCATCTACTGAAAAATTGATAGGTGAATTTATTGCTAAAAATCCAAATGCCAAGCACGTAGTTTATGATGCTGTTTCAGAGTCTCCAGCTTTGGATGCTTTTGAAATGGTTTACGGGGAAAGAGCTTTAGTTGATTATGATTTTTCAAAAGCTTCTTTAATCGTTTCTGTTGGAGCTGATTTTCTTGGAGATTGGCAAGGTGGAGGATATGGTGCAGGCTATGCTCAAGGAAGAATTCCTAAAGCAGGTAAAATGTCTCGTCATTTTCAGCTAGAAGCAAATATGACACTTTCTGGTGCTGCAGCTGATAAGCGTGTACCAATGTCTGTTGCTAATCAAAAACAAGCTTTGGTTCACATTTATAATGTGGTAACAGGTTCTTCTGTTTCGGTTTCTCTTGATGAGAAATTTAAGGCAGAAGTTAATAAAGCTGCGCAACAATTGAAAGCTGCTGGATCAAAAGCTGTTTTGGTTTCAGGTATTCAAGATAAAAATGCTCAATTGTTAGTTCTTGCTATTAACAAAGCTTTAGCTAGCGAGTCGTTTAATACTTCTGGCGTACGTCAGATTAGAAAAGGATCAAATGAAAAAGTAGCTCAGTTAGTAGCTGATATGAATTCTGGTGCTGTACACACTTTAATTATGAGTGGTGTTAATCCAGTTTATACTCTTGCTGATACTGTTGCTTTTCAAGAAGGTTTAAAAAAGGTTAAAACATCGGTAGCTTTTTCTTTGAAAGAAGATGAAACTGCTTTGTTATCAACTGTTGCGGCTGCTGCGCCTCATTATTTAGAGTCTTGGAATGATCTTAGTTTAACTAAGGGAACTTATAGCATTACTCAACCAACAATCCGTCCATTATTTGATACAATGCAATTTCAAGATGTATTGATGTCTTTAAATGGAACTGTTGGTACTTTCTATGATTACATTAAAGGAAATTCTGGATCTATTATTAGTGGATCTACTTGGAATAAAGTTTTGCATGATGGTGTATTTGTAGGTGTGATTCCTTCAGCTTCTGCCGGTTCTGCTGATTATAGTGCTGCTGCGTCTACATTAGCAAGTAGTAAAAAATCAGATTCATTAGAATTAGTATTGTACACGAAAACTGGTTTAGGAGATGGACAACAAGCTAACAATCCATGGTTGCAAGAGTTTCCTGATCCTATCACAAGAGTTTCTTGGGATAACTACTTAACAGTTTCAAATGCTGATGCTGCTAAGTATGAGTTGAGTAATGAAATTGTAGCTAATGGTGGTTTGAATGGTAGTTACGCAAGCATTACTACAGCTGATGGTTTAAAGTTAGAAAACGTTCCAGTTATCGTTCAACCAGGACAAGCAGTTGGTACTGTTGGTTTGGCATTAGGTTATGGTCGTAAAGCGGCTTTGAAAGAAGAAATGATGGTAGGTTTAAATGCCTATTCTTTATATAAAGGTTTCAGTAATGTACAAAGCATTACTTTGACTAAAGCAGGTGGTGAACATGAATTTGCATGTGTTCAAGGACAAAAAACTTTAATGGGTAGAGGTGATATTATCAAGGAAACTTCATTGGAGATTTTTAACACGAAGGATGCTCATGTGTGGAATGAAGTACCAGTTGTATCATTAGACCACATGGAAGTTGAAGCTACAAAAGTTGATTTGTGGGATTCATTTGATCGTTCTACAGGTCATCACTTCAATTTGTCTATCGATTTAAATGCTTGTACTGGTTGTGGTGCTTGTGTTATTGCTTGTCATGCAGAGAATAATGTACCTGTTGTTGGTAAGGCAGAGGTAAGAAGAAGTCGTGATATGCATTGGTTACGTATCGATAGATACTATTCTTCAGAATCTACTTTCGATGCGGATGTTGAAAGAAAAGAAAATATTGCTGGTTTAACTAGTTCGCTTTCTACATTTAATGAAATGGAAAAAGCGGGTGATAATCCGCAAGTTTCTTTCCAACCTGTTATGTGTCAGCACTGTAATCATGCTCCATGTGAGACTGTTTGTCCAGTTGCTGCTACTTCGCACTCTCGTCAAGGTCAAAATCACATGGCTTATAATAGATGTGTTGGTACTCGTTACTGTGCAAACAACTGTCCATACAAAGTACGTCGTTTCAACTGGTTCTTGTACAACAAGAATTCAGAATTCGATTATCACATGAATGATGATTTAGGTCGTATGGTATTAAATCCCGATGTAAATGTTCGTTCACGCGGAGTTATGGAGAAATGCTCTATGTGTATCCAAATGACTCAAGCTACTATTTTGAAAGCTAAGAGAGAAGGAAGATCTATCGTTGACGGTGAATTCCAAACTGCTTGTTCAAATGCATGTTCTACTGGCGCTATGGTCTTTGGTGACGTTAATGATAAAGAAGCTGCTGTTACTAAATTAGCTTCTGATGAAAGAATGTATCACTTATTGGAGCATGTTGGAACAAAACCTAATGTGATTTATCACGTTAAAGTTAGAAATACCTAGTACAAAATAATTAATTAAGAATCAATATAAAGGATTATGTCGTCTCACTACGAAGCAACCATTAGAAAACCCTTAGTTATAGGTGATAAAACTTATCACGATGTAACTGTAGATGTAGCAGCTCCTGTTGAGGGAAAAGCGAATAAACATTGGTGGATTGTATTTTCTATCGCATTAATAGCCTTCCTTTGGGGTTTAGGCTGTATTGTATACACCGTATCTACAGGTATCGGAACTTGGGGTTTGAATAAAACCGTAGGTTGGGCTTGGGATATCACAAATTTTGTTTGGTGGGTAGGTATTGGTCACGCAGGAACTTTGATTTCTGCAGTGTTATTACTTTTCCGTCAGCGTTGGAGAATGGCAATTAACCGTTCTGCCGAAGCGATGACAATTTTCTCTGTTATTCAAGCAGGTTTATTTCCAATCATTCACATGGGGCGTCCATGGTTGGCATACTGGGTTTTGCCTATTCCAAACCAATTCGGTTCTCTTTGGGTAAATTTTAACTCACCGTTGCTATGGGACGTATTTGCGATTTCTACTTACCTTTCAGTTTCATTAGTTTTCTGGTGGACTGGTTTGCTACCTGACTTCGCCATGTTGCGTGACCGTGCTGTAACGCCATTTAACAAAAGAGTTTATTCTATTTTAAGTTTTGGATGGAGTGGAAGAGCTAAGGATTGGCAACGTTTTGAGGAAGTATCATTGGTACTTGCAGGTTTAGCTACTCCTTTAGTATTGTCTGTACATACTATTGTATCGATGGACTTTGCTACATCTGTGATTCCAGGATGGCATACTACCATTTTCCCTCCTTATTTCGTAGCTGGAGCAGTTTTCTCAGGATTCGCAATGGTAAACACCTTGCTTATCATCATGAGAAAAGTTTCTAACCTGGAAGCTTACATTACATTACAGCACATTGAGTTAATGAATATTGTAATCATGATTACAGGTTCTATAGTGGGTGTGGCATATATTACTGAGCTTTTTGTAGCTTGGTATTCTGGAGTAGAATATGAGCAATATGCTTTCTTGAATAGAGCTACTGGTCCTTACGCTTGGGCTTACTGGGCAATGATGACTTGTAATGTGTTTTCTCCTCAGTTTATGTGGAGTAAAAAATTGAGAACTAGTATTATGTTTTCATTCGTGATTTCAATTGTTGTAAATATAGGAATGTGGTTTGAGCGTTTTGTAATTATCGTTACGTCATTGCATAGAGATTACTTGCCATCTTCTTGGACTATGTTTTCGCCAACATTTGTTGATATTGGAATTTTCATTGGAACTATTGGTTTCTTCTTCGTATTGTTTTTATTATATTCAAGAACATTCCCTGTAATTGCACAAGCGGAAGTTAAAACAATTTTGAAAGGAACTGGAGATAACTACAAGAGAGAAAGAGAAGCAAATAAAGATTCACACCATGAGTAATAAAGTAATATACGCCATTTATAATGACGATGATATTTTGATGGATGCGGTTAAAAAAACTAGAGCAGCTCATCATCATATTGAAGAGGTTTTTACCCCTTTTCCAGTTCACGGATTGGATAAAGCAATGGGAATTGCACCAACAAGATTAGCTATTTGTGCTTTCCTTTATGGATGTGTGGGTATTTCAGTTGCAACTGCAATGATGAATTACATCATGATCCAAGATTGGCCGCAGGATATTGGTGGTAAGCCTAGTTTTAGTTATATTGAAAACATGCCAGCTTTCGTACCTATTATGTTTGAGCTTACAGTATTTTTTGCTGCTCACTTGATGGTTATCACTTTTTATATGAGAAGTAAATTATGGCCGTTTAAGGAAGCTGAAAATCCAGATGTGAGAACTACAGATGATCACTTTTTAATGGAGGTGGCTGTGAACGATAATGAGGAAGAATTAATTTCTTTCTTTCAAGGGACAGGGGCTGTAGAAGTAAAAGTAATTGATAAGCATTAATCGAGATATGAAAAGCGCACATAAAATAACACTTTTATTTGGTTTAACTATTTTAGTTGCATCATGCAAAGATAATGCTGCACCTAATTATCAGTATTTTCCAAATATGTACGAGTCTGTAGGTTATGAAACTTACGCTGAGTCAGATGCATTTAAAGATGGTAAGGAAGGACAACTTCCTGCTGCAGGTACTGTCAACAGGGGTTTTGAACCTTATGAATACGAAAATTCTACTGCAGGTTATGAATTAGCTAAGGCTAATTTGAAATCACCTTTAGATTCTTTGAGCAGAGATGCTGAAAAAGGAAAAGAGCTTTATGAAATTTACTGCATAAGTTGTCATGGTTCCGCCGGTAATGGTAAAGGTAAATTAGTAGAGAGAGAAAAGTTTTTAGGTGTTCCTAGTTACAAGGATAGAGTTATTACAGAGGGAAGTATTTTTCATGTCATAACTTATGGTTTGAATTCAATGGGTTCACATGCCAATCAATTAAGCGCCAAAGAACGTTGGTTAGTTACTGACTATGTTCTTAAACTAAAAAGTGAATTATAATTGTTGAACAAACTCATCTTAATAGATATGTATACATTTTCAAGTAAATTAAAAACCTTTTCGTTCATCCTAATGGCTCTTGGAGTTCTAGGAATTGGATATGGTTTTTATAGTGCTCCCAAAGATATTCAACAGGTAGAGCAATTGCTCGCCGCTGAAACTCATGGTGAACATGGTGTTTCAGCTCACGCTGAACCAGCTCATGGTGCTGGGGCTACGCATGACGAAGCTTCTGCAGAAAAAGCACATGAAGTAGAAGGTCACAAAACTACATCGCATGAAGTTGCTGCTGATGCTGAGCACAAAGAGCATTTAAATCATGTTTTACACCAATTGCAAAACAAGCCTTGGTCCGCTTTGTATGTTGCATGTATCTTTTTCATGCTTGTGTCGCTAGGTGTTTTGGCTTTCTATGCAATTCAGCAAGTAGCCCAGGCTGGTTGGTCCCCAGTATTATTTAGAGTAATGCAAGGGATTACATCTTATTTACCTGTAGGTGCTGCAATCTTTTTTGTAATCTTAATACTGTGTGGGCTTCATTTTAATCACATGTTTGTTTGGTTAGATCCGGAGGTTGTTGCTCATGATAAACTAATTGCTAATAAGTCGGGTTATTTGAATTTCCCATTTTGGATTGTTCGTGCAGCTATCTTCCTTTCTGGATGGTGTCTTTACCAGTATTATTCACGTAAAAATTGTTTAGCTCAAGATGAATCTACTGATAATTTAATGTACAAAAAGAACTTTAAGTTATCTGCTATGTTCTTGGTGTTTTTTATCGTTTCTGAGTCTATCATGTCTTGGGATTGGATAATGTCTATAGATCCACACTGGTTCAGTACATTGTTTGGATGGTATGTATTTGCTAGCTTCTTTGTAAGCGGTGTTACAACAATAGCTTTAGTTACTTTGTATCTTAAGTCTAGAGGTTATTTAGAATTTGTTAATACAAGTCATATTCACGACTTAGCTAAATTTATGTTTGGTCTAAGTGTTTTCTGGACTTATTTATGGTTCTCTCAATTCATGTTGATTTGGTATGCTAATATCCCTGAGGAGGTAACTTATTTTATTACGAGAATTCAAGATTATAATCTTCCTTTCTTTGGTGCTGTTGTCATGAATTTCTTATTCCCATTGTTGATTTTAATTAATACTGATTTCAAGAGAATTTCATGGGTTCTGGTTATGGCTGGTATCGTAATCTTAAGTGGTCATTATTTAGATTTCTTCAACATGGTTATGCCTGGTACAGTAGGTGACAGATGGTTTATTGGAGTTTCAGAGATTTCTTCAGTTCTTTTCTTTTTAGGATTGTTTATATATGTTGTTTTTTCAGCTTTGGCTAAATCTCCTTTATTGGCAAAAAGAAATCCGTTTATAGAAGAAAGTAAACATTTTCATTATTAATATTTAAAGAAATAAACAGATGACAAGTTTGTTGGTAATCATAGTTTTAGTTTTGTTAGCTGTTGCTTTATGGCAATTGACTAAAATATTCGATCTGACGCAAGTTGGTTCTAGTAGTGATAGTTCAGAGGTCGCAACTGATAATGACAATAATATTCAGGGGTATTTGATGTTTGGCTTTTTAGCCTTTATCTATATTTTTACAATTTACGGTTTATTTAAATGGGGTAATCTTGTGTTACACACGCCAGCTTCGGCTCATGGTGCAGAGGTTGATAATTTAATGAACATCACATGGGTTCTTATTTTTACTGTACAGGCTATCACACAAGTATTAGTGCATTACTTTGCTTTTAAGTATAGAGGTAAACAAGGTCAAAAGGCTTTATATTTTGCAGATAATAATAAATTGGAAGCAATTTGGAGTATAATTCCGGCCGTTGTTTTAGCAGGTTTGATTTTATACGGTTTGTATGCTTGGACAAATATTATGTTTGTTGATGAAGATGAAGATACCGTTGTTATTGAACTATATGCACAACAATTTAACTGGAAAGCTAGGTATTCAGGTGCTGATAATGTTCTAGGTAAAGCTAATGTGAGATACATTGAGGGTGCAAATGCTGTAGGTGTTGATTTGAGTGATCCATATGCTCAAGATGACGTAGTTGTTACAGAATTACACATACCTGTTGGTAAAAAGATTTTGTTTAAAATGCGTTCTCAAGACGTTTTACACTCTGCTTACATGCCTCACTTTAGGGCTCAGATGAACTGTGTTCCTGGTATGGTTACTCAATTTGCTTTTGAACCAATTTACACAACTGCTCAGTATAGAGAATTACCTTTTATGGTTGAGAAAGTTGCTAACATTAACGCGTTACGCGCTAAGAAGAGTGCAGAATTAGTTGCTAAAGGGGAGCCTGCTTTAGATCCTTACACATTTGACTATTTGTTATTGTGTAATAAAATTTGTGGTGCTTCTCACTATAACATGCAAATGAAAATTATTGTAGATACTCCTGAAGACTACAAAGCTTGGTTGAAAGACAAAGCTACGGTAGTTAATGAAGTTAAAGCTGCTTTAGCTGAGCCTGCTTCTACTGATGCTGCTGTAGGAAGCGATTCTGCCGCTGTTAAAGGAGATAAAGAAGTTGCTGTTACTGCAATGAAATAATTATTAAAGAAAATTTAAAGTAAACATATATGTCAGCAGAAGGTCACGATCACGCATTAGATCACGAACACGAACACCACCATAAGGACACTTTTATTACTAAATATATTTTTAGTATCGATCATAAAATGATTGCTAAGCAGTATTTAATTACTGGTATCATAATGGGAGTTATTGGTGTCTCGTTATCATTACTTTTTAGATTACAATTGGCTTGGCCAGAAGAATCTTTTAAGATATTTAATGTCTTATTAGGCGATAAATTTGCTCCAGATGGAGTTATGGCTAATGATATTTATTTAGCATTAGTTACTATTCATGGAACCATAATGGTTTTCTTTGTATTGACCGCCGCATTAAGTGGTACCTTTAGTAACTTGTTAATTCCACTTCAACTTGGTGCTCGAGATATGGCTTCAGGTTTTATGAACATGGTATCTTATTGGTTGTTCTTTTTATCAAGTGTTATCATGGTCGGTTCTCTTTTTGTTGAAGCTGGACCTGCTTCTGCGGGTTGGACCATTTATCCTCCTTTAAGTGCATTGCCACAGGCAATTCCTGGTTCAGGTACGGGTATGACCTTATGGTTGGTGTCTATGGCTATCTTTATTGCCTCTTCTTTGATGGGTTCATTAAATTATGTTGTTACAGTAATTAATTTAAGAACTAAAGGAATGACAATGACAAGAATGCCTCTTACTATTTGGGCGTTTTTCGTGACTGCTATTATTGGTATTATATCATTTCCAGTTTTATTATCTGCAGCTTTATTGTTGATCTTTGATAGAAGTTTTGGTACTTCTTTCTTCTTGTCTGATATCTATATTGCTGGTGAAGTTCTACATTATCAAGGTGGTTCGCCTGTATTGTTTGAGCACTTGTTCTGGTTCTTAGGTCACCCTGAGGTTTATATCATTTTGTTGCCTGCGTTAGGTATTACATCTGAGGTTATTGCCACAAATTCACGTAAGCCAATTTTTGGTTACCGAGCGATGATTATGTCAATTCTTGCTATTGCATTTTTGTCTACGATTGTTTGGGGACACCATATGTTTATTTCAGGTATGAATCCTTTCTTAGGATCTGTTTTTACCTTTACGACGTTATTGATCGCTATCCCATCTGCAGTTAAGGCGTTTAACTATATTACTACTCTATGGAAAGGTAACTTGCAATTGAATCCTGCGATGTTGTTTTCAATTGGTTTGGTATCTACCTTTATCACTGGAGGTTTAACTGGAATTATTTTAGGAGATAGTACTTTGGATATTAACGTTCACGATACATATTTCGTAGTGGCACACTTTCACTTAGTAATGGGTATTTCTGCTTTATATGGTATGTTTGCTGGTATTTATCACTGGTTTCCAAGAATGTTTGGGCGCATGTTGAATAAAAATCTTGGTTATGTACACTTTTGGGTAACTGCAATTTGTGCTTATGGTGTTTTCTTTCCGATGCATTTTATTGGATTAGCTGGTTTGCCAAGACGTTACTATACAAACACAAACTTCCCATTGTTTGATGACTTACAAAATGTGAATGTTTTGATCACTATGTTTGCACTTGTTGGAGGTGCTTTCCAATTGGTTTTCTTATACAACTTCTTTAGTAGTATTTTTTACGGTAAGAAAGCTGTAATGAATCCATGGAAATCTAATACCCTAGAGTGGACAGCTCCTGTAGAACATATTCATGGTAACTGGCCAGGAGCAATCCCTGAGGTTCACCGTTGGCCTTATGACTACAGTAACCCAAATCACGAAGAAGATTTTGTACCGCAAAACGTTCCGATGAAAGAAGGTGAAGAAGTTTTACACCACTAAAAATAAATTTAAGCCTCTGCTGTTGCAGGGGCTTTTTTATTGAACTATTTATTACACTCTTTGTAGGTTGTTGTGGTTTTATTTTAGGACTCTCTTTACTATCTTTGTTGTATGAATGAAAATTTAGATCCTACTTCTCGCAGTTTTAGTACGGAAGAACTTGATATTGAAAAGAAGTTAAGGCCTTTAAGCTTTGATGATTTTTCTGGTCAAGATCAGGTACTTGAAAATCTTAAAATATTTGTGCAAGCAGCCAATCAACGTAATGAGGCGCTAGATCATACTCTTTTTCATGGGCCTCCTGGACTTGGAAAAACTACTTTGGCTAATATCTTAGCTAATGAATTACAAGTGGGTATCAAAATAACATCTGGTCCGGTTTTAGATAAACCTGGTGATCTAGCTGGTTTGTTGACCAATTTGGAAGAAAGGGATGTGCTTTTTATAGATGAAATTCATCGTTTAAGTCCGATTGTGGAGGAATATTTATATTCTGCTATGGAGGATTACAAAATTGACATTATGATTGAGTCTGGACCTAATGCCAGGACCGTTCAAATTAATTTGAATCCCTTTACACTTATAGGTGCAACTACACGTTCGGGTTTATTAACTGCTCCTATGCGTGCTCGTTTTGGTATTTCTTCCCGTTTGCAATATTATACTACTGAATTATTAACTACAATTGTGGAACGTAGCTCAGCTATTTTTCAAATGCCAATTTCGATGGAAGCAGCAATTGAAATTGCTGGTAGAAGTAGAGGCACACCTCGTATTGCAAATGCATTGTTGCGTAGGGTACGTGATTTTGCTCAAATTAAGGGCAACGGTACTATTGATATTGAAATTGCAAAATATGCGCTTAAAGCTCTTAATGTTGATGCGCATGGGTTAGACGAGATGGATAACAAAATCTTAACAACGATCATTGATAAATTTAAAGGAGGTCCAGTTGGTTTGACAACTTTGGCTACCGCTGTATCTGAAAGTAGTGAAACTATTGAGGAGGTGTATGAACCTTTTTTAATTCAAGAAGGTTTTATCATGAGAACTCCACGTGGTCGAGAAGTTACCGATAAAGCCTATAAGCATCTAGGTAAATTAAAAACGAACATTCAACAAGGTTTGTTTTAATTCTTTGAAGGTTAAATAAATTATAAAGCTCTTTTTATTAGCACTAAATCAATACATACCTCCTTTATCAAAACCGAAGCCAAAAGATTGGGATTTATGTCTTGTGGCATCTCGAAGGCTGGTTTTTTAGAAACCGAAGCTCCTCGATTGGAGAAATGGCTAAATTCAAATAGTCACGGTCAAATGTCTTATATGGAAAATCATTTTGACAAGCGCTTGGACCCCACGCTGTTGGTTGACGATGCAAAAAGTGTAGTGTCGTTGTTGTTGAATTATTTTCCTGAACAAAATCAAATTGAGGATACTTTTAAGATTTCAAAGTACGCTTACGGAACTGATTATCATTTAATGATAAAAGAGAAATTAAAAGAGCTATTGTATTCCATTAACGAGAATATAGGTGCTGTGTCCGGTAGAGCTTTTGTGGATTCGGCTCCAGTTTTAGATAAAGCTTGGGCAGCAAAGAGTGGTTTGGGTTGGATCGGGAAAAACAGCAATTTGATCACTCAAAGAGTTGGTTCGTTTTACTTTATTGCTGAATTGATTATCGATTTGGAGCTTGATTATGACACCATTACATCGGATCATTGCGGAACTTGTACGGCCTGTATTGATAGTTGTCCCACACAGGCCATTGAAAGTCCGTATGTGGTAAACGGAAGCAAATGTATTTCTTATTATACTATTGAACTTAAGGATAACCTTCCCGTTGATATGAAAGGTAAGTTCGATGATTGGGCCTTTGGATGTGATGTTTGTCAAGATGTTTGTCCTTGGAACCGTTTTTCTAAACCACATAATGAACCGTTGTTTAATGCAAATCCAGACTTGCTTTCTATGTCAAAACAAGATTGGATCGAAATAACCGAAGAAACATTCAAAGCAGTTTTTAAAAATTCGCCATTAAAGCGCACGAAATATGACGGACTTATGAGAAATATTAAGTTTTTGGAACTATAGCGCTATTGTACTTTCATAGTAGATTCTCTTTCAATTATTTTTGTGTCTAATTCTACTGTTCTAGGTTCGAAGGTAATTCCATCTTTATGGCATACCATTTCTTCAAGAAGTAAATTAAACGATTCAATTCCCATTTCGTGACTCGGTTGATCAACGGTGCTCAACTTTGGTGAAATCACTTGAGACATAAACCAATTGCTAAATCCTATAATCGCAATTTTTTTCGGTATTTCAATTTTTTGTTCGTTTAAATAGGCAATTACACCAACTGCTACAAGGTCTGTTACAGCAAATATTCCATCAATATCTTTATGATCCTTCACTATTTTTTCTGCAAAATGACGTCCTTCATCAAAGGTTACGTTTTCGCAGGTGTACACTAAATTAGCATCAAACGGAATGTGATTTTTTTCTAATGCTTTTTTGTAACCAATGTAGCGGTCAATTGCGTTTTGCGGATTTAAGGGGCCACGTATATGAGCTATCCTTTTGCATCCTTTGTCAATGAGATGTTGCACTGCATTGAAAGCGGCTTTTTGATCGTTGATAACAACTTTGTTGCATTTAGAAAGCTTTGCAATCTTATCGAACATAACAAAAGGAATATTTCTATTTATAATTTCCTTAATGTGATCGTCGTTGTTTGATTCGTTAGAGAGTGACATAATAATTCCGTCTACCCTTTTGTTGATCAATAGTTCTACTTGTTTTTTCTCTAATTCAAGTGTTTCATTTGATTGTAAAATAATAACCAAATATCCTTTTTTCTCTGCTTCGTCAATGATGGCATTTACTACGTTCGAAAAGAAATGATGAACTACTTCAGGAATAATTAGTCCTATAGTTTTCGATTCTTTGGTTCTAAGATTAACGGCAAAACTATTGGGAGTATAATGCAGTTCTTGGGCAAGGGCAAGTACTGCTTTTTTTGTTTTTTCGCTTACATCTGGATAGTTTTTTAAAGCTTTTGAAACTGTAGTTATTGATATCCCAAGTTTTTCTGCTATTTCTTTCAGTGTAATATCTTTCATGATGATGCTTGTGTGGGAGATCCAAAATCAATAGTAAGTGCAATTGATTTTAGATTTTTGTAGTTAGTTTTTAGTTATGTAACGGTGTTAATGATCTTTAAATCAATTGCAATATATTAATTTTCGGAGTGCTTTAGCTGTTAATCTTGTTTTAATTAGAAGATATAAATAATCTGATTTTCTGAATGGTGAAATAGACTAGGTAGATTCTCTTTCGATTATTGATGTAGTTACTTCTATAAATTGAGGGGTAACTTTTTGATTCGCTTTCTTTGCCGCAATTTCATCAAATAAAATGGCTGCTGCTTTTTGTCCTATTTCAAATCCGGGTTGATTAATAGTTGATAGTTTGGGAGTTATAACCTCTGACATGAACCAATTACTAAATCCTAATACAGCTATTTGATTCGGAATTTGTATCCCAGATTCGCTCAAGTATTTCATGGCGCCAATAGCGGCCATATCTGTAACGGCAAAAATGGCATCAGTATCGGGATGTGAAGCAATTAATTGCTTTGTGTTTTCATATCCGTCTTCAAAATCTAAGTTGTTCTCGCAAGCAAACACAAGACTAGGATTGTATTTGATTTGATGATCTTCTAGCGCTTTTTTATAACCCAAAAAACGATCTATGGCGTTTTGTGGCAAGTATGAACCTCGTAAGTGTGCAATTTTTTTGTGTCCTTTCTTTATTAAATATGCTACCGCATCGTAAGCTGCTTTTTGGTCGTTTATAGTAACTTTTGAACAAGGAACAACTTTGGCAATTTTGTCAAAAAGAACAAGCGGAGTTTTTTGTTTTAAGATTGCATTAATATGTTCAAAGTCACCTGTTTCATTGGATAGTGACATCAATATCCCATCGACTCTTTTTTGCAGCAGCAGTTCCAGCTGTTTTTTTTCAAAACTTACTTTTTCGTCTGATTGTAAAATAATAACAAGGTAATCTCTTTTTTCGGCTTCTTCTAAAATACCCTTGATAACAGTTGCAAAAAAATCATGCACCAATGTTGGAATAATAAGTCCAATTGTTTTCGACTCTTTGGTTCTCAAGTTAACGGCAAAACTATTTGGAGTATAATGTAATTGTTGCGCTAAATCAACAACCGCTTTTTTGGTTGATGCACTCACATCGCTATATCCCTTTAAAGCCTTCGATACGGTTGTTATTGAGATTCCGAGTTGGTTTGCAATTTCTTTGAGAGTTGGATTATTCATAGTTAAATTCTCTATATGTGAAAGCCAAAAAAACTGCTTTTTAAAAACGAATTTACAATATATTTGTTGTAAACCAATTTTCAAAAAACAGTTTGTTGTTTTAAAGCTTTACAGAAATATCAAATTTTATTTGATTTCAATTATTACTGCTTCGTAAGGACGAAGCGTATTTTTCTTTATTTCTTTTGTCGAGGAGTAATTATCTAGTATGATTTTAAATTTACTTGTTGGCAATGCGATGTTAAACGTTGATTCTTTCTCTGAAAAATTTAATAGCACAAGTATTTTTTTGTCGTTTAACTCACGGGTAAATGCAAAAACAGAAGGATTTTCTTTATCCAAAATGGTGTATTTACCGTAAACAAGAACGGGGTCTTTCTTTCGTAATTGGACTAATGATCTAAAATAATTTAAAGTTGAATTGGGGTCGTTTTCTTGCAACTCGACATTGATAAAGGAATAATTAGGATTTACTTTTAACCAAGGTTTACCTTCCGAAAAACCTCCATTTTTGGTTGAATCCCATTGAAAAGGTGTTCTGCCGTTTTCCCTAGATGTTTGTTTTTGGACCTCTAAAAACGCTTTTAAATCACCGCCCTTATTTTTTAATCCTATGTATTTATTACGCGTATCTACATCTTTATAATCTTCAATAGAGTCAAAGCGTATGTTGGTCATACCTACTTCGTCACCGTTATAGTAGTAAGGAGTACCACGCATGCACATGATAAATGTAGAGAGCATTTTTGATGATAATGAGCGAAATTGAACAGAATCATTACCAAATTTACTTACCATTCTAGGTTGATCGTGATTTGCCAAAAAAATAGAAAGCCATCCTTTATCTTTAAATGTTTGATCGTATCTAGAAAATATATCTTTGTATTTAACTAGCCCAAAATCATTGATATGTTTGCCAATATCTACACTTTCAAAATGGTAAGCCATATTTAATTCTTTACGATCTGGATCAACAAAAAGCATTGCTTCTTCAGGTGTGCTTCCGGCACCTTCAGCAACGGTCATAATATCATATTTGCTAAAAACCTCCTTATTCATTTCTTGTAGATAATCATGCAAATGGGGGCCAACTCCGTAGTATTTAATAATGTTTTTCTCGTATCCTTGTGGTAATTCTGGCCAAGTAGTAACTTTTGATGCAAACTGAAACGCATCCATTCGAAAACCATCAATTCCCTTGTCTAACCAAAAGCGCATCATTTCATAAATTTCCTGCCTTACCGTTGGGTTTTCCCAATTTAAATCTGGTTGTTTCTGAGAGAAATAATGCAAATAATATGCATCCGTTTTTGCATCATATTTCCAAGCGTCACTATTAACATCAAAAAAACTCCAGCGATAAGGTGGTTTACCTTTTTCAGCAGGCCACCAATGATAATAGTCTCTGTATTTATTATCTCTAGAACTTTTGGACTGCTTAAACCATTCATGTTCATCACTACTATGATTAACCACTATATCCATAATGAGTTTTAAACCTCGTTGATGCATACCTTTCAGTAAAAGATCGAAGTCATTCATAGTACCAAAATCGCTCATAATTTCCCTATAGTTACTGATGTCGTAACCGTTGTCATCATTAGGAGATGTGTAGATAGGGTTAAGCCAAATCGCATCAACACCTAAACTTTTTATATAGTCTAGTTTAGAAATAATTCCCTTTAAATCACCAACTCCATCGCCGTCACTATCTTTAAAACTGCGGGGATAAATTTGATAAACTACAGCTTCTTTCCACCATTTGGTATCGTTTTTTTGAATTGTTTCAAGAAACTTGTTTTGAGCCGATAATCTTTCAGTAGAAAATAAAGTAAGAGTTGTCAATAAGTATAATGCGAGTGTAGTTTTCATGATTGTTTGAATTAAAATATATTTTTTGATTAGATTTAAAATAATTAAAACGAAAAAGAATCAGAACAGCACGGGGTTCATAAAGTTTTTTGTTTTTTCTGCAGAAATTGTTGGATTTGCACCTTCATGAGTGGCTACCAAAGCACCTAGAGCACATGCGAAATCAATCGCCTCTTGCGGATTTGCATCTGTTAAGAGTTTAGAAAGCAATCCTGCTAAAAAGGAATCTCCAGCACCTACTGTATCAACAACTTTTACCTTAAATCCGCTGTGGTAATAAAAATTTCCTTCCATGTATAAAACTGCGCCATGACTTCCTTTTGTAACACAAATATGTTTGGTATTGGTTTGTTCAGCAATAAAAAGTATGTTTTGCTCTATGGAGTGGAAAGGCGAATTCATAAACGCGCTTATTTCATACAACTCATCGTCGTTAAATTTGATGAAATTTGCTTGAAGTATTAACTGTTGTAGGAGCTCTTGGGAGTAAAAGGGAGTACGTAGATTAACATCAAATACAGCATATTTAGAATAATTGATGAGTTCTAATAAAGTATTGTGGGTCGTAGTATCTCTACAAGCTAAACTTCCAAAAACCAAAGCATCGGAATTTTTTACAGCGTTTTCATCTTCGGCAATACATTCAATTTTGTCCCAAGCCACGGGATAATTGATCGTGTAAGAGGCAGAACCTTTCTGATCTAATGCTACAATAACCTCACCCGTTTTATAAGTCGGGTCTTTTTGAATGGAGATGGTTGAAACCCCATGATGACTAATGTAATTGAGTATTTCAACACCAAGTGCATCACTACCAATACGACTGATAATTTGGGTTTCGATACCCAGTGAACTTAGGCGCAGTGCTACGTTTAAAGGTGCGCCACCAATTTTAGTATGTGTAGGAAACACATCAAACAATACTTCTCCAAAACAAATTACTTTTTTAGCCATAGCACTTATTATTTTGATAAACTTTCAGATAATTCTTCTAGTGTTCGTCCTTTGGTTTCGGGCATCTTCGTAAAAACCCAAAGGAGTTGCAATACCATCATTAAACAAAAGATTGCAAAAACAGTAGTTGTTCCTATTACTTTAAATAAGAACGGAATAAATGACGGAATTAAAGCAGCCAACACCCAATGCACTGATGTACCAAAAGAGCTTCCAGCTGCTCGTAATTTATTTGGAAAAAGTTCAGAGATAAAAACCCAAATTACGGCGCCTTGCCCTACGGCATGTGATGCGATAAATAGGAAGAAAAATAGCGGAACGGCCATTCCTTTCCATTCGTAATAGAAAGCAGTAGTAACAAGTCCAAGCGAGATAATATAACCTACAGAGCCTAAGTACATGAGTGTTTTTCGTCCGAAACGGTCAATTAAAGCAATTCCTATCATGGTAAAAATTAAATTGATAATTCCAATTCCAATACTGCTCAAAAACGAAGCTGATTTTTCTAATCCGGCAAGTTCAAATATTCGGGGTGCGTAATATAAGAACGCATTGATGCCTGAAAGTTGATTAAAGAAAGCAATAAAAAAGGCCAAAAGAAGTGGTTTTCTATATTTTTTCATAAAAATAGATTCGTTTTTGTCCTCTTGTTGCGTTTCCTTTTCCATCGCAGTTATTGCCGTAGCAACTGCCTCGTCAGTATAAATTTGTTTTAAAATGGCTCTAGCTTTATTTACGTCCTTTTTATATTCTAATATCCAACGCGGACTTTCAGGAATCCAAAAAATTAGTACTGTATAAATCAGAGAAGGAAAAGCTTGAATACCTAGCATCCATCGCCAAGAATTGGCGCCAATATCTTGCAAGTAATAGTTGGATGTAAAAGCAATTAAGATTCCAAAAACGATGTTGAATTGATACAGTGCAACCAACTTTCCTCGGTCTTTTGCTGGAGCAATTTCTGAAACGTAGGTTGGCGCCGCAATAGTTGAAGCTCCAATA
The DNA here is from genome assembly GCF_018069925.1 of Flavobacterium erciyesense. Classification (GTDB taxonomy): domain Bacteria; phylum Bacteroidota; class Bacteroidia; order Flavobacteriales; family Flavobacteriaceae; genus Flavobacterium; species Flavobacterium erciyesense. The sequence goes on along the minus strand of NZ_JAGPXB010000001.1, from coordinate 205,232 downwards.
CCTATACCACCTAAGAATCTAAAAATTGAAAACAAAAATGGATCATTTGCAAAAGCAGTTCCAACAGAGGAAACAAAAAATAGTATACCAATGATTAGCAGCGTGTTTTTTCTACCCAAAATATTGGTAGGAAAAGCACCAAATACAGCTCCAATAACAGTTCCCCAGAGTGCTGATGACATGACAACTAAACCGTGGAATAAGTCACTAGACCCCCATAATTGCTGCAATTGTTTATCAGCGCCCGAAATAACAACAGTGTCAAAGCCAAATAGGAATCCCGCAAAAGCAACAATAATAGACCAGTATAAGATTTTCTTTTGATTCATGTTTTTAGTTTTAAAAAATTAATGCGTTTTTTTAAGTAGTAGTTACCAAATACTATTGATTTTCGAAATAGAAAATTCCTTTAAGCATTGATCGTTCTTTGAGCTGATGCTCAGTTTTGTATACGGCTGATTCGGGAAAATTTGTGCTGTAAAACTGTAGGTTCCACCTCCTAGAAAAAGTTCAATGGATGACCAATCTAAAAAGATTTGATAGTGAATGGTCTTTGATTGCAGTAATGGTGTTTTGGTATTTTGGCTTTGTGCTCCGAACGATTTTTCAAATTTTACTTGTCCAGAGTTTCGTCTATCTAGTGTAAAGCTCTTCAGTTGAGCATCGTAATAAACCACCAGAGAATCCTTGACATCATTAGAGAACACTAGTTTTAAATCCTCATTTTTTGCCTTAAAATCGATTTTAGATTGATTTAGCAAGGCGTATGTAAACGTTTTTGGTTTGTCATTTTCAATCGTCATTTTGTCTCTTTCAAATGCTACTTTTTCAGATGATTTTAGTTGCTTAACAACTTGGCTTTGTAAATTGTAAACTCCATTAGTTTCTGTCAAAGCGAGTGTTCTTGGCAAAGTCATAGCACTTCTCCAGTTTTTAGTTGGAGTATTGCGAGCGTAGGACCAATTGCTCATCCATCCTATAAAAACACGTTCGCCATTTGGTGTATTGTTGTAGGTTACACCAGCATAATTATCAGTTCCGTAATCCACCCATTTAATGTCTTTTTGATCAGTCGTAAAACGTTTTCCGTCATAATCACCTATAAAATACTGTGTTCCTGACCCACCATTTGGCGCTCCAGGATTGATACTAATTAATAAAACCCATTTCTCTTTATTTGTTCCATTGACCTTTAGTTTAAAAAGATCAGGGCATTCCCAAACTCCGCCGTGCGCTCCTACATTTGAACCAAATTCACTTTCAAAATTCCATTGAATTAAATTTTTAGAAGTATAAAATTGTGCTCTATCGCCAGCGACTAAAGTCATATTCCAAAGTTTTGTTTCAGCATTCCAAAACACCTTTGGATCTCTAAAATCTTTTATACCCGGATTTTTAATAATAGGATTTTGACTGTATTTTTTCCATGATTTTCCTTCATCCAAGCTGTAGGCTAAGCCTTGTGTTTGGTAGTCGGTTTTACCAGCTTTCTCTCCATCCATATCATGATAGGTAAAAATAGCTATCATTGGTGGATTTTGAATACTGCCTAAGCCCGAGCTGTTTTGTGTGTCAATGACAGCACTGCCCGAAAATATAAGTCCGTTTTGGTCAGGATACAATGCTATTTTTTCGGATTTCCAGTTTATTAAATCAGGACTTGTAGCATGTCCCCAGTGCATCGGTCCCCAAACGATATCCTCCGGATAATATTGATAAAACAAGTGGTAAACGCCTTTGTGGTAAACCAAACCATTTGGATCGTTCATCCATTTTTTTTCTGGTGAAAAGTGAAATTGTGGACGATACCTTTCTTTATATTTTTTTGATTCATCACTTTTTAGGACCTCAGAAGAAGCGCTATTAATTGTAGTTTCAAAATTATTTTTGGTACAAGAAAAAGCCAAAATTAAGCAGCTAAAGATAAGTATTCGATTTGCTTTTCTTGTTATCGTATTCATAATGAATTGGTTTTAAAATTAAAGTATTTGTATAAAAATAGAATTCTATTTTGGAAGTGTTAAAATATTCCTATGGAAATTTTGATTTCAAATGCCGAAAACGTTTTCGATTCAATTATGAGCTACTTTATGTTTCGTTTCATTTTATTGCAACCTATTTTCTTTAAATTTGATTGAAAAACCAAATACAAAATCATGATTTCAAGACATCTATTTTCGTTTATTATTTTATTTCTAACCTCCATGACTTTTGCGCAATCGCAAGGGGATGAGTGGAATTTAGTAGCAACATCACGCTCCAATTATTTTGGAGTTGCTATGGCAAATGGACAAATAGGAATTGTAACTGACGATACCCCTTTGCGAACTAAAGAGATTATTTTAAATGGAGTTTATGATGGCAGTCCTGAAAACGGGATTAGTAGAATTGTTCGTGGTATAGAATTTTTGAATCTCAAATTATTTTTAGATCAAAAGGAAGTGCAATCGAACACAATTGAGAATTGGAAGCAAGTAGTGTCTATGAAAAATGGAACCTCAACAACTTCTTTTACCTTCAATAATTCTGCTCAAATTACTTATACAATTATAGCCAATAGAGCAGTTCCTTTTTCTGCTATGGCTATTGTAGAAATTATTCCATCTAAAGATTTAGATCTAAAGGCCAGCAATTATATGATTGTTCCCGAAGAATTGAAAGACGCAAAAAATCAGTTTAGAGTACTCAAGGACAATCAATATAGAATGCCAATTTTTAGTACTGTTGCAAAAACACGTACTGGGAAATATACTGTAGCGGCAGCAACAACTTTTTTGTTTGATCAAAAGGTTGAAGATTTGCAGCAAACTGGTAATGAAGTTGGTTTTACTACAAAATTACGCAAAGGTCAAAAATATCGTTTTGCCGTGGCAGGAGGTATTTGTACTTCTAAAGATGTAACAGATCCTGTTAATGAATCTGAAAGACAGCCTATCTATGCATTACAAGAGGGAATTGATAAGTTAGTTTCAAAACACCAAAAAGCATGGTCAGTACTTTGGGATTCTGGGGATATTCAAATAGAAGGAGATCTTGATGCGCAACAAAGAGTTCGTTTTGCTTTGTTCAACTTGTATTCCTACATCAGATCTGGTACAAGGCAAAGTATTGCTCCAATGGGCTTGTCATCTCAGGGCTACAATGGTCATATTTTTTGGGACACTGAATTGTGGATGTTTCCAACACTTTTGGCATTGCAACCTGATTTGGCTAAATCATGCCTAGATTACCGTTCAGATCGCTTAGAAAAAGCCAAGCAAAAAGCTTTCATATATGGTTATAAAGGCGCAATGTACCCTTGGGAATCTGATGATACTGGCGAAGAAGCTACACCAACGTGGGCCTTAACAGGTATTTTTGAACAACATATTACATCTGATGTTTCTATCGCATTTTGGAATTATTATGCCTTAACACAGGACAAAGTTTGGCTGCAAAAGGAATGGAATGTTTTAAAAGAAACTGCTGATTTTTGGGTGAGCCGAGTTAATGAAAATGCAGATGGTAGTTTTTCTATTCTAAATGTAGTAGGAGCTGATGAATATGCTCAGCATGTAGATGACAACGCTTTTACAAATGCCGCTGCTATTGAATCATTAAAAAATACTATTAAGGCAGCTACAATTTTAAATGAACCAATTGATCCAAAATGGAAAACAGTTGCAGAAAAATTAAAAATTCATTCTAAAGATGGTATTACACAAAATTACAAGGGTTATGATGGACAAATGATAAAACAAGCCGATGTAAATTTGTTAGCCTATCCTTTACATGTAATCACAAATAAAGAACAAATAGAACGTGATTTAGCATATTACTCAGAAAAAATTGATAAAAAAGATGGTCCTGCAATGGCTTCTGGAGTATTATCTGTTTTGTACGCACGCTTGGGTAACCGTGAAAAAGCCTACGATTATTTTGTGAAATCATATTTGCCTAATAGTCGCCCCCCTTTTGGAGTTTTCTCTGAATCAGCAAATAGCAATAATCCTTACTTTGCAACAGGTGCAGGAGCTATGTTACAAGCGGTAATTTTTGGATTTGGTGGAGTTGAACAAACAGATACAGGTTTTAGGTACAATAAAGGTTTGTTACCTAAGCAATGGAAATCTTTAAAAATTATTGGTTTAGGTACCGATAATAGAACGATTAAGATTAATTAAAATTGTTGTTTTTTGTTGTAAATACAATGTTTCCTGTTGTCCAAGCGGGAAATGTTGTATTTTTTTTTGGCGGTATTTAGCATCAAATAAAATGTTGTGCAGTACTTGATGCTCTGTGATAAATTTGATAATTAATTTATGATATTTGGTTACTAGCAGTGATTTTTTGCTACTTATATTTTTCTAATTGTTTTATCGACTGATACTTATAAAAATTTAACTTCATTTTTTTTAAAAGTAAACCTTCTTTTTTTTTTTGAATAATTCGCAATGATTTTGCAAAACTCAAACAGTTTTTGAAGTTTATGTAACGTTTTTCGTCGTTGAAAGAGAAAATTTCAGTTATATCGATTTTTTTTACTGTTAATTTTTATATTTTATTCATTTTTAGTATTAATTTATTGCGGTATCTATTTTAAAATCGAAAACGTTTTCGGCATAACGAAAACGTTATAGTTTGTGTAAATCCCAAATTTATCATAAAATTATAATTATGTTTGATAACTAATATTAAACAAACCAGTAAAACAAATTATTAACCAACTTATTTATTACGTATGAAAAATAGTCTAATTAAAGGCTTGATGTTGTTTCTGACGATACTTTGCACAAGCTTGACCTATGCTCAGGATGTGTCAGGTACGGTTTCTGACGGTAGCGGTCCTCTTCCAGGGGCTTCTGTGTTAGTAAAAGGAACAAAAAACGGAGCTCAAACTGATTTCGATGGAAAATTTACAATCAAGAATGTTGGACCTAATGCAGTCTTAGTTTTTAGTTACATTGGTCTGAAAACACAAGAGATAACTGTAGCCGGCAAAAGCACAGTGAATGTGGTTATGAAAGAGGATTCGGCAGAGCTTAAAGAAGTTGTTGTAATCGGTTATGGATCTGTTAAAAAGAAAGATGCAACAGGTGCGGTTGATCAAATTAGCGCCAAAAAATTTGATAATGTTGCATCTCCTTCACCGGCACAACTTTTACGTGGTAAAGTAGCAGGTGTTCAGGTTACACAGTCAAGTGGTGAGCCAGGGGGAGCTATTTCTATTCGCGTTCGTGGTAACACCTCCGTAAGATCTGGAAATGGTCCTCTTATTGTTGTAGATGGTGTACCTCTTGATGGGGGAAATATTTCTGCTAGTGGAGATGGTTTACTTGGAGGCTCAACACCAAGAAATCCCTTAAATTTTGTTAATCAAAACGATATCGAAAGTATGTCTGTTTTGAAAGATGCTTCGTCTACCGCTATTTATGGTGCTCGTGGAGCAAATGGAGTAATTGTAATCACTACTAGAAAAGGAAAATCTAAAGAGCCTGAATTAGCTTATTCAACTTCAGTACAATTCAGTAAAATCGCTGGAGATTTTGGTGTAATGTCAGGTGATCAATTTGCCGCGGCAGGTGGTGATGACCAAAATTCAAGATCGTATAACTGGAAAGATGCCGTTTTAAGATCAGGAATTACTAAAAATCATGACTTATCTTTCAGTAAATCAACAGAAAACTCAAACACAAGACTTTCTTTAAGTGCCACAGATACAGATGGTATTGTTAAAAATACTGGGTTAGGAAGATATACAGCATCTCTTTACAATTCTAATGACTTTTTTGGAGGAGCATTAAAAGTAGAAACAAGATTAATATATGCTGGTATCAAAGATCAAACTACACTGATATCTAATGATGCTGGTTTTATTGGTAACATAATCGGATCAGCATTATACTGGAATCCAACTTCACCAATCTACAACTCAGATGGTACTTTTAACGTTATTAGTAACACGTTTTTGAATCCGGTTCAATTGTTAAACTCTTACAATGACTACACTAATACTAGTAAGTTATTTGGTAGTTTATCGGCAACTTACAAAATTAACAGCAATTTTAGCTACAAGTTTCTATTTGGTGTAGAAAATTCAACTTCTACCAGAAAGAGTCAATTGTTGCCAACTATGAATATTCAAGGAGATCAATTTCAAGCTACGGATCCTGCGGATAATACCGTTAAAAGAGGAACTGCTTTTATTTCGACACAAAATAAGTTCAATAGAACTTTCGAACATACTTTAAATTACAACAAGGAATTTAATGAGAATTTTGTATTTGATGCTTTGGCAGGATATTCATTTTATGAATATGGTTTTGATGGATTTGGCTCTAGTGCAAAAGGATTCAATATTAATCAAACTAATTTAATTGATAACATGGAGGGTGCTCTTTCAAGAGAATATAGAGTTTCATCTGGTCGTAACAAAGTTGATTTACAGTCTTATTTCGCTAGATTTAACGCTACCCTTATGAAAAAATTATTGGTTACAGGAACGATTCGTGTTGACGGGTCTAGTAAATTTGGTGTGAACAACAAATATGGAACGTTCCCATCCGTAGGAGTTGGGTATAAGTTTATCGAGGCAAAATCAGGTCTCGTGAATGATTTAAAACTTAGAGGAAGTTACGGTATTACAGGAAACCAGGAATTTGCTCCTAATTCAGCGGTATCGGCAGGTCAGTTTGGTTTGAATGGTACTCCTGTGACCGTAAATAATGCAAATCCAGATTTGAAGTGGGAAACTACTTCTTCTGTAGGAGCGGGAATTGATTTTGAATTATTAAATAACAGATTGACTGGTTCTTTGGATTACTATAATAAGAATACTACTGACCTTATTTTCCCTAATCAGCCAGATGGATCTCAACCAGGAACTTATTTTCCTCGTTTGTTAAATGCAAAAGGCAATTTAATAAATAAAGGTTTTGAGATTTCATTGAATTACAAAGTTATCGAGTCAGATGATTTTACTTGGGATGTTTCAGGAAACGCATCTTTTAACACTAATAAATTTACCAATTTTGCTGGTTTTGTGCAAACGGGAGGTTTAAGTGGTCAAGGTTTATCTGGGGCTTACGCACAAGTTATAACAAATGACAAGCCTTTATATTCATATAATCTTTATGAGTGGAGAGGTTATGACGCTTCTGGAAATTCAATTTATGCTGATGCAGCTGGCAATGATACAGGGTTAGGTAATGCAGCTAAAAAAATTCTTGACAAGCAACCGTTACCGAAAGTGAATGTAGGTTTTTCTACAAGCTTTACCTATAAAAATTTCGATGCTTCAGCATCATTTTATGGAGCTTTTGGTCATTATATTTATAATAACACCTCTAACGCATACTTTTTCAAAGGTGCTTTCCTAGGAGGCAGAAACACTACCTTAGAGGCTGCAACATCACCGCAAGCACAAGGTGACCCGAATTCACCAAGTACTAAATACTTAGAAAAAGGTGATTTCTTAAGAATGGGTAACTTAACTTTTGGTTACACATTTAAAAATAATATGATTGAGAAATTAAGAATCAAATCAGCAAGGTTATTTGTTAACGGTTCTAATTTATTTATCATTACTAAATATTCAGGAACTGATCCGGAGGTTGATACTGACAAGTCTTTGAACGGTGTCCCTTCAGCAGGTATGGAATATTTATCTTACCCAAGAGAAAGAAGTCTTGGTATTGGACTTAATGTAACATTTTAATTATAAGACGATGAAAAGAATTAATATTATTAAAGGCATCTTATTGTCTGGTACTCTAGTACTAGGTATAAGTTGTACCAATCTCGAAGAAGAGGTATTGGATGGTTATGCAATTCCTGAGGACGCTAGTACAGGAGCCATCGATCCAGTGCAATTTTTAGCAACTTCGTATGAAGGTTTAAGAAACTTTCAGGGGCAAGGGACTATGTTTGCATTAAATGAAATGTCTTCTGACGCACTAGTTGGTCCTACAAGAGGTGGTGACTGGGATGATGCAGGTGTATGGAGGCAAATTCATACGCATACTTGGGGACCAGATCATAATGAAGTACGAGGGGCTTGGAATCAATTATTATCCCAAGTTAATAACTGTAACTTAGTAATTTTTAGCGGTAGCGGAACGGCAAGTCAAAAGGCTGAAGCGCGATTTTTAAGAGCTTTTTATTACTACCATGTAATTGATTTATTTGGTCAAGTACCTTATCGTGAAGCTGGTGAGTCTTCTTTAGCAGATCCTAAGGTTTGGAGCAGATCACAAGCAACTGATTTTGTAATTCAAGAGGTAGAAGCTGTTCTAAGTGCTTTGCCAAATAGAACCGCTGGAAATGCCAATGTTGCAAATAAGGATGCAGCTCATTTTTTATTAGCTAAATTATATTTAAACAAAGGAGTTTTCACTGCAGAAGATGCTGCTGGGCCTTACACATTTGCACCAGCAGATATGACAAAAGTTGTACAAAATGTAGATGCTATAAACGCAAGTTTAGCACCTGACTACTGGGATAACTTTAAGCCAGATAATAATACTTCGCCAGAGATATTATTTTCTTCTAGAAATAGTCCAGGTAATGGAGGAAACATTCAATGTTTTTGGAGAATGGGTATGCACTACAACCAAACACCTGATGGATGGAATGGTTTTGCAACTGTTGCGGAGTATTACGATAAATTTAATCCGAACGATAGGAGAGCGAAAAATGCTGATCCAGCTATTATTGCAAACTTCGGTAATCCTGTAGGTTTTCAAGTAGGTCAGGTTTATAAACCAGGAGGGACTGTTAAAGTTTTAGATAGAATTAAAACAACAGCTAATCCTGACGGGCAGCCTTTAATATTTACAAAAAATTTGACTTTAATTACGAGTGGTGCTACTTTAGAGTCTGCAGGTATTAGAGCTCAAAAATATATTCCAGATGTGAGTAGTTTAGGTTCTCCAAATAATGATTTTGTTTTGATGCGTTATTCAGATGCGTTATTGATGAAAGCTGAGGCTATTTTGCGTGGTGGTACGGGAGTTAACGATGCGGCGAAATTTGCACAGTTAATATCAAGAACAAATGTGGCAGGTACAGTTCCAACTACTTTAGATGCAGTGTATGCAGAAAGAGGACGTGAATTGTGGTTTGAAGAGTATAGAAGAAATGACATGATTCGTTTTGGCAAATTTTTACAAGCAAGAGAGCTTAAAGCTTATGTTTCTGATAAAAAATATGCTTTATTCCCTATACCATCCGCTGCTTTATTTAATCCAAACTTAAAGCAAAACCCTGGATATTAAGAGTTGTTTATAATTAATTATTTTTTTGAGTTAGTCATAAAGAGGGTATTTATTACCCTCTTTATTTTTTTATAATTTTATTCGTTATTCTACTAATAATATATAAATTAGGCAATTCTAATACTTACAATTTTCTAATTCAATGTCAAAACCAATTATGTTAAAGCGCTTAGTTGCAAGCTGTATTCTCGCTGTTGCTTTTTTAAATTGTTCCGATAAGAAGCAAGGTGAAGAAGGGTCGTTATTCACTAAGATGAATAGCTCAGAAACAGGAATTTCATTTTTTAATGAAGTAAAGAATGGAGCTGATATGAACATCTTTAAATACCGTAATTTCTACAATGGCGGAGGTGTTGCAATTGGTGATATTAATAATGATGGTCTTTCTGATGTTTATTTTACCTCAAATTTAGGACCTAATAAACTGTATTTAAACAAAGGTAATTTCAAATTTGAAGACATTTCCCAAAAGGCAGGTGTTGAGGGAAAAAAATCTTGGTCTACGGGTGTTGTAATGGTAGACTTAAATGCAGATGGTTTTTTAGATATTTATGTTTGTAATGCTGGAAATAACTTAGGCAATCAACAAAAAAACGAACTTTTTATTAATAACAAAAACGGAACATTTACAGAGAAAGCAGAAGAATACAACTTGGCCGATACTGGAATTACTACCCATGCTGCTTTTTTTGACTATGATAAAGATGGGGATCTCGATGTGTATATCCTAAACAACAGTTTTATACCGGTAAGTAGTTTGAATTATTCTAATAAAAGGGAATTACGTGATAAAGATTGGGATGTTGCCGAAATTTTAAAAGGTGGCGGAGATAAATTATTACGAAATGACAATGGGAAATTTACTGATGTAAGTGCCGATTCTGGAATTTATGGTAGTCTTATTGGATTTGGATTAGGAGTTACTGTTGGTGATGTAAACGGTGATTTATATCCAGATATTTATGTTTCTAACGATTTTTATGAAAGAGATTATTTGTACATCAATAATAAAAACGGAACTTTCACTGAGGAAATTAAAGGATGGACTTCGCACATCAGTCAATCGTCAATGGGAGCTGATATGGCTGATATAAACAATGACGGTAAAGCTGATATTTTTGTAACTGATATGTTACCAGAACCTGACGAGCGATTAAAAACAACTACTAATTTTGAAAATTACGATTTATTTGTTCGTAAAGTAAATTTAGATTTTTATCATCAATACATGCAGAATACTTTGCAAGTTAACAATGGGGAAAATCAGTTTTTAGAAATAGCTAATTATGCAGGAGTAGCAAAAACCGACTGGAGTTGGGGTGCATTATTATTTGACATGGATAATGATGGCTACAAAGATATTTTTGTGTGTAATGGTATTTACAATGACTTAACTAATCAAGATTTTGTTGATTTTTTTGCAAATGAGTTCATGCAAAAAATGGTGGTTACAGGTAAAAAAGAAGAAATTCAAACTATAATTAGTAAAATGCCAAGTACTCCTATTGCTAATTATGCTTACAAAAACAATAAAAATTTAACCTTTACCAATGAGGCTACAAATTGGGGTTTGGATAGGCCAAGTTTTTCTAATGGTGCGGCCTATGCTGATCTCGATAATGACGGAGACTTAGATTTGGTTGTGAATAATGTGAACATGGAATCGTTTGTGTACCGAAACAATTCGGAGAAAAATGCCAAAAACCAATATGTAAAAGTGAAACTAAAAGGGAACGGTCAAAATACTTTTGCAGTTGGTAGCGTGGTTGAACTTTTTGCAGGATCTGAAGTCATCAGACAAGAATTGATTCCGTCTCGAGGTTTTCAATCGTCAATTGATTACACAATGACATTCGGCATTGGAGATAAAAAAATCGATTCCTTACGTGTTATTTGGCCAAATGGAACAACAGAAACGATTAAAAAGATAGCTAAAAATGCTGTTTTGAATTTAGATATTGCTAAAGCAAAAGGTACTTTTTCACCTAAAGGGAATAATCAAAAAACTCAATTTTCAGCTGTTAATTCCTCTTTTGTTGCGCACAAAGAAAATAATTTTATCGATTTTGATCATGAAGGTTTAGTCTCGAAAATGCTTTCGCAAGAAGGCCCTTCAATGTGTGTGGCGGATGTTAATGGAGACGGAAATGACGATGTCTTTATTGGTGGTGCCAAAGGACAATCTGGTAAAATATACCTCAATGCCGGAAATGGTAATTTCAAAATTTCTTCACAAAAAGACTTAGACCTCGATGCTACTTTTGAAGATACTGCTGCAAGTTTTTTTGATGCTGATAATGATGGTGATGTTGATTTATTAGTAGGTTCAGGCGGAAACGAAAAAGCAGATCAAGTCAATTATAAGAACAGATTGTATTTGAACAATGGCAAAGGTGTTTTTACTCGAAGTGAAACTGTGATCCCTACTACTTCCAATAACGTTGCTGTAATTGCGGCTTACGATTTTGATCTAGATGGTGACACTGATGTTTTTATTGGTAGCCGAAGTGTTCCCGGTGTTTATGGTATTGATCCCAAGCATTTACTATTAGAAAATGATGGTAAAGGAAATTTTAGGAATGTGATAGATAAAAAAGCTTTTAAAATCAATAACTTCGGAATGATTACCGATGCCATTTGGGAAGACATCGACAACGATTCCAAAAAAGACTTAATTTTAGTAGGTGATTGGACTGCGCCAATGATTTTTAAAAATAATGGCCGCCGTTTGGTAGAATTTAAATCGAATTTATCTACCTACACCGGATTTTGGAATTCGGTATCTTGTGTTGATTTGAATAATGATGGTAAAAAAGATTTAGTGCTTGGCAATAAAGGGACCAATACCCCGTACAAACCAAGTCAAAATAATCCTTTAAAATTATTCACTAACGATTTTGATAATAACGGCACAATCGAACAAATTGCAACTCGATCTATTAACGGGAAAGATTTGCCGATCAATTTAAAACAAGAGTTGGCCAAGCAAATTCCGTCTATCAAAAAGAAAAATTTAAGCTACGCAGCTTATGCTACTAAGACTTTTCAAGATTTATTTAGTAAAGAAATAGTTGAAAACTCGATTCAGAAAACGGTTGCCTATCAAGAAAGTTGTGTAGCAATTAATACCGGAAACGGAAAATTTGTAATTACCGCATTGCCTGCTCAAGTTCAATTTTCATCAGTGAATACCATTGCAACGATGGATGTAAATAACGATGGTTATCTCGATCTTATTTTGGGAGGAAATCAATACGAGTTTAAACCACAATACGGCAGACTTGATGCCAATTATGGCAGTGTTCTTTTGGGGTCTAAAAAAGGAACTTTTACAAAAAGTAACAGCACGGCATCTGGATTTTTTGTGAGAGGCGAAATCAAAAAGATACAACTGATAAAAAATAAAAATAAAAAAACATTTCTATTAGCAGCTATTAACAATGATGTTCCAAAACTTTTCAAACTCAATGAATAATATTTTTAGACTCGCCATTGCATCACTTTTTGTTGTGAGTTGCACTAAAAAAGAGGGGCAATTGTTTGATAAATTGCCTGCAGATGAGAGCAATATTGCTTTTAAAAACGAATTGATACCGTCTAAAAATATTTCCATCTTAGACTACTTATACTACTATAACGGCGGCGGTGTAGCTTTAGGAGACATTAATAACGACGGATTAGTCGATATTTATTTTACATCCAATCAAGGGAAAAACAAACTCTACCTAAACAAAGGGAAAAATAAGTTTGAAGATATCTCTGAAAAAGCCGGTGTAGAAGGCAATAGCGATTGGAATACGGGTACCGTGATGGCCGATGTGAATGGTGATGGTTATCTGGATATTTATGTATGTGCTGTTGTTGGTATCAATGGTTTTGAAGGTCAAAACGAATTGTTTATCAATAATAAAGACAATACATTTACGGAAAGTGCAGCACAATACGGCTTAGATTTAGATAACTACAGTTCTTCTGCCGCTTTTCTCGATTATGATTTGGATGGCGATCTTGATATGTACTTGCTCAATCACGCGGTGCATAGCGAACTTTCATTTGGTAAAGCCGAAACACGCAAAAACAGAAGTTACGAATCAGGAGATAAATTATTTCGCAATGACAACGGTAAGTTTATTGATGTAAGTGAACAAGCTGGCATTTTTGGTGGCGCAAACGGTTATGGATTGGGTCTTGCTGTTTCTGATTTTAATTTAGATGGTTATCCAGATATTTATGTAGGTAACGATTTTCACGAAGACGATTATTACTATTTGAACAATGGCGACGGTACTTTTACCGAGAGTCTGAAACAGTTTTTTGGGCATACCAGTCGTTTCTCTATGGGAGTTGATGTTGCAGATGTAAACCACGACGGATTTCCAGATATTCTAAGCTTAGATATGTTAGCAGAAGACGAAAAAGTTCTCAAGGCATCTTTAGGGGATGATAATACGCAAATGCTGAAATTAAGAACTGAAAAGTTGGGTTACCACAATCAGTATGCGCGTAACATGTTACAAATAAACCAGGCAGGAAAACATTTTACTGAGACCGCTTTGTTGAGTGGCATAGCAGCAACCGATTGGAGTTGGAGCACGCTCTTTGGCGATTATGATCAAGATGGTGAACAAGATATTTTTATAAGTAACGGTATTCCAAAGCGACCAAATGACTTGGATTATGTGAAATATTACTCTAACGATCAAGTTAAGAAAAAAATAAGCTCGACTAAATTGTTAGATAAAGAAGCTTTAAAGCGCATGCCAGCAGGAAATGTAACTAATTACGTTTTTCAAGGTGCTGCTGATTTGAAATATAAAAATAGATCTCAGGATTGGATAGAAAACGATTCAATTATTTCAAACGGTAGCGCTTATGCAGATCTTGATAACGATGGAGATTTAGATATTGTAACCAACAACACGAACGCTGTTGCATCGCTTTATATTAATTCGACCAATTCCAAAGCGAATTATTTAAAAGTAAAATTGCGTTTTGCGGGTAAAAACTCCTTTGGAATAGGAACCAAAGTAGTTGCCTACAACAAGGGTAAAAAACAATTTAAAGAGTTACAAACCACACGCGGATTTCAGTCGTCCTCGGAGCATGCGATTCATTTTGGCTTAGGTCCTCAAAAAAGTATAGATTCGTTAGTAGTTATTTGGCCTGATAAAACGTATCAAACTCTTAAAAATGTAAAAGTGAATCAAAGCCTTACTATTACAGCCAATAAAGACAGACGTGTGTTCAATTACTCGAAATTACAACCGACTGTACTGCCTATTTTTAAGAAAGTAGATGGTAATTTAGGTATTGATCATTTGCAACAAGAAAATGAGTATATCGATGTTTTGGTACAAAAATTAATCCCTTTTCAACGCTCTGATCGTGGTGCTTCAACTGCCGTGGGCGATTTGAATGGAGACGGGCTTGATGATATTTTCTTCGGTGGAGCCAAAGGAAAACAAGCAGCGGTTTATTTCCAAAACGCAAAAGGTTTCAGTTTAAAACAAGACAAATTACTAGCAAAAGATTCAATTTTTGAGGATGCTTCGGCTTTTATTGGCGACTTTAATCAAGACAAAATCAATGATTTATTTGTAGTTTCCGGTAGCGGTGAAAATGCATCTGATTTGCAAGATCGTTTGTACTTGAATGATAATAAACAATTCAGCTCAGCAACACTTCCCAAACTTGCACAGAATGCGTCAACAGTTCAGGTTTTTGATTATGATAAAGATGGCGATTTGGATGTTTTTATAGGTAACAACTCCGTTACAAATAGGTTTGGCTCAATGCCTGATTGTTATTTGTTAAACAATAATAAAGGAGTTTTTACAGTCGTGAAAAATCCAGTATTTGAGAAAATCGGCATGGTTACAGCAGCCGTTTTTACCGACTTTAATGCTGATGGTGCAACAGATATTATCGTTGTGGGTGAATTTATGAAACCAACTTTTTTAGCCAATAAAAATGGAAAATTTACCAATGTAACCGAAACTGTTTTTCCAGAAAAAAACAACGGCTTATGGCAGGCAATTATTCCGTTTGATATTGATCACGATGGCGATTTGGATTACTTGGTAGGGAATTGGGGATTGAATTCTAAGTTCAAAGCTTCAACTACTTTCCCAATGAAAATGTACTACGATGATTTTGACAAGAATGGTTCCTACGAAACTATTGTAACCATCGAAAAAAACGGTAAATACTACACTACTCATAGTTTAGATGAATTGGTAGAGCAATTTAGTGGTGTGCTCAGAAAGAAATTTAACACCTACAAATCATTTGCAGGAAAAACGGTCGAAGAAATTTTTGATCCTAAAATGTTAGCAAAAGGCGCTTTTTTTGAAGTGCATAATTTAAAGTCAGGGTATTTGAGAAATGACAAAGGCAAGTTTGTATTTGTTCCTTTTACCAATAAAATGCAGGTAGCACCAATTACCACTTTTGTAAAAGCGAAGTTTGATGCTAGTTCTAAACCAGCTGTATTTGCCGCAGGAAATTATTTTGGAGTGACACCGTATCACAGTAGGTTTGATGGTTTTTCGGGAGCATTGATTAAAAGCGATAAAACTATTTTCTTAGGCCATCAAATTGGTATCGATTTGACTAAAAAAGCAGTGAGACATTTGGATATGATTACGGTTAAAGGGAAAAAATACCTTATAGTTACTAGTACGAATACAAAAACAGCCGTGTATCAATTGCCTTTATTAAAAAATTAATATAATGAAACGACAACATCTTATTATATCTCGAATAAAGTCCATCGTGATTGGACTAGTTGTTTTT
Organism: Flavobacterium erciyesense; assembly: GCF_018069925.1. Taxonomy (GTDB): domain Bacteria; phylum Bacteroidota; class Bacteroidia; order Flavobacteriales; family Flavobacteriaceae; genus Flavobacterium; species Flavobacterium erciyesense. The sequence continues at coordinate 189,183 of NZ_JAGPXB010000001.1, read as the reverse complement.
TTAACAGCACTAAGTTCTTGCAAGAAAAAAGAAAGTATACAAGTTACTACCGATGATTTTTGTGCAGCGGTCGATACAGTAACGGGCATAATGGTTCATGATATCTTTTCACCACCTGTGGCTAGTCGTATTTATGTGTACCCAAACGTGGCTGCTTATGAGATTATAGCGCAAAACAATAGCAATTATACCAGTTTACAAGGTCAGTTAAATGGTCTTGATTCAATCCCAGTTTTAGACCCAAAAAGTGGTGTCAACAAAAACTTGGCAGCCATAATTGCACACATGGAGGTGAGCAAACAATTGATTTTTTCTGAAGAAGCACTCGAAAAATACCGCGATAGTTTGTATACCAAATGGAGTGATGAAAATTCCGAAGAGTTTGAAGCTTCTAAAATCTATGCTTTGAAAGTAGTAGATCGTATTGCCGCTTGGATGGCCAAAGACAATTACAAACAAACTAGAACTTTTTCTAAATATTCAGTAAATGCTGATGAGCCGGGCCGTTGGCAACCTACACCGCCATCATATATGGACGGAGTGGAGCCACATTGGGGAGAAATAAGAACTTTAGTAATGGATTCTGCGGCACAATTTAAGCCAAAAGCGCCGTATCCTTTTTCTACCGATAAAAATTCTGCTTTTTACAAAGATGCTTTAGAAACCTATCAAATAGGAAATACAATTTCTGAAAAATTATTAGCCATTGAAAAAAACAAAAAAGGAGTTATTCCTGAAGAGTCTGACATTGCTTCATTTTGGGATTGTAATCCGTACGCAACGGTGGTGCAAGGTCACATGATGTTTGCCAAAAAGAAAAATACTCCAGATGCGCATTGGATTAACATCACCAAAATTGCTCTCAAAAAAACCAAGGCTGATTTTGAAACTTCTGTTTTTGCATACACAAAGGCGTCTATTGGTATTTTTGAAAGTTTTATTAGCTGTTGGAACGAAAAGTACCGAAGCAATGTAATTCGCCCAGAAACCTATATCAATCAAAACATTGATGAAAATTGGCGTCCGCAACTACAAACGCCTCCTTTTCCAGAATATACCAGCGGTCACTCTGTTGTTTCGTCTTGCTCTGCTATAATTTTGACTTCTATTTTCGGAGATAATTTTAGTTATGTTGATGATTCAGAGGTGCCTTTTGGCTTACCAAAGCGCTCTTTTAAATCTTTTCAACAAGCTGCAGATGAAGCATCAATTAGTAGGTTGTATGGCGGAATTCATTATCGTGCAGCTATTGAAAATGGAGTCGTTCAAGGTAAAAATATCGGAGATTTTATTACTAGTAAATTAAAAATGAAGACAAAATAATGAGTATTAAAAAGAAAATTTGGATTGGATGCAGTGTGTTTTTTACGGCTTTTTTAGGATGGTACTTTTTAATTAAACAATCAGATTATACCATTCATTTCAAAGTACAAGCTGCACGAGCAACGGTACATCAAGGAATTAAAGAATGGGCAGCCAGTCGAGAACAAAAAGAAGGAGTGAAATATGTATTAACCCAAAAAAGCGGCTTGTCTCAAGTAAGTTATACCCTAACCCAAGGACAAAAACAAGTGGTTTACGATTGGGAAGTGGTCTCGAAGAATGATTCTGTTGTTTCCGTCAATGTTGGTATCACAGATATAAACCAGAGTTGGTATAATAAACTGACAGTTCCTTTTTTTGAAACTGATTTTAAGAAAGAGCAGTTGGAAAAAATCACTGATTTTAAAAAAGGTCTTGACACGCATCTTAAAAATTTTAAAGTAAAAATAGAAGGTCCGGGGAATTCAAATGAGGAATTCGTTGCATACATTGCCCTAAAAAGTGTAATACAGGAAAAAGCGCAAACCATGATTGCTAATGATGCGATAATAACTGGATTTTTATACACAAACAAAATTAAGATAACAGGAAGACCTTATGTTGAGGTAACCAATTGGGATCAAGAAAAAGAAACTCTTGAATTTAACTACTGCTTTCCAGTGGCGAAAAATACTAAGATAATTCCTCACGCTACAGTTAAATTTAAAACCTTGCCAGTAATCAAAGGTTTGAAAGCTACCTATTATGGAAATTTTAGAACCTCAGACCGCGCTTGGTTTGCCCTACAAGATTACGCAGAGCGAAATAAATTACAGCTAGAACATCGTGTTTTGGAGCATTTTTTAGCTAATCCATTTAATGGTGGTGATGAACTAAAATGGCAAACAAAAGTGATTATTCCTTTTCAAAAAAAATAACATAACTTTTTTACTTTTTTAATAGCAGTCGAAAACGTTTTCGGGTCTTCCGAAAACGTTTTTTTGTTTAATCTGTTTTTATTTGGCGATTTTAAAATTAAGTTTATGAAAAATTAACAAATTAAGCAACCAGAATGAATTTAAAAGTAAAATTAAGTTTTTGGCAAATTATCAATATGAATGTTGGTTTTTTTGGCATTCAATACAGTTTTGGTTTGCAACAAAGTGCCGTAAACCCGATATACGACTTTTTACACGCTAGTCCTGATGAAATTCCAATTTTAAATCTCGCTGGTCCGCTTACAGGATTAATCATTCAACCCATAATTGGAGCAATGAGTGACAAAACTTGGCATCCAAGATGGGGTCGACGCAAACCTTACTTTTTTATTGGTGCGCTAGTATGCAGTTTGGCTTTGTTTTTATTTCCGTTTAGTAGTTCACTTTGGATGGCGGCTGGTTTACTTTGGATTCTAGATGTAGGTAACAACACTGCAATGGAACCTTATCGTGCTTTTATAGCTGATACGTTGAATGAAGAGCAGCAACCTACCGGTTTTCAAGCGCAAAGTTTTTTTACAGGCTTTGGGCAATTTTTAGCTTATATATCCCTGTTTTTGTTTCCAATAGTTTTCGTAGGTTATACAGGATCATTACCTACTTGGATTTACGCATCCTTTTTTCTGGGTGCAGTTTTGTCTATTACTTCTATTTGGTGGAGTATGAGCAAAACTCAAGAAATTCCACCAACTCACGAGGAATTAGCAGCTTTGAAGGCAGAACCTCTAAACGTTTTTTCTCCATTTATAGACATTTACAAAGCAGTTTTAGAAATGCCAAAAGTGATGTGGCAGCTGTTTTTGGTCTATCTCTTTCAATGGTATGCCATGATGTGTTACTGGCAAAACAACTCTAAAAGTATAGCGCTTTCAGTTTGGAATGTTACGCCCAGTAATCCCCAAGGATATGAAAAAGCGGTAGAGTGGAATGGGTTAATTGGTGCGTTTGGATTTATAGTGACTTTTTCAATTGCTTTTTATTTGGCCAAACTCGCTAAAAAACATGGTGCCAAAATGATTCATTTTGTCTGCTTGCTGTTTGGTGCAGTTTCGCTTTTGTGCTTTCCATTAGTCCAAAATCAATATTTGTTTTTTGCAGTTGTGATTGGTTACGGAATTGCATGGGCTAGCATGATGGGAATTCCTTATTTAATGGTAGTAGCGGTGATCTCAAAAGAGCGCTACGGAGTGTATATGGGAATTATAAACATGATGATTGTGATACCAATGATTATTCAAAACGTTTCTTTTGGATATGTCTTGCGTAATTTTTTAGATAATGACCCTCGTCAGGCTATCACATTTGCAGGTGTTTTGCTAGTTCTAGCAGCATTATCTACTCTTATAATTAAAGTTAATAAAAATAAGGTTCTCGAATAATACAACGATTTATAAAATGAAGAAAATAGACATTCTCTGTGTAGGCGAGGTTCTTGTTGATTTTATTGGTCATCAAGAAGGGGTGATGATAAACGAAACTAGAGACTATCATCGGTACTTAGGAGGTTCGCCTACTAACGTAGCGATGAATGCAACTCGATTGGGATTAAATACCATCATGGTTGCTACTGTTGGGAATGACGGTTTTGGGTCTTACATTGCTGAGCGCTTGAATGAAGTAGGAGTAAACACTAATCATCTTTCTGTTTTAGATGACAAATCAACAAGTGTGATTTTTGTATCAAGGTCTGAAGGTACGCCTGATTTTATACCCTATCGCTCTGCTGATTGTTGTATTTATGAGGAACAAATCACCAAAGATATTTTGGCTAACACTACTATTTTTCACACCACTTGTTTTGCTTTGAGTAAAAATCCTGCTCAAAAAACCATCCTGAAAAAAGCGCAAGAAGCGTATGATTTGGGTTGTAAATTAAGCATCGATTTAAACTATGCACGCAAGTTGTGGAAAAGCCAGAAAAAAGCGTTCAAAGTTATTGATGCGTACTGCCAATTTAATCCTTTGATTAAAATTAGCGAAGATGATATGTTACGACTTTTTGAAAAAGAATTGCCACACGAAGATATTTTTAAATTTTTTCATGATAAAGGAGTCGATACCGTTTGTCTCACTTTAGGTAGTAAAGGGGTAAAACTTTCGCAAAAAGGTCAACAAATTATTCAAATGCCAGCTATTAAAATTGATAAAGTAATGGACTCCACTGGGGCAGGCGATGCTTTTTGGTCGGGTTTCTTATTTGCATATATCAAAGAAAAATCAACACAAGAATGTTTAGATATTGCACTTAAGCTAGCAGCTTTGAAATTACAAAATGTGGGTCGTTTGCCTGATAATATTAACATTCTTTCCAAACTATTATAAAGATCATGCAGCACAATAGTTCTACAATTAGCAACGGAGTGATGCTCAATGTTTATCCAGATAGTATTGGGGTAAAATTGAGTGATTCTATCTCCATGCTTAAAATGACGGAGTTCAAAGATGTTTTTTCGTTGCTCTACGTTTTGCCAACCTTTTTTAATAGTGATTTAGATCGCGGTTTTTCTATAATTGACTACGATATCAATAAAGAATTAGTATCTCCAAATGATTTAAAAGAATTGGAGGAACTCGTTATTAAATTAAAATTCGACATCGTTCTAAATCACCTTTCCGTTGCGTCTCCGCAGTTCAAAGATCTTTTGGACCATGGAAAAAATTCTAAATACAAAGATTTTTTTATTAATTGGAATGAGTTTTGGCAGCACGACGGCGATTTAAATGAGGAAGGAATCCGAATTCCGAAACCAGAATTTCTCAATAAATTATTCATGAGAAAGTCAGGTTTGCCTATTTTGAAAGTTCGTTTTCCTGATGGTTCTGATCAACCCTATTGGAACACTTTTTACCAGCAAATCTCATACAATCCGATAACAACCGAAGATTTACAAGCGGTTCAAAACTTACCACAGGAGCAGTATGAGGATGTTTTGGCAATAGCTAATGCAGCAATCGCAACACAACAAGATTTAGCAACTATTGATTTTAAAAATGCCGCTAATTTTAGCTCGCAAATTGTACAAATTATTGAGCAAAAGCGCTCTTATTTGGGGCAAATGGATGTTAATGGCGCTTCAGAATTAGTGTGGCAATTTTATAATGAAACCTTAGAAAAATTAAAGGATTATGGTTGTACAATTCTTCGTTTGGATGCCTTTGCATATTTACACAAGCAAGTTGGTGAGTCCAATTTCTTTAATAAACCCGGTACTTGGGATTACTTAGAGCGCATCAATCAAATTGCTAAAAAAAATAATTTAATGCTTTTGCCAGAAATCCATGCGGAATATGGTTTGCATTTGCATGACGAAGTAGCTGCCGAAGGCTATTATATTTATGACTTTTTCCTACCAGGACTCACCTTGCACACCATTGAAAATAAAAACAGTGGCGCTTTAAATCGATGGGCTAAAGAAATTGTTGCCAAAGGTTTTAAAACCGTGAACATGTTGGGTTGCCATGATGGAATTCCGGTTTTGGACTTAAAAGGAAAAGAAGTTGACGGCGTTTACAATAAAGGTTTGCTCGAAGATGCTGAAATCGAGTCGATCATGAATACCATTTTGGAACGTGGCGGACGTGTTAAAAACTTATACGATCCATCAGGTAAAAAAATCTCCTACTACCAAATCAACGCTACTTTTTACAGTGCCTTGGGCGAAGACGATCAAAAATTACTTTTGGCAAGAGCCATTCAAATGTTTGTTCCTGGAATTCCTCAAGTATGGTATTTGGACATTTTTGCGGGTAAAAACAATTATGCAGCGGCCGATGCAGGCGGAAGTGCCGGTCACAAAGAAATTAACCGAACTACAATTACACTTGACGAGGTTAATCAAGGTTTGAAAACTACTGTTGTCCAAAAACAACTTGAAATCATTCGTTTGCGAAATACCGCTCTTGCCTTTTCAGGACAAGTTCAAATAGACGATTCTGATGTTACAAAAATTGATATTAAATGGGTAAAAGATTATTCAGTTGCTCATTTAAAAGCAGATTTATTAACGCTAAGTTTTACTATTGAGCATCAAGAAAATGATGCAACGCACATCTTAAATTTTTAACTAAAAAAATATACGAGTTAAGATTATGAAAAAAAGTACAATCAAGTTAGCCATGTATCTCAATTATTTTGTGTTTGCCATCTTGCTCAACAGCGTGGGTATCGTGATTTTAAAAGCGCAATCCAATTATGGTGTTGATGAGGTGCAGGCTAGCGTTTTGGAGGCTTTCAAGGACTTGCCAATTGCAATTGTTTCGTTTTTTATTGCTTCTTTTTTACCTAGAATAGGTTATAAAAAAGCCATGCTTATTGGTCTGGCCTTGGTGACACTGGCGTGTATTGGAATGTATTTTGGAAATTCATTTGCTGCAGCAAAAATTTTATTTGCCACAGTGGGCGTTTCTTTTGCATTGATCAAAGTTTCGGTCTATTCCTTAATTGGTACAATTACAGATAATCAAAAAGAACACAACAGCTTGATGAGTAGTATTGAAGGTGTTTTCATGATTGGTATTGCCTTGGCTTACTTTCTGTTTCCAGCCTTTAATTCTACAACCAATCCTGATGCATGGCTTAATGTGTATTGGTTATTGGCTGGTAGTGCGCTACTCTCGTTTGTTTTTTTGTTTCTCGCCAAGTTTGAAAATCCAAAAGAAATAGCGGGTGTCAATCTTGCCGATGATTTTAAACAAATGTTCCAATTGTTAACCAAACTATTGACCATTGTTTTTGTAATTAGTGCCTTTTTGTTTGTCATGATTGAGCAGGGAATCATGTCGTGGTTGCCAACCTTTAATAACAAAGTACTTCATTTGCCAGAAAATATTAGTATTATGATGGCTAGTATTCTAGCGATTTCGTTAGCGGTTGGTCGTTTATTGGCAGGTTTTTTAACTCAAAAAATAAATTGGATTTGGGTACTAAGTTCTTGCATTGTTTGCGCCATGCTGATTGTAATTTTTGTTTTACCCAAAGCTGTTGGTTTGCAGGTAAATCAAGTGACAAGTTTAGGCGATATCCCATTAATTGGTTTTGCATTTCCACTTGTAGGATTATTTATCGCGCCTATTTATCCGTTATTAAATTCGGTTGTTTTGAGTGCTTTGCCAAAAAGTTTACACAGCTCCATGACGGGTTTAATTGTTGTTTTTTCAGCACTTGGCGGCACCTTAGGCTCCAGAGTGATTGGATATTTATTTAAAAATCAAGGACCAGAAAATGCGTTTTATTACACATTGATTCCAATGGCTTTGCTTTTGATTTCATTTTTCATTTTAAAAAAATTAACGGTTAGGTCATGAAAATCTTATTGAATGTTGATCAGGTATTTAGTGCTTTATTAGAACAAGAAGATACCGATAAGGATAAAAAAATCACCAAAGACGATACCGGTCCAAAACGATTTGTATTGGTTGATGAAATTACGAAAAATGAAGTAGCCATTGAGGGTACTTATCATTTGTCCAATTTACTGCAAGAGTTAGCGGAGCTAAAAAATGTAAAGTCCGTTCTAGGAGAAGTAGATCTGAATCGAATTCAAGAGGATCCGGTAGAACGTATTTCAAGAAAAATTCGTGACGATTATTGGAATGAATTAACCCGAACTATTGATAAAAAAGGATTAGCTCAAATTCTAGAAGATGAAAAAACTTCTAGTGCTTTAGCAACGCTCTATGTGGCAGCGACTGATCCTCAAGGCGTAGCTTATTTTAAAGATTTAGAAACTAAGTTTTCTAATTTTCAAGTAACGGTTTTGCCCGAAGGATATTCAGTCGAGCATGTTGCAACTTTAGATAAAAGTCCGGGTATTTTGGCGCTTGCTTTACAGCAGAAAATATACAGTTTACAAGGCGTTCCTTTCGTAGTTCCTGGTGGTCGCTTTAACGAAATGTACGGTTGGGATAGTTATTTTATTGGTGTAGGGTTACTCATTGACAATCATTTTGAGAAGGCAATTGCAATCGCCGATAATTTTCAGTACCAGATAAAACATTATGGTAAAATACTAAATGCTAACCGAAGTTATTACCTAACACGCACGCAACCTCCTTTGTATTCTTCATTGCTGCTCGACATTACAAAAAAACGCTCCGTTCCCAAAGAGTGGTTGCGCTCTCATCTTGAAACGGTGATTTTAGAGTACGATTCGGTATGGATGGTGCAAGGAAATCGGCTTACACCTACAGGTCTAAACCGATATAAAGCCGATGGTGTTGGAATGCCTTTTGAGGTAGAGCCGGGTCATTTTGACGATATTTTAGAACCTTATGCTAAAAAATACGGCTTGCCAATTCGCGAATTCGAACAAAAATATTTAGAACGTACTTTGGTTGATAAAGATTTGGATGAGTACTTTGTACATGACCGAAGTATGAGAGAGAGCGGGCATGATACTACAACTAGGTTTATCAATACTTGCGTCAACTTGAATTCGGTTGACATCAATAGTTTTTTATACAAATACGAAAAAGATATTGCCCACTTGATTGCTACTCATTTTGAAGGTGTTTTTGAAACTGCCTCGTCTGTTTATACCACAGACGATTGGGAACAGAAAGCACATTTTCGAAAAGAAAAAATGTATGAGCTTTGCTGGAACGAGACGGCAGGAATGTTTTTTGATTACGATTTTGTCAATCATAAGCAATTCCCGTTTGAGTCAGCTACTACATTTTTTCCGCTATGGGCAGGTTTGTGCACTCAGGAGCAAGCCAAGCAATTGGTAGAGGTAGCGCTCCCGCAGTTTTTACAAACGGGCGGAATTTCAGGAAGTACAAAAGCAAGTAGCGCGAACCTTTCGGCAAATGCTCCACAACGACAATGGGATTATCCTTTTGGCTGGGCCCCGCATCAAATGTTGCTTTGGGAAGGATTATTACGTTACGGTTACCGCGAAAAAGCCAAAGAAATGGTGTATCGTTGGCTTTGGTTGATTACCAAAAATGCCGTCGATTACAACGGTACTATTCCTGAAAAATTCGATTTAGAAATTAGTTCTCATAAGGTTTTTGCTGAATATGGTAATGTAGGAACCGAATTTAATTACATCGCTAAAGAAGGTTTTGGATGGGTTAATGCATCGTATCAATACGGTTTACAAATTTTAACTCCAGCCATGCGTACGGATTTAAGTAAGCTTATTTCGCCAGATTTACTTTTTAAATAAATCGTATTTTGCAATTGCATTCTATTTTTTTTCATAACTTTATAATTCACTAAATGAATAAGTTATGACAGTTGATCAAATTTTAAGCAGCAAAGGGAAAGAGGTAATTTCCATCCTATCGACTAATACGGTTTATGAAGCGCTCACCGTGATGAGTGAAAAAAACATCGGTGCTATTCTCATAATTGAAGATGCCGTTTTAAAAGGAATCCTTTCAGAGCGCGATTATGCTCGAAAAATTGTTCTAAAAGACAAGTCATCTAAAAAAACCATGGTGAGTGAAATTATGGAAACCACGGTTATTACGGTACAACCTTCAGATAATTTAGACTATTGCATGGAGTTAATGAGCAGCAAACGCATTCGACATTTGCCTGTTATAGAAAATCAAATTGTCATAGGACTGATATCCATTAGTGATGTGGTAAAAGCCATCATCGAAATCCAAAAAGACACCATCAATCATTTGAATACCTACATATCACAATAGGATCTTTTGCAAAATCATCAAAATTAGCTTCTGTAATCAGAGGCTTTTTTTATTTTTAAGACTTGTTAATCACGCATTTTTAGAAAAGAATAGGATAAAAGCTGACTTTTTAAACCAAGTCTTCTATCTTTGTAGGCTAGAATAAAATCTAAAAAAAATGGACAAAAATAGTAGAAGAAAAGAAGCATTATTATACCACGCGAAACCAACGCCTGGAAAAATTCAAGTAGTTCCTACAAAGAAATATGCAACACAAAGAGACCTATCGTTGGCCTATTCTCCAGGTGTAGCAGAGCCTTGTTTAGAGATTGCAAAAGACATCAATAACGTTTATAAATACACAGCAAAAGGAAATCTTGTTGCAGTAATTACCAATGGTACTGCGGTTTTAGGGCTTGGGGATATTGGTCCTGAAGCATCAAAACCTGTAATGGAAGGAAAAGGTTTGCTGTTTAAAATTTTTGCTGATATCGATGTTTTCGACATTGAAATTGGGACAAAAGATATCGAAGAGTTTATCCAAACTGTAAAAAACATTGCACCAACTTTTGGAGGTATCAACCTTGAGGATATTAAAGCTCCAGAGTCGTTTGAAATTGAACGTCGTTTGGTTGAGGAATTGAATATTCCGGTAATGCACGATGACCAACACGGTACCGCTATCATTTCATCTGCGGCTTTGTTAAACGCTTTGGAATTAGCTGGTAAAAATGCTGAGGATGTGAAAATGGTTGTGTCAGGTGCGGGTTCAGCTGCATTGGCCTGTGCTGATTTGTACGTTCTTTTAGGCGTAAAAGTCGAAAATATTTTAATGTTCAATAGTAAAGGTTTACTAACCAAAGACAATCCAAGTTTATCTGAATTGCAATTGAAATACGCAAAAGATATTCCGTCGATGTCATTGGCAGAGGCTTTGGTAGGGTCAGATATTTTCTTGGGTTTATCAACAGGAGGTTTAATGTCGCCTGAAATGTTGTTGACCATGGCAGACAATCCAATTGTTTTTGCAATGGCCAATCCAGATCCTGAAATTGATTATAATGTTGCCATCGCTACCCGCAAAGATGTAATTATGGCCACAGGAAGATCTGATTTCCCTAATCAAGTAAATAACGTTCTTGGGTTTCCTTACATTTTTAGAGGAGCTTTAGACGTGCGTGCTACAAAAATTAACGAAGCGATGAAAATGGCTGCCGTAAAAGCTTTAGCGCTTTTGGCAAAAGAGTCGGTTCCAGAGCAAGTAAATGTGGCTTATGGCGCTACAAAATTAGTTTTTGGTCGCGATTATATTATTCCAAAACCATTTGATCCGCGTTTGATCTCGATTGTAGCACCGGCTGTAGCCAAAGCTGCTATGGAATCAGGCGTAGCACTTAATCCGATTACAGATTGGAAAAAGTACGAAGACGAATTAAATGATCGTTTGGGTAATGATAATAAAATGGTGCGTTTGATTACCAACCGCGCTAAAATGGATCCAAAACGAATTGTATTTGCAGAAGCAGACCATTTGGATGTATTAAAAGCAGCTCAAATTGTGCACGAAGAAGGTATTGGTTTTCCAATTCTTTTAGGAAATAAAGAAATTATTTTAGAGTTGAAAGAAGAAATTGGCTTTGATGCTGATGTTGAAATCATTGATCCAAAAATCAACGAAGAAAAAGAACGTAGATATCAGTTTGCAAATACGTATTGGTCTTCAAGACAAAGACGAGGTATTTCGTTACTTGATGCTCAAAAATTAATGCGTGAGCGCAACTATTTTGCAGCAATGATGGTGAATGAAGGCGAAGCTGATGCTTTGGTTACCGGACATTCAAGAAGTTACCCGTCAGTTGTAAAACCAATGATGCAATTAATTGATAAAGCGCCTGGCGCTTCAATCATTGCAACTACAAATATGATGATGACCGCACGTGGACCAATGTTCTTGGCCGATACGGCAATTAACATCAATCCTTCGGCTGATGATTTGGCGAAAATTGCTGTAATGACGGCTAAAACAGCTAAGATGTTTGGTGTAGAGCCAGTAATTGCTATGGTTTCGTTCTCTAATTTTGGATCGTCACCAAGTGATAGTGCAGCAAAAGTGCGCGAAGCGGTAGCTTATCTTCATAAAAATCATCCAGACATGATTGTTGATGGTGAAATTCAAGTAGATTTTGCGCTTAATGCAGAGATGCTTTCAGCTAAATTTCCGTTTTCTAAATTAGCAGGAAAAAAAGTAAATACTTTAATTTTCCCGAACTTAGATGCAGCTAACATCACTTATAAATTGTTGAAAGAATTGAATAAGTCTGATTCTATAGGGCCAATCATGCTAGGAATGGGCAAACCAGTTCACATTTTCCAGCTGGGTGCAAGTGTAGAAGAAATGGTTAATATGGCTGCAATTGCAGTTATTGATGCACAAGAAAAGGAGATGAAAAAAAGCAAATCCAATTCAATTAAATAAGCACCAAATAATTAGCATCTGTTAAAGTGCCGTTTTCGGTTCAAACAGATGCTAATTTTTTTATATTTGACACAATTTTAAACCGTCATGATAGCACATTTACAAGGAAAACTAGTCGAAAAGTCGGCAACACACGTAATTATCGACTGTGGCGGCGTGGGCTACCATGTTAATATTTCATTGCACACTTATTCTTTACTGCCAACCAATGATTTAATTAAGCTGTATACGCATTTGCAAATTAAGGAAGATGCGCATACGCTTTTTGGTTTTATGGAAAAATCAGAGCGCGAAATTTTCAGACTTTTATTATCAGTTTCCGGAATTGGTGCTGGTATTGCACGCACGATGCTTTCCTCATTAAATCCCAAACAAATTACTAATGCTATCGCTTCTGGCGATGTGGGAACCATTCAATCTATTAAAGGTATTGGTAGCAAAACAGCCCAGCGCGTAATCCTTGATTTAAAAGAAAAAGTGCTCAAATTGTTTGATTTAGACGAAGTTTCAATGTCGCAAAGCAATACAAATCGTGATGAGGCGTTATCAGCTTTGGAGGTGTTGGGATTTGTGCGTAAAAGTGCTGAGAAAGTCATCGAAAAAATTGTTAAGGATGATCCCGAAGCCTCAGTGGAATCCATCATCAAACAAGCTTTAAAAAACCTATAATAGTAGTCAAGAAACCAGCGATATATGCATAAAATTTGTACTTTTTTACTTGTTTTATTTTGTGGATTTTCAGTCCATTCTCAAGTAGAACAAGTGGCTCAGGATACAGTTAAAACTGGGTTTTCTGTTGGAAAAATTCAATTAAAAAACCCACCAAGTATTCGTTCTGCTTACACCTATGATCCTGTTACAGATCGTTATGTTTATACGAGTTCTTTAGACGGTTTGTCTATAAATTATCCTATTTTTTTAACACCAAAAGAATACGAAAAATTGGTTCTTAAGGAATCAATGCGGGATTATTTTAAGAAAAAAGTTGATGCTATTGATGGTAAAAAAGAAGGTAGCGACTTGGCTAAAAAAGATCTTTTGCCTCGCTACTACGTTAAATCAGGCTTATTTGAATCTATTTTTGGTAGCAATACTATTGATGTTAGACCTACTGGTTCAATCGAAATGGATTTAGGAATACGGTACACCAAACAAGACAACCCTTCATTTTCGCCTCGAAACAGATCTAATTTATCTTTTGATTTTGATCAACGTATCAGCATGAGTTTAATGGGTAAAGTAGGAACCCGATTGAATGTAAATGCCAATTACGATACGCAATCTACTTTTGCTTTTCAAAATTTAATTAAACTCGATTACGCTCCAACCGAAGACGACATTATTCAAAAAATAGAAGTTGGTAACGTGAGTATGCCACTTAACAGTTCCTTAATTCGTGGTGCACAAAGTTTATTCGGGGTAAAAACTCAGTTGCAATTTGGTAAAACAACGGTAACGGGTGTGTTTTCTGAGCAAAAATCACAAACAAAAAGTTTAGTAGCACAAGGCGGTGGTACGATTGAAGATTTTGAAATGTTTGCCTTAGATTATGACAGTGACAGGCATTTCTTTTTATCGCAATATTTCAGAAATAGATACGATAAAGCTTTAGCAAATTATCCATTTATTGACAGTAGGGTACAAATTTCGAGAATAGAAGTTTGGGTGACCAACAGGCAAAATAGAGTAACTACTACTAATAATAACTTACGTAATATTATTGCGCTGCAGGATTTAGGAGAAGGGCAGCTTTCTGACACGCCGGATACTGAAGTTGTAGTTTTAAATCCATCAACAGGAATCTTTAATAATCCTGTAGATACACCTGCTGACAACACGAACAATGATTATGATCCTGCACAGATTAATGCTGGAACGGGTTTGTTAAATCCAAATATTCGTGAAATTGCTACAGCCAATTCTGGTTTTAATACCACTGTAAACGAAGGACAAGACTACTCCAAACTTGAAAATGCTCGAAAATTAAATCCAAACGAATATACCTTTAACCCGCAATTAGGTTTTATCTCTTTGCAACAACGTTTGGCTAATGATGAGGTTTTAGCAGTAGCCTATCAGTATACTATTGGTGATCAAGTGTACCAAGTTGGGGAGTTTGGGAATGATGGGGTAGATGCTACTGTAGTTACAGGGAATACGCCTTCAACACAAGCCATTATTTCGCAAAGTTTGATATTGAAAATGCTGAAAAGCAACTTGACAAACGTAACCAACCCAGTGTGGAACTTGATGATGAAAAATATTTATCAAATTCAAGGAGGGTATCAACTTACGCAAGAAGATTTTAGATTCAACATTTTATACACAGATCCGTCACCATTAAATTATATTACAGAAGCGAATGGAACTCCATTTCCCGCAAATCCAACAGCTGAAAATAGAGTAGCCGAAACGCCATTATTAAAAGTTTTTAACTTAGATAAGTTAAATTACAACAACGATCCTCAAGCAGGCGGAGATGGATTTTTTGACTTTTTACCAGGGCTAACGATCGATGCACAAAATGGGCGTATCATGTTTAGTACCAAAGAGCCTTTTGGAGAATTACTTTTCAAAAAATTATCCAATCCGAATAGTGGTGAAAACTACAGCAATCCTACAACTTATAATGAAAACCAGCGTAAATATGTTTTTAGAAGCATGTATCGTAGTACGCAAGCGGGCGCTTTGCAAGACAGTGATAAGAACAAATTTTTATTGCGTGGTAAATACAAATCTAATGGAAACGACGGAATTCCTATTGGTGCTTTAAACGTTCCTCAAGGATCAGTAGTGGTGACCGCCGCTGGACGAGTATTGGTTGAAGGTGTAGATTATAGTGTGAATTATCAATTTGGTAGAGTACAAATTTTAGATCCGTCTTTGCAAGCCTCAAATACGCCAATAGAAATTTCATTAGAAAACAATTCTATATTTGGTCAGCAAACCAGACGTTTTATGGGCTTTAATGTGGAGCACAAAATTTCGGAGAATTTTGTAGTAGGTGGTACTTTCTTAAAAATGTCAGAGCGTCCTTTTACACAAAAATCAAGTTTTGGTCAGGAGTCAGTAAACAATACCATCTTCGGTTTTAACACCAATTTTTCTACTGAGGTGCCTTTCTTTACACGATTAGTAAACAAACTACCTAATATTGATACTGATGTTCCTTCAAATTTATCTATCAGAGGTGAAGTTGCTTTCTTAAGACCAGACACTCCAAAGGCTGATCAATTTGAAGGCGAATCTACCATTTACGTAGATGATTTTGAAGGCTCCCAATCTACCATTGATTTAAGATCTCCTTTTGCTTGGAGTTTGGCTTCGGTGCCTGAGCGTAATACAGCAAGTCGTTATGATTTTGGCGGAAACGCTACCGATTTAAGATATGGTTTCAAGCGAGCAAAGTTGGCTTGGTATGCTATTGACCCAATTTTTTACACTCAAAAACCCGCAGGTATTTCAGATGATGATTTATCCTTTAATAAAACCCGTCGAATTTTTAGTAGAGAATTGTACCCTCTTACTGATATCGCTCAAGGGCAAACACAAGTTATAAATACTTTAGATTTAACTTATTTCCCAACAGAGCGCGGACCGTACAACAATGATTCAAATTTTGCTACTAATCCAAGTGACAACTTTGGGGGAATTATGCGCTCATTGAATTCAACCAATTTTGAACAAGGAAATGTAGAGTACATTCAGTTTTGGATTTTAGATCCGTACGTTGGTAATGGTCCTACACCACAGTCAAATTCAGGAAAAATTTATTTTAACTTAGGTGAAATTTCTGAGGATATTCTAAAGGACGGTCGTAAGCAATATGAGAACGGTTTAGGTACTGATCAACTTTTAGTAAACCCGAGACCAATTTGGGGAGACGTACCAGCATCACAATCTTTAATTTATGCTTTTGATACCAATACAGCCAATAGAAGGATTCAAGATATTGGTTTAGACGGTCTCTCAAATGATTTAGAAGCCCAAGTGTACACCAGTTTTGCCTCTGAGCTTGATCCTGCTGCTGATGATTATCGTTTTTATTTGAATGCTAACGGTGGCATTATTGATCGCTACAAACAATACAACGGTACTGATGGCAACTCTGCCGTAGATATCAACGATGCTAACCGTGGTGCTACAGCAGCTCCTGATGTTGAAGATATTAATCGAGACAATACAATGAATACCATAAATGCCTATTATGAGTACAGTATAGATGTACAACCGGGCATGCAGATTGGTCAAAATTACATTACAGATATTCGTAACACGCAAGAAACCTTACCAAACGGATCTACAACCGTGGCGCGATGGATACAGTTTAAAATTCCGGTTTCGCAGCCAGAAAATACAATTGGAAGTATTTCTGATTTTAGATCAATACGTTTTATGAGAATGTTCATGACGGGTTTTAATGAAGAAGTTACCGTTCGTTTTGGAGCGCTAGATTTAGTTCGAGGAGAATGGAGAAGGTACACTAATACACTTGATTTTAATGATACCAATCTTGCTGACGATAATACCATTTTAGACGTTTTGGCGGTAAATGTCCAAGAAAATAACGAGAGATGCCCAATTAATTATGTAGTTCCACCGGGAGTGCAAAGGGAGCAATTGTTTAATAACAATACCATAATCAATCAAAACGAACAATCGCTGGCATTAAGAGTTTCGGGGAATGGATTAGAGCCACAAGATTCAAGAGCGGTTTTTAAAAACGTAAGTATTGACATGCGTCAGTTTAATAAACTTAAAATGTTTTTACACGCTGAGTCTTTACCGGGTGAGATCAGTTTGCAAGATGGCCAAATGAGTGGTTTCATTCGTTTTGGAAATGATTTTAATCAGAACTTTTATCAAGTAGAGATCCCTTTAAAAGTTACACTTCCAAATGGGGTATCTAATTCTGATTGTACACCTTTAAATGCAGAGGCTGTTTGGCCTACAGAAAATGAAATCGACTTACCACTAGATTTATTGACTAAGTTGAAAATTCTGGCCATGAGTATTGATCCTACAACTTTACCACTTGATGGGGTTTATTATCCTGACTTAGATCCTTCAAAACCTGATGGTGATGGTAGCGCTAATTTGCGAATTGGTATTAAAGGGAATCCAAATTTTGGTTTAGTACGCACCTTAATGGTAGGGGTTAAAAACAATGATTTACGAAACGATATTCAAGGCGAAGTTTGGTTTAATGAATTGCGTCTGGCTGATATGGATAACAAAGGCGGTATGGCAGCGGTCCTTAATATAGATACTAATTTTGCTGATTTTGCAACTGTTTCGGCTAGCGGACGAAAAAGTACAATTGGCTTTGGTACTTTAGAGCAAGGACCTAACGAACGTAGTCGTGAAGATGTGCAGCAGTACAATATCGTTACTAATGTAAATATGGGTAAATTGCTTCCGCAAAAATGGGGAGTGAATTTACCATTTAATTATGCGGTTGGCGAAGAAACTATTACGCCAGAATACGATCCTTTTAACCAAGATATCAGATTAAAACAACTGATTGCCGAAACGCCAGAACAAAACAAAAAAGATAACATTCGCAACCGTGCAATTGATTATACCAAACGTACTAGTATCAATTTTATTGGAGTTCGAAAAGAGCGTCAAGCTGAGCAAAAACAACATGTATATGATATCGAAAATTTTACTTTTTCGCAATCGTATAATGAAGTAGAGCGTCATGATTTTGAAATAGAAGAGTATGTTGATCAGCAGGCTAATTCATCCATTGATTATTCTTATGCGTTCAAATCAAAACCTGTTGAGCCTTTCAAGAAAAATAAAATGATGCAAAAAAGCAATTATTGGAAAATGTTGAGTGATTTCAATTTCAATTACTTGCCTTCTACAATAAACTTTAATACTAATATAAACAGGCAATACAACCGTCAACAATTTAGACAAGTAGAAGTAGAGGGTATCGGTCTAGACCCATTGTACCGACGAAATTTTGCTTTCAATTATCAATACGGTTTTAATTATAATTTGACTAAGGCATTAAAACTAAACTACACCGCATCGTCAAGTAATATTGTCAAAAATTATCTTAATGAAAATAACGAACCTATTGACAGTTTCACGATCTGGGATAGTTATTGGGATATGGGTGATCCTAATCAGCACTTGCAACAGTTGGTTTTAAATTATGAAATACCAATTAACAAAATACCACTTTTTGGTTTTGTAAAAGCGAATTATACTTATACTGGTGATTACAGTTGGCAGCGTACCTCAAATGCATTGTCACAAATTAGTATTGACGGACAGGATTTCAATTTAGGAAACACGATTCAAAATGCAGCCTCTCATAATATCAACGGAACGTTCAATATGGAGACGCTTTATAAGTATTTGGGTTTATCTGAAACAGTCAAAAAACCAGTTGCTAAACCTAAAACTGCTATTCCTAAACCTGGAGAAAAAATAGTTAATACAGCTCCAAATGTTGCCGATAAAAAGAGTCCATTTGTAGATGGTTTACTAGGGATTTTAACCAGTGTGAAAAATATTCAAGTAAATTATACGCACAATAGCGGAACTGTTTTACCAGGGTACACACCAGGAGTTGGGTTTTTGGGTTCGTCTAGACCATCACTTGGGTTTATTTTTGGAAGCCAAGATGATGTTCGTTTTGAGGCAGCTAAGAATGGTTGGTTAACCACATACCAAGATTTTAATCAAAATTATAGCCAAGTTACTAATAAGGTTTTAAAGGCTACAGCCAATGTTGATTTGTTTCCAGATTTTAAAATTGATTTAACATTAGACAGGTCTTATTCGGATAATTTCTCGGAGCAATATGATGTTTCTAATGGAATATATAATGCAAGATCTCCATACAATACAGGAATTTTCTCAATTTCTACAGTATTAATAAAAACTTCTTTTGCAACTAGCGATCAAAATAATTCTAGTGCGTTTGATGATTTTAGAGCCAATAGGTTAACAGTCGCGAATCGTTTGGCTACGGAGCGAGGCATCGATATTAATAATCCAATTAATATTGATTCAGAAGGGTTTCCTAGAGGGTTTGGTAAAAATAATCAAGCAGTGTTATTGCCGGCATTCTTGGCAGCTTATAGTGGTGGCAATGCGACTGATGTTTCTTTGGGGATTTTTAGAAGTTTTCCAATACCAAACTGGGCTATTAAGTACAACGGATTGATGCGCTACGAAACATTCAAGAAAGCTTTTAAACGTTTTTCATTGCAACACAATTACCGCGCATCGTATACAATTAATGCTTTCCGTTCTAATTTTGAGTTTGATAAGGATCCTGCCGGTGTGGATGCTAGCGGTAACTTTTATAACAAAACCATCATGTCTAATATCAACTTGGTGGAGCAGTTTAATCCGTTAGTTCGTATGGATTTTGAGTTGAAAAGTTCGTTAAAAATTCTAACTGAAATTAAAAAAGATCGCGCTTTGTCAATGAGTTTTGACAACAATTTATTGACTGAAGTTAAAGGTGTAGAGTATGTAGTAGGGCTTGGATATCGTTTTAAAGATGTAATATTCTCATCACGCTTAGCTGATAATCCAACAGGAATCATCAAAAGCGATATCAATTTAACCGCCGATGTAACTTATAGAAACAATGAAACATTGGTGCGCTACTTGGATTACGACAACAATCAATTAGCAGGAGGGCAAAATATTTGGACAATCAAGCTTAAAGCGGATTATGCATTTAGTAAAAACCTAACAGCTATTTTCTATTACGATCACTCGTTTTCTAAAGCGGTAATTTCAACTGCATTTCCATTGACAAACATTAGATCTGGATTTACACTCCGATATAATTTTGGAAATTAATTTTTGAAATCTGAGCAAAATTTCTGTAGAAGATTGTTACATTTGTCTCATAAAAAATCAATTACTAATAACTATTTATCAATTACAAAGTAGATGAACATACCAGCAAATTTAAAGTATACAAAAGATCACGAGTGGATTAGTATCGAAGGCGATATCGCAACAGTAGGAATCACTGATTTTGCACAAAAAGAATTAGGAGATATTGTATACGTTGAGGTAGAAACTTTAGATCAAACACTTGAAAAAGACGAAGTTTTTGGAACTGTTGAGGCGGTAAAAACGGTATCGGATTTATTTTTACCTATAGCAGGTGAGATTATCGAATTTAACGATGCGCTTGAGAGTACTCCAGAAAGTGTAAATTCAGATCCTTACGGTGCAGGTTGGATGATTAAAGTGAAAATTGCAAACCTTGACGAAGTAGCTACTTTGCTTTCGGATGCAGATTACAAAGCATTAATTGGTGCTTAAAAACATTTATCTTTTCAGCACAATAATTTGGGCTGTAATTATATCTGTGTTTTGCTTAGTCCAGTTTAATAGTGTTCCATTAGGAACAGTATCGCATTTGGATAAAGTTGTTCATGCATTCTTTTATTTTGTACTTACATTTTTGCTGCAATTATATCTGAAAGAAGTCAAAGCTCATTGGTCAAAGAAGGCTTTGAAAAGATATTCTTTTGTAAGTGCTATTTTGTTTGGAATAGTGATTGAGTTAATTCAAGAGACTTGCACAGCAACAAGGCATGCCGATGTATTGGATGTATTGGCAAATACTACAGGAGCATTACTTTCCATAGGAGTATTTTCGATGTATGAACGTATCAAATTAAAACATAAGTACTAGTTACGAATTGAAATCCCGCTTCGGCGGGATTTTTTGTTTTGTGCTATTTTTTAAGTAAATAAAATTCATTGTTTTTTTATCCTTTGCATTGATTATTACAGCTCGACGCTAACCTTATGTAAAGATAAAATGTATTTTTGTAGAACTAAGCACTGCTTCCAAAAAACCAAAATAAATGGACATCAAGAATTATTTAGACAGCACCTATTTAAAAACTGCTTTGCAAGCAGGTGTATCCGAAGAGCAAAATGATCTTTTGATAGTAAACTGTATTCAAGAAGCAATCGATGAGCAATTCAAGCTCGTTATGATTCGTCCAGAAAAAGTTTCATTGGCATACCGCATGCGAGCAGACCAAGACTCTCAAATAAAAATAGGAACTGTAATTGATTTCCCAGAGGGTAAAGCAAGCATTGACGAAAAATTAGATGAAGCCAAAGAGGCTATTGCTGCAGGTGCTGATGATTTAGATTTTGTATGCAATTACCAAGAGTTTAAAAATGGACAAGTAGATCTTCTAAAACATGAAATACTCCTTGGTACACAATTGGGTTTAACGCATCACAAAGTTGTCAAATGGATTATTGAAGTAGCGGAACTCACAGACAAAGAGATTATTCAGATTTGTAGTTTGATTAAAAATGTAGTTGTAAAACATTTTAATCAAGAACAATTGGCAAGTGTTTTTGTTAAATCGTCAACAGGTTTTTTCAAAACACAAGATAATTTGCCAAATGGAGCAACTGTGGATACCATAAAAATGATGCTAGAAAATGCAGCACCTTTGCCTGTTAAAGCGGCAGGTGGCGTAAGGACTTATCAAGAAGCGGTAGCTATGATTGACCTTGGGGTGAAGCGTATAGGGACTTCGGGAGCTAAAGAAATTGCCTCAGGTCAAAGAACTAAAGATGAATATTAAAGATATAAATACCACCCGCATGAATAAAATTTTAGTAGTAATAGCTCTTTTGGGTACTATTTTCTTTGCTTCGGCACAAGAATCTAGCCGCGTAAATCCACAAGAAGATGCAACTGCAGACCGCTTTCCTGTTTTTATTAATTGTCAAAATTTACAGGGTGAACAATTAAAAAAATGTTTTTACGATCAAGTGCAAGATTTTGTGAATGCTAATTTTGTGATTCCACAAGACTTAATTCAAAACAATTTTAATGGTAATGTAAAAGTGTTGTTTGAAGTGAATTCTGATGGTGTTTTCAAAGTTATTTATACTGATGCTGCTAATGAGCAGTTATTACAAGAAACCAAGCGCGTGTTTTCGTCTATGCCAAAAGTCTCGCCTGCTACTTACAATGGTAAGCCTACTTATTCGAGGTTTACAATGACAATTCCGATTCCACTTCAATCTAGAACTGAAACAGTAGCAAGTACGAGAGCTGTGTTAGCTAATGTGGTAAAAAAAGATGTTGTGCTTACTGAATTGGATAGTATTGTCTATAAAAAATTCGATAGCCCTGAATTTGAAAGCAATCTTAATATTCCCTTTTCTCATAGTTATTACGCGCAGTTTGATGCAGCGATGAACCAAATGGGTAGTAATAATCACACTGCCTCTAAGCCATTTACCTATGCCCAAGTAGCTAAATATTATGATTTTAAATCGGTAAATCAATCTTTGCAAAAGAATACAAAAAGTTGGTGGGCAAAGAAATTGTGGAACGAAAATTTAGTAGAGATAAAAGGCGAAGATTACTGGTTTACGTTGAATCCGATACTAGATTTGCAAGTTGGTAGCGCTTCAGATAACAAGTCATCCTATACTTACACCAATACACGAGGAATCAATTTTAGAGGAGGTTTGGGAAAAAATCTTCATTTCACCACTACGGTTTTTGAAAGCCAAGGTCGTTTTGCTGATTATTACAACAATTACGCTATTTCTATTCGTCCTGACGGTGGAAATCCAGCAATCATTCCGGGAATAGGAATTGCTAAAGAATTCAAGACTGATGCTTTTGACTTCCCTTCGGCAGATGCTAATTTGACTTTTACGCCAAGTAAATACCTAGACATGCAGTTGGGCTATAGCAGAAATTTTATCGGTGATGGATATAGATCTTTGTTAGAAAGTGACGGCGCTAGTCCTTATCCTTATTTTAAATTAAATACTAATTTCTGGAAAATAAAATATACCAATACCTATATGTGGTTGAAAGACGTGCGACCTGAGGTGACTACTGAGAGGACTTACGCAACAAAATTCATGGCCAATCATTATTTAAGTTGGAATGTCTCCAACCGTCTGAATTTAGGTTTTTTCGAATCGGTAGTATGGACCAATACTAACGATCGTGGGTTTGATGTGAACTTTGTAAACCCAATAATTTTCTATCGTTCTGTTGAGTTTACTTCATCTGCGCGAAGCGGAAACGCGATTTTAGGGCTTACTTTTAAATACAAATGGAACAATGCCATTAATTTTTATGGGCAGTTTATCTTAGATGAATTCTCGCTTGGCGATGTGAAAGAAGGGAATAATAGCTGGAAAAATAAGTATGGCTACCAAATAGGAGCCAAATATTATAATGCTTTTGGGGTTAAAAATTTATTAGCTCAAGTTGAGTATAATCACGTAAGGCCTTATGTGTATTCGCATAGTGCTGTGATTACAAATTATGGTCACAACAATCAAAGTTTGGGTCATCAATGGGGCGGTAATTTTAGGGAGCTAATCGGAATTGCTCGTTACCATCAAGGTAGGCTGTTTGCTGATGCAAAAGTTATTTTAGGTACTCGTGGATTTGATTTTAATACACCATCTGACTCTTTTAATTACGGAGGAAATATTTATAAAAATTACGACAATCAAAGACCTTTTGATTCTGGTGTAAAAGTTGGTCAAGGAAACAAAACAACAGTTTTTATCGCTGACCTTCAAGCGGGCTATTTAATTAATCCCTCAACTAATTTAAAGCTATTTGGTAGTTTGATTTATCGAAGTTTTAATCCTGATGTTGATACTGTTACCACCTTCAAACAAAATACAACTTGGTTTAGTATGGGGGTTAGAGCGGATATTTTCAATTGGTATTTTGATTATTAATCGCTACCGTATTGATTTTTATACTTTTTTGTGAATTGTTTTTTGTCAAATCCCTTTTGTTAGTCTACTTTTGCAAAAGTTTTTAGAAACAAAATATTACTAGCTTTGAGCGCAACATCCAGTACACTTTCATTAAAATCTGTTTATATCGATTTCAGAGAAATCACTAAAGCTCGTCTAGCTGTAAGTGTGGTTTTTTCGTCAATAGCTGGTTTTATATTGGGTATTTACGATTGGAATTCACTTAGTTGGATGGTTTTGTTAAAGTTGGCTATTGGTGGCTACTGTATGGTAGGTGCTTCTAATGCATTTAATCAAGTTATAGAAAAAGATCTTGATGCTTTGATGGATAGGACAAAAGATCGTCCGGTTCCGGCAGGTAGAATGACTGTTACTTCAGCATTGATAATTGCTAGTTTACTAACTGTGATTGGTTTAGTTTTGTTGTATACCATCAACGAAAAAACCGCCATGTTTGGTGCGATTTCGATCTTTTTGTACACCAGTGTGTATACGCCTCTAAAAACAATGACCTCTTTATCAGTTTTTGTTGGTGCTTTTCCAGGTGCAATTCCGTTCATGTTAGGTTGGGTTGCTGCTACTGGTGAATTTGGTATCGAAGCAGGGACTTTATTTTTGATTCAATTTTTCTGGCAGTTCCCACATTTTTGGGCTATAGGTTGGTTCTTGTATGAAGATTACGAAAAGGCAGGATTTTTTATGTTGCCTACAGGTAAAAAAGATAAGGGAACTGCTCTACAAGTAATATTGTATACCGTTTGGCTAATTTTGGCCTCATTATTACCTGTTTTTGGTTATACTGGCCGTTTGTATATTACGCCTGTCACAGCAGTGATTGTCTTTTTATTAGGATTATGGATGTTGTTCTATGCTGTAAAATTGTATAAAGAGCGTACAGCAAAAGCAGCACGAACCTTAATGTTGGTAAGTGTTTCTTATATTACTTTGTTGCAATTAGTATATATTATTGATAAATTTTTAAGATAGATATGAATATGACAATGACCGCAGAGGAGCAAAAAGCACGTAGCAATAGATCGTACAAACTGATCTTATTGTTTGCTATGGTGAGTATGACCATGATGTTTGCTGGACTTACTAGTGCGTTTGTAGTGAGTAAATCAAGAGCAGATTGGTTGAAAGATTTTGAATTACCGAGTGCGTTTTATTACAGTACAGTTGTAATTATTGCTTGTAGTGTTACCTTTCATTTGGCTAAAAAAGCAATTCAACGAAACAATCAAAGTGCTACAACAGGTTTTCTTTGGGGAACCTTAGCATTGGGGCTTTTATTTGTATTTTTACAATTCGAAGGCTTTGATCAAATCGTACAAAGTGGCTATTATTTCACTGGTAGCGGAAGTTCAATTACAACAACATTTTTGTATGTTGTAACTGTTGTACACTTGTTACACCTTGCTGGTGGTGTGATTTCGCTGTTAATTATAATTTATAATCATTTTAAACAAAAATACAATTCATCTCAAACCCTTGGTATAGAACTCGGTGCAATGTATTGGCACTTTTTAGACTTATTGTGGGTTTATTTGTTTTTGTTTTTATATTTCTTTAAATAAGAAAAAAACGTAAATTTGGGAACTTTTTAACGAATAACTTTTATGGAAGCGACAGTTACTACTGCAAATAGTGAAGAAAAAACTTGGGGAGGCGGCAATGAGCCAATGGGAGCAAGTTATGGTAAATTAATGATGTGGTTTTTTATCGTATCAGATGCCTTAACGTTCTCTGGATTTCTAGCGGCTTACGGTTTTTCTAGATTTAAATTTATTGAAACTTGGCCAGTGGCTGATGAGGTGTTTACACACTTTCCGTTCTTACACGGAGTTTCAGCGCCTATGTATTATGTGGCGTTGATGACGTTTATTTTGATTTTCTCGTCTGTAACAATGGTATTGGCTGTTGATGCAGGTCATCAAATGAAAAAAGACAAAGTAGTTTTGTACATGTTCTTAACAATTATTGGTGGTTTAATTTTCGTAGGTTCTCAAGCTTGGGAGTGGAAAAACTTCATCAAAGGAGAATATGGCGCTGTTGAAACTAAAGGTGGTAGTTTACTGCAGTTTGTGGATAAAGACGGTAAAAGAGTTGCTTTAGCAGAATTTGCGGCTACTCTTCCTGAAGAGAGAGAACAACTAACTCGTAACAAAGCTAAGTGGTTCATGGATGAGCCTACTTTACCTTCTTATTCAGTTGCTGAAGTTCAAGCTGGTTTCAAATCGCATCCAGATGTCTTAATTCGTACTGAGGTATTGAATGAGAAAAAACAAAAGACAGTTCTTTCGAGAAAAGAGTCAGAGGCTAGATTAGCTGATGCACAATATGTTGTGGAAGGTGCTAACTTGATAAGAAACGAGTACGGAAGTAAATTGTTTGCTGACTTCTTTTTCTTTATTACAGGTTTCCACGGTTTCCACGTTTTCTCTGGAGTGATTATTAACATCATCATCTTCTTTAATGTGTTATTAGGAACTTACGAGAAAAGAAAAAGTTATGAAATGGTAGAAAAAGTTGGATTATATTGGCACTTTGTCGATTTAGTTTGGGTTTTCGTATTTACAGTTTTCTATCTAGTTTAATTTCAAAAATTAATTATCATGTCACACGATCACGTATCAAATACTGGTAGAATCTGGAAAGTTTTCGGAATCTTGTCCGCAGTAACCATTTTTGAAGTTATCTTGGGTATTTTGAAGCCCGAGTCTCTTTACATGAACAGTTTAATGGGTATGAACTTGCTAAACTGGATTTTTTACGCTCTTACTTTGTACAAAGCGTATTATATTGTTTGGGCATTTATGCACATGGAAGGCGAAAAAAGTTCTTTGAGAGCATCAGTAGTTTATCCAGTTATCTTTTTAGTATTATACCTTCTTTTTATTCTTTTAACAGAAGGCGATTATATTTATGAGGTTTTTAAAAATTCAACAATTAAATGGAATTTTTAACAAGATATTAATTCATGAAAAGGGTACGCATTGCGTACCTTTTTTTATTTTTGTACTCTAATAAAAGTATCTCATTCAATGAAAAAAAATATAGTTCTTTTTGTTCTTTTTATCCTTCCTATTGTAGCTTATTTGTTTTTCGCTTCGGGTGTAAACGGATACACGAAATTGCCGACAATAACTCCAAATACTGCTGATTTTGGAAAATGGGAGACTTTAGATGGTAAACCTATTACGCTAACTGGTAAAGTAACTATTTTAGGTTTCTCAGGTTTTGAATTGTTAAAAAACAGAGGAAATCTTTTTAATTTAAATCAGAAGATCTACCAACGTTATCATGAATTCAAAGATGTTCAGTTTGTTGTTTTGTGTCCGAAAGGAACAGAGCAAGATGCTAAAAAGGTGATTACTGCGCTGGGTGCATTTACTGATGTGGCACAATGGCGTTTTGTTTTTGCTACTCCAGAAGAGATTTCTAAATATTATGCTCAGTTAAACTTAGTTGAAAAACTTGATGATAAATTTGGCACACCAAAAGTATATATCGTTGACAAAAAACGAAATTTACGTGGTCGTAAATTGGTAAAAGATGAGATGGAAGGTTACAATACATTTCATCCAGCTGAATTGAGTAATGAAATGTTAGATGATTTTAAAGTCATTTTGTATGAATACAGAGCAGCTTTGAAAAAGAATAACAATGCGTCACGCAAAATTTAAAATTCTTCTTTTATGTTTAAAAATAAATCGTACATAGGTATTTCATTTATTGTTTTGATTTTTGGGATTTATGCTATTCCGAAAATTGTACAGCGTATTAAAACTGATAAGGTGGTTCAAGGTGATCGTTTAGATCGTGTAAATCCTGTTACTGCTGATGATGATAA
Source organism: Flavobacterium erciyesense (assembly GCF_018069925.1). GTDB lineage: Bacteria > Bacteroidota > Bacteroidia > Flavobacteriales > Flavobacteriaceae > Flavobacterium > Flavobacterium erciyesense. The sequence continues at coordinate 161,144 of NZ_JAGPXB010000001.1, read as the reverse complement.
GTTGATTAAAATAGGGCCGGCACCTCGATTTGAATTAACGAATCAAGATAATAAAAAGATAAACAATGACACGTATAAAGGGAAGGTCTATGTTTTAGAATTCTTTTTTGTGAGTTGTCCTACTATTTGCCCAAAGATGAATGAGAGTATGTTGCTCATTGAAAAAAAGTTTTTTGGAAATCCTAACTTTGGTATATCATCGATCACTATTGATCCCGATCATGATACTGCTGAAGTTTTAAAAGATCATTCTAAATTACTTGGTGTTCGCTCTTCAAATTGGCATTTTTTAACGGGTAAAAAAGACTATATTTTCAACTTAGCCAACAAAGGATTTAATTTATATGCTGGTCAGAATAACAAAGTAGCAGGCGGTTTTGAGCATTCTGGTCTTTTTGCTTTAATTGATAAAAACGGAAATATCCGTTGCAGAAATGATGAGTTCGGTAATCCCATATTGTATTACGATGGACTTGATAAAATGGGAGTAAGAAACATTCAGCAGGATATAAATATTTTATTAAAAGAGTAAAATGGAAAATAGAACTTTAGAACAAAAATACAATAAGTGGATTATCATAGTGTCAATTGTTATTCCTGTAGTGGTAGCAATTTTATTTGGCGTTAAATTGAAAGATTTTGGGTATAATGTGGAGCCTTTGTCTTTCTTGCCACCTATTTACGCTACAACTAATGGTTTAACGGCTATCTTGCTTGTTGCTGCTGTTATGGCTATAAAAAACGGAAATAGAAAATTGCACCAAAGTTTGATGACGGCAGCTATCGCATTATCTTTAGCTTTTTTGGTGATGTATGTTGCTTACCATATGACAGCAGATTCAACTAAATTCAGAGGCGAAGGGGTAATTAAAGCAATTTATTTCTTTATCCTAATTACGCATATTGTTTTATCTATTGCTATAATCCCAATGGTATTGATTACTTATGTACGTGCGTTATCTCAAAGATTTGATGCGCACAAAAAAATTGCGAAAATAACTTTTCCTATTTGGTTGTATGTAGCGGTTACAGGCGTAATTGTTTATTTAATGATCTCTCCTTATTATGCACATTAATTCTCAAAAAGCAGAAAATAGCGTAGCTGTAAAAGGGTGGCGCTCTAGTACACTATTAATAGCATTTCTACTCTTTTTGTCGTCTAATATTGTTTCTGCTCAATGCGCAATGTGTAGAGCCGCATTAACTAGTGATGATAATACTACTCAAGCAGCAGCCGTTAACGACGGTATTGTTTATTTAATGATAATACCTTATTTGTTAGTTGCTGTGATTGGATTTATGATTTACAAAATGAAAAAGAGAAAGGCGTAGTTAAATATAAGTTTTTTGGGGTACTTATTCAAATCCATCAACGGTTATTTGTACGTTACCATCTAATTTTAAGTAAGCCAAAATTGCTTGATTGGTAAGTGCTACCTTTTTAAAGTCTATGTCTTGCATTTTTCCGTTGATAAAAACTCCCGGCATTGGTGAATAATTCATCAAATAGTTTTTGATGTTTTGTTGCGCTTCGTCTAAATTCGGCTTTATTGAATACCTACAACTCTGCTCGATTTTTTTCAAAATCAATCCTTGAGCAAGCCAGTTGGCAGTGCGTGTAAGTTTGTTTTTAGTGTCTAGCGCGTAATCTAAATTTTCAAAATAAATTTCTTTTTTCTGTTCATTATAAGCGGGGATTCCGGCTAAATATAATGTACCATTTACAGTGCCTTGTACTTCTAGAGCAATAATCATTTTGCCGTTTTTGTGCCAAATATCTACCTTGTTTACTTTTACTTTTTTGTTACCAGATCCAAATTCTTGACCATTAAAATTTTTAGTCATTAATCGTGATGCTTCTTGGTATCCTGAAATGGCAACAATGTTAGCTGATAGTTGTTGAGGAATTTTCGGGACAGTTTTTAGTGCGATTCTGTTGGCATTGAATTTAGAATCGGGCTTTTTGCCAATTATTGTCTCCATATTGCATTTTAAACCCATATCTAGTAAAATGGTACCGTTTTTTAGTTTTGCGGTTGTTGTATATAATTCCAGTGGTGCAATTTGTAGCCAACTTTCATAAGTTTCACTCAACTGAAAAGGTTGGCAAATTTTCTCTAGGGCAGCTAAAACATTTGGTTTAAAATCAAGTGATTTAGCAATTGCATCATCAATTTTCTTTTCGATTTTTGATTTAAAAAGTTGAACTGTTGGGTTGATTAAATAGGTAACTGGCACGTTTTTACCTAAAATAACCATGCTCGGACTTTCGGTCCAATCTAATGATTTTAATGCAGTTTTGGTGTTTAGTTTCCAGTTTACTAGTTGGACATCACTTTCTAATGTTACGATTCCATTCAGGTTAAATTCACGCGTATCATAAAGTTCAATCCCCATTTTTTTAGTTCCAAGTCGGTACTTGATGTTTGCTTTTAGTGGTAAAATGGTTTTTATTTTTCCAAGTGCATCTGTAATTTGAATTGGAGCTTGTTTCCACACTTTCATTTCAATATCGTCATCATCGATTACATTGTCTTCATAGATCAGTCCATTTAAGCTTGAATTAGTTTGCTTTTCGATATCTCTCAGTTGTACCGAAATAGGTAAATTGATGTACGAAATTTGGCTTTCGTATTGCAATGGAGCCGCATCATCAGGTTCTGGTTTGAGTGTGTTTATTTTTGAAGTACTCGAGCAGGACGCAACAAAAAGAGCTGCTATTATAACGAAAAATGAGCTTGGAAATGTTTTCATAAATGGGAGTTATTGTAGCAAAATTAAGCAATCTATTCTTTTTTTAATTTTTTTTGTAACAAATGCTTACTTGCCAAGTCTAATTGAAGAATTACAGTTGTAGTGTTGCATATTGTTAAGCATTGATTTCGCACAAGAACTAAAATGTTAAATTTTTTTTGCAGTTGTCCTGCAATTTCATTCGAATTATATGAAAAATAAAAGTTGTATCGGTTTCATTTGTATGGCGTTACTCAGTTTGTCAGCTCATGCGCAAACTAAGAAATGGACCTTACAAGAATGTGTTAATTATGCCATTCAAAATAACATTTCTATCAAACAATCGGAGTTAGATGCTAAAACTGCTTTGATTGATAAGCGAGGTGCCATTGGCAGTTTTTTACCATCAATTAATGCAAGTACTTCGCACTCCTGGAATATTGGTTTGAACCAAGATATTACAACTGGTTTGCTTCAAAATCAGACCACACAATTTACTTCTGCGGGGGTGAATGTCGGAATTGATATTTACAAAGGTTTACAAAATCAAAACCGATTACGTAGATCCAATTTATCTCTTGTAGCTGCAAAGTATCAATTGGTCAAAATGCAAGAGGATATTGCTTTAAACGTAGCCAATGCTTTTTTACAAGTGCTTTTTAACAAAGAAAATTTGAAAGTGCAAAAAGAACAATTAGATATTAATGAAAAACAATTCTCTCGTTCAGAAGCTTTGGTAAAAGCTGGTTCGATACCAAGAGGTGATTTGTTAGATATTAAAGCTACTGTTGCTACTAACAATCAAAACATCATTGCAGCTGAAAATGCATTATTGATTTCTAAATTGAGTTTGTCTCAATTATTACAACTTAAGGAATTTGAAAGTTTTGATATTGTTGATGATACAGATGTAAAGGATGAAAATAATATCATGATGCAAAGTCCCAATGCAATTTACAGTAAAGCTCTTGAAGGTAGAACAGAATTAAAAATTGCAAAAACCAATTTAGAACTTGCGGAAAAGGACGTTGTTATTGCAAAAGGAGCCTACCAGCCAACTATTCAAGGTTTTTATAGCTTTAATTCTAGGGTTGCATATAGTGATAGAGTTGTAGGCGTGGTACCTAATTCATCAAATCCTACTTCGCAAATTGGTTTTGTTGAAGGAACAAATCAAAATGTTTTAGCTCCTAATTTTACAAGAGTTTTAGGAAAACCTGCTCCATTTTTTGATCAGTTTAGTGACAATAAAGGTCATTCTTTTGGAGTGCAATTGTCAATTCCAATCTTGAATGGATTATCTGTTAAAAATAATGTTGATCGTTCAAAAATTAATGTTGAGCGATCTAAGATTGCTGTTGAGCAACAAGATTTAGATTTGCAACGTAATGTTTATACCGCTTTCGCAGATGCAAAAGGAGCTTTAAAATCATACGAGTCTGCCATTACGGCTTTAGAGGCTAGACAAAATGCGGTTGATTTTGCCAAAGAGCGTTTCAATGTGGGTTTAATGAACTCTTTTGATTTTAATCAAGCTCAAACATTACTAGCCAATGCGCAATCAGAAGTATTGAGAACTAAATACGATTATATATTTAAAATTAAAATTTTAGAATTCTACTTTGGAATTCCTCTTATCAAAAACTAATTATTATGTCAAAGAAAACAGTTTATATTTTAATAGGTGGAGCAGTAGTTGTTATTGCTAGTTTGGTTATACTTTCTAAAACAGGTGTAATCGGTAAGAAAGATGTAGGGACCGAAGTGGAGATTGCACAAGTAAATCCGTTAACAATCACTGAAACCGTTTCGGCAACAGGTAAAATTCAGCCTGAAATTGAGGTAAAAATTTCTTCTGAAGTATCTGGAGAGATTATTGCACTTAATGTAAAAGAAGGTCAAGTTGTAAAAAAAGGAGATTTATTGGTTAAAATTAATCCTGATTTATATACTTCCGGATACAATAGGTCTGTTTCTAACTTATCAGGAACAAAAGCGAATTTGAACCAAGCTGATGCTTCTTACAAAGAGGCAAAAGCCAATTATGATCGTAATAAAACTTTATTCGACAAAGGAATTATTTCTAAATCAGATTGGGATAAAGCTATAGCTTCTTTCGAAGTGGCAAAAGCAAGCAAACAAAATGCGTATTACAATGTTCAAAGTGCCTCAGCAACTGTAAATGAAGCCAAAGACAATTTAGGTCGTACGACTATCTACGCGCCAGCAGATGGAACAATTTCGATGTTAAATGTTGAGCTAGGTGAGCGTGTATTAGGTACGCAGCAAATGACGGGTACTGAAATATTACGAGTAGCAAACTTGAATAATATGGAGGTTGAAGTTGATGTAAATGAAAATGATATTGTAAAAATAAAAGTAGGAGATGAGGCTAATGTTGAAGTTGATGCTTATTTGAAAAAACAGTTCAAAGGAATTGTAACTAGTATTTCTAATTCGGCAAGTTCAGCACTTACAGCAGATCAGGTTACTAATTTTAAAGTAAAAGTGCGTATCTTAAAAGAGTCTTACGAAGATTTATTAGAAGGTAAGCCTGATACCTATTCCCCTTTTAGACCAGGAATGACCGCTACAGTTGACATTATCACAGAGCGTAAAGCGAACGTACTTTCAGTGCCAATTAGCGCAGTAGTTGTAAAGTCAGATACAACAGCAGTAAAGGATATCGTGGTAGCTGACGTTGACGAGGAGCAAAATGAAAAAGCTCCTAAAAGTGATAAGAAGCTAGAATGCGTATTTGTAAAAGTAGGGGATAAGGCTAAAATTAGAATTGTTAAAACCGGAATTCAAGACGATACCAACATCGAAGTTATATCAGGTTTGAAAAAAGGTGACGTTGTAATTACGGGGCCTTACGCAACTGTTACCAAAGAATTAAATTCAGGTGACAAAGTTGCATTGATGACAGACAAAGAGAAAAAAGGCGATAGCAAAAAATAAAGCAGTTGTTTTAAACTAGCATTTTGAAATCACAATCATAAAATCTAATTTTGTGATTGTGATTTTTAATTTAATAAACACCCAACTTTGAGCTACATTCTAAATATTGAGACCGCTACTAAAAATTGTTCTGTTTCTCTTTCAAATAATGGGCAGACCATTGCATGCAGAGAGATCGCTGAAGAAGGATATTCACATGCTGAACGGTTACACGTTTTTATAGAGGAATTGATAGTTGAAGCTGGTATTCGTTTTAAAGATTTAGTGGCAGTGGCAGTAAGTCAAGGTCCGGGTTCTTATACCGGTTTACGAATTGGAGTTTCGGCAGCAAAAGGATTGTGTTTTTCTTTAAATATTCCCTTAATTGCGGTAGATACCTTGCAGATATTAGCCTCGCAAGTATCGCAAACTGATGGCTACATAATTCCTATGCTAGACGCGCGCAGAATGGAAGTGTACAGTGCGGTTTATAACACTAACAAACAATTAACGAGGGCTATAAAGGCCGAAATAATTGAGGAAACTTCTTTTGAAGAATTACAAGGAACCGTTTATTTCGTGGGCGATTGTGCGGAGAAATGCAAGACGGTTTTGACTAAAAGTAATTTCGTTTTTATAGACGAAGTAAAGTTTCCCTCTGCCAAAGACATGAGTGCCTTTAGTTTTGAAAAATTTCAAAAACACGATACCGTAGATGTAGCCTATTTTGAGCCTTACTATTTGAAAGATTTTATGGTTACTACGCCAAAAATTAAATAATTGATTAGCTTTACCTGGTTTAGTTTTGCAGCGAAGCCTCTTTAACATAAGGTTGAATTACAATACCTGCAGTGTCGAACTTTTCTTTACATTCTTGTAAAACTTCTGCAGTCATATCGCCAAAATCTTCATTTAATGCCCAAGGACGAACTGCCAATTGGATAGAGTTGTCTGTTAGGTTTTTGACGCTTACATTGGGAGCAGGATTTTTCAATACTTTTGAATTGTTTTGAAGTACTTTCTCGATAATTTCAATCGCAGTTTTAATATTCGTTTCGTACGAAATGGCAATTGTCAAATCGGCACGGCGTGTTTTTTCAATTGAATAGTTTATAATATTTCCGTTTGAAAGAGAACCGTTGGGTACAAAAATAGTTTGATTATTTGCCGTAATTAACTTAGTGACAAAAATCTGAATGTCGGTCACTGTACCGGTTACGCCCTGTGCCTCAATGGTATCATTTACTCGAAACGGCTTGAATAAAATAATAAGCATTCCGCCCGCAAAATTGGATAAACTTCCTTGTAATGAAAGACCAACAGCCAGACCCATGGCTCCTAGAATTGCCACAAATGAAGAAGTTTCAATACCTAATTTGGATATAAAAGAAACAAAAAGAATAACGCGCAAAACCCAAATTAAAATATCTGATAAAAATCGAGTCAGCGTAGGATCGAGTTCGCGACTTACCATGATTTTATTGATAAAGCGGTTGATCAATCGAATCAAATACAAACCCACAAAAAGGATGATAAACGCCGAAATCAATTTGGGAGAATAATCTACCAAGACGGTTATGAAATTTTCTAAATACGAACTAAGTTTATTGGTATCTACTATCATTATTAAGCTAAAAAAAACCTTCTCAATGTTGAGAAGGTAGGTTGTTTGCAAAAATACAAATTAATTTAGAGTATCAAAACAAGTCTTTCTTTGTGTAGCTGCACCGATTTCAGCATGGTTTGATTTTTTTTAACCAATTTACAGTTCTTCGGCTTTATCTTTTAGCGTTTCGGCTGTATCAATAATCTTGTTTTCCGCAGTATTGATTTTGTCCTCTGCTGCTTCTGCATTTTCTGCTACTGTTTCTTTAAGCTGTTCTGCAGTTTCGGTTGCTTTGTCTTCAATTGTTTCTAAAGTATCTGAAGTCGCTTCTACTGCTTTTTCTTTAACTTCTTCTAAAGTGGCAGTTGCTTCATCTGCTTTGTCACTGAATTTTTCTTTGATAGTGTCAATTCCATCGCTGATTTTTTCCTTTGCTACATCAGCGAATTCCTCTGCTTTTTCTACATAAGGTGCTGCTGATTCTTTTACTTTGTCTATAGTATCACCAACAACTTCTTCGGCTTTTTCTAGATATGGTTCAGCAGTTTCTTTTACATTTTCTATTGTTTCTGAAACAAAAGTTTCAGCTTTCTCCACATAAGGTGCGGCACTTTCTTTTACATTGGCGGCCGTTTCGGTAACAAAAGTTTCGGCTTTATCCAAGTAGGGCTCTGCAGCTGCGCTTACTTCTTCTAGTTTTGATTCTGCTTGCTCTACCAACTCAGTAGCACTCTCTTTGGCACTGCCAAATAAATTTTTAAAAAAGCTTGATAATCCCACGGTTTAAGTTTTTGATTAATAGCACAATAGTACACTTTTTTTTGGCAAATACGAAACTTCCTTGATTAATATATTGTTGGCAGAGTAATGATAACGTTATAAGGCTTAGTTGGGGGAAATGATGTTGGACTTTTTAAAATTGAAGTATGGAAGCTTTCTTTAGAAAACTTCCATACTTCAATTTTAAAACAAGTGAATTATTATGCGTTAATCGCTTCTACTTGAATAGCGTTATCGTTTAACATGCTTTTCAACATGTTTTCAATTCCACTTTTAAGGGTAAAAGTTGATGAAGGACAGCCGCTGCAAGCGCCTTGCAATATTACTTTTACTACTTTGTCACTTTCGTTATACGAGTCAAATGCAATATTTCCTCCATCGGCCTGAACGGCTGGTTTCACATATTCTTCGAGAATATTGATTATTTGTTGCGAAGTAGCATCCAAATGATCAAATTCTTGTTCTTTGATACTCTCGTTTGCAACTACAGCTGCCACATAATTTTCATCTAAAACTTGACCACCATTTTCAATAAATTGTTTTATGAATGATCTAAGTTCTAATGTGATTTCTTGCCAATCGTTAATATCATATTTGGTTACCGAAATATAATTTTCATCTATAAAAATTTCTTTTACATAAGGAAATTTAAACAATTCTTTTGCTAGAGGAGAAGAGGCTGTTTGATCGATATTTTTAAACTCAACTGCAGTTTTGGTAAGCATTTTGCTTACTACAAATTTCAAAGCAGCTGGATTTGGAGTTGATTCTCCATATACGTTTACTGGTTGTTTTTTGATACGATTTTCATCTTCAATGATGATTTTACCGCCATCGGCCACAAATTTCTCAATTTGCTCCGCAACAGCGTCTTGTACATCAGTCCATTCAACAATACTGAAACGTTCAATAGCAACAAAATTACCTGATATGTAAACTGTTTTCACAAATGGTAAATAAAACAATTGTTGTGCTAGTGGCGATGATTTTGCCTCATCGATGTTTTTGAATTCAAAATTTTCATTTTGTGTAATAAAATCTTGAAATTCAAATTTTAATATTGTTGGGTTTTGTGTTTCTTTTATGCTAACTTTGTTCATGAGTGTTCAATTTTATGCAAATTTACTAAAGTTATTTTCTACGAATACTTACTTTTGGTTTTTTAATGAATAAATTAACTTTAGTTTAAATCAGATAGATATAATGAATAGCTGTTGATAGCTAAAATTAGATCATCTTAAAGCAACAGTGATGCGCAAACAATTAATACCGTTTTTATTTCTACTATTTTTTACTCAAATATCTTTTTCGCAAGAAGGAATCCCTGTTTACTCTGATTATTTGTCTGATAACTATTATCTAATTCATCCTTCAATGGCAGGTGCCGCTAATTGTGCTAAAGTGAGACTTACAGGGCGCAAGCAATGGTTTGGTCAGCAGAATGCGCCGGAGTTACAAACTTTAAGTTTTAATGGTCGTGTAGGTGAGAAAGCAGGGGCTGGAGTTATCTTATTTAACGATGTTAATGGCTATCATTCGCAAAAAGGAGTAAAGTTTACTTATGCTTATCATTTGATGTTTTCTCGTGATGAAATCGATTTAAATCAATTGTCATTTGGAATGAGTGCTGGGTTTATACAAAGCCAATTAGATGAAACTTCTTTTTTACTCTCGGGCGATTTTGACCCAAACATTAATGGTACCATTGTTCAAAAAGATGCTTATTTTAATTTTGATATTGGTGCTTCGTACAATTATTTAGATTTTTATGCACATGCTACGGTAAAAAATGCAGTAGAAACTAGGCGATCAATTTACACCGAGTATGAAAGTGACAATTTGCGAAAGTACCTCTTAAGCGCAGGATATGTTTTTGGAGATAAAAATAAAATTTTATGGGAGCCGTCTTTGTTATTTCAAATGGTCGAAAAAACCCAAGAAAAATCCATAGATATTAATTTAAAGGCTTACAAAAATATGGATTTCGGCCGTTTGTGGGGTGGTTTGTCCTACAGACGCAGTTTTGATGGAGCAGAGTTCTTGAATAATGGTAGTGTTGCTTCTCAAAAATTACAGTACATAACGCCTATTGTTGGTGTTAATTTTGATTCGGTAATGGTGGCCTATACTTACTCTCAGTTGTCAGGTGCTGTGAAATTCGATAATGGAGGATATCACCAAATAACTTTAGGAATTGATTTATTTTGTAAGCCAGTCAAATACGAATGCAATTGCCCTGCGATTAACTAAATTATATGAAAGTTATAAAAGCTGTTAATGGTAAGTTTCCTGTAATTCCTGAGGACTGTTATGTTGCCGAAAACGCAACAATTGTTGGTGATGTTCGTTTTGGATCACAATGTAGTGTTTGGTTTAATACGGTGTTGCGTGGCGATGTCAATTCAATTCAAATAGGGAATAAAGTTAATATTCAAGATGGTGCCGTAGTGCATTGTACCTATCAAAAACATCCAACTGTGATTGGTAACAACGTTTCAATTGGTCATAATGCCATTGTACACGGTTGTGTTATTCACGATAATGTCCTTATTGGTATGGGTTCCATTGTAATGGACAACTGCGTGGTAGAAAGTAATGCGATAGTTGCTGCAGGTGCTGTGGTGACTCAAAATACAGTGGTCGCTTCGGGAACTATTTGGGCAGGTGTTCCAGCCAAAAAAGTAAAAGATATTGATCAGTCTGATTTTGCAGGCGAAATTGAACGAATATCTAATAATTACGTTTTGTATTCCAGCTGGTTTAAATCGGAAGAATAATTTAGAAATCTTTTGCACTAACCTTAAACCGTGCGCCTATAATTTCCTGTAAAACTCTTGGATTGGTATTGGTATAAAATATTGGCTCAGGTTTGTGTAGGGCAGATAATCCCACTTTTTCTTGAAGCACGAACTGAGTCTGACGCGCTACAGCTTGACCAGAATCAATAATTTGTATGTGCGCTGGTAAAATCTTTTTTATTTGCGGAATTAAGTACGGGTAATGACTGCAACCCAATACAAGATAATCTATGTTAGCAGCAATCATCGGGGTGAGATACGATAATAAAAGTGCTGTCATCTCCGGCGAATTCATAGCGCCATTTTCAATCAAAGGGACTAATCCGTGGCCCACCTGTTCGATAATTTTAGTGTTTTGGTATTTCGCTACCGTACTGTGAAATAATTCGCTATTTAGGGTGCCTTGCGTTGCTAGTATTCCTATGATTTGTGTTTTAGAGTGCGTTACGGCTGGTTTAATAGCTGGCTCAATCCCTATAAAAGGAACGGTGTATCGCTGGCGTAATTCTTGGATAGCATTTGTAGTTGCGGTATTGCAGGCGACAACAATCAGTTTGGCATTAAGATCTAAAAGATACTCGGTGTTTTTTATACTTAAAGCAATAATTTCCTCCTTCGTTTTTTGTCCGTAGGGCGCATTTTTACTATCTGCAAGGTAGATAGTTTGTTCGTTGGGTAATAACTCATGTACGGCAGACCATATAGAAGTTCCACCTACTCCTGAATCAAATATTCCGATCGGTTGATTGTTGCTATTCATAAAAGCAAAGTTACTCTTTGTAGTAACATTTGCAATATTGATATAAAAAAAAACTGCTCTTATCTCATAGAGAAAGAGCAGTTTTTATTCATATTATTAGATTATTAAAAACCTAAATCTTTTTTAACGTCAGCAGTCAAGTTTGGTCCGTCTGCAAGTAAAAGTGAAGATCCGTCTAGGATGTATTGGAAACCTTTAGCTTTTCCTACCTTTTGAATAGAAGCTCTCACTTTTTCCATTAATGGCTTCATGATGTCTGATTCTTTTTGCTGCAATTCTTTTTGTGCATTGTCTCTGTATGCTACAATTCTAGATTGCATTTCTTGAACTTCTTTAGAACGCTCACCATTTACAGCTTCAGTAACAGTAGCAGCTTCAGCTTCGTATTTTTTTAATTTACCTTGGTATTCATCTACCATTTTTTTGTAATCAGCGTCGTATGTAGTCGTCAATTTTTCTAATTGTTTTTGACCATCCAAAACTGCAGGCATTTTTGTCATGATCTCACTAACATCAACGTGAGCTGTTTTTGCTTGCGCATTAATTGTCTGGTTTGCTCCCATCATTAAAACTGCAGCAATTAATAGAGTTTTGATTTGTTTCATCGTTTTTAAAATATTAAGTAAGTAATTAATTATTGGTTGATTTTTCTTTTAATTGTTCTTCTTTTGCTTTTTTCGCTGCTTCGCGATCTTCTAGTACTTTCTTTCTTTTTGCTTCAAAAGCTTGCTTGCGATCTTCGATTACCTTTTTTCTTTCTTCGATCAATTTGGCGCGATCTGTTGCAGCTTTTTGTTTTGCCTCTTCGGCTGCTTGCTTCGCACTATCGACTTTAAAATTCGTGTCAGTTGCTGTTGTACTTGCCTCTTTTGCTACATTTGCAGAAACCGTGCCATTTTTTTTGGCAGCTCTTGCTTCTAGCATTTGCTTGCGTTTGTCATCGAACTCTTTTTTCTTTTGTTCTTGTAAGGCCTTGCGATCTTCAATAAGTTTGTCTCTCGCTGCTTTCTTCTCTTCTAGTGCTTTTTGTCTCTCCGCTAATACCGGATTCTCGTCAATTGCGTCTTCTTTACTTTCTCGAGCCTCGGCTTCTTTTTGTTGCTTTTTTGTGAGTTGCTCTCTTTTTTCTGATCGTGTTAAAGAACGTAAAACTTGGTCACTAATGTCAAATCTCTTCGCTGAGAAAAGCATGGTCAAATCAGATGTTTTGTCAAATATAAAGTCATACTTCAAGCGTTCTGCAATGTCTTGTACTGCTGTAAAAACTTGATCTTGTATTGGCTTAGCCAAAACTAATTTTTGATTAATTAAATCTCCATTTGCTCCAAAGCGCTGTTGCTGGTAGTCAGAGTTTTCTTTTTCTAAAAATCGAATTTCAGTTTCTCTTTCTTCAATTAATTCCTTTGTTAATAAAGCTTTTTCAGCTTTCAAAGCCTCTTTTAATTTGTTGATTTCATTGGTTTTTGAATCAATTTCTGATTTCCATTTTTGAGCTTTTATTTCCAATTGGTTTTTTGCTTCGGTGTAGTCAGGTACATTTTGCAAAATATACTCCATATCAATATAACCAATCTTTGTACCTCTTGTTTGTGCAGAGGCTGTTTGCGCTAGTACAAAGGCTAAAAAAAGTAACAAAAATTGTTTTTTCATATCAATATGTTATTAAATGATGGGTGTTATCAGTTCTAAAACTGTTGTCCAATGATAAAGTGCGTTTCCCATCCGTTTGCTTTTGCTTGTCCTGGTAATGCATCAAATCCGTGTCCGAAATCAATACCTAATAAACCAAAGGCAGGCATGAACACGCGTAGACCAATGCCTGCTGAACGGTTTAACGCAAATGGATTATAGGTTTTAAAATCACTAAATGCTGCTCCACCTTCTAAAAACGCTAAAGCATAAATAGATGCAGAAGATTTCAATGTAATAGGATAACGTAACTCTAAAGAGAATTTGTTGTACACCGTTCCTCCAATTTGTTCTCCTCTCTCATTAGTAGGAGTAAGGGAGTTGTTAGGATAACCTCTTAATTGAATGTTTTCACGACCGTCCATTGCAAAGTTAGCTAAACCATCACCTCCTAAATAGTATCTTTCAAAAGGTACAGCTCCTCGTGCTTGGTCATAAGCACCTAAGAAACCAAACTCAGACAATACACGTAAAACGATTTTACCATACAGTTTAGTATAGGTATCTGCTTTGAATTTTACTTTATAATATTCTAACCAATTGAATCGTTTTTGATCTACTTTACTTTGGTCAGCTGCAGCCAAACGGAAGTCTTTTTCTTCTACTTTGTTCCCATTTGCATCTACATAATCCCCAATTGCCACAATATTTCCATTAGCATCGGGAACATTTTGTCTATCAGTTGTATTTCTTAATTTGTATTCCTTTTGATCACCTAGTGTAGCATAATCCACTCCATTAAACAAAGAGTATGGTGGTGTAACTTTTGCCGAAATGCTAAATTCTGAACCATAGGTTGGAAATATCGGGTTAAATCCTTTACTATTTCTAGTTAAAGCTACTGTGTATGCTAAATTACGAGATGTTCCGTTACCAAAGGTAAAAAGACCTGTGTTGTAATTATTTAATGAGTAGTGTTGGTAACTCACAGATTGTGATAATACAAAGAAATCATCTGGAACTGTAAGCCTTTTTGCTAATCCTACAGATAAAGTAAGAATGTCAAAACTTCTGGTTCTATCAGCTCTTTGAGTGATAAAGTTATTCAAAAATTGTTTACTGTAAGACAATGAAGTACTGAAAGAAACAGGTTTTTTACCTCCAAACCATGGCTCCGAAAATGATAAACTGTAGGTTTGGAAAAAGGTACTTGCTTGCAAACGCAGCGATACTTTTTGTCCGTCTCCCATAGGTAATGGTTTGTAGGCTTCCTTATTAAACATATTTCTCGCTGAGAAGTTGTTGAATGATAGTCCTAGTGTTCCAATAAATCCGCCGCCACCGTAACCACCTTGTAGTTCGATTTGGCTAGATCCTTTTTCAACTAAGTTGTATTCAATGTCTACTGTTCCTGCGCCAGAATCTACATTTTTAAATTTAGGATCAATCGCTTCTGGATCAAAGAAACCCAATTGTCCGATCTCACGAATGGTACGAACCAATTCTTCCTTACTATATTTTTCTCCAGGTTTGGTTTTTAATTCGCGGTAAATTACGCGGTCATTTGTTTTATCGTTACCTACAGCTGTAATTTTATTGAAATAAGCAATCGGTCCTTCGGTAATTCTAATTTCAAAATCGATAGTGTCATTTGCCGTTTTTACCTCCACAGCATTTACATTAGAGAATAAATAACCACTGTTTTGGTATAGGTTGGTAATGTCTTCTCCGTCTGGTTTTGTTTTGTCAGCAATTCGTTTTTCAAGTAATACACCGTTATAGGTATCACCTTTTTTGATTCCAATTAGTCTTGATAAACCTTGATCTGTATAAATTGTATTACCCAGAAATTTAATATCTCCAAAATAGTATTTGTTTCCTTCTTCTAATTTGATTTTGATATCTAAAGCATTTTTTTGTTCGTTGTAAACAACAGAATCAGATACAATTCTGGCATCACGAAAACCTCTTTCTTTGTAAGAAGCAATTACTTTCTCAAGATCGGTTTTGTATTTGTCTTTAATGAATTTTGAAGCTTTTAAAAATCGAATCGGATTTTTTTGCTTCGTATCTTTCATGGCTTTACGAAGTTTTTTATCAGAGATTTTGTTGTTGCCTACAAAATCAATAGAGCTGATTTTAATTTTTGCACCTTTATCGATACGAACTAGCATGTTTACTTGGTTTGTCGTGCTAGTATCTTTTGTGGTGTTGATGGTTACTTTTGTATTGAAAAAACCATCTTTACGGTATTTGTTTTCGATGTAATTTTTAGTAGTAGTAATTAAATTTTCGTTTACTACTTTTCCTTTATTCAAAGAGTTGTCTTTGATAAGGCCTTCTATCTTACTTTTTTTAACACCAACAATTTTAACTTGGTTTAATTTAGGCAGTTCAACAATATTTAAGTCTAAATAGATACTGTCGTTTTGTACTTTATTTACGTAAAAAGAGATTTCGTCAAATAATCCTAGTTTGCCTAATTTTTTAATTGCTGCACTAATTTGCTCGCCCGGAATTGTTATTTCCTGACCTTTTTGCAAACCGGTAAATGTTACTACCGTTTGGCTATTAAAACTTATGTCACCTACTACAGCTACATCTGCTAAAATGTATTTTTTTCCTTGATCAAACGGAACACGATCTTGTGCTTGAGATTGAAAAAAACTGATAAAAAATAAAACGCTAAGTACGGTTTTGATGCTCTTATTTAACACTAAAAAATTATTTAATTTGTTCACTTGTTTTTCCAAATCTACGTTCTCTTTTTTGATAACTAATGATAGCCTCATATAAATCCTGTTCTTTAAAGTCTGGCCACAATATATCAGTAAAATACAACTCTGAGTAGGCTATTTGCCACAGCAAGAAATTACTTATTCTATGTTCTCCACTTGTTCGTATTAATAAATCTACGTCGGGTAAATTTTGCGTGTAAAGATGCTCATTAATAATTGAATCGTCAATACTGTCTATTGAAATTATATTATTTTTAACTTTACTACAAATCTTCTTCATTGCAGATACGAGCTCTTCTCTGGAACCATAACTAAGGGCCAAAGTTAAGGTCATTTGGGTGTTGTTTTTTGTTTTTTCCATAACATCCAACAACTCTTTTTGCGCAGATTTTGGTAGCATTTCTAAATTACCAATGGCATTGAGTTTGATGTTATTTTTTTGTAGGGTAGTCAATTCTTTCTTTAATGAATTGATTAAAACTTTCATCAATGTTTCTACCTCAAGTTTGGGTCTGTTCCAGTTTTCTGTCGAAAATGCATATAACGTTAAAAATGGAATGCCCAATTTTGCAGTTGCTTCAATAATCACTTTAACAGATTTTGTTCCGCTCTGGTGTCCTAGAGCTCGTAAAAGCCCTTGCTGTTTTGCCCAACGTCCATTGCCGTCCATAATGATGGCAAGATGTTGTGGTAATCTTTCTTTATTGATCGTTTCTACTAAATTCATTTTTTATTCTGCACAATAACAGGGTGACTTACCAAAGGTGTAGGTAAGTGTTAGTCCTGAAAAAACGTACCAATCATTATTATTTATATTCCCAAATTTTTCATTAAAACTTCCGTCCATGTTATCGCTCTGGCTGTATCTTGCTCCTGCCTCTATCGCCAAGATAAATTGGGGCATTACGGTAGCTTTAAGTCCAACAATCATCGGAATCGCAATTGATTTTTTTCGTCGGCTTCTTCCCGTTATTTTTACATCCGCAAAGTCATTTGTCAAGGTAAAACTATCAAAAAAGTAACTTAAACCTGATGCAACATAAGGAGTAAGTTTTGGCTGTCCTTCATGCAAATTAAAGTCGAAAAAATTAAATTCAAGACCTAAAGACAATTCTTTTACATCATTTTCTAAGTTGAAGCCGCGTTCATACCTACTTACTTCCTTTGAGTCAAAGTCTCTAGAGGTAATTTGCGACTGTACATATGAAATTCGATACGAGTGTCTCGGACTTTTATTCCACTTATACAAAATTCCAATTGCAGGTTCATTGGGATTGATGTAAGTCGTTGGTCCAATGTCTCCTATGTAATTACTCCCGCCAAGAAAAACGCCAATCTCATGAATTTGAGCTTGTAGGTTTGTCAAGGAAAACAGACTTAGAAAAATAATAAAAATCTTCTTCATTAAATCAAAAATTGCGTGCAAATATAATAATAATCACTTCGATACAATGCCCAATCTGTTAAATGTGCGTTTTTTTAATAATTAGTACTTTAAGCGCTTTTAAATAAAGGGATTGTTTTGTTAAAACGTCAAAGATTGAGAAAATTGTATCTGCGCAGGTTATTTCGACTTAATTGCGTTTGTCTTGTCCCCAAAGTAATTTGTTTCTAAGGGTTTTTAGGAATGTTTCGCCGGGAATTTCGACCATGTTTATGTAGAAAGGTGTTTTCTTTAAAGTCAGTATAGATTCGTTTTTTATTGAGGTAACTCTCGAATCTAATGAAACTAAATAGTTCTCCTCGCGACCAGATACTTTTAGTTTTATTTCTGTTTCGTCTGGAACTACTAGTGGTCTTGCGGTTAAATTGTGTGGTGCAATTGGCGTAATAACAAGGCTTTTTACATCAGGTGTTAAAATTGGTCCGCCACAACTTAAGGAATAGCCTGTGGAGCCAGTAGGTGTAGATATAATTAAACCGTCGGCCCAATACGAATTTAAGAATTCACCGTTTAAATACGTATCTATGGTAATCATAGAGGTAGTGTCTTTGCGGCTTACCGTAATTTCGTTCATGGCAAAATTCATTTCTTCGATTGCTTCATTGCTTGGTGTGCAGTGCAAACTTAGTAAAGCGCGTTTAGAGAGCGTATATTTTTTATCAATTACAAATTGCATGAAAGAGGCAATATTTTCTTTTTGAACCGTAGCCAAAAAGCCGAGTCTTCCTGCATTTATACCTAAAATTGGGATTCCAGAGTCGCGAACCAAAGTAGCGGCTCTTAATATGGTACCATCGCCACCAATACTAATTAGCATATCAAAACTACTATCTAATTCGTGGTGATTTGAAAAAGTTTTGTACCCGGCAGCTACTAATTTCTTTTCATCAAGTATTTGCATAAACTTTTCTTCAATAATCAACTCGACATTATTCTTGTTGAAAAAATCAAAAATGTCGTTTATGATAGGTTCTGTGCTGTTTTGATAATATTGACCGTAGATTGCTACTTTCATGATTTTAGATGTCGGGTTTAAAGCTGCGCTTGTTGTTTTTAAGGTACTCCTTAAATATTTAAATACTTATCTAAATAATCAGAGCGTTCCTTTAAGTTGTTAATGTAATTGTCTTCTTGGTGGTCTGATAAAATCTCGTAATTGTATCGTCTAAAGGTTTGAATGATTTCGTTCATGGCGCCCAAAGAAATTTTTAAAGTAACCACAACACTATCTACTGCCGATTCCGAAACGAATAAGCCAAGCAGTTTACCATTATTACTTTCTACAATTTGAGTGATCTGGCTCATCGAGTATTCTAAAATTGGTTTTTGAACCACAATAATTCCACCCGGTTCCTTCAAAAATGGGGTTTCGTGAAAAAATCGCATGACATCTTCCATTTCGTAATATCCAACATAGCTATTACTTTGGTCTAAAACCGGTACCAAATTACTATGGTTTTTGGCAAAAACTTCTAAAACATCCAGCCAAATAGTCGTGGTTCGAACAAAAAAGCCTTCAAGAGTAAAGCGGTAATCAATGATTTTTTTATCACTGTCAAAGGTCTCGCTATCCTCGGCAGCAATACAGCCCAAGTACACGCCATCTTCTACCACCGGAAAGTGAGAGAACGATATATCACTAAAAAAGTCCTGAACCTCCGCAATAGTTTCTTGGCTGTCAAGGGCTTTATAGTCGTTGTTGATAAATTGGAGTAGTTCTGTCATAAGTTTGCGAGCAATATTTCATGCAAAATAATCAAAAAATAGCAAAATCTCCTAAGTTTTACTTTGTATTTTTGCTTTCAATTAAACACTAGTAAATCAAACTAAACCTGTATTCATGACAAAGTTAAGTGTAAACATCAATAAAATAGCAACTTTACGAAATGCTCGCGGCGGCAATGTGCCTGATTTGTTAAAAGTCGCTACCGATATTCAGCGATTTGGAGGTCAAGGAATCACCATTCACCCAAGGCCTGACGAACGACACATAAGGTATCAAGATGCGCGCGATTTAAAACCGATTGTTTATACCGAGTTTAATATCGAGGGTAACCCGCAGCATAATTTTATCGATTTGGTTTTAGAGTGTCAGCCTACACAAGTTACTTTAGTGCCTGATGCCATTGGAGCTATCACTTCTTCGGCTGGCTGGGATACGGTTAAAAACCAAGCTTACTTGACCGAGATGATTCAGGAATTTCAACGCCACAACATTCGAACTTCTATTTTTGTAGATCCACGACTCGACATGATCGAAGGCGCCAAAAAAACAGGTACTGATCGCATCGAACTCTACACCGAAGCTTTTGCACACCAATACAGCTTGGGCAATAGGTCAGCCATCGAACCTTATATCGCTGCGGCGGAATTGGCCAATGAATTGCAGTTGGGTATCAATGCCGGACATGATTTAAGTCTGGATAACATTCAATTTTTCAAACAAAATATCTCGGGACTTTTAGAGGTTTCCATCGGTCACGCCTTGATTTCTGAGTCTTTGTATCTAGGTCTCGAGAATGTCGTTAATATGTATCTACAAAAATTAAAATAAAATAATTGGGGCGTGACCCTGCTTCCACTAGCGTTGCAGCAGGGTCGGGCTATCCGCTACAAGTCCTCACAAAACTACATTGCATTCCGTTTTGTTCCGGGCTTTCTGCTACTATCCCTCACGCGAGCCCAACAAAATTAAGACGATTATGGTATCAACACCTATTTTGCATAGCGTTATTTTAAATCCTACCGCAAGTCCAGTACTTCTTATTCTACACGGATTTTTAGGCATGTCAGACAATTGGAAAACCCTAGGAGCCCAATTTGCTGAGCAGTATCAAGTACATTTACTCGATTTACGCAATCACGGCCGTAGTTTACACACAACTGAATTTAGTTATGATTTGATGGCACAAGATGTAGTGGCTTATTGCCAAGCGCACAATATACAAAACGCTACTATTTTAGGACATTCCATGGGAGGAAAAGTAGCTATGCTACTCGCTTGTTCGCAGCCTGATTTGGTTAATAAATTAATTGTTGCTGATATCGGACCTAAATTTTACCCACAACACCACCAAGATATTTTGGCAGGACTCAATGCGGTCGATTTTTCAACGCAGCCGAGTCGTGCAGCTGTAGAGGCTATTCTAGAAACGTATATTCCTGATTTCGGGACGCGCCAATTTTTAATGAAAAGTTTGTACTGGCAGCAACCTGGGCAGCTCGCCTTTCGATTTAATTTGGCTGCTTTCAATGCCAATCTCGAAGCGGTTGGTGTGCCATTATCTGAGTCTGCTCGCTTTGAAAAACCTACATTGTTCATTCGCGGCGGCAATTCAAAATACATTTTAGATAGTGATATCGAAAACATTCAAGAACATTTTCCGCAGTCCATAATCGAAACGATTCCTAATGCCGGTCATTGGTTGCATGCTGAAAACCCTGCTATGTTTTACCAACTCGTTATTTATTTTTTATCGTAATCAAATATCAATTAACCCAACCTCTTAAAAACAAACAAAATGAATTTACTTATAAAAATTATCGTTACTGCACTTCTTGTTTTAGTTTTAGCTCACTTTATGCCAGGTGTTCGTATTGCCGGTTTTACAACGGCGCTTATTGTTGCTGTGGTGTTAGGATTGTTAAACATCTTTATCAAACCTATCATTGTGTTCTTTACACTTCCGGTTACCGTATTTACTTTAGGTTTGTTTCTTTTGGTAATTAATGCCTTAATGGTATTGCTTTGTACAAAAATTGTTGGCGGTTTTGAGGTTGATGGTTTTATTACAGCCTTTATATTTAGTGTTGTTTTATCGGTTTTGCAATCAGTTATGAACCTTATACTGGGTGTTAAAAAATAATTCAAGGCCATAATCAAAAGCTTCTATTTGCTAATAAGGCGTTAGTATACCTATAATTTGAATCTCGATGCGTGGCTGTTAACGACAGTTCAGGCATCGAGATTTTTTTTAACTGCATTTTTAACAGCTATTTAGCAGTTAATTGCTTGTTTGCATTTGTCTTTTTAATACTTTTGTACTGTTGAATTTGTAGCATGACGAAAAGAATTTACATTTTACTCTTCCTAGTTTTTGGCTTCTTGATGATGCCGAGCGAAGCTATGGCTTGTAGTCAAAAAGTAGAAATGTCTTGTTGCAAAACGAAATCAGCAACATCGTCAACTGACAAAAAGTGCTGTAAAAAACAATCCTCTTCTTCAAAAGATTCTTCTAAAAAGTGCAATGGTGCTTGTAAAGATTTATCTTGTGGTAGTTCAAGTTTGGTTCTAGGCTTAACTAACACTGTTGATGTTGATTTTAAAACGCTTCTATTTGGTTTTTCAACAAAATCAACTCCTAATTATTACACTAAAGTGTTTATTTCAAATGATTTTAGTGCTATTTGGCTTCCGCCTAAAATAAGCTAAATTCTTTTGGCAACAGCCAAAAGTGTATTTTCTTCGTATATTCCTAAAAGGAATCAATTATTTTCAAAAAAGAATTAATGGATTTATAACTGTTTGGCTGTCGCCTTATTTTGTTATTTCCTTATTCTAAATTTTCAATTATTTAAAATCAAAACAATGAAATCAATTCAAAGAATATTGATGGCAATAACTTTATTGTTATCTGTAGTAGGTGCTAGTGCGCAAATTAAAAATTCAGTTACTGAGAAGGTAAAAATCAACGGAAATTGCGGTATGTGTAAAAGCAATATCGAAAAAGCGGGTTCTGTTAAAAAGATAGCAACCGTAGTGTGGGACAAAGACACAAAAATGGCAACCCTTACTTATGACAGTAAAGTAACATCTCAAGATGAAATTTTAAAACGAGTAGCGGCTGCTGGTTATGATAGCGCCCGTTTTAAAGCTGTAGATGAAGTGTACAATAATTTGCATGGTTGTTGCCAGTACGATCGTGAAACAAGTTTAGATACTGCGCCAGCCGTAAAAAAGGAGTCTGAAAACTAAATAGCAACTGCATAACTACAAAAGTTAAGTTGTGGTAAGCTTGTTGAAACTATTCAATAATCTGAAAAATTAAAATAAATAATTATGAAAAAAATAGTGATGATGTTGTTTGTAATACTAGGTATGACAACAACGAATGCGCAATTAAAAATAGGAGATGCAATGCCAAGTTTTCAACTTTTGAACCAAAAGGGAGTAAATGTATCGGGTGCATCTTTTAAAGGAAAGGTAATTTTGGTTGATTTTTGGGCATCATGGTGTGCACCATGTAGAATTGCTAACAAAAAATTAGGGCCTTTTTACACTGCTAATAAATCAAAAAATTTTGAGATGATCGGAATTTCGATTGATACCAAAAAAGACAAGTGGTTAGCCGCAATCGCAAAAGACAAGTTGTCAAACGTACAATTAATTGATCCGAATGGTTTTGAGGCAAAGGTTGCGGCGCTTTTTGGCGTAGAGCAATTACCAAGTGCTTATTTGTTTGATAAAAACGGAAAATTAGTGGCAATTAACCCGAGCTTAGATCAAATTTCAGATCAATTAAAAAAATAAAAACATGAAAAATAGTAAAATAAAAATCGTTTTAACCGCTGTCCTATTTGTTTTGGTCGTGGTTCAAGGAAACGCGCAAATTTCAAAAGCAGAGATTGTAGCAACAGGACTAACCTGCTCAATGTGTTCGAATGCCATCAACAAGCAATTGAAATCAATGCCAGAAGTAGAAAGTGTGTCAACTGATTTGAATACCAATACATTTACGGTACAGTTAAAAGCAAATAATACTTTAACGCCAAAAGCGTTGAAAAACAGTATTGAGAAAACAGGTTTTTTTATTGGTTCGTTAGTGTTAACTATTGATCTGGGAGTTGTAAATGGACAAGAAAATGAAAAAGTACAAAATCAATCAGGGACTTATGTTTTTGCGGAAAAAGCCAAAAAATCAAGTGGGCCTATGCAAGTGCAGTTGCTGAGCGAAGGTTTTGTAACTAAAAAAGAACTCAAAAAGTCAGCTAAAATGCTTGCCAAATATGCTGATGTTTTGGGTCAAGATAATACGTATTTGGTAAAATCAATTTAAATGAAGTATTCTATTTTATTGGTGCTAGCCTTTTTCACGATACAAATCAATGCGCAAGAATTATTTGTAATGACAGAGCCGGCCAGCAACATGCCAACAGGAGCAATAGGTGTGCGTCAAGCCTCAATGCTAACTTGGAATAAGCAAGGAGAGACTAATTTCCATGCCATGCCTGAGGTCATGTGGGGAGTTAACAAAAACTGGATGGTTCACGCTACCGCTTTTTTAAATAATACTCAGGATCAATTCAAATTACAAGGTGGAAGCGTGTATGCTAAATACCGATTTTTTTCGAGTGATGATTTGCACAGCCATTTTCGTTTGGCGGCATACGGGAGATTGAGCACTAATAGCGCACCAATTTTTCAAGAAGAAATTGAAACTATGGGAATGAACTCGGGCTACGAAACTGGTTTGGTTGCAACGCAATTGGTAAACAAAACAGCAATTAGTGCGACAGTTAGTTATGAGCGCGCCTTGAATAATGGTGACTTTATTTTTCCTGCTTTACAATCTAACAGTGGTTTGAATTATTCGTTGTCAATAGGGCAATTGTTGCATCCCAGAAAATATACTAGTTTTGAGCAGACTAATATCAATGCAATGGTGGAGTTTTTGGGTCAGCGCCTAAATGAGAATGGTAAATCTTATCTGGATGTAGTACCGTCAATTCAATTTATTGTGAATAGTCAGGCTCGAATAGATTTGGCGTACCGTCATCAGCTTTATAGTGAGATGAGCCGAATGGCAACCAATAGTGTACTGTTAAAATTAGAGTATACTTTTTTTAACACCACTAAGTAATTAAGTAAAAACACGAAGTTTGAAAAAAATAAAAGCAAATGAAAAATACCATTATAGCATTCTTGCTAGGGGCAATTGTTACTGTTTCCTGCAATTCTAAAAACAATTCGGCAACAGAAAGCAAGGAAGTTGCAAAACAAACAACTGCGGAGTTATACGCGTGTCCGATGCATGCGAATGTAAAGGGCGAGAACGGTGCCGAGTGTCCGGAATGTGGCATGGAGCTTACGGAGAAAGTAGAAGTGACGGCTACCTCAGATAGCACCGTCATTACAAGGGACACGTTGGAAGATGAAGTTTCGTTGCGAAAAATTAAGACTCGCGGTGAAAAACAACAAGCTTTCCCAACGGATCAAATAGTGGCGGATTATTTTAAAGTGAAAAATGCATTAACAAAAGACGATTCTGGAAATGCAGCTGTATTAGCAAAAAGTATGAAGGCTAATTTAGACAAAGCAAAGTCGAGCTCTATTGATAAAAGAGCATCGGCTGAATACGCTAAGTTGGTAAAAGAAATGAGAGAAAACACTAGTAATGTGGTAGGTTCTTCAGGAGGCTTAAAGGAGCAGCGGGAGTATTTTGCAAAACTAAGCAAGAATATGTTCGATTTTATTAAAGCTTACGGGACTACGCAGGTTTTGTATCAAGATTATTGCCCAATGTACGAGAATGGTAAAAGCGGTTATTGGGTAAGTGAAACGAAAGATGTGGTCAATCCGTATTTTGGTGCAGAGATGTTGCATTGTGGTCGAAGAATTGGCGCTGTGCAGTAATAAATTAGTAATGCTACTACAGGAAGCTGGTTTAATCATAAAGCCAGCTTCTTGAATTAGCTAAAGAATATTTTTTTAGTTTCAAAAAATACATTAGCTAGCTTATTTACAGCGAATTGAATTTTTTGGATAAAAAAAATTAGATTTTTTTTTAAAATGGTGTTGCAACATTCAAAAAAAGTTCTAATTTTGCACCCGCAATACAAAACAAGGCCCGTTCGTCTATCGGTTAGGACGCATGGTTTTCATCCATGTAAGAGCGGTTCGATTCCGCTACGGGCTACAAAAAACGCAAGTATTAAAGAAAGATTATCTGTATTATTTTGCAACTGTACGCAATTAGTTAAAGCCTCAAGAAGTAATTCTTGAGGCTTTTTTTTATTGGTGTTAATTCAATTTTGTGGTGTTTTAGAAAATTTTGTGAATAATTTTTCTTGATTTTGGCAAAGTTATTTTTGAGAGTTGTGCCGCGTGAAGGATGGCAGTGGAGCTCTTTGGGGTTTTGTCCCGCAGGGCAAAACCCCAAAAGCGGGAACGAACAGCCTGACGCACCATAGAGAAACGGCGGTGCGGCACGCCCATATAAGCCGAATTATAAGGGGTTTTGGTAGTGAAAAGATGTTGAATTTCAAGGCAAAAGGTTCGCCTATGAAAAACTTGGTTAGCGTGTAAAAATTTTATAATTTTGCCAACCGAATTTCTAATGTAAAGTAAAGAACAAGATGGATATCAAAAGAGTAGCAATAGACGCAGTAAACGAGAAAATTGTAATGACCGTTGTACACATGGATTACAAAGGTCAAGTAGCAAAAAGAATCAACGAAAAAATGCCTTTGGCTACTGTAAAAGGGTTTAGAAAAGGGCAAGTTCCTAAAGATCTTGTTGAAAAACAATACGGAAAAAAAATCAAACAAGAAGAAGTACAAAAAGTAGTTGACTTGGCGCTAGAGCGTTTTGTGCAGTCTGAAAGATTGAACCTTCTTGGAACTCCACTACCAATCGCTAACGAAAACTTTGATTGGGATGCTGAAGAATTAACTTTTGAGTACGAAATTGGTTTAGTGCCAAATTTCACTTTAGACTTAGAGGCTAAAAACGAAATCGTAAAATATGTGGTTACTGCTGACGATAAATTAATTGATGGTCAAGTAGCTAGAATTCAAAAACAATTTGGTACTGCTATTCCTCAAGAGGTTGTAGCGGCTAACAGCGATGTTACAGGTACTTTTGTAAATGAAGAAAAAGGAATCAATAACAGTACTACAATTGCAGCAGATCTTTTTAAAGATGCAGCTACATTTGAACTGTTTATTGGTAAAAAAGTAGGTGATGTAGTAACTGTAAACACAAGCGGTTTATTTGAAGACGATCACCAATTGATGGATGTAATGAAAGTGGCTCATGACGATGTTCACGGTTTAGCAGTTGATGTTCAATTCACTATTGAGGCGATCAACACGGCTGAATTGGCTGAATTAAACCAAGAGCTTTTTGATAAATTATTTGGTGCAGGTGTAATTTCTACTCTTGAGGAGTTGAAAACTAAAATCAAAGAAGATGCTGAAAGCCAATTCGCGCAGCAAGCAGATCAAAAATTATTAGGCGATGTTACAGAGTGGTTAATCGAAAATACAAAATTCGATTTGCCAGCTGAATTCCTAAAAAGATGGTTGCAAACTGTAGGTGAGAAAAAATTAACTCCAGAAGAAGCTGAAGTTGAATATGCACGTTCTGAAAAAGGATTGCGTTTTCAATTGATCGAAGGTAGAGCTATGGCACAATCTGACATCAAAATTACTTTTGAAGACTTGAAAGATTTCACTACAAGAAACATTCGTTTGCAAATGGCTCAGTTCGGACAAACAAATCCAACTGACGAAGAAGTGCAAGGTATTGTAGCTCGTGTTTTATCAAACCAAGACGAAGTAAAAAGACTTTCAGACCAAGTTGTTGCTGAAAAATTATTAGAATTATTCAAAGAAAAAGCAAACCCAACTACTAAAGAGGTTACTTACGAAGAGTTTATTGCTGCTTCATACGGAGAATAAATTCTTGCCGTAAAGGCAAATGTTATAAAGTCAAAAGTTGAAAAATCGGAAAACAATTTCGTTTTTTGTTTCAAATTTTAAGATTTTATTACAAATGCAAAACGATAAAAAATAGTTATATTTGAGCGTCAGAAAATTTTTTTTGGCGCTCTTTTGTTTGAAATGAATAGCTCATTTTTACAGGAGCCAATCCGGCTTTACGTTCTAAGTTTTTTCTTCCGTTTCTGTTTTTTTAAATTCCTGCAAGAGCTTCCTTTGGTCGCTTTGCATGAATAAAAAGAACTAAAAAACGGAATTCAAAAAGCTTTCCACTTCAATCTGGGCTAAAAACAAGACATATTGGCACCAATTCGAAAGAGGTACAACCTTTGCGTTGTTAATAATTCAAACATTAGACTTACAAACTTTTAAACCTATACAAATGAATTACGGTAAAGAATTTAAAAAATTTGCTACAAAGCACCAAGGGGTAAATGCTATGTATTACGATAAAATCGTTGCTGCAATGAACCCAACTAATATGACACCTTATATTATTGAAGAGCGTCAATTAAACATTTCGCAATTAGATGTTTTCTCTAGATTGATGATGGACAGAATTATCTTTTTAGGAACTGGAATTGACGATCAAATTGCAAATATTGTTCAAGCACAATTGTTGTTCTTAGAAAGCGCCGATGCTTCAAAAGACATTCAAATTTACTTGAATTCTCCTGGAGGTAGCGTTTATGCTGGTTTAGGAATTTATGATACTATGCAGTACATTAAGCCTGATGTAGCTACAATTTGTACAGGTATGGCAGCATCTATGGGAGCAGTATTATTATGCGCTGGTGCCGAAGGAAAACGTTCAGCATTGCCACATTCTCGTGTTATGATTCACCAACCATCAGGTGGAGCACAAGGAGTTGCTACTGATATGGAAATCAATTTAAGAGAAATGTTAAAACTAAAAGAAGAGTTATACAACATTATCTCGCACCATTCTGGACAATCATTCGAAAAAGTACACGCTGATAGCGAGCGCGATTATTGGATGAAAGCAGATGAAGCAAAAGAATACGGAATGATCGACGAAGTGTTGAGAAGAGGATAAAAAAATGGTTTCAGGTTTCAAGTTTAAAGTTATTGTGAGAACTTTAAACTTGGAACTTTAAACTTGAAACAAAAAATATGGCGAAAGAAAAATTAGAATGTTCGTTTTGTGGAAGAAAAAAGCCAGAAACTAAATTATTAATTGCAGGTATCGAAGCGCATATTTGCGACAAATGTATTGAGCAAGCGCATGGTATTGTTCTTGAGGAATTAAGAACTTCAAGTAGCAGCGCGCTAGCAAGCGATTTGGTTTTGCAAAAGCCGAAAGAAATAAGAGCGTTCTTAGATCAATATGTAATTGGTCAAGATCAAACCAAAAAAGTAATGTCGGTGGCCGTTTACAACCACTACAAACGATTGATGCAACAGCAGCAAGACGATGAGGTTGAAATTGAAAAAAGCAACATCATTATGGTAGGGCAAACTGGAACCGGAAAAACATTGGTGGCCAAAACCATCGCAAAAATGTTAGATGTTCCTTTGGCTATTGTAGATGCTACTGTGCTAACCGAAGCAGGATATGTAGGTGAAGATGTAGAGAGTATTTTAACGCGTTTGCTACAAGCTGCTGATTATGATGTGGCGAAAGCGGAACGTGGTATTGTATTTATTGACGAAATAGATAAAATTGCACGTAAAAGTGACAACCCATCTATTACACGTGATGTATCTGGCGAAGGAGTACAGCAAGCGTTACTGAAATTATTAGAAGGAACGGTTGTGAATGTGCCACCAAAGGGCGGACGCAAGCACCCGGATCAAAAATTTGTTGAGGTAAACACACAAAATATCTTGTTTATTGCAGGAGGTGCTTTTGATGGTATCGAAAGAATTATTTCGAAACGATTGAACCGTCAGGCTGTAGGATATTCTACTTCAAAAACAGCAGATGCTATTGATAAAGACAATTTATTGCAATACATAATCCCAAAAGACATTAAAGATTTTGGATTAATTCCAGAAATCATTGGTCGTTTGCCGGTACTTACACACATGGATCCTTTGGATAGAGCAACGTTACGTTCAATTTTGACAGAACCTAAAAATGCCTTGATCAAGCAATATGAAAAGTTGTTTTTAATGGATGATGTAACTTTTACCATTACCAACGAAGCCTTAGATTTTATTGTTGATAAGGCCCTAGAATACAAATTAGGTGCTCGTGGTTTGCGTTCGTTATGCGAAGCGATTCTAACGGATGCTATGTATGAATTACCAAGTTCAGATGATAAAGTACTCGAGATCAATCAAGAATACGCAGAGGAAGCTTTGAGTAAAAATTTGCTGAAACGTTTAGAGATTGCTTCTTAACAAATCAATTTCTCAGTAACATATAAAAACCTGTTCATTCATTTGAGCAGGTTTTTTTTTATTGATTTTAAAAATGAGAACTGATTTTAATTATTTTGTATTTTTATAATTAATAAAAGCAACTTCAAATGATAACAGTACAAAACACTATAAACGCTTCAATAGAACAAGTATGGGAAAAATGGACAACACCACAACACATCATGAAATGGAACAATGCCTCTGATGATTGGTATACTCCTTTTGCAGAAAATGACTTGAAAGTGGGCGGGAAATTCAAATACACAATGGCTTCTAAAGACGATACCATGCGCTTTGATTTTGAAGGAGTCTATACTACTGTTTTAGATTTTTCGGTAATAGAATACGAATTAGGCGATGGTAGAAAAGTAAAAATTACTTTTGAGCAAAATGAAGCAGGTACCAAAGTGACTGAACGTTTTGATCCCGAAAGAGAGAATTCTGAAGAATTACAAGAACAAGGCTGGCAGGCTATTTTAGATAATTTTAAAAAGTATGTTGAAGAGGCAAATCTTTAATTTTTTTACAATGCATTACCTTGAAATTGATCATCTCCAACGGTAGAAAAACTTAGATTACATTTTTTGATTTACGCTATAAATTGCGATTTTCGTAAAAACAGCAAGCTGTTCATTCGTTTGAACAGGTTTTTTTGTACTTAAATTATCGGATTTGTTTTTGTGTGCAAAAAGGAATTTTATTTTTTTTTATCCCCTTTCAATTGTCGATTTTTGTTTGGTATTTTAAAGCCAATCGCATGCAAGTAGCAGATAAAGAAGTCATTTTATTAAAAGTTTCAGGTCAAGACAAACCTGGAGTTACCGCTGGTTTAACTTCTATTTTAGCAAATTATGACGCTATTATTCTAGATATTGGTCAAGCCGATATTCATGATACACTTTCACTTGGAATTCTGTTCGAAATCAAAGCAGGCTCTACATCGGGACCTGTTTTAAAAGATTTGTTGTTTAAAGCGTATGAATTGGGTGTAAAGGTGAAGTTCATTCCCATTTCTATCGAAGATTATGAAATTTGGGTCAAAGGACAACGCAAGCAACGCTACACAATTAATGTTTTGGGCGAAAGCCTGACTGCGGTACAAATCGCTGCTGTGACTCGTATTTTATCCAATCAAAACTTGAATATTGATGCTATTAAACGCCTTACGGGCAGAGTATCTATTATTGAAAAAGAAGAATTTCCTCGTGCTTGCATTCAGCTTTCGGTAACAGGAACTATCGTCGACAAGTCGTTTATGACGGCTAGTTTTATGGAAATTTCTCGAACTTTAGATGTAGATATTTCGTTTCAAGAAGACAATATGTACCGACGAAACCGCCGTTTGGTTTGTTTTGATATGGATTCGACGCTCATACAAACAGAAGTAATTGATGAATTAGCAGAGCTTGCTGGAGTAGGCGAGCAAGTGCGTGCCATAACCGAGTCAGCTATGAATGGCGAAATTGATTTTAGCGAAAGCTTCAAACAACGTATGGCTTTGCTTGAAGGTTTGAGTGAAGCCGTGTTACAAAGCGTTGCCGAAAATTTACCCATTACCAAAGGTGCGCATCGCTTAATGAAAGCCTTGAAATATTACGGATACAAAACGGCTATTCTATCAGGAGGTTTTACCTTTTTTGGGAAGTATTTACAGAAAGAATTGGGTATTGATTACGTACACGCTAATGAGCTGGAAATCATCGACGGAAAATTAACGGGTAATTATTTGGGCGAAATTGTTGATGGTAAAAAGAAAGCCGAATACCTGCAAGCTATTGCAGACAAAGAAGGCATTCACATCAATCAGACTATTGCAGTGGGCGATGGTGCTAATGATTTACCCATGTTGAATTTAGCAGGTTTAGGCATCGCTTTTCATGCCAAACCAACCGTTAAGGAAAAAGCCGAAAGTTCTATTTCTAGCTTAGGTTTAGATGGTGTTTTGTATTTGTTAGGTTACCATGATCGACATATTGATATGATGGAGTAGGTGTGCAATTTTTTTAGGAAAATAATCTTTTTACAAGTTTTTGAGCTGCTCCAAGTAATCCCTTTGATTCGATAATCTTGGTATTTTGTGTTGCCCACCAAGCTTGCTATTGTCTTTGAGCCAATCATAAAACAAATTTTTACGGGCTACATTGATTACCAATGGATTTAAAGTCATGTTGTTGTAGCGTTTGGCCTCGTAGTCAGAGTTGAGTGCTTGTATAGATTCGTCTAAAATTTTCTGAAATTGAGCCAAATCAGCAGGTGGGTTTTTAAACTCAATCATCCACTCGTGAGCGCCTTTTTCTTTGCCTTCCATAAAAATGGGTGCCACGGTGTAATCCACCACTTCGGTGTGGGTAATTTTACAGGCTTGTGCAATGGCTTGATCCGTGTTTTCAACCATTAATTCTTCGCCAAAAACGTTGATATGATGTTTCGTTCTGCCTGTAACTCGAATTCTATAAGGATTTAAAGAGGTAAAACGCACCGTGTCACCTATCATATAGCGCCACAAACCTGAGTTGGTAGTAATCACGATGGCGTAGTTTTTAAACAATTCTACATCTGCCAGTCGAATAATTTTTTGATTCGGCGTACCAAAAGTATCCATCGGAATGAACTCATAAAAAATCCCGTAGTCCAACATCAACAACAAATCACTAGAATAATTCAAGTCTTGAATGGCAAAAAAACCTTCAGAGGCATTGTATATTTCGTAGTATTTAAAATCCTTTTTAGGAAGTATTTTTTGATACTGCTCGCGGTACGGTTCAAAATTAACACCGCCATGAAAATAGACTTCTAAGTTAGGCCAAAGCTCCAGTAAATTGCCTTTACCGGTTTCTTCGAGCATTTTATTCATTAATACCAGCATCCAGGAAGGAACGCCAGCAAAACTGGTCACATTTTCGTTTTTAGTTTCGTTAATAATAGCTGCAATTTTGGTTTCCCACTCGCTCATTAACGATGTTTTGTTACTTGGCGTGCTGCTAAACTCCGCCCAAATAGGCATGTTTTCTATCAAAATAGCCGACAAATCACCAAAAAAAGTATTTTTGTCCTCGTAAATTTGAGAACTTCCACCTAAGCGTAAACTCTTGCCTATAAACAACTCCGAATCCTCGTTATTGTTCAAATACAAACACAGCAAATCTTTACTGCCTTTGTAATGACAATCTTCTAAGGCTTCGTTGCTTACGGGTATAAATTTACTCTTGGCATTGGTAGTACCGCTCGATTTGGCAAACCATTTTATGGGAGTTTCCCAAAAAACATTTTGTTCTCCTTGTCGCGTTCGTTCAATAAGGGGTTGCAATTCTTCGTAGGTAGAAATAGGTATGCGTGATGTAAAAGTAGCATACGATTTTATAGATGCAAAATCGTAATCCTTGCCCAAAACCGTATTTTTCGAGGCTTGTATCAAGTTCATAAGCAATTCCTCCTGAACCTCGTTCGGGTACTTTAGGAACAATTCTATCTGATGAATTCTTTGCTTTAAAACCCAAGAGGCAAACGAATTAATAATGGTTAATGGCATTTTTTTTATTTACGATTTCTAAAAGTCATACGCAGTTTTATAGTTTCCCATTTGAATATCGATACACAAATACTAACTTTACAACTTTACCAAAAATAACAAAATTTGTTTAACCTAAAAATTTAAACAACAAACTTTACGAATAATGACATACGAAGGTGTACTAGCCAAAATGCAAACCGAAATGGGTGCTCCCATTCAATACTATATCGTTTTTGAAAATAGTTTTTTAAACGTCAATCAGTTTTTAAATAAAAATTTTTCGATACAATTTGTAGGCTACCAATGTCTCAATTGCAACAAAAAGAAAAAGATTTTTCGTCAAGGTTTTTGTTACGACTGCTTTTATTCGAGTCCGGCTGTGGGCGATTGGATCATGAAACCCGAACTCAGCACCGCGCATCTTGGTATCGCTGATCGTGATTTGGCCTACGAGCAAAAAGTACAATTGCAGCCGCACATTGTCTACTTGGCTTTGTCGAGTGAAGTCAAAGTAGGAGTTACACGCAAAACACAAGTCCCAACCCGATGGATTGATCAAGGTGCCAACCAAGCCATTTCAATCGTTGAGGTTCCCAATCGCTATCTTGCCGGAATCACCGAGGTCGCTTTAAAGAAACATTATGCAGACAAAACCAATTGGCGCAAAATGTTAACCAACACGATTGAACCAGTCGATTTGGTGGCAGAACGCTTGAAATTGGAACACTTAATTCCAACCGAAGTTCAGGAATATTTTTACAATCAAAACAACGATTTGTACGAAATGAATTACCCTGTTTTGCAGTATCCCGCGAAGGTAAATAGCTTGAATCTTGATAAAACACCGCAGTTCGAAGGCAAATTAACAGGCGTAAAAGGGCAATATTTACTTTTTGATGATGGAACCGTTTTTAATGTTCGCGGCTCCGAAGGCTATATGGTTTCCATCACCGTGTAAAACAGTTGGGCGTAGCCTTTTTTAAAATAGAAAAAATTTTAAAAAAGGTCAGGCTGTTCGCTGTATCTTTTATTCCGCTGCGCTGCATAAAAGGATGCCGCTTCCATCCTTTACGCAACACAACATACAATACGCGTTTTAGTTTTCAATGACAAAACAGCACTATATTTCATAAAAAAAGAGGAATTTCAAACCTATTGAAATTCCTCTTTTTTATTGTACTTCTACCTAGTTTACTTTTGTGGTATCAGCTGGTTTCTTTTTCTTTTTAAACAGACCATTCAATAAATCAGCAGCTTTGGCTTTTACTTCTTCTTTGGTAGCTGGTTTGGCAGGTGCAGCTGTTTTTGTAGTGTCACCTGGTTTTTTGTTTTTATTGATATAATTCGTTATCGCTGAGGTTCCTTTTTTTACCAAACGGTCTTTTTGTTGTTTCACCAACTGATTTGTCAATTGTGTCAGCGCCGTTTTGATATCGGTTGTTATTTTCGGATTGGTAAAATTACCGCCCAAAACCGCATTGATAGGCACGTTTTCTATTTTAGCAGCTTCGGCAGGAGTTAATTTCGCTAGTAAGGCATTCGCTTCGGCACCCAAATATTTAGCCGGAACATCAAATTTCAGGTTGTAACTCATACTTTGATCAAAACCGTGTGTTCCGCCAATTGTAGCTTTAATGTCTTTGTATTTAATGTCAAATGGTTTGATATTTACTTTACCATCTTTGAACGTGATTGCTGCTTTAATGTCATTCAAATTAATTTTTTTTACATCTATAAACTTAATATTCGACCCAATAGCTTTCAACAAAGTCGAGTTTTTTTCATTGACAGTAGTTGATAACAGTTGGCCCAATAAATCACCGGTCAAAGTTTTTAAGTCAGGCGTAAATTCGGTGGCATCTAAATTACCGTTCAGTTTAATATTCGAATTCAAACGGCCGTTAATAATTCCCGCAATTGGAGCAATTTTCTTCAGCATGTCTAATTGTGTAAATGACTGTGCAATATCAACTTGGTTTAACTTTAAATCCATATTAAATACAGGCACTTTGCCTTTTGTTGAAACCGCTCCGTTCACTCCAATCGACCCACCAAAAATAGAGGTCTTCACATTTTCTAGAGTTACCTTTTGGTCTCTCACAATTAATTTCCCGGCTACGTTTTTTAGTTTTAGGTTGTCATACAATACCGTATTGGCTTTTGCGCTAAGCGTACAATTTAAAAAAGCAGGGATTTTCATAGCCTCGGCTTTTTTTCCAGCGGTGCTTTCTTTTGCCGGTTCTTCAGTCGTCATAAAATCGTCAACCGCCAATTGATTTGACGACATGAAAAAGTTCCCTTTCAACTCCTGATTTCTAAAAATAAAACCATAAAAGTTTTCCAGAATTCCACTTACGCTAATATCACTTCTTCCAGTTGTGGCATTTAATTGTTTCAAATTAACTTGGCTTGGGTTAAACTGTACTACCGCCGTACTAATGTTCATGGTTTTACCATTTTCATCAGCATATTTGAATCCAGATAGGCTCATACTACCCGCATTGTTGATCTTTTCATATTCACTTTTTTCAACACTTTGCATATCAAATTTTGTGGTAACATCAGCTTTTAAAATCCCAGATAAAGGTTTGTCAAGCTTGATAGGGTAGGCTTTTGATAGGTTTGCTAAATTGATAGTTCCTTTTAATGCGGCATCAACTATTGCGTTTTGGGTGATGTTTTTGATGTTTGCTTTGGCATTAAATACATCTTGATCAATTTGAAACGAGAGTTTATCTAAGTTTACATAAGTGTCATTAAGAATTCCGGTTTCATTGATAATTTTAGTGTCAATAACGATTTTTTCAACCGTTTTAGGCAAGTTCGGGTATTTAAAAGAAGCATTGTGGGAGGCAATGGCAATATTGAATTTGGGTACGCTGGTATCAGAGTACAATCCTTTTGCAAAACCAACAATGGTAAAATCACCTGTAGTTTGAACATTATCTAAACTAGCTGCATAGGCGGCTGGTATCACGCCCAAAAAGTTTTTAAATGACGAGGTTGGCGTTTTAAATTTCAAGTCATATTCTTGTCCTGCATCAGCAATTTGTATAAATCCATCAAATTCTAACGGGAGTTGATTAATTAAGGCCTTGTTTTCTTTAAAGCTGTATTTGCTGTTTTTTAAATCGATTCCTAAAACGGCATCAAGTGTTAATGCTACTTGATTCATGTAATTGACTTTATCCATATTCAAGCTCACTTTAGCTGTGGTCTTGGTTGTTAAGTCTAATTTTTCAGCGGCAAAATCACCTGAACCTTCGTGATTCAAGCTGTCAATAACCATTTTAATTTTTGAACTTTCGTCAAAATAGCGAAACTGAAAATTTTCAATTTTGTATTCTTGAATTTTTAAAGCCAGCGGACTACTGGTTGAAGCTTCTTCTTTTTTGGCGTCTTTAAGTGCAATATCAAAGTTTCCAATGCCATCTTTGTTGAAAATAATGTTGATCAACCCATCTTTTGAACTCACTCCATCAATAGCAATCGCTTCTTTTTTGTCTTTAAAAAGTTCTTTAATTGACATTTTAAGGTTGACTTCGCCTAGTGAAACCAAAGTGTCTCCTGCGAAAGGCGCTTTATTGATGATAACTAGTTTTTCTAGCGTTACATTAGCATTCGGAAAGTTTTTAAATAAACTTAAATCGGCATCGGAAAAGGATACCGTGGCGTCAACTTTTGCATTAATGGCATCGGTAATTTTTGCTTTTATTTGATCTTTAAATAAAAAGGGTGCTGCAAATAATGTTGCTACTAGCAACAAAAGGACTATACCTACTATTTTTAAAATTTTCTTTCCCATGTGATGATGCTTGTTTTATATTGCTAATCAACTACTTTATTGTACAAAAATACTTGATTTAGGCTTTCTATATTTCTAATGTTTTCATAAAAGCTTATATGATTTAAAGAAAAACCCGCTAAAGTAATGACAATAGCGGGTTTAAAAGTATTTTCAATTTTTTTTATTTATTTCATTTTGATTGCAAAAGGCAGCATGGCTTGCACGCCTTGTCTGGCTTGAAGTTTTTTAATTTCGTTCAACATGCGATAGTTTTCTTCTCCTATTTCCTCTTTAATAAAACGCTCTTTTGATTGTGCAAAAGGGAAACCTGCTAGTAAATCATCGAAGTTTTTGTCGTATTCAGGGTAATTTTGAGTTCGGTACTCTTTTACTTTTGCTAACGAAGCCGCTTTTGCAATAGCATCATCCAAACCACCAATTTTGTCTACAAGACCAATTTTTAGTGCTTCAGCTCCAGTCCAAACGCGTCCTTGTGCAATGCTGTCTACTTGCGCGAACGACATTTTTCTGCCCTGAGCTACTCGAGTTACAAAAGTTTTGTAAATGTGCTCCACACCTTCAAGCGTTACTGCTTTGAAATTTTCATCCAATGGTACAAACGGACTATAATCAGCAGCGTTAGAATGGGTTTTTACTTGTTCTGTATGAATGCCAATTTTGGTAGCTAGAGTTGTAAAGTTAGGTAACACACCAAATACACCAATTGATCCTGTGATGGTACTTTCTTCAGCAAAAATAGTGTTTGCATTACAAGCAATGTAATATCCGCCTGATGCTGCATAATTACCCATAGATACTACAATTGGTTTTACTTTTTTAGTCAACTCAATTTCTCTCCAAATCAAATCAGAAGTTAAGGCGCTTCCACCCGGACTGTCAATACGCAAAACAATCGCTTTTACGTCTTTATTAGTTCTAGCTTCTTGCAAAGATCGGCGCATAGAACCTTCTCCAATTACAGTTACATCTCCTTCGCCGCCCATAATTTCGCCTTGCGCATAAATGATGGCAATTTCGTTAGTAGCGCTGTTTACACTTGCAGTTGTTGCTGTTTTTTGAGCATAATCAAGTATTGAAACACTGTTGTAATCCTCGTCTTTATCGACTTTTAATGCTTTTTTAATGGCATCATGGTATACATCTTCGTAAGCAATTACGTCAATAAGTTTTTGAGCCTTTGCCATTTCAGGCGTACGGCCTAAGAGACCAGTAGCAATTTCATTCAATTTTGTTACACTAAGATTTCTGCTTTTTGCGATGTCTTTTATCATTGAGTTCCAAACAGAGGTCAATAATGCAGTAGTTTGCTCTCTATTAGCCTCGCTCATTTGGTTTTCTAAGAAAGGTTCAACGGCACTTTTGTATTTTCCATGACGAATAACCTCCATTTTCAAACCTGATTTTTCTTGAAAATCTTTAAAAAACATAACTTCTGACGACAATCCCTTAAAATCCATTTCGCCTACTGGATTCAAATAAACAGTATTAGCAACCGAGTTCAAGTAATATTCTTTTTGTGAATAGGTATTGCCGTAGGCCATTACAAATTTACCTGATTGTTTGAAGCTTTCTAAGGCATCTCGTAAGGCTTTGGTCTGAGCCATTCCTAAATACGAATTGTTGTTTAAAATAGAAATACCCTTGATATCATCATCCGTTTTTGCAGCTTCGATAGAATTTATAATGTCAATAACACCTATTTTTTCATTTTCTGAAAAAGCAGTAACCCATGGATCATTGTATTTACCAGCATAATCATTTTGAACGTTTTCCAGATTCAATTCAATAACTGAATTATTATCTACCACAACGCCATCAGATTCACCACCAAAAATGGTTCCTATCAAAACGATTCCAAAAAAGAATAACATAAAAAAGACAAATATCCCAATGACAGTTGCCAGTACATTTCCTAAAAATCTCATATAATTTATTTTTTGTATCAGTCGCAAAATTCTTGAAATGTTACAGCACAGTTGTATAGGATTTCACAAATTAAGCAAATAAAAGTGGGCGCAAATATATTCCTAATTCTAAAATTCTTTTAGTTAATTTGCATCAATTATGAAATCACAGCATCAAGTTATTCTATCTATAGGCAGCAATCAAGGCGATCGTTTGGCTACGATTGAGCAGAGTCTTCAATTGATTCATCAACAAGTAGGCACTATTTTGCGTGTTTCTAATTTGTATCAAACGCCTGCGTGGGGTTTTGAGAGCGATGATTTTTATAATTGTGCTGTAGTGATTCATACCTACAGTAGTGCGCACAAAGTTTTGACTCAGGTTTTAAAAATTGAGAAACAATTAGGTAGGTCACGAAAGAGCACAACTGGATACGCTGCCCGAACAATTGATATCGATATTATTGCTTTTGATAATGATGTAATCCAGTCTGAAAAATTACAAGTTCCGCATCCTTTAATGCAAGATCGTAATTTTGTTTTGTTGCCTTTACAAGATTTAAATTTAGATTGGGAGCATCCTGTTTTGGGCAAGACGATAACCCAAATGGTATCGTTGTCAACAGATGTCAGTCCTTGTACTATTGTGCAAAATATGACACAACCTTTGCAAAGTATTCCGCTTGAACGCTACAATTATGTTGCTTTCGAAGGAAATATTGGAGCTGGTAAAACTACGTTGGCAACCAAAATTGCTGAAGATTTTAACGCGAAAACAGTTTTGGAGCGTTTTGCTGATAATCCATTTTTACCAAAATTTTATAAAGATCAAAATCGATACGCGTTTCCGCTAGAGATGTCATTCCTTGCTGATAGGTACCAACAATTATCCGATGACTTGGCGCAATTCGATTTGTTTAAAGATTTTTTAGTAGCCGATTATCATATTTTTAAATCCTTGATTTTTGCAAAAATCACTTTAGCAGAAGACGAATACCGCTTGTATCGCAATCTTTTTGATATCATTTACAAAGAAATGCCAAGGCCAGATTTGTATGTGTACTTATATCAAAATTCAGAACGTTTGTTGCAAAACATCAAAAAAAGAGGCCGTAGCTATGAGCAGAAAATTCCAGCTGATTATTTAGATAAAATCAACAGCGGTTATTTGGATTATATCAAGTCGCAAACCAATTTAAATGTACTAATTATCGATGTTTCTGATCGTGATTTTGTAAAAAATCAAGAAGACTATCTGTACATTTTGGAGGAAATCAAGAAAAAAATGCTCTCCCAAATTTTTTAACTCCTTTCTTGGCTCTTATCTTTTAAGTGAAAAGTGCCCTCTTTTTTCTGGTGATGTAGCGTCTAGCTTGAGAACAAACCAATAATCATCAGCCGGTAAAGGAATTTTATTAAAAGTGCCATCCCAAAATGTTTTGGATTGGTTGAGAACTACAATTAATTTTCCGTAACGATCAAAAATAGAGACTTTTGCTTGTGGATAATTGAAAAGACCTTTGATTTCCCAAATATCATTGTATGAATCGTTATTTGGGGTGAAGAATTTAGGAGCAAGAACCACTACGAAAGGTTTTGAATCAATTCCGCAACCATTTTTTTCTCGTATATAAGCAGTTTGTAAACCACTTGGAACATTAAAAAACACATTCGAATTTTGATAAGTACTACCATCTACAGAGTATTCGTAATAATTCTGTTCCGTTTCGGGATAAATTACAACTCTATTTTCGTTTACATCAATTCGATCTATTGTAGGCGCTAAATATTCTACTACATTAATTTTTTTAACGGCGCTGCATCCTTGGCTATTGGTTACTTTTACAGTATATGTGCCGCCCGAGGAAACTTGAATAGTTTGAGTTTGTGCACCGGTTGACCACTCATAACTGGAATTGGTGATGCCTGCATCAAGAGTTAGGTTATCGTTTTGGCACAGAATTAAATCTTGATCTGTAACTGATGGAGGTGTATTGATTTCTACAGTAACTGCTGTTCTAATGCCATCAGTACAGCTATTGTTAAAAGCTTGGGCATAATAAGTAGTATTTTGTGTTACGTTGGTAATTGTTACACTAGTTCCTGAAGCAATAATTTGAGTTGAAGTAGCGCTTTCGTACCAGTTGATGATTCCTGTGCTTGTAGTTGCTTGTAGAGTTACGCTGCCAGCGCCACAGCGCGTAACGGGTGAATTAGTACTTGTAATACTAGGAATTTGTTGTACGGTAGCAATTACAGCTATACGATTCGTTGGACAGCCTACTGAAACATAATAGGTTTTAGAATTTGTTAAAAACTCAGTAGTAAAGGAAGGACCACTAAAAAGTATATTCCCGCCAGTTGGTGTGTCGAACCAGTCTATTGT
This sequence comes from Flavobacterium erciyesense, assembly GCF_018069925.1. Classification (GTDB taxonomy): domain Bacteria; phylum Bacteroidota; class Bacteroidia; order Flavobacteriales; family Flavobacteriaceae; genus Flavobacterium; species Flavobacterium erciyesense. The sequence goes on along the minus strand of NZ_JAGPXB010000001.1, from coordinate 119,999 downwards.
ACTTGTAGTGGCGGTTGCTTGAAGGCTTAGGGTTCCAGAGCCACAACGGCTATCAGGTGTAGTGGTGGTGATTTTAGCAATAGTCATGGTGGTGCTTGTTGCAATTTCAAGTACGGGATCGCCTGGCATACCACCATATTCAACAATATATCCTTTGGGTTGATAATCTCCGCTAGTATCTCCGGTATTAGATAAATCATTCCATGAACCTGGAATTCCAACACCAGACGCTGTGATATGTGCAAAATCTTCGTTACCTGAATTGTTTGGTTCATCCCTGTTCCAGAACGCAAATTGATTAGCGGGTGCCGATCCATTGGCGAGTCCATTCCAAAATATAGTTCCGTTTTCAGGACCAGTTACCCACTTCCAAACACCTTCGGTTTCTGCATCACTTCCTCCAATCCATCCTGTTCCTTGGGCTTGCTCTCCAGATATTTGTGCCTCATCTGCAGCTGTTAATGTGGCCAAATAGCCTCGTAATCCAAAATAAGTGCTATTTTCTGCTGCTATTTTTGCATCCTGCCAAGGTATATTTATTGCTGAAATAAATCGGTAATAATGTCCATTTCGCGGTAAGTAGTTGGCTTGTCCTAAAGTTATAGAAAAAGTGCGGGTTGTTCCCGCTGGATTCAGGCTTGAGTTACTAAAGACAACATCCTTTACAGCGCGTACAAAATCTTGATACAATACTTTTGCACCACTTATTGGGCTTGACAGTTGTAGCTTACCTTCAGCGGAACTCCACGTAGCAATTATAGTGGGGTGCATAGCGATGTTAGTTAGTGTAAGTAGATCTTGTCCGTTAGCGTAATCGCCAGTGATTTGTATGTAAACTGCTTCTGTTCCTATGTCAGTTGCATCGGCGCCAGTAATGGTAATATCAGTAACTACATTTAAGGGACTTCCTGGGCAAAATATTTGATTCCCACTTGCTGCTATTCGAGGGGAGTTAACGATAAGAGTTGTTTTTGTATTTTTAGAAATTGAGTCACTTTCTTTTTTAAAAATGGAACCAGTAATCGCTGCGTTTGCTATCAGTGGAGTAAATACTAGGAAAGTTATTGCTATTTTTAAGAAAGTTTTTAATTTCATGTGACGTAATTTACTTTATAGAGCCGTTTGGTTAACCGGCCAATGTAGTTTTTGAAATAAATCCCAAATCACAATTCCTGCACTTACTGCAATGTTCAAGGAATGTTTGGTGCCCAATTGCGGAATTTCTATTGAGCCATCGCACAGAGCTACTGCTTCTTGTGAAACCCCGTGAACTTCGTTTCCAAACACAATTGCATAGCGTTTTTGTGGTTCTATTTTAAAATTTTGTAACAAAATTGCACTTTCTACTTGTTCAATTGCAAGTGTTGTAATATTGTCATCTTTTAGTTTAGTGATTACGTTAATAACGCTTTCACAATGCTCCCAAGCTACTGTTTCGGTAGCGCCAAGAGCTGTTTTATGAATTTCTTTGTTAGGAGGTGTGGCTGTGATACCGCAGAGGTAAATTTTTTCGATCAAAAAGGCATCCGAAGTACGAAAAACAGAGCCAATATTGTGTAGGCTTCTTACATCATCAAGAACTACGATGAGTGGTGTTTTTTCTGATTGTTTGAAATCAGCAATCGATTTTCGGTCTAACTCGCTATTTTCTAGCTTTCTCATATTTTGTATTTTATCAAAAAAAAAGCTTCCAGTTGGTTATGGAAGCTTTTCTAGTATGTTTGGAGTTCCTTAGCTTTTCGCTGCCTCAAGAGGTAATACGTTTCCTTTGATAGTTAATGTTTTACTTGGAGTTACTGCATTTGTAGTCAAAGTAACTGTTTTTGTAAACGGTTGTCCCGCTCTTGAAGTATCATATTTCACACCAATAACACCTTTTGCACCTGGAGCGATAGGTTGTTTTGGGTATGTTGGTACTGTACATCCGCAAGAACCTTGAGCGTTTGTAATAATTAACGGCTTGTTTCCGTTATTAGTAAATACAAATTCTCTTCTTCCGTCAGAGTTAGCGGCAATCGTCCCGTAATCAATAGTTTCTGTAACAAAAACCATCCCAGCGCCATTTACTTTAGCGCTAGCAATTTTCGTGTTTTTAGCTTTTAATTTCTTTGAAGTCTCTTGCGCATTCGAAGTAGTAACTCCCAAAGTAACTAGCAAGGCTAGAGCAATTATCTTTTTCATTTCTTTTAATTTTTATATGTTAGACAAATTTATGTAATTTTTCGTTTTATAGGCCTAATTTTTTCTTAAATAACTTGTTTAATTTTTTTGAATCTCCTCATTTTTGGCCAAAAAACTATAAATTCGCCCTGAAATTAAATTTAAAAAACAAAACACATTGGCCTCTAAAGATAAAGCAGTTAAGGAAACACCGTTGATGAAACAATACAATGAAATCAAAAGGAAGTATCCTGATGCTTGCTTATTGTTTCGTGTTGGGGATTTTTACGAAACCTTTGGTGAAGATGCCGTTCGAGCTTCGAAAATTTTAGGAATTGTTTTAACTAAACGAGGTGCAGGATCTGAGGGAGAAACTGCATTGGCCGGATTTCCGCATCATTCCTTAAATACTTATTTGCCTAAATTGGTCAAAGCGGGACTCCGAGTAGCTATTTGCGATCAGCTCGAAGATCCTAAAATGACCAAAACGATTGTGAAACGTGGCGTAACCGAATTGGTAACACCAGGAGTTTCGCTTAATGATGAGGTGCTTCAATCTAAAACTAATAACTTTTTGGCAGCCATTTATTTTGCCAATAAATCGATTGGTATTGCATTTTTAGATGTTTCAACAGGCGAGTTTTTAACCGCTCAGGGCAATGCGGAATATATTGATAAATTATTGCAGAACTTCAACCCAAGTGAGGTTTTGATTCCGAAAAATAAAAAAGTAGAATTTAAAGAAACTTTTGGCGAAGATTTTCACTGTTTTTATCTCGAAGATTGGATTTACAAACAGGACTACGCATTTGAAACTTTAACCAAGCATTTCCAAACGGTTTCCTTGAAAGGATTCGGGGTAGAGGAGTTGGCGGATGGAATTATCGCATCGGGAGCTATTTTGTATTATCTTTCAGAAACGCAACATAATAGAGTACAGCATATTACGTCAATTCAGCGTATTGCTGAAGATGCTTATGTTTGGATGGATCGTTTTACCATTCGTAACCTAGAATTATACCATAGTTACAATCCAAATGCGGTCACATTACTTGATGTGATTGATAAAACGCTTTCGCCAATGGGTGGACGTTTGCTCAAAAGGTGGCTGGCTTTGCCTTTAAAAGACAGTCATAAAATAAAAGGTCGACATGAAGTGGTGACTTATTTAAAAAATAATCAAGAAGTGCTCAAAGATATTCAAAATCAAATCAAGCAAATTTCTGATTTGGAGCGATTGATTTCAAAAATTGCTGCTGGAAAGGTGTCGCCGCGTGAGGTAGTGTACCTGAAGGAATCGTTAGATGCGATAGTTCCTGTTAAAAAGTTGGCTTTGGCTAGCCCGCAGGAAGCGGTAAAAATCATTGGTGATAGTTTGCATGGTTGCGATTTACTTCGCGAAAAAATAAATACGGTATTAAATCAAGATGCGCCAGTGGCTATTGCCAAAGGAAACGCGATTGCTACCGGAGTGCATACAGAGCTAGATGAGTTAAGAGCAATTTCAACTTCGGGTAAAGAATTTCTGGAGGGTATTGAAAAACGCGAATCACAAGCAACGGGGATTTCGTCATTAAAAATATCTTTTAATAATGTTTTTGGTTACTACATCGAAGTGCGAAACATGCATAAAGATAAAGTTCCTACCGAATGGATTCGAAAACAAACCTTGGTAAATGCAGAACGTTATATAACAGAAGAATTAAAAGAATACGAAACTAAAATTTTAGGCGCTGAGGAAAAGATTCACAAAATAGAAGTGGAATTGTTTGAGCAATTGGTAGCATGGATTGCAACTTACATCAAGCCTGTACAAATGAATGCTAATTTGATAGCGCAATTGGACTGTTTGTGTTCATTTACGCAACTTGCCATCGAAAATCAATATGTTTGTCCTGATTTAGACGAGAGTTTTGAGTTGGATATTAAAAACGGTAGGCATCCTGTTATCGAAAAGCAATTACCGGTAGGTACACCATATATAGCTAATGATGTTTTTTTAGATCGCGATACGCAGCAAGTTATCATGATTACAGGTCCTAATATGTCTGGTAAGTCGGCTATTTTGCGTCAAACTGCTTTAATTGTATTGCTGGCGCAAATGGGAAGCTTTGTTCCTGCAGAGAGTGTTCGAATGGGCGTTGTAGATAAAATTTTTACGCGAGTAGGAGCAAGTGATAATATTTCGATGGGAGAATCTACTTTCATGGTTGAAATGAATGAAACGGCATCTATCTTGAATAACATCTCAGATCGAAGTTTAGTTTTATTAGACGAAATTGGTCGTGGAACGAGTACCTATGACGGAATTTCGATTGCTTGGGCCATAGCTGAGTTTTTGCATGAGCATCCGGCGCAACCTAAAACTTTGTTCGCTACGCATTATCATGAGTTGAATGAAATGAGTGAATCGCTGACTCGAATTCAAAACTATAATGTGGCTGTAAAAGAATTAAAAGACACTGTTCTTTTTGTTCGAAAATTGGTAAAAGGAGGAAGTGCTCATAGTTTTGGAATTCATGTGGCTAAAATGGCTGGAATGCCCCAAATTGTGATTTTAAAAGCGCAAAAACTGCTTAAGAAGCTTGAAAAAAATCATTCTAGTGAATCGCTCAATGGAAATTCAGTTGCGAAGAGAGGCGCTAGTTTAAAAGAAGCGCAAACTGAAACCATGCAAATGAGTTTTTTCAACCTTGATGATCCTTTGCTAGAAGAAATAAAAGAGGAAATAATCAGTCTTGATATTAACACCATAACGCCTATGGAGGCGTTAATGAAACTCAATGAAATTAAAAGAATGTTGACTCGAAAATAATTTCTCTTTTTAAGCACACGTTATCAGATTGTTATCGTTTTTGTTTAATTTTTTTGCAAAAAAGACTTGTTTAATCCAATAAATGTCCTAAATTTGCATCCGCAATACAGAACAAGTGTTGTAGTTCTTTTAAATACAAAATGCGAAAATAGCTCAGTTGGTAGAGCGCGACCTTGCCAAGGTCGAGGTCGCGGGTTCGAGCCCCGTTTTTCGCTCAAACACCTCTTAATGCTCGGATGGTGAAATTGGTAGACACGCTGGACTTAAAATCCAGTGAACAGCAATGTTCGTGCGGGTTCAAGTCCCGCTCTGAGTACAAAAGCCCCTTCAATTGAAGGGGCTTTTTTTATGACCTAAAGTCAAAGGATATATTTTGTTCTGATTGAAAAATGGTCAAGTCGTAAAGCGAGGTTTAATTTTGAAAAAACAATCAATATGGGGGCTTTTGTGATAAGTAAGCGTTACAATGACGAGTATAAGTTTGTTTTTACCTCAAGGAAAGGGAAAGTGATTTTTACAAGTTTGAGTTACGAATTAAAGTTCGAGGCCGAGGAGGCTATTGAACATTTTAAAAAAGTACTTTCGTCAGCTGATTTTTTAAAATTTAAATCGACCAGTGGGAAGTTTTTTTTTAAAGTAGTTCTCGAAGGGCATCATTTTGCTACCAGTCGAAAATACACAACGGCTTTGCGTTTGCAAAAAGGGATAGATGAAATTGTGAAATACGGCTCGGCAGCAGAGATCTTAGATTTCTCAACCAACGACTGTATTTTTTTAGATTAAAAGAAAAGAGTCTTGAAAACGATAACGTATTCAAGACTCTTTTTTGTTTTGCGATATGAAATTATTTCATTTTATGGCATAAAAAAGCCATCTCGCTAAGCGGATGGCTTTAAAATCTTTAGAATTTAGATTCTAATTATTTTTTTACAGCTTCAGCAGCTTCTGTAGCAACCTCAGCAGCTTCAGTTCCAGCAGCAGCAGCAGAATCAACTACTTGAGCAGCAGAATCAACAACTTGTGCAGCAGAATCAACTACCATAGCAGCAGAGTCAACAGCAGTTTCAGTTCCTTCAGCAGGAGCATCAGCTTTTTTACAAGAAACAACAGTTAATACAGCAACAGCAGCTAAACTTAAAAATACTTTTTTCATCTTAATTTAATATAAAGGTTAATTATTAATTCGTGGCAAAGATATAAATTTTTTAATATGGAAAATATTTTTTCATTTATTTTTTAAAAAATATTATTCTTTCCCATTGTCCAGCAAATTTACAATTATTGTGCCAGTTTTTGTATGTCAAAGGCAATTTTTTTTAAAGTTTTATTTGGACTTTTTTTCTGACTGCTTTTGTTTTAATGGTTTATTTATCAATGTCTTGTCTTTTTTTGGATGTACAAGCTTTAATTCGGCCATTAAGTTTTTTGCCCCAGCGTATTTGTCCATGATAAATAAGACGTATCTTATGTCTACCATGATGTTTCTACAGATACTTGGATCATAGTAAATATCACTCATTGTACCTTCCCATACACGGTCAAAATTTAGTCCAATCAAATTACCGTTGGCATCTACTGCAGGACTTCCTGAGTTACCTCCTGTAGTGTGGTTTGTTCCAATGAAACACACGGGCAATTTACCGGTAGCATCGCTGTAATTGCCGTAATCTTTATTTTTGTACAACTCCACTAATTTTGAAGGAACATCAAATTCATAATCTCCAGGAATGTATTTTTCCATAACACCTTCTAGGTAGGTAACAGGAGTGTATAAAGTAGCGTCTTTTGGTTCGTAACCCTTCACTTTTCCGTAGGTAACACGCAAGGTACTATTGGCATCTGGAAACAAACGACCGTTAGCATTAAGTTCTAATTGCGCTTTCATATACGTGCACTGCAAAGCAGTTATCGTTTGGTTTATCTCATCGTATTTAGGAGCAATTTGGATGTTGTAACTATCCGCAAGTTCTTTTACCAGTTGGTAGGCAGGATCTTTTCTTAGGTTGCCTAAAGCAGTAGTCGCATCACCAGAAAGTATTTCTTTTAAGCCCGCGTAGCTTGTAATTTTAGAAATGCTGTATATAGCGGTAGCTAGTTTTTTTGCATCAACATTTGCCAAGCTATTTGGTAAAAATTGTTTTGGTGACTTGGTAGTATACAAATCGATTAATTGTTCGAAAACTTTTTCATCGACAGTTGCATTGAAGTTTTTATAAAAATCAGCTAGCCCGCCAATTAAATTATTTTTTCGGTCATTGAAGGCTTGTTCACCTCTTGCATTGTACACTTGCTCTAGTTGGTACAAGCGGTATGCAGCACTTAACAACTCAGTGTTACGCTGTACGGTTTCCATAAAGTAATCTCTAGCTAGAGCGTAAGGAGCAATTGCTGTGTAGTTTTTATCAAAATCAGCAAGTAGGGTTCCGTATTCTTTTTCTTTGCCTGCTTTTTTTACTTTTTCTTGAAAAGTTTTTTCATCATTGCGTTTTACAGCTACAGCATTTGATTTTTGAAGACCTTGGGTTTCTCCAATCCATTTTTTCCAATAATTAGCAATACTAGCATATTTAGAGGCATACTGAATTTTAATAGCATTGTCTTTACGCATGAATCCGTCGGCTACTTTTAAGGCTTTATCGCGGATTTCAATTTTTGCAGGATTGAGTTCGTTTACAATTTGTTCAATGGCTACTGAGGGTAGGTACTCGTTTGTTTTTCCCGGATAACCAAAAACAAGGGTAAAATCATCTTCTGCTACACCGTCAAGAGAAATAGGCAAGAAGTGTTTTGGAGCATAAGGCACATTGTCTTTGGAGTATTTTGCAGGACGATTATTTTTATCGGCATAAATACGGAATAACGAAAAATCACCTGTATGACGTGGCCAAACCCAATTGTCTGTGTCAGATCCAAATTTACCGATTGATGTAGGCGGAGCACCAACCAAACGCACATCAGAAAAAGTCTCTGTTACAAAAAGAAGGTATTGATTGCCTTCGTAAAAAGTACGAATTTTGTTTTCTTGCCAAGATTCTTTCGGGAATGAGGCGCTCAAACGAGTAATGTTTTCTTGAATTTTTTTCTGTTTGTCGGCTTCGTTTGTGAGTGTCGCTGTACCTTCAAGTATTTGCGTAGTTACGTCTTCAATTTTCACTATAAAAGTAACAGTCAAATTTTCGTTTGGTAATTCGTCTTCCATTTTATAGGCCCAAAAACCATCGGCTAAATAATCTTTATCAACTGATGAGTGCGATTGAATTTGCGAATAACCGCAGTGGTGATTGGTAAGTAATAAACCTTTTGGCGAAATTACTTCAGAAGTACAGCCACCGTTAAAATGCGGCACTGCGTCTTTCATGCTAGACTGATTCACATCATAAATGTCTTTGATTGACATTTTCATGCCTAAATTCTTCATTTCGGTTTCATTCATTCCTTTCAATAAAGAGGGAATCCACATGCCGCCTTGTTGCGCTTGTGTTTGAATGACAAATAGTAATAAGAACAATTTTAAAAATTTCATTGGTATATAATTTAGTTTGAGAAAAGTGTGATACAATTAGATGATTTATTTGAAATATAATGGAAAAGAAAATGACTTAATGTCGTTTGCCTTTCCAAGTTCCTCCGTATTTATATTGAGGCAATGATTTTGATTTTTCGCAGCAAGATTGACAAACGAAAATCCAGTTTTTTCCCGTGGCGATTTGAACCCGAAACATTGTACTGGCTGCAATAGAACAAATTTCACATATTTTGGTTTTCATTTTATTAGCTCAATAGCGACGCTTCATTTTTAAAAGCAATATTTACTTTGAATAGGTTTCTATAAAACGAATCAATTTAATATATCTTTTAAAAAGTCCGTGTTTGATTATTTTATTAGCAATTTCAATCGGTTTTAAGACGCATTAATTTTCGATTATGCATTTCAAAACCGCTGGCAAGATACAATTTTTGTGCTTTTGTATTGTGTGGTTCTACCTCAAGATAGATCAGTTTTAACGATAATTTATGGCTTTCGGCTTTTATAAAATCTATGGCTTTGCTGCCAATGCCTTTGCCTCGAGCTCTTTCTATAACGAATAACTCATCTAAAAATGCAATTTTTCCTTGGTATTCAAAACTAAACACAAAAGTTAGAATAAGGTAGCCGACCACTTGCTCCTGCCTATAGATCAACCAAGCTTTTCCTCGATGATCGTTTTCAATAAATTCTTTCCAAAGATTTGTTGTTTTAGCGCTATCAAACGGATAATTATCAATGGCGTAGAACTCTTTCATTAAGCAAACTATGCTTTCTATAGTGCTTGCTTTGACAGGACGAAAGGTGATCATGGAGCAACTTTTTTTAAAATACTTGAAGTTGCGCCTTTGTTCATTTGTACAAAAGTGCTGCACATATGCCCTTTTTCGTGACGGATGTCTTCATTTCGAATTAAATTTTCAAAAGCCTCGTTCAGTTCTTGTTGATTGTTTATGGCAGTACACGCTTCCATGTTAACCAATGCGATTGCTTCTGCAAAATGCGAATAATTGGAACCAATAACGATTGGAACACCGAAAGTAGCTGGTTCTAAAACATTGTGTACGCCAGGATTTCCAAAGCCTCCACCCACGTAAGCAATATCAGCATAACTGTAAATTTTGGTCAAAATTCCAATGGTGTCAATGATAAAAACGTCATAATCCGCTAGGTTTTTATTTTCTTTTTCAGAGAATAAAACAGTTTTTCGGCTGATGCTGTTTTTGAGTTTTTGAATTTGATCGTCTTTAATATTGTGTGGAGCAATTATAAATTTCACATTCAAAGCGGTCGAGTTAAGGAAGTTTACAATGAAATCTTCATCTTTTGGCCATGAACTTCCCACAACAATTGTAGTAGTGTTGTCCTTAAATTGAGCAATAAAATCCAGTGTATTGTCTTTTTCTAAAATGGTAGCCACGCGATCAAAACGAGTGTCACCAGAAACAATAACGTTGCTTTTGCCTAACTGATGCAAGAGTTTTTTAGAACTTTCATTTTGTACAAAAAAGTAAGTAAAAGCATCGAGCGCTTTTCTGTAAAAGCCGCCATACCATTTAAAAAAGGCTTGGTTTTTTCTTAAAATTCCAGAAATCAAATAGCTTTTTAAGTTTCGTTTTTTGAGTTCGTTTAAGTAATTCGGCCAATATTCGTACTTGATAAAAAACACCATTTCAGGATGAACGAGGTCAAGAAATTGTTGTGCGTTTTCCTTTGTGTCCATTGGTAAATAAACCGTCACATCAGCTATAGCATTGTTTTTTCGGACTTCGTAACCTGATGGGGAAAAAAATGTCAATACAACTTTATGACTTGGGAATTGTTCTTTTATTTTTTCAATCACGGGCAATCCTTGCTCATATTCTCCTAGCGATGCAGCATGAAACCAAATGGTTTTGTCGGCTGGTTTTATTTGCTGTTCAAGTTGCGTAAAAACACCTTTTCTGCCGTCTACAAAAAGTTTCATTTTTGGACTTAAAAGCGCCACAATTTTCAAAAGAAAACTCGCAACTAAAACTAATAAATTGTAGATAAAAAGCATGGCTAAAAATTTTGGGCTAAAATACGTTTTCTTTAAATGAATTTCTAACGCATCATTTTTTTAAATTTCAAGACTGCGCAGTTTATTTTATTTTATTGCCTGCTTTTTAAGAAACGTTGCATTGGTATCAAGACATAAATAACTATTTTTGTTCTTCGTTTTAAGAAAGGAACAAGAATGTACTAGCAAGCTTCTCTTTCGAACATTAAACTGAAAATCGAAATGAAAAAAATCCAAATGGTTGACTTAAAAAGTCAATATGAAAAAATAAAAGAGGTTGTAGATGCTTCTATTCAAGAAGTTTTAGACACCAATACGTATATCAACGGACCTAAAGTGCATGAATTCCAAAAATCACTAGAGGAATATTTAGATGTAAAGCACGTAATTCCTTGTGCCAATGGTACTGATGCTTTGCAAATTGCAATGATGGGATTGGATTTGAAACCTGGCGATGAGGTCATCACTGCCGATTTTACTTTTGCAGCCACTGTTGAGGTAATCGCTTTGTTGCAACTAACTCCCGTATTAGTAGATGTAGATATGTACAACATGAACATCTCTATTGATGGGATTCGCAAAGCAATAACTCCAAAAACAAAAGCCATTGTACCGGTTCACTTGTTTGGACGTGCGGCCAATATGGAAGCCATTATGGCTATTGCCAAAGAACATAATTTGTACGTGATTGAAGATAATGCTCAAGCTATTGGTGCTAATTGCAAGTTCTCTGATGGTACAAAAAAGAAAGCAGGAACTATTGGTCACGTAGGAGCGACTTCATTTTTTCCTTCTAAAAATTTAGGATGTTATGGTGATGGTGGAGCAATTTTTACCAATGATGATGCTTTGGCTCACAAACTTCGCGGGATAGTTAATCACGGAATGTACGAGCGTTACCACCACGATGTTGTGGGTGTAAACTCAAGACTAGACAGCATACAAGCAGCAGTTTTGAATGCTAAATTACCTTTGTTAGATCAATATGGAAAAGCCAGACAAGATGCAGCACGTAAATATTCTGCGGCTTTTGAAGGGCACAAAAATATAATTGCACCAAGTATTTGTGATATTTGCGACTGTCACGTTTTTCATCAGTATACATTACGAATTATCGATGCAGATAGAAATGGATTGATGCAACACTTATTAGATAAAGGCATTCCTTGTGCAATTTATTACCCAATTCCGTTACATTCGCAAAAAGCATACACTGATGCTAGGTATAACGAAGAAGATTTTCCAGTAACCAATCAGTTGGTAACTGAAGTACTTTCGTTACCAATGCACACTGAATTAGATGATGAGCAAATTGCTTTCATTACATCGAGTGTTTTAGAATATCTACAATAATTTAAGAGACGCGGTTTTCGCGTCTTTTTTATGAATTAATTCAGTGTAAAAAATACACTTATAAAATAATTTATTATGAAGATACTAGTAACAGGAGGTTTAGGATTTATAGGTTCTCATACCGTGGTTGAATTGCAAAACGAAGGATTCGAAGTTGTGGTTGTTGATAATTTATCTAACACTTCTTTGGGTGTTTTAGATGGAATTCAAAACATTACGGGTGTGAAGCCTGCATTTGAAAAAATTGATTTAAGAGAAAAAGATAAAGTTCAAGATTTTTTTAAAAGACATGATGATATTGCAGGTGTGATACATTTTGCGGCTTCAAAAGCGGTGGGCGAAAGTGTTGAAAATCCGTTGTTGTATTATGAAAATAACATCAGTGCTTTGATTTATCTGTTGCAGGAATTACAACAAAAACCTGAAGCCAATTTTATTTTTAGTTCCTCTTGTACGGTTTACGGTCAAGCCGAAACAATGCCGATTACTGAGAATGCGTCTATTCAAACTGCCATGTCTCCATATGGAAATACCAAACAAATAGGGGAAGAGATTATTACAGATACAGTCAAAGTTACCAATATCAACGCGATTTTATTGCGTTATTTTAATCCAATTGGGTCTCATCCATCAGCTGAAATTGGAGAATTGCCACTAGGAGTGCCACAAAACTTAGTGCCTTTTATTACGCAAACCGGAATGGGATTGCGAGCTGAATTATCAGTTTACGGCAACGATTATCCTACGCCCGATGGCACTGCCATTCGCGATTATATTCACGTAGTCGATTTGGCGAAAGCCCATGTTATTGCATTACAGCGCTTATTGAATAAGAAAAATGAAACCAAAGTGGAGACGTTTAATTTAGGTACCGGTACCGGAAGTTCGGTTCTGGAAGTAATTGAAACTTTCGAGAAAGTAAGCGGAAATAAGTTACCTTATAAAATTGTGGGTCGACGAGAAGGAGACATTACATCAGCTTACGCAAGTACTGAAAAAGCTAATGAAGTTTTAGGTTGGAAAGCACAATCAACACTAGAAGAAGCTATGGCAAGTGCTTGGAAATGGGAACAGAAAGTTCGTATGTAGCGTTAGATTTTAGATACGCTCTTGCTAAATAGAATGAAAATCCTGAATTATCGAGATGATAATTCAGGATTTTTTCGTTCAAGTAATTTGTTGTAAATTCGTGAAACTAAGATATGAGTCATGGATGTTGAAAAAAACAAATCTGAAAATAGTAAAGCCGAAGAGCCTTCAATAGGTTATGAAACTTCAAAAATTAGGTTTAAGGGAATTGATAGAGCTACTTTTAATTTTGATGAAGAAGTTAAAAAAGGTTTGACTCCTGAACAAGCCAAAGCAGAATCCATTAAAAGAATTAGAGAGTGGTGGGCAAAATAGAAGTTGTTTTCACACCGCACATAATTGATTTTTTGGATGACTTAGTTCGTCTTTTGTATAAACAAGAATATTTTGGGTTTATAGAAACGGCGGAAGAGTATGTTAGTAAAATTTATGATTTCATCCCTGAAAACTTACGATTAAATAACCACAAAGTAACTCCACAAAAACTCCGATATTTAGGAACCAACTATATTTTTTACAAAGCGAATAATCGAACTACTTGGTACATATTCTTTGAAAGACAAGATTCTATATTTTTAATTACAGGGATTAGTAACAACCATTGTGAAGAAGCTAAAAGGTTATAAAAAAAAGTAAAGCCAAATCTGATAGGATTTGGCTTTTTTATGATTTATTTTTTTGCTGCTTCTTTCATTTTTGCTGCTGCTTCATCTAATTTTGCTGCACCTTTTTCAAGCGCTTTGCCAGTTTTTGATTGTAATGAATCTACTGCTTTATCCATTTTAACTTCAGCAGTGTCTAGTTTTTGATCTAGTTCAACTTCTACGGCATCTTTTGCCTCGTCTAATTTTTCTTTGGTTTCTTCTTTACAAGATACAGTTACTAATGCCAAAAAGGCTATTCCTAAAATTACTTTTTTCATATTTTATTAATTTATGGGTTTGTATTTTTAAAGATATAAAAAAATCCTCATAAACACATGCCTATGAGGATTTTTTCTAAGATCGACAAGTAGCTTATGCGTTGGCTGTAGCTGCTTCTTTATTGATTTTTCCAATTAATCCAGCAAGTACTTTTCCAGGACCAACTTCGGTAAATAAAGTTGCCCCATCAGCAATCATTTGCTGTACAGATTGCGTCCATTTTACAGGAGCGGTTAATTGTATGATTAAATTTTTCTTGATTTCATTCGGGTCCGAAACGGCACTTGCAGTTACGTTTTGATACACCGGACATATTGGTGTTGAAAAAGCGGTAGCTTCAATAGCTGCTGCAAGTTCTTCACGAGCTGGCTCCATCATTGGGGAGTGGAAAGCGCCTCCAACAGGTAAAATCAAGGCTCTTTTGGCACCCGCTTCTTTCATTTTTTCGCACGCTAATTCAACGGCTTTGTATTCGCCAGAAATTACCAATTGACCCGGACAGTTATAATTGGCAGCAACCACAACACCATCGATAGAAGTGCAAATGTCTTCAACAATTTTGTCGTCTAAGTTTAAAACAGCAGCCATTGTTGATGGAGTAATTTCGCAAGCTTTTTGCATCGCCAAAGCTCTTTGAGAAACTAGCTTTAGACCGTCTTCAAAAGATAAAGCGCCATTAGCAACTAGTGCAGAGAATTCGCCAAGAGAATGTCCCGCTACCATTTCTGGAGCAAAATTTTCTAGAGTTTTAGCTAAAATTACAGAGTGTAAAAAAACAGCTGGTTGAGTTACTTTGGTTTCTTTTAATTCTTCGGCAGTTCCTTCAAACATGATATCGGTGATGCGAAATCCTAAAATTTCGTTCGCTTTTTCAAATAATTCTTTTGCAAGAGGATTACTCTCGTACAAGTCTTTACCCATACCTGTAAACTGTGCGCCTTGCCCTGGAAAAACGTATGCTTTCATGTGTTTCTTTTAAAATTGAAAAAAATAAGGATAGAAATTACGACTCTATCTCGCTGCAAAAATACTATTTTTTTGCATCAATCAATAGTTCCTTTTTAGCAGGTAATTGTGTAACGCTTTTTGATGTACGAAGACTAATTTGGTACACAAATAACTTTTCAAAATGAAAAAGACATTTACTTTTATTTTTTTACTGCTTTTAGGTTTTTTATTGGTTTACAATAACCTACCCGTTTTCAATTACGGTTTTCCAGGCTTCGCTATTATTGTACTTTTTTTATTGGTTTTAGCTCTTTTGTTCTCGACGGGATTTACTGTTTCAGGTTCCAATAATCAGTTAAAAGTGGTCTCGAGACCCAGTCGTTTTTTGGTGTATGCTTTTCTTGTTGTTTTAGGTTATTGTACGGTTTTACCTTTTGTAACTAGTTTGAAAATGTTTCGCTCTGATTCGTATCAAAAATTATTAGGCACGGTTAAGAATGGTCAAAAAATCACCAATCATATAGCACCAATCGCTATTGATCAAATTCGGGTAGTTGACGAAGAATTGGCGCATTTGTTAGGCGAAAAAATATTGGGATCGCAACCAGCTTTAGGAAGTCAAGTAGAGTTGGGCGATTTTTGTATTCAAAAAGTAAACAACAGTTTGTATTGGGTGGCGCCTTTGTTACACTCTGGTTTTTTTAAATGGTTCAACAATCAAGAGGGAACAGCAGGATATGTAATGGTTTCAGCAACCAATGAGCGTGATGTAAAACTGGTACAAAACGTTGCGGGTAAAGCAATTAAAATTAAGTACCAACAAGGTGCGTATTTCCAAAGTGATATTCATAGACATGTTTACTTTAACGGAAATGCTACAGTAGGTTTGACTGATTTTAGTTTTGAAATTGACGATGCTGGAAATCCGTTCTGGATTATAACACAATACGATAAAAAAATAGGTTTTTCAGGAAAAGAAGCTACAGGAATCTTGGTTGTTGATGCGCAGTCGGGTGCAATAACCGAATATTCTATCGCCAATACTCCAAAGTGGGTAGATCGTATTCAACCTTTGGCCTTTATCGAAGATCAGTTGAATGATTGGGGCGAATATGTGCATGGTTATTGGAATTTTTCGAATGCAGATAAACTTCAAATTACTGAAGGTTTAACATTGGTGTATGGTAAAGATAACAAGTCTTATTGGTATACAGGCTTAACTTCGGTGGGGAAAGATGAATCGGCGGTGGGTTTTGTTTTGGTGGATACAAGAACCAAAGAAACTACTTTTTACAAGCAAGGTGGTGCAACTGAGTTTGCAGCTCAAAGTTCGGCTCAGGGAAAAGTTCAAGAAAAGGGATACCGTGCTTCTTTGCCAATTCCGTACAACATTAATAATATTCCAACTTATGTAATGACTTTAAAAGATGATGGTGGTTTGGTGAAAATGTTTGCCATGGTGGCCATTTCGGACTACACGATTGTAGGTGTGGGCAATACCATGCGTGAAACGTTGACTTCGTTTAAAAATGTCTATAATATGGCAGATAATAAAATCAATCCGAATGGTGCTTCAACTCAAAAATCAGTACAATCTATTGTGACGCGCATTCAAAATGATGTAAAAAACGGAAATAGCTTTTATTATTTCAAAGTAAAAGACTATCCTAATATTTTTGTAGGCTCATCGCAAATATCCAATCAACTGCCTGTGACCATGGTGGGTGATAGTGTGATGATTTCTTTTGATGTTGATATGGAAGAAGTAATTGATGTGGCAACATTCGCCAATAAGACTTTAAAGCCTAGTTCAAAAGCAAAATAGATAGAATAGTTTAAGATAAAAACACCCCAAAAAGTTGACGACTCTTTGGGGTATTTTTTTAGGATTTCTTTTTCTCTTTTGGCAAAAGGGTAAAGGCAGTTGCTTTGAAACGATTATTTACCACTTTTCCTTGTACAGATGCCTTTCTAATAGCAGAACAAAAGCCATCTTTGGCATGTGCATCACCGTGGGAATCGATCGAGCTACCATCAACAAAATAAGATTTTCCGTCTATGCGAACGGCTAAATCGCATCCGTGTCCGGTCATTCCAAATTGGCATTGACCACAAGAAGCTTCAACAATTTTAGCTTTTTGGTTTTCTTTTTTATCCTGAGCACTGGCCAGGATAGTTAAAAATAGAAGTGCTAAACAAAGTATTTTTTTCATGGTAATTGAGTTATTAAAAACAAAGATACTAGTTTTTTACATCGAATAGTTTTTGAACATGTAAATCCATAACAGTCGCGATAATCGGATGTTAAAAGAGGATAAGCTGATAATTACAAAAGCAATAATAGGAATGATTCTTAAATCAAAAGTCT
Source organism: Flavobacterium erciyesense (assembly GCF_018069925.1). Lineage (GTDB taxonomy): Bacteria > Bacteroidota > Bacteroidia > Flavobacteriales > Flavobacteriaceae > Flavobacterium > Flavobacterium erciyesense. The sequence continues at coordinate 102,776 of NZ_JAGPXB010000001.1, read as the reverse complement.
CTTTGAAAAAAAATTGAGCCAACACATAAGTTGCAATTCCTTGTGCTACTGTTAAACCATAATTGACATACATAGCTCCAAAAAAATAGCCAGGTTCTTTCTCAAATTTGTAATGACAATGCGAGCAGTATTCGTTCATTTTAGGGAAACCAAAAGTAAAAAAGATACTTTTTTCATTAAAAACCTTACCTTTTTGACACTGAGGACAATCATTATTTAGGATATGAGCGATAGCGTGTGACATGATATTTATTTTTATCAAAGGTATTTCTTATTGCTATGCGTAGTATTTTCTATCTTCGCTACTTCTAGGACAATAAAGACATTTAGATATCATGGCGAAGTATCCCATTTACAACATTCAGCGGTTTAATTGCAATGCAGTCAACAGTAGTTTGTATATCAATACCTTTAAAAATCATTTAATTACGCACAGTTTTGTAGAGGAGCCACACCGTCATAACTCTTATGTTTTAGTGTTTTTTACACAAGGCTCCGGAACGCATGAGATTGATTTTGATGTTTTTGACATTCAGCCCGGAAGTATGTTTTTTATGCAACCTGGACAAATTCACCATTGGCATTTATCCGAGGATGTCGAGGGATATGTTGTTTTTTACTCGCAGGAATTTTACAATCTTTACTTTGGACAAAAAGACATTGCGGACTATCCTTTTTATTCTGCTGTGGATAATAAACCCGAGCTTGTTTTGCAAACTACCGAAACACTTGCCATTGTGCCGTATTTTGAAAGACTTATCGAGGAATCACAGTCTTCTCAGCCTTGGCAGAAGGATTTCATTTTGAATCTTTTGGACTGCATTCATATTCAAATTGCGCGTAAGTATGAAAGATCGAATTTGCATCAAGCACATGCCTATAATGTGAAAATTAAAGCTTTTGAAACCGAATTAGAAAAGTATTACAAAACAGAGAAAGCGGCCTCCTTTTATGCAGCCCAGCTTCACATAACACTGAAACATTTAAATAGAATTTGCAACGAAAGACTCCAAAAAACCACCACAGAAGTTATTACGGGCAGAGTTATACTCGAGGCCAAACGAATGTTGTTTGACAAAGATTTTACGATAAACGAAATCGCATTACGTTTAGGATATGAAGATTACTCCTATTTTACCCGATTGTTTAAGAAACAGACTGGATTGACACCAACGAACTTCCGCAATTTTAAAAAGTAATGGGGATCAATATCGTTTATTAAGAATTTTGTCAAGTCAGGCGCAGTCGAGACCAACTGTTACTTCGCGAATGCGCCCGATTTGAAAATATTACTGAAAGTAAATTACGGATGAACGGTAATTAAACTAGCCGCTTTTTTCGCTTTTTCTACAACAATGTCAATTGGTGTTTCAAGACTATCATTTACTAAAGCTACACCCATGCGTCGGTAAGGTCTTGAAGTAGGTTTGCCAAAGATTCTAAAATCAGTTTTAGATAAACCGGCAATTTTTTCTATTCCTGTAAAACTTGGATTTTCAGAGTTTTCAGATGCTAAAATCACAGCACTAGCACCTACTTTTTCTAACTTAATTTCAAAAATAGGTAAACTCAAAATAGCACGTAAATGCAATTCGAATTCGTTAAAATTTTGCGTTCCCGCCAAAGTTACCATTCCTGTATCATGTGGTCTTGGCGATAATTCTGAGAAATAAACACCATCATCAGCCAAGAAAAATTCGACTCCAAAAAGTCCTGCGCCTCCCAAAGCTTCGGTAACTTTTTCGGCCATATCTTGGGCTTCGTATAAATCTTTGTCTGAAATCAGGGCAGGTTGCCAGCTTTCTTGATAATCGCCACGTTCTTGTCTATGTCCAATTGGAGCACAAAAAAGCGTAGGATTATTATTTTGCGTGACGGTCAATAAGGTAATCTCTGAATTGAATTTGACAAAAGCTTCTACAATTACTTCAACTACATCACCACGAGAACCGTCAACGGCGTATTGCCAGGCTTTTAAAATATCATCCGAAGTTTTGATGGTGGATTGTCCTTTTCCAGATGAAGACATCAATGGTTTTACCACGCATGGCATTCCAACTTCGGCTACTGCTTTTGTCAATTCTTCGGCGGTGGTGGCGTAACGATAGTTGGCCGTTTTTAGCCCAAGATCTTTGGCTGCCAAATCACGAATGGCTTTACGATTCATGGTAAAGTTGGCTGCTTTTGCAGATGGCACTACGGTAATACCTTGTTTTTCGTAATCATAAAAACGTTCGGTACGAATGGCTTCTATTTCGGGAACGATAAAATCGGGTTGGTGTTTGGCAACAATGCGGTCTAATGCCTCGCCATCGAGCATATTAATGACTTCAAAACCGTGCGCTACTTGCATAGCAGGGGCATTTTCATAACTGTCTACCGCAATTACAGTTTGCCCAATGCGTTGTGCAGCAATTACAAATTCTTTACCTAATTCGCCTGAGCCGAGGAGTAGTATTTTCATTTTTTTAAATTGTTGGGGAGAGATTATTGAGTTTTACATTGTTATCAAACGGAAAGCACAATCTTGTCTAAACGTTTTTAGTGTAAGATTCGCTCTCCTGTTTTTAACTCCATCTAATTTTTCAAATTGATATATTCTAGCATTCATAACATCCCAAAAAGTATAATTTCCTATATGTTTTTTGTTTTTTCTGTTTTCGAAAATAGCATAATAGTTCTTTTTTAATCTTTCACTACAGTCATTATTATTTTCGATTGGAATATTATTATTTGAGGTCAAAAATATAGCTTGTAGTTCATTATTTTCTTTTTCACTTACTCTTACACAATGTAAAAGTGAAAAAAATAATTCATCAAGTACGATATTAGCAGTTCCTTTTGAATCATTCAAATTTAATGTATCTAATGCTTTTATTAATTCCTTTTCAAAAGTTGTATTTGTTTTTTTGATACTAGGTATTTGAGTCTCATTTGGAAACTCCCAATAATCTCGATGCGTATTTGATAAATAAGGTATTGCGTAATATTCTGATTCTTGATTGACAAGAATTATTATCTTCTGTGGGTCATTATATTCATTCACTACAGATGAATATAGTTTTAATTGAAATTCTCTATCTCCATTTGTTACACTTCTTGTCAGTTTGTATTCAATATTTTTATTGTTCTGTTTCGCTAATTGCGGAAATTTGTTTTTCAAATCAGAAATAGCTTTTTCAAAACTAGGCTCTTTTTGACAGCTTATAAATGATAAAAGTGACAAAGCTAAAATTATTGGTACGGATTTTATTTTCATTTTTTAGGGATTTGCGTGAGGGATAGAAGCGACATCCTTTTGTGAAGCGATAGCGGAACAAAAGATATAGCGTATAGCCCGCTCGCCGCGGCGAACACGCCCAAATTTAATAAAAAAACCGATGCCTTTTTTTAATAAAGCATCGGTTTTGTATTTTAATGAAAGTGATCTTCTTCAATTTCGAATTCAGCATCTTTTTCCCAAATCTCCATTTCGCAGGGTTTACAATTGAATTTGAGTTTGTATTCTAATTCGCCTTGTTTTAATACCAAAGGTTCTTTTACCTTCTTGTCCATATTTTCTCGATGGTATTTTGGACAGCGTTCTAATTCGTATTTGATGCAATATTTGGTGGTCATCACGCGGGATTTTCCAGGGTCCCATTGTAATTCAAAAGCTTTTTCGATTTCGGTAACGCCATGACGTTCGTAGAATTTACGGGCTAGTTTGTTCGAAACATTGTACATAAAATCCAATTTGGTTTCCGGATAAGGATGCGATGTTTTAACCAATTGGTGTTCCTCAACTTTGTAATTAGCCAAACGAATTTCTGAAAGTTGTTCGTAAACCGTTCTTCGCATTTCGTTGATTTTAGATATTGGTAAGAACCAATTTTCAGAAAAAGCAATTGTAATTTCATCAGCTGTGTAAGGTGTGAAACCCGTTTTGGCCAAGTTAATTTTAAAGTTTTCTTCAATCGACTCGTTGTTCTTGGTTCTTTCTTTTGGATGCGCCAATTGAACCGTACTCACATTACCATCTTCGTCAGTAGCAGTTAGCTCAAAACCATTTTCGGTTTCGGTTAGGTGCAAAGTGGTGCTTATTTTACGAACCGCACTGTCTTCACGTTCTACAATTTTGATAAAAGCCGCGTCGTTGTTACGGTAAATAAAAGTACCTTCTTTTAGTTCTTTTAATACATTTGGGTAAGCCAAGCCGTTTTCGACTTTGTTTACATAAATTCCGTCAGCTTCATTATTTTCATTGATGTAACACAAACCGTCGCCGTTGTTAAGTAATTCGCCGTTTTCTATTTCATAAGCGTTACCCACAGTACGAATTAGTTTCCCGATATATTGCCCTTTTGATTTTGGACTTTCCCAAGAACCGATAGATTGATGTCTTTCGTTTACAAAATAATCAGTGTATCCACGATTGAAACTTTTGTTCAAAGCTGAGTCAAAAGTGTAGGTGCATTTTCCAGAAGAAGCTTTAGTGTAGTTTTCATTCCCTTCCAAGAAAGCATCTAATTTTTGACGTAAATACGAAACATTATTTTTTACATAAACGATATCTTTTAAACGCCCTTCGATTTTAAAGGACATCACGCCGGCTTCAACAAGATTTGGAATTTGATCCGAAACATCAAAATCTTTAATCGAAAGTAAGTGACTGTTTTTGATTAAAGTGTCGCCATTACCATCGATTAAGTTGTACGGTAAACGGCAGTTTTGAGCGCAGGAACCACGGTTTGCAGAGCGTTCGCCATTGGCCACACTCATATAACAGTTTCCACTGAACGACACACAAAGTGCACCGGTTACAAAAAATTCTAATTCCACATCAGCAGTATCCGCAATTTCTTTGATTTGGTGTAAATTCAATTCACGAGCCAAAACGACGCGTTTCATTCCGGCATCTTTCAGGAATTTTATTTTATGAGGATCACGGTTGTTGGCTTGCGTACTCGCGTGTAGCACGATAGGCGGCAAGTCCATTTCCATGATCGCCATGTCTTGTACAATTAAAGCATCAACTTTAATATCATACAATTGCCAAATCATCTGACGACAAGTTTCTAACTCGTTATCATACAAGATCGTATTGATTACCACAAAAACTTGTGCGTTAAAAAGGTGTGCGTACTTTACTAAAGCGGCCACGTCTTCGATAGAGTTGGTGGCATTCGAGCGTGCACCAAATTGTGGAGCACCAATATATACAGCATCAGCACCTGCGTTAATGGCTGCCATACCGTGAATAAGGTCTTTGGCGGGTGCGAGGATTTCTATTTTCTTTTTCATCTTTGGGATGATAATGGGTTAATTGCTAAAACATTAGGTTTTTGGGCTTTCGCCGAAAAAAGTGTGCAAAGGTCTAATAAATTATTCAAGATTTCTAATTCAAAACCGTATTTTTTGGATTTTATATTGTACCATCAGCTTGTAAGTGACATTATACAAATCATGTTTGAAATTTTATTCTCATTTAGCGTTGATTTTGGCTTTAAATAACAAAGCCTCTTGTGTGATCAAGAGGCTTTTAGGTATGTGTGTATAGGTATTAAACCGTTAATGCATTTTTGATTCGAGACAGTGCTTCGGTTAAAAGGGCTTCGCTGGTAGCGTAAGAGAAACGAATGCAATTAGGATTTCCAAAAGCGTCTCCAGTAACGGTAGCTACATTGGCTTGCGCCAAAAGATACATGGATACATCATTGGCGTCTTTAATTTCGGTTCCGTTTAATGTTTTTCCGAAGAAAGAAGATACATCTGGGAACACATAAAAAGCACCTTCAGGAACATTTATTTTTACACCCGGAATTTCTTTTAACAATCCTACAACTAAATCACGTCGACTATGAAAAGCATTTACCATCTCTTTCAATACACTAGGATCAGCGTCAAGAGCAGTGATAGTAGCACGCTGTGCTATAGAATTGGCTCCTGAGGTAACTTGACCTTGAATTTTAGTACACGCTTTTGCAATAAATTCAGGTGCTCCAATGTATCCAATTCTCCAACCTGTCATGGCAAAAGCTTTAGCTACACCGTTTACAGTAATTGTTCTTTCGAGCATTCCTGGGATGGAAGCAATACTGCAAAAAGTACCTGAAAAATTGATGTGCTCGTAAATTTCGTCAGCAACTACGTAAATGTTTGGATATTTTTCTAAAACTGCCGCAAGCGCCGTTAATTCTTCGCGACTGTAAACCGATCCTGATGGGTTACATGGTGAGGAAAACCACATCATTTTTGTTTTTGGTGTAATGGCAGCTTCTAATTGCGCAGGTGTAATTTTGAAATCTGTTTCCACAGATGTAGGAACTTCAACAGGAACTCCACCTGATAATTTTACAATTTCGAAATACGATACCCAATAAGGAGCTGGCAAAATTACTTCGTCACCGTCATTCAACATTACTTGAGCAATATTGTACAATGATTGTTTAGCTCCCGTAGAAACTACAATTTGAGTTGGTTTATATTCTAAATCATTATCTCTTTTAAACTTTCTGCAAATCGCCTCCTTAAGTTCTAAGTACCCTTCAACAGGTGAATACGTACTGTAGTTTTCGTCTATGGCGCGTTTTGCTGCTTCTTTGATAAAATCAGGAGTATTAAAATCAGGTTCACCAAGGCTAAGGCTAATAATGTCTTTTCCTTGTGCTTTTAATTCTCTGGCTAAAGCCGCCATGGCAAGGGTTTGCGAAGTTGATAAGTTGTTAATTCTGTCGGATAATGGATTCATTAGTATATAGTTGTAGTTAGTTTTATTCTTTTGCTGCTATTGAAAATTAAGCAGTAATTGCTGGGTTTTGCCCCAATTCTTTCAAATGTTTGAAGTGAGCAATAACGGCGCTTCGCATCGTTTTGTATTCGTAATAAGGTAAATTGCACTCTTGAGCAGTTTCTTTTACAATTTTTGCAATTTTCCCGTAGTGAATGTGACTGATATTCGGGAAAATATGGTGCTCAATTTGATGATTCAAACCACCTGTGTACCAGTTTACTATTGCGTTTTTAGGTGCAAAATTAGTAGTGGTAAACAATTGGTGAATAGCCCAAGTATTGTCCATTTCTCCTAATTCGTTTGGTGTAGGATTGATTGTTTCCTCTACCACATGCGCTAGTTGGAATACAACACTCAAAATCAAACCAGCAGTGTAATGCATTACAAAAAAGCCTATTAATACTTTCCACCAAGTGATTCCAATTACGATTGGTAATGCAATCCAAATAGCAACATAAATTATTTTTGTAATAATTAAAGTAGTCCATAATATTTTTGGACTTTTAGCTTCTCCGTAAGATAATTTTCTTTTTAAGTAGTTACGCATTTGCTTAAAATCGGTTGTAATTGCCCAATTGAAAGTCAATAAACCGTATAAGAAAATAGAGTAGTATTGTTGAAAACGGTGAAAATTATACCATTTTGCCTCTTTCGTAAATCGGATTACACGACCAGCATCAAGATCTTCATCATGACCAGGAATATTGGTATAGGTGTGGTGTAACACATTGTGTTGCACTTGCCAATTGTAGACGTTTCCTGCTAATACATAAATGGTACCACCCATAAATTTATTGATCCACGATTTGTTCGAATAAGATCCGTGATTTCCATCATGCATCACATTCATTCCCACGCCTGCCATACCAATTCCCATGACGATTGTCAATAAAAGGTGTGCCCAAAATGGCATATCAAGAGTTAATATTAAAAAGTAAGGTGCTAGAAAAACAGTGAATAAAATGATGGTTTTTAAATACAGTTTCCAGTTTCCTGTTTTTTGAATGTTGTTTTCTTTAAAGTAGTTGTTAACCCGTGAGTTAAGTGTTCTAAAAAATTTCAAGCTATCTTGCTTAGCAAAAGTAGGCGCAGTGTTATTCATATAAGTGGGATAAAGTTCAAAGGTAATTATTATAAATTTTTGGATATACAAAATTGGCATAAATATTTTAACTGTAAAGTATTACTTTTGTTAAAAAAAAGAAGAGATGGACGAGATTCTTAAGTGTTTTCCTAATTTGACACCAATTCAAATCGAACAGTTTCAAAAATTAGATGCGCTGTATCACGATTGGAACCAAAAAATAAATGTGATTTCTAGAAAAGATATTGATGCTTTGTATACCAAACATATTTTACATTCACTTGGTATTGCCAAAGTGATGACTTTTGAACCAGGAACTTACGTTTTAGATGTAGGAACGGGTGGTGGATTTCCAGGAATTCCATTGGCGATTCTTTTTCCGGAAACGCGTTTTTATTTGATTGATGTTATTGCCAAGAAAATAAAAGTAGTTCAGGCTGTTGCTGAAGGTTTAGAGTTGAAAAACGTAAAAGCAGAGCAAATGCGCGCTGAAAATGTAAAAGGTGATTTCGATTTTATCGTGAGTCGTGCTGTTACCAATATGCCTGATTTTGTGTCTTGGGTAAAAACCAAAATTAAGAAACAACACAAACACGAATTGAAAAACGGAATCCTCTACCTAAAAGGAGGTGACTTAACCGAAGAATTAAAAGATTTCCCTAAAGCTACTGAATACAACTTAGCAGATTATTTTGAAGATGAATTTTTTGAGACTAAGAAAGTGGTGCATTTGCCGTTGAAGTTTACGGTTTAGTTTTAAGGTCAAAAGTCATAAAGTCTAAAGAAAGAATTAGATAAAAAAAGCCGAATCTAAATTTTTAGATTCGGCTTTTTGGTATTTGCTAAAGTACTTTATAAGTTTTGACTTTAAAGCTTTAGGACTAAAATTACTCTCCTAAAAATGGGTATCTGTAATCAACTGGAGTTACAAAAGTTTCTTTGATAGTTCTTGCAGAAGTCCAACGCAATAAGTTTTGCATAGATCCTGCTTTATCATTTGTTCCTGATCCTCTTGCTCCACCAAACGGTTGCATTCCTACAATTGCTCCTGTTGGTTTATCATTGATGTAGAAGTTACCAGCTGCGTTTTGTAATTTCACAGTAGCTTCTTCAATAGCATAACGATCTTGACTGAAAACAGCTCCTGTCAAAGCGTACTCTGATGTAGTGTCTACTAATTCTAGAGTTTCTACCCATTTAGCATCTTCGTAAACGTAAATAGTTACAACTGGTCCGAATAGTTCGGTTTCCATTGTAGCGTATTTTGGATTGGTAGTTAAAATAACAGTTGGTTCAATAAAGTAACCTTTTGATTTGTCATAATTCCCTCCCATAATTACTTCTGCATCGCTATCAGCTTTGGCTTGGTCAATGGCTTTAGCTAATTTATCAAATGAACCTTCAGAGATTACCGCAGTGATAAAGTTGCTCATATCTTGTGGCGATCCCATTTTCATTGATTTTAAATCAGCTTCTAATTCAGCTTGTACAGCTGGCCATAAACTTTGCGGAATGTATACGCGTGAAGCAGCACTACATTTTTGACCTTGGTATTCAAAAGCACCACGAGAAATTCCTGTACTTACTTGTTTTGAATGTGCAGAAGGGTGTGCAATGATAAAATCTTTACCACCAGTTTCACCTACAATACGTGGATATGTTTTGTATCTACTAATATTAGTTCCAATTTTTGCCCAAATATCATTAAATACGCCTGTTGATCCTGTAAAGTGAACTCCAGCTAAATCACGGCTAGCCAATAAAGTTTCGGTGATCATTCCTGAGTCTCCCATAACCATGTTGATTACACCATTTGGTAAACCTGCTTCTTTGAAAATTTGCATCAATAAGTTAGCAGAGTACACTTGAGTTGCTGCAGGTTTCCAAACCACAACATTCCCCATTAAGGCAGCACTTGTTGGTAAGTTTCCAGCAATTGCTGTAAAGTTAAAAGGAGTAATGGCGTATACAAATCCTTCAAGAGGTCTGTATTCAACGCGGTTCCACATATCAGCAGTAGATTTTGGTTGCTCGTTGTAAATTTGTGTCATGTACTGTACGTTGAAACGTAAAAAGTCAATAAGTTCGCAAGCGGCATCAATTTCTGCTTGGTATATTGTTTTTGACTGTGCGATCATTGTAGCAGCGTTGATCTTAGCTCTGTAAGGTCCAGCCAATAATTCTGCTGCTTTTAAGAAAATTCCAGCGCGTTGTTCCCAAGCCATATTAGCCCAAGCTTCTTTTGCTTGAAGTCCAGTGGCAATAGCGGCTTCAATATGTTTTTTTTCGGCTTGATGATACACACCAACCACATGCTGATGGTCGTGCGGTGCAGTCATGTTTTTTGTATCTCCAGTTCTTATTTCTTCGTTTCCGATATAAAGGGGTACGTCTACTGTGCTGTTCCACATTTCAGCGTATGCTGCAGAAACGGCTGCACGTTCTGGCGAATTAGGGGCATAGCTTTTTACAGGTTCGTTGACCGCATTGGGTACGTGAAAAAATCCTTTTAACATATTGATGTTTTTATTGGGTTAAAAATAGTGTCGTATTGTTTTTTAAACTAAAAACAAAAGTACAAAGGTTTCTTTAAAGATTTGTACTTTTTTGAAGTTATGTACAGTGCACTTTTGTATAATGGTAGGTTTAGCCCTGATTGAAGTGGAAAGCTTTTTGAAGTGGAGAGCCTCATTTTTAAGGACTAAAAAAGCGACTGCAAAAAGCTCTTTTTAGGACTATAAAAAAGGGCTTAACACAAAAAAACTTGTAGCGAAAAGCAGGATGAGCTCCTGATAATGCGATTTAGTTTAATGCAAATGGCGCACAAAGTCTAAAAGTAGGAACCATGACTTTGAAGTTTCGGGTGGTGGTAAAGTTGATCATGTTGAAATAGCCTTTCATAGCGCCATACGGTGATGACAAGAGGCAACCTGAACTATAAGTGTGCTGTTCTCCTGGTTTAAGGACTGGTTTTTTACCAATTACTCCTTCGCCATCAACAATTTCGAGGTCATTAAGCGAGTCAGAAATCTCCCAATGACGGGTAATAAGTTGAACAGAATCTTTACTGTGGTTTTCGATAGTAATTACGTAACTAAAAGCAAAGTGAATCTTATAGTTTTTGAAGTAGGTGCCTTCAAAACTAGTTAATACTGAAATTTTTATGCCTCTTGTTATTTGAGAAACCATATTAAAAGGATGAATATGTGCTTATTATTGACAAATTTACAAAAAAAGGATGTTATTTTAATGGTTATTGCCAAAGTTTTTTTAATTGATGATATTTATTGAACTTGCATTTCCTTTTCCGATAACGCGGTCGTAACGGTCGATGGCTTCTCGGTAATACACTAGTATGGTATAGTCGTTTTCTGTTTCAAAGAAATTACCGTCAATGGCGTTTTCATAATCGATATTTCCCTTAGAGTCTGCAATGGTATACTGGAAATTAGTAAACCCTTGTTTGATTAAAATGGCTTTTTCGTAAATGGCTTTTTCAGGATTGTAATCCATTTTATTTTCATCTGTAAGGGCGTAATTGTTGAACATTCCTGTCACGTAAATGTTTTTATTGAGTCTGAAAGTAGGTGCTGATACGCTAAAATGTACCCAAACATAATCGGCTTCGATTTCGTTTTTTTGCGCGTTAAGGTTGTTCACTACAAATCCGCCGTTGACATCTTGCATGAAAGTGTAAGGCGTATTGGCACGAGCGGCACTAGTATATAAGTAGGCGCTATAAATGTCTGTTTTGGCATTGATTCTCGCTACATTGTTGCTAGCAGATCGAATGTCTTTATTTTCAAAAAACAGAAATTCGTTTCCTGCCCAGAATTGTGTTTCGGTATCGTATTTATAAATCAAATCGTTGCCAATCGTATATTGCGGCGCTATATTTTGAATTGCTGTGTGCCATTGTCCGTTTTGTAGCAAAACTACTTTGACATTTTTAAGTGGATTTTGAAACGTAAGGCTGTTGCTTTTTACGCTAAAATCTAAATTGTGTTTGCTAACTAGAGTGTTTACAGTTCGTGCTCTTTTTACTTGAATGGGTACTGTGGCTAGGTCTTCAAATAAAATGAATTTTCGACTAAACACTACATCGCGGTTTTCGTCTAAAATTTTAAGAATGTAGTTACCGCTTACTTTAAGCTGTTGTGTAAATTGATTAGGAATAGACAACTTGTAATGCGAATACAGTTGCAGGGCATTAAAGGAGTTGATGTAGTCTTGAATGCGTTGGTTGTCGAAACCTTGTAAGTATTCTATTTTTGGAATGGGAGAGGGTTCCCAATTAAAATTGCAGTGAACAATTTCGTAATAATAGTTTGCTTCGTTGCCGTATAAGTCGTCAAATTCCAATTGAAAACCCTCGCCAAGTTGAAAGATAGGCACTTTGTTTTGATCGTTTTGTACAAAAGCAACTGTTTTGATGTGAAAAGGTGGAGGAATCTCTTTTTCAACTTGTGCAAAAAGAGCAGAGTTGCAAAACAAAAAGAGAGATAGGATGGAATATATGAGTCGGATCTTTAACATTTTTTAGAAATGAGTTCAAGTTTTAAAGGTACAAAAAAACGTAAAATAGGAAAGATTTATTTTGATTGCTTCTTAATTGTGTTTTCGTGTGTAAATTCTGTTAATTATTTTTAAAAATAGTAATAAAGTAGAAAAATACTCGTTAGTTTTACAGCAAACAAAATAAACATATGAAAAAAATCAACCATTTATTAGTAGGAATTTTTATTATTCCTGCTGCGCTTTTTGCGCAAAAACTAGATTATAATACGGCCATTCCGCTTGATCCAAGTGTCAAGACAGGTGTTTTACCGAACGGCTTAACGTATTACATCAAGAAAAATGCCAAACCAGAAAAGAAAGTAGATCTTCGATTGGTAGTTAATGCAGGTTCTATTCTCGAGGAAAATGATCAGCAAGGATTAGCGCATTTCATGGAACACATGTGTTTTAATGGGACGAAGCGTTTTCCTAAAAATCAATTGGTAGATTACCTTCAAAGTATTGGGGTTAAATTTGGACAACATTTAAATGCATACACTAGTTTTGATGAAACGGTGTATTTCTTGCCAATTCCGTCAGATGATCCTGAGAAACTTGAAAAAGGATTTCAAATCATTGAGGACTGGGCGTTTAACACTGTTTTGACACCAGAAGAAATTGATAAAGAAAGAGGCGTAGTATTAGAAGAATATCGTTTAGGTCTAGGCGCTGGAAAAAGAATGATGGGTCGTTATCTTCCTAAAATGATGCACGATTCAAAATACGCTACTCGTTTGCCAATTGGTCAAAAAGAGGTGTTAGAAAAGTTCAAACATCAGTCTTTAATTAATTTTTACAAAGATTGGTACCGTCCGAATTTGATGAGTGTTATTGTGGTTGGTGATATTGATGTAGCCGAAATGGAGAAAAAAATTGTTTCTCACTTCTCTGCTTATAAAAATCCTGCAAATGAAAAACCAAGAAAAGTATTTGAAGTTCCTAATCACAAAGAAACTTTTGTAGCTGTAGAAAGTGACAAAGAAGCATCGAATACACAAGTGCAATTATTGTACAAAGATTATGCTGCACCTAAGAAAATGGTTACCGTAGCTGATTTTAAAAATTACATGATCGAGAATTTATTTGCAACGCTTTTAAATACACGTCTTGATGAATTGACAAATTCTGCAACACCACCTTTCACTTATGGGTATTCTTATTATGGTGGTACTTTTGCAAGAACCAAAAAAGGATATCAATCTGTGGCAATGTCATCAGAAGACAAGCAATTAAGTGCCTTGAAAACATTGGTAACAGAAAACGAGCGTGCTAAGAAGTTTGGTTTCACACAAGGAGAATTAGACCGTGCTAAGTCTGAATTTATGGCTTCTATTGAAAAAGCATACAATGATAGAAGTAAAACGAATTCAGAGAATTTTGTAGGCGAGCTTCAAGCAAATTTCCTAGAAAAAGAACCTGCTCCAGGTATTGAATGGACTTTTCAAACCTTTAAGCAAATCTTACCGTTAATCGAGCTTGCAGATGTAAATGGCTTAATTAAAGAGTACGTTAAAGAGGATAACCGTGTTATTATTTTAACGGGTCCTGAAAAAGAAGGCTTGAAAAAAGTTACAGAGCAGGAAGTATTAGCTGCAATAAAAGTGAATACAGACGAATTAAAACCTTACGAAGATGCTGCGGTAGCTACGAGTCTGCTTAGAAAAGAGGTAAAAGCAGGAACGGTGGTAAGCAGAAGTAGTAATGATAAATTGGGTACAAAAACATTAGTTCTTTCCAATGGTGCTAAAGTGACGTATAAAAACACCGATTTTAAAAATGACGAAGTGCTTTTTGAAGCGGTTAGTTTAGGTGGGTCTAATTTGTACTCAAACGAGGAAATGAAAAAAGTTCAGTTTGCTAATGGAGCACTTGCTGAGGCTGGTTTCTCTGGCTTAAAATTGAACGACATTAACAAATTCATGACGGGTAAAATTGCAAGAGTGAATCCTTATATTGGAGGTACTAGCGAAGGACTTAGAGGTACATCAACTCCTAAAGACTTAGAGTATTTAATGCAAATGACGCATGCTTATTTTACAGATTTAAATTTTGACCAAGAAGCTTTTGAAGGATTCAAACAAAAACAATCAAGCTTTTTCAAAAACATGGCTTCTACGCCACAGAATTACTTCCAACAGGAGTTTTATACCTATTTGAACCAGAATAACCCACGCTTTTTTGGAATCATGCCTACTGATAAATCATGGGCTGATACCGATTATAAATTGGCTTACGAAAAATACAAAGAGCGTTTTGGAAATGCTGCTGATTTTGAATTTTTCTTCGTAGGAAATGTTGATGATGCAACAATCGAAGCTATGGCTACGAAATACATCGCTTCATTACCAGCGAATGATAAAAAAGAAAAAGCAGTAGATTTAGGATATAGAATGTTGAAAGGCGACTTGAAAAAAGTAGTAAATAAAGGAGCAGATCCAAAGAGTAACGTTACGATTATGTTTTATGGTGATGCTAAATATTCTGCCAAAGATGCTATGAGTATGCAAGCTTTAGGGGAAGTACTTACTATTAAGCTAGTTGAGCAATTACGTGAAAACGAAAGTGGAGTTTACGGTGTAAATGCTAGAGGAAGCATGAACAAAATGCCTTACGGATCGTATACTTTCTCAATAGGTTTTCCTTGCGGACCAGAAAATGCTGAGAAATTGACTGCATCAGCCTTGAAAGAACTTCAAAATATTATAGACAAAGGGCCAGATGAAAAAGATGTAGCTAAATTCAAAGAAGGTGAATTAGCCGATTTTAGAAAAGATAGTAAAGAGAACCGTTTTTGGTTGTCTAACTTGACAAGATCGTATTTAAACGCATCTAATGCTGAAGATGTTTTGAAAATGGAAGAAATGGTAAATGCCGTTACTGCCAAAGATATTCAGAACATCGCCAAACAATATCTTACAAAAGATAAAGTGATCGGTATTTTGATGCCAGAGAAAAAATAATTTTTTTAGTCTTAAAACTAAAACCTGCTATTTCATTGAAGTAGCAGGTTTTTTTTATGCTAAAATAAAATCTAAATTTTCTTCAATTTCTGGGCTGATGTGGTTTTCATCAAGTAGTGCATCCGAAAGTAGTTTTTTGTTTTCTTGTAATCGAATGATTTTTTCCTCGACGGTATTCTTGGTAATGAACCGAACGACATTTACTTTGTTCATTTGCCCAATACGATGAGCCCGACCAATTCCTTGCTTTTCGGCAAAAGGATTCCACCATGGATCTAAAAACAAAACATAAGAGGCTTTGGTAATATTGAGTCCTACGCCACCTGCTTTTAAGGAAATGAAAAACAATTTAGCACGCTCTTGTTCCTGGAATTTCTGAACTTGATACGCGCGTTCATTTTGTGGAGTCGCGCCTGTCAATTCACAAAAATCAATTTTGTTTTCAACGCTCCATTTTTTATAAAATTCCAAGTTGGATACAAACGAACTGAATACTATTGTTTTTTGATTGGATTGCACTAATGTTTCTAAATATCGGGTCACCGCAATATATTTCCCCGAATCAAGTTCTGATTTTTTGTCAATCATTTTAGGATGATTGCTCAATTGCCGTAAGCGCATCAACGTATTGATAATATTGATTTTGCCAATTCCAGAACCATCGGTTTTTAAAAGTGCGTTTCTTGCTTTTGACTTTTCTTCTTCGTATAGTTTTTCTTGTTCAGGTTCCATATCACAATAAAAAACTTGTTCCGAGAGCTCCGGTAAGTCTTTTAAAACTTGTTCTTTTGTCCGACGTAAAATAAACGGACTGACGAGGTTTCTGAGTTCCAGTAGACTATTTTCGTCTTGGTTTTTCTCTATTGGAATTTTGTAATGCTCCGCAAAAAAAGCGTAACTCCCCAAAATATTCGGATTGATAAATTGCATTTGTGACCACAAATCGTCTAAGGAGTTTTCTATTGGCGTTCCACTCAGAGAAATTTTATGAGTCGTTTTTATTTGATTGATGGCTTGAAAAATTTTCGAGTTTTTATTTTTGATGTATTGACTTTCGTCTAAAATCAAATACCGAAATTGGTACTTTTCCAAAATGGAAAGATCTTTCGATACAATGGCATAACTCGTAAAAATCAAGTCGTATTTTTCTAATTTTTTAGAAATTAGTTTTCGATCTTGTCCCACATATTGAATTCTCCTGAAATGAGGCGTAAATTTTCTAGCTTCGTTGTACCAGTTGAATACCAAAGAGGAGGGAAGCACAATCAAGGCTTTTAGGTATTCTTTGGCTACAGGAATTTCATTGCCAAACAAATCGAGTTGCATGTTTTCGGCTTTTTCAAAATCTAATTTTTCTTGTACAGCGACCAGTGTTGATAGGGTTTGCAATGTTTTTCCCAATCCCATATCATCGGCCAAGCAAGCGCCTAAACCATTGTTGTAATGTTCTAGAAGCCATTGTACGCCTTCTATTTGGTACGGTCGCAACGTGGCTTTAACCAAAGGCGAAGGTTGGTATTGAACCGTTTCTTTTACATGCAAGGTCTGTTTTAATTGCGGGATGTCTTCAAAAACACCAAAATTACTTTTGAGCACTGCCATAGTTCCGTTGTTGATTTTAGCCAGCTTAGCCATAGCTCCGTAACGCGTCATCCATTCTAACGGAATCAAAAAATAATTCCCATTGGGTAAGAGAAACAAGCGATTTTGGCTTTTTATATTCGGAATCAACTCGCTGAAATTGAATTCAAAATCATCACAAACCACAGTCATTTTAATATCAAACCAATCGTTTTGAATGGTGTTGGAGAATGTAATGGTAACTGCATTATTATCAATTTTTTTTCCGTCGATTTTGAGATTCTCTAACGAAAAACCTAATGATTCTAATTTCACACGATTTTCTAATGCCCATTGCACACAAGCGTAGGTGTCTTTTTGTTCTGGTTTTTGCAAAAGTCCAAAAAGCAGATTCTCTTGTTTGCCAAGACTAAGCGTTTGCAGGGATTTCGTAAATTTATCCTCAGCTTGACTGCGCTTGTATTGGATTAATTTTATATTCTCTAAGTTTTTTAAATCAATTTCTGTATGCGTGTTTTTGGTTTTAGTGGCATCAAAAACGTATCCATCATAATCAAAAGAAAGACTGATGAAATAGGTGTTTTTAAAAAAATCATGCACCAATTGTAGGTTGCATGAACGTATTACATTTTGGGTAATCACCTCAAACCCTGTGGCGCTGATATCTACTTTTTGGGCAATGTCTTTAATGAATTTTTCAAAATAGTCGGGTACTAATTTCGAAGGAATTTCGACCGTTTTTTTATTTAGAAAAGGGGTGACTTTTTTGGAATTGATATCTTTTAATTGAAACAGTTTGTGATGCGCAACCAACCATCCCGGCTCATCTAACAACAATGTTACTGTTGTGTTCGAGGGATAAAAAGCAAGTTCATTTTCCTTTAGTTTTAAAGTATATGAAATTCCGTTTTCGTGTTTATCAAAATGCAGTTCAGTTTCTAAAGCTGGATTTTGAGTGCCAATACGACTGATGCGAAAATCTTTTTCTTTACCTAATTGAAACGAAAGCGGAAAATCATGTTCGCGAACTAAAGCATAAAAGGATGCTAATTGCAGTTGTATGAATTGTGTAATTCCGAATTTTAATTTCTCGTCTTGCAATAAGTCCTCAATCTTCTTGGCAGCTTTACTTTTTGTTCTGTATTTTTTAAACAAGACTTCTGGTTGTAGGCTTTCGCAAATGCTAAGTGTTTTTTGCGTTGAAAGTGGAAGTTGTTTTGTCTCAATACCCATACTTTGCAGTACTTCTGAACTTGCTTTTTTTTCTAAATACGTGATGGTATCCGCATGTCCAACCACATACGAAGTAGGGATATAGTAATTGAGTTTCGCTTCAAAACTAAGATCAAAGCAAAACTGGAAATGATTTTCGGATTGCAAAAGTAAAACGTTATTTGATTGTTAGGTTATAAAGACAAAGATTCCACAAATTCACACAGATAATTTTGTGCAAATTTGTGGAATCTGTGTTGGATTTTATTCTGTTTAAAAAAATTATTTAAAACAAACTGGAATAATTTCGCCTTTGGCTAAACAGTACTTTTCTACTAATTCAGGTGCAATTTTATTGGTGTAATTTTCTTCAACAACTGTAAAACCGATACTTCTTAATTTGTCAAAATAATCACGACCGTAAATACGCACGTGGTCATATTGGCCAAATATTTTGGCACGTTCTTTCTGGTCGGTAATGCTATCATCCGCAAAAGTTACGTCTCTTTTTAAGTCTTGTGGAATTTGTAAAATAGCCATTCCTCCTGGTTTCAACACACGATATAATTCCTGCATCGCTTTGGTATCGTCAGGAATGTGTTCCAAAACGTGGTTGCACAAAATCACATCGTATTGATTGTCCTTAAAAGGTAAATTGCAAATGTCTGCTTTTACATCTGCCAATGGTGAAAACAAATCGGTGGTGGTGTAGTCTAGGTTTTTTTGCTTACGAAACAATTTATAAAAAGCCTGCTCAGGAGCAAAATGCAATACTTTTTTTGGAGCAGTAAAAAAATCAGTTTGTTCGTTGAGGTACAACCACAATAAACGGTGTCTTTCTAATGAAAGCGTACTTGGCGAAAGGACATTGTTACGCTGTGTTTCATAGCCATACGGCAACATTGATTTGAAACTTTTTCCATCAATTGGATCAGTAAACTTGTCACCTTTAAGAGTAAAGGCTATTATAGGGCGTGCCACATAACTCAGACGAATTAACAGCGGACGCGGAATGGTATTGAGGATAAGTTTAAAAGCAGATTTCATTTACATATTAATTAAAACACGAATTTCACGAATTTGCACTAATTACAAAAGTTGATTTTGTTTTGAAAGCCAAAAAAGTGCGTGTTTGTTACAGGATTATTCTTTTATATTTAAGGCTGTCTTCACCAAAGTTGACCAAAATTCCAAGTTTATTTTTTGAGGCCGCTAAGTAATTTAGTGTTTGTTTAATTTCACTTTTACTCAATTCTTGTATCGCCTTAATTTCGAGTATAATTTCGTCGAAGACTAAAAAATCAGCAAAATAATACGTTGGTAAAACTATTTCTTTGTACTCAATGTTGAATTTGGATTCTCTAGAATAAGGAATATTATTTTTCCTAAATTCATATTCTAATGCATCTCCATAAACCTTTTCACTATGTCCTTTCCCCAGAATTTTGTGGACTTCCATACAAATTCCAATAATTGAATAAGCTTCTTCTTTCAAATAAAGTTCATGCATTTTGTCTACCATAGGTTAAATAATCGTATGTATTATTTCTTAAATTTTCACAAATTTTTAATTCGTGGTAATTCGTGAAATTCGTGTTTAGATAACCAAAGGCACTTTTCTAAACTCATCTTCTTCATTACTTTCAATCCCCAAAGCTTTGTATACATAAGCAAAAGTAGAAAGCAATTCTGGTTTTCCATCGATGATTGCTACATCATGTTCAAAATGGGCTGATGGTTTTCCATCGGCAGTGGTAATTGTCCAGCCGTCTTTATGTTGTTTGATGTTGCGCGTTCCCATATTGATCATCGGTTCAATGGCGACAACCATTCCTTCAACTAACATTTTGCCACGTCCTTTTTTACCATAATTTGGCATTTCGGGATCTTCGTGCATTTTTTGGCCAAGACCGTGACCTACTAATTCACGAACTACTCCATAACCGTGTGCTTCGTTATATTTTTGAATGGCATTGCCTACATCTTCTACACGATTGCCCGCGCGAAGTTCGCGAATACCTACATATAAAGATTCTTTAGTAACCTGTAACAGTTTTTTTGTTTCTGGAGCTACTTCACCAATTTCAAATGAGTAGGCGTGATCACCATGGTAACCGTTTTTAAAAGCACCACAGTCTACTGAAATGACATCGCCACTTTTTAAAGGAATATTATTTGGAATTCCGTGTACCACTTGCGAGTTAGGACTCATACATAATGAATTCGGGAAACCATACAAGCCAAGGAAACTAGGGACGGCTCCGTGATCACGAATAAAGGCTTCTGCTAATTTGTCAAGGTATAAAGTAGTTACGCCTTCTTTGATTTCAGAGGCAATCATTCCTAATGTTTTAGAAACGATTAAGGCACTTTCGCGCATTAATTCAATCTCCTCACGTGTTTTTTGAATAATCATATTTTCGAATTTTCAGTTTGCAAAAGTACGATTTTATAATTATTTAATCCGGATTGGCCATAATTTTAAACAGTTCGGAGTTTGAAATGAAAAAGCGGTTTTCTAAAGCAATTCTAGAAAGTTGTGCGCTAACCAAATTGTTCTCTCTGGTGTTGATTAAAAATAGAGAGCTTTCACCAAATGAAAACAGTCGCTCTTCTGATTTTAGCATCGTTAAATTATCATTTACCAATCCTTTAATCAATTGTTGTTGCTTTATGAGGGATTCTATTTCAGTTTTTTGAGCGTTAATTTTATTGGTCAATTGTACTTTTTCCAGATTCAAAGCAAATTGGGTTTCTTGCACCTTGAATTTGGCTAATTTCAGGCTTCCTCTCTCTTTTCTTAAAAACAAAGGAAAGTAAAAGTTGAGTCCAATTTTGTAATCTTCAAAGCGGTAATTATCTATATAACTTGGTTCCGATAAATAGCTGTAACCCACGTCAATTTTGGGTAGAAGCATATTGGCTTTCAATTTTTGCTCGACAGTAAGCATATCAATTTTACTCTCAAGGGCATTAATTTTTGGGTGATTGGTAATTGAGAAATCTTGGTTCACCAAGTCATTAGTGCGTAAACTTTCTTGAATAGTGAATTCTAGTTGTGCCTCTGGAATAAGTTCTTCGGCAAGTTCTAATGGAATGTTATTCTCCAGCCATAAATAATTTGATAGTTCTAGTTTTGCTTTTGCTAATTTTAATTGAGAGTCTTCTAAACTCAGCGCTCTGTTTTTTACAATAATACCAGCCTCTACACTATCAATTGCAGGTTTATCACCTTGAACAATTAAGGATTTAATTCCTTTAAATCGGATTTGGGCATTCTCGTTGTACTCTTTATAAAGTGCAACTTCGTTAAAGTTTTTTTTCCAATTGAAATACGCTACAGAAGCATCATAGAGAACTGCAATTGCCTGTAATTTGCGTTCGGCTTGGCTCAATTGCAATTGCATTTTAGCTTTGCGTACATCGGCCATTCGTTGGTTAATCAGTAATCCTTGACCCAAAGGTACAGTGATCCCTAAGGATGTCAGTCCTTGATTTGGCACCGTGTTTTCCGGATTGAGGTATACGCCTTCGTTGTTGTCAAAGCCAGCTTTAATCTCAATTCCGTACCAAGTTGGTATTTTAAAACTACTATTCAAAATAGAATAATACTCGGTGTCTTTGAATTGTTTTTTGCTAAAATCAACTTCAATTTTCGGATCGAAACCACCACGAGCCATCATCAAATTTGCCTGCGCTTTGCTAATTTCTAGGTTTGCATTTTTTACCAACGGATGGTATTTTTTTACGTAACCTAAATATTCATTATAGGTAAATTCTTTGGAAGGAATGTTTTGAGCAGAGGCAACAAAACCAAAAAATAAAAACGCAATAAGTAGTTGTTTCATTATTTCTTTTCTTTTGAAGTCGCAGTTGCAGAGGTGTAATAATTAGGAGGGAAGCCGTTAAGTGTTCTCCAAATTTCAAACCAAACAGGGACATTATTCAATAGCGCAAGTGTTTGTGCACCCGCACCAATACTTAGTTGTTTTGGCCATTTGTGATCGTTTTCGTCAGGAGCAATCAAAACTCTATATTTTCCATTTGGGCTTATAAAATTTTCGATAGCTACAATTTTTCCACCAAAAGTTCCATATGACATGTTTGGCCATCCCGAGAAAACAATAGTAGGCCATCCGTCAAACCATACACGTACTTTTTCGCCTTTGCTTATAAGTGGTAAATCAATCGGATTCACGTAAGTTTCTACAGCAATATCATATTTGGCAGGCATGATCGTAGCAATTGGGGTTCCTTCTTTTATGGTTTCTCCAATTCCTGATTGTAACGCCCTGTTCACGTAGCCGTTTTGAGATGCTTTGATATAGTACATTCCGTTACGAATGCTGTAGTTGGCATATTGATTTTGTAACTTATTTACTTGTGCGTCGGTATCAAACTGATTGCTCAAGGCTGTAAATTTATCGCTATTCGCTTTCGAAGCTTTTTCAGCGTATTCGGCACCAATTCTGTTGATTTCAACTTTGGCGTTAATGAATTCGTTTTTACTAGTCAGTAATTTGTTTTCCTGAGTAATGATTTTGGCTTCAACTTCTTGTAATTTAAGTCGTTTTTCTTCAATATCAGTTAAAGGTTTTAAGCCTTCTTTGTTCAGTTCAACAGTTCGATTGTATTGTGTAGTTGCAATTTTCAGTTGTGTTCGCACCGCAACTAAATCAATACTATCGCTTTTTATTTTAAATAAAGCTTGTTTAATTTTATTATTGGCTTGCTGTAGTTTCAAAACCTTTTCACGTTCAATTGCTTCTATTTGGCCTTCTAAAGTAGTTACTTTTGACCCGTATGAAAGTAAGGATTGTTTCTTAGCATTCATTTGGTTCTCGGTGTTTTGTACCAAGTTCGGATCCATATACTCTTCTTTTATCTCCGAGATAAAGAGTATGGTATCGCCTTTTTTTACATAATCACCTTCTTGTACGTACCATTTTTCGAGTCGTCCTGAAATAACACTCTGAATAGATAACGGGCGCTGGTTGGGTTTAAGTGTAGTAACGCTACCTGAACCCGAAATGTTTTGTGTCCAAGGCAAAAACAAGGCAATGACTCCTATAATAGATACACCAGCAATAATCTTATTTAAGATTTTGTAATGAGGCCTATTAACTAAATTTTTTACTGTAGTAAAGCGCTCCAATGAAGGCAGCTTTGTATTGTTTTCAGATATGTTTAGCATTTCTAAATATTTTTTGAATCAAGTTGTATGATGCCATTTTGCATGGTTATTTTTCGCGTACATTTTGTTTTCCAGTACGGATTTTTAGAGGAAACAATGATGGTCCATTTGTGTGAATCGGCCGTAATGAAATCAATAATTTCGTTAGCTACTTTTTCGTCCATCGCATCAGTTGGGTCCTCATAAAACAAAATTTTTGGCTTGTGAATAATGCTTCGTGCCAAAAGTAACTTTTGAGCATTAGATGAAGAAAGTTGTTTGCCTTCTGGAAAAATAGGAGTATCAAGACCTTTTGGTAAAGCTTTGATAAAGCCCGATAATTGTACGCCATCAATTGCCCATTTTAAGTCCTCAGTTTTGATACTCGGATCATTAAAGGTTATGTTTTCAATCAAAGTTCCTTCAAAAGGAGTTTCGCCCGAAATGATAGTGCCAATTTGTGAACGGTATTGTTTTAAATTGATTTTCTTAAAAGTGTCATCGTTGATGTAAAAAGCACCAGAAGTTGGCTGTAGTAAACCTGAAAGGATTCGAATTAGCGTTGTTTTCCCTGAACCATTAGCTCCATCAATCACTATTTTTTCACCTTGTTCGATTTTGATCGATAAAGATTGTAAAATTTCAATTGGAGAGTCAGGGAATTTAAAGCTTAAATTTTCAGTTTCTAATGCGATCCTGTTGTAGCAGGTGTCACTATCAAATCCTATTTCTTCTTCTAGACTTAAATCGGTTACCTGCCCGATTTTTTCAACTGAAGTAAGTACGTCATAAAACGTTTCAAGACCTAAAATGATTTTTTCAACAGAATTGATAACCAAAAGAATAATGATTTCTGCAGCAACAAATTGACCGATGTTCATTTGTTGTGATAAAACTAAGAAACCACCAATAGATAACAAACTAGCCGTGATTATTACTTTAAACAGAATCAATTGTGTAAATTGTCTTTGGATAACTTTAAAGTGTTTTTCGCGATAATTTAAATAATCAGATACAATCGTATTGTTTTTTTGAAGTCCGAAATTATAATTTAAATCGTTTTTAAAACTAAAACTATTACGGGCCATTTCTTGTAACCAACCTGCAACTCTGTATTTGAATTTCGATTCTTTTAAACTCGTTTCAAGACCTGAATTATAGGAGAATTTAAAAATAAAGTACAAGAGTAAAAAGAGCAAAAGTCCAAAAACTATAAAATACGGATGGTAAAGTGAGAGTAAAATGATTCCAAAAGCGATTTGTAATAATGCTGCCGAAAAATCAATTAATAATTTAGAGGTTCCTTTTTGAATAGTCAAAGTATCAAAAAAACGATTCGCTAATTCTGGCGGGTAGGTATTGTACAAAGCCTCCGTTTTTATTTTAGGAAGTCTGGCGCCAAATTCAAATGAGGAGCGAACAAATATTTTTTGCTGTAAATTCTCGGTGATTCGCAATTGCATTAAAGATAAAATACCAACAAGTGCTACTCCAAAAACTACTAAAACAATCAAGACGATCCAAGAGGCACTCACACGACCAGATTGGATAAAATTGGTTATGGCTTGAATTCCTAATGGTAACGACAAGCTAATCAAACCTGCGAAGATGGCGTAGAAAAATATTTGATAAACATCTTTTCTGTCTAACGAAAGTAAGTTGTAAAATCTACGTAACGGTGTTTTTTTCATAGTTGTTTATATTGCAATTTTTTCTACTAAATCAAGGTAAAAATCAGTTGGTGATACTGTTTCATTACAATTAGTTATTGTTTTTAAATGGTCTTTCAAAAAGTGTTGGTGCAAGGCGCCTTCTACAATTGATGAAGCTAAGCTTTTAGCATACAAATAATTTGGATTGACAAGTGCAATCATCTCGATTAATCGGTTAATTACACGTTTATAAATCAGGAAAAAGCCTTCTTTATTTTCTTCGTCAACTTCTTTGGTTAAAAGAGTTTTAGTAAATTCAGCAATAATTATTTTGTTTAAAACAGACTCATTTATATGTGCTGTAGTAGAATCATCTTCAATTTTTTCGGTAACGATAATTACGGCTTTTCTTAATTTTTCGATGGGACTTTGAATATTATTTGTCGCAAATACGAGTTTGTACTCTATCCAGCCCCAATACCAAGAGGATAAATAGAGTAGTAACTTGTGTTTGCTTTCAAAATAACGGTAAATAGAGCTTTCGTTTGAACCAATTGCTTCTCCTAATTTTTTAAACGTAAAATTTTCAAAACCAATTTGATCAATCATCAAAATACTGTGTTCGATAATCTTTTTACCCAAGGCTGAAGTTTCGGGGTTTTTAACGTACAGTTTTTCGTTGACTGAAATAATAATATTTGTTAAAATAGAATCCATTAGAAGTATTTTTGCTGAATAAAAGGAATGTTAGTTTTTAAAAATTGATTTTGAAGCCAAAATTAGTATTTCTAGTATCTTGTAAATCAACTTTGATTTTGTTCCCTTTTAAATCAAGGTATTTCAAATGATCTAAAGTTTTAATCACGGGAATGCTTTGCAACTGATTGTTTCCTAAGTATAAATTTTCAAGATTTTTAAAGTTTAAAATCTCATCGGGTAAGGCAGTAAGTTTGTCTCCCTCTAGATGTAGTGATTTTAAATTGGGTAATTTGGCTAAAATGGAAAGTGTTTTGGGCACATCCATCTTTTTGTCATCGTTTAAAACTATTTCTTCTAAGTTCGATAGTTCCCCAAAAGTAGCAGGTAAAACGCTAAAGTCATTACCACTCAAGTCAATTTTTTTAAGAGATTTTAAAGTGGTGATCCCTGTGGGGATTTCTTTTAAATGGTCATTTTTTAACGTCAGGTATTCTAAGTTGGTAAATTTTGACCAATCAATGGTGTTGAATTTTAGTTTTTGATTACTTAAATTCAAATTGATAATTTGTTCCGGATGTTGCAGCGCCTCCTCAAGATTGGTGTATTCCTTGTTTGATTCGATTTTGATTTGTGCAAAAATTAAGGAATTGTAAATACAAAGAAACGCGAGTAAAAGTAATTTTTTCATTGTTCAACTATTTACGGTTTGCACAAAGGTATCAATAAGGTTAATAGTAAAACTATTAATATAGTGTTTTTAACTTTAATTTAATAATCGATTAATTAGTATTAAAAAATTTCAAGTGGCTGCTTGCGCAACTGATGGCTAGCAGCCCTTGAGATTTACTTTTTTGTGGCATCGATATTTATTATGGTGTTCAATATGAAACCATTGTTGTTTTGAAAAACGTTGCGTTGCTCGATTTCTCGGCCTAATTGTACGGTTTGATTCAAATAGCCAGCCTCTAAACGAAGTTGGTTGTTCAACTTGTATCCTAACAAAATCCCTAACCTGTTTTGATCAAATATGTTTTCATTGACATTTTTTCCAAAACCAATTAGGATTTCATTATACGCGGCAAGGTAGGGTGTATGATCAGCAATACTTGTTCCTTTTAATGGTACTTGTACGCGTAGCATGTAGCGCAAGCGATGCAATAACAAATAATCGTCTTCACGTTCTAATTCAGCATTGGTATAGCGGCCTACAAAACGTTGCTCTAGCATAAAGCGATGCGAAATATCCACAAGCGAAAGTTTATCTGTTAATGTAGCCATTTGAAAGATGCGGTGCTCGGTAAAGTCCTTGCCAAAACCATTTATAGGAAAATCTCCGTAAGGTTGTGTCTCTATCCAAGCGTAACCTAATCGGAGTTGTAATTTTGGATTTGCTTGATAATTGAGACCAACACGCAATAATCCTTGTAATGGGTCTTGAATGTAGTTGTCGCGGCGCCACTGATATTCAGAGTGGATACTATATTTGTCGCTAATTTTCACGGTTCCAAAATAGCCTAACCAGCCTATTTGGTTGCGATCAGTAATGCGGGTATTTTGCGAAAAAGTCCTGTTGCCTACTAGAGACAACAGGGCTAAAAAAAGAATGGCGTTTGTTTTCATTATTTTTTAAGTTGTGGTAAGTTATGTAAAGTTTCTGGTAAAAACTCTACTTTTCCGGTGTGAATATCATAAACAGCTCCTACAATTAATATTTCTCCGTTTACATATTTTTTGTGCAAGATAGGTTCTAAATCTCTTAAGTTATTGACTTGATCAATTACATTTTGTCTTACTGAGTTGTTAACGGCATTACCTGGTAAATGAGCGCATTTTGCTACTGCTGGTTTGATTTCATTAATTAAGGTTACAATATGTCCTGGAACATTTTCTGGACGTTCAACAGCTGCTGCGACTGCGCCACATTCTGTGTGCCCCAGCACAACAATAAGTTTTGTTTTTAACTTTAAAGTCGCGAATTCCATGCTCCCATAGGATGCTGCCGCCGATACTTGTCCCGCGGTGCGAATGATAAACAAGTCTCCAAGACCTTGATCAAAAATCATTTCGTTTGGTACACGTGAATCAGAACAAGCTACAATTGTTGCAAAAGGCTCCTGTCCGTTTTCAAGTTTTTTGATAGTCTCCATGTTTTGCCTTGGTTTGATGCTCTTGCCTTCAACAAAACGCTTATTGCCGCCTATTAATTTTTTGAGTGCAATTCGAGGATCAGCATACGCTGAATCTCTATTGACTACATAATGTTCTTTCTTCCATTTTAAGGAATCAATTTCTACTTTTTTTACAGCACTTTTTTTCCTCTTTTTTTCTTGCGAATAAGATGCAGTGGTGAGTGCTAAACACATTAAAAATAACATTACTTTTTTCACGGTAATAAAATATTAGTTATACATTTATAATTTGATGCAAATCTAATCAAAATTAATAGCTTTGCTATCAGTTATAATTATTTAACTTTTATTTATGTGTTGATTAATCTCAATTATGATAGTTATATGAATAAAAAAAGGAGCTGTTCAAAATTACTTTTGACAACTCCTAGATTTTTATTTATTGTTTGGTCTATCGTGGCTCACCGTTTTTACCGGGAGCGCCATTTTTTCCATTCTCGGTTCCTATTGCATCTGATCCATTCTCGCCAGGGCTACCGTCTTTGCCTGTTTTAAGTGAGATGCAACTAGCCAAAGTGATACTTAACAGCGCAATGATGTACTTTTTCATAGTAGAGAGTTACAAGTCATTACTGCAGGTTTTTCAATTCCCATTAACTCTAAAATAGTTGGTGCAATATCACCTAAAACTCCGTCGTGAACGTTTCTTATTTCTTTGTCAACCAATAAAAACGGAACTGGATTGGTGGTGTGTGCCGTATTTGGGCTACCATCAGGGTTAATCATTGTTTCACAATTTCCATGATCAGCAATTACAAGTGTAGTGTAGTTGTGGGCTAGAGCTGTAGTAATCACTTTTTCTACACATTTATCGACTGCCTCACAGGCCTGAATTGCTGCGCTCATGATTCCGGTATGACCTACCATATCACCATTCGCAAAGTTCAAACACACAAAATCTACCTCTTCTTTTTCTAACTCAGGAATCAATGCTTCAGTTAAATCATAAGCACTCATCTCGGGTTGTAAATCGTAAGTAGCTACTTTTGGCGAGTTTTTTAAAATGCGGCTTTCGCCAATAAATGGCTGCTCTCTACCACCCGAAAAGAAGAAGGTTACGTGTGGGTACTTTTCTGTTTCTGCAATTCGAATTTGTTTTTTGTTGGCTTTTTCAAGTACTTCGCCTAGTGTTTGAGTAATATTGTCTTTGTTGTAAACTACTTTTACGTTGGTATAGGTTTCGTCATAATTGGTCAACGTAACATAATACAAGTTGAGTTTATGCATGTTTTGTTCGTGACAATCCATTTGGCATAAAACCTCTGTAAGCTCGCGCCCTCTATCAGTTCTGAAATTAAAAAAAACTACCACATCATCCTCTTCAATTAATGCAATCGGTTGGTTACATTCATTAACCATTAAAATCGGATTGATGAATTCATCAGTAATATTTTCGTCGTAACTAGCTTCTATAGATGCTACTGCATCATTAGATGGGATTCCAACACCATTTACCAATAAATCGTAAGCTAGTTTTACCCGTTCCCAGCGTCTGTCGCGGTCCATTGCATAATATCGACCAATCACCGAAGCAATTTTTACTTTAGTAGGAGCAATATAGTCTTGAAGATCTTGTATGTATTTTTTTCCTGATTTGGGATCAACATCGCGTCCGTCAGTAAAAGCGTGTACATAAACGTTCTCCAGTCCGTATTCTTGTGTGGCATCGATCAATCCGCGCAGATGTGAAGTGTGTGAGTGCACTCCTCCATCAGATACAAGACCTAAAAAATGTACTTTTTTGTTATTTATTTTAGCATAGGTGAAGGCATCAATAAGCACTTGCTCTTTTGCAAGCGTACCGTGTGCTACCGCCAAATTAATTTTTGCTAAATCTTGGTAAACAATTCGTCCTGCGCCAAGATTCATATGACCTACTTCGCTATTGCCCATTTGTCCTTCTGGCAGGCCAACATTCAATCCATCGGTGCGCAATTGTGCACTAGGATAGTTCACATACAAACGATTTATAAACGGAACATGCGCGTTGTCAATTGCAGATACTTTCGGATCAGGTGATTTTCCCCAACCGTCCAAAATCATTAAAATTACTTTCTTATTCATGAGTTTTAGTTTTAAACAAAGGTAAAGTATTTCTAAAAATCTTGAGGAACATGAAAACCACAATTGCATTATAGCTTAAATAGCTTTCAAAAAAATGATAATTCTTTTATTTGCAGTTGTAATTTTTAAAATTAATGCAGTTATAAGCGTTTTGCTACTTGGTTTGCATCTATAAAATAGCGAACACTAATAGAGAAAACATGATTCAACGCATCATTGTTTAACAAAGCAGTTACATTATTTGTGAATTCTTTATTGATGCTTCGATCAAATTTACCTGCATTGTTGCGGTATAAGACTGATACTTGACTGCCAGGAGCAAACCACCAATTGTACGATAAGTCGGCATTCCAAGAGTAAAAACTTGAATTCTTGTTTGCGTTATAAGTGTTGTTTGGATTCAATCGGCCATCATTACCTAAAGTAAGTGCATTTTTGTTTTCGGCATACGACCAATAATGACGTAATGCGATGTTAAAAGTCATTTGACTGTTTAGTGAATATTTACCAGAAAGCGTATTGGCATAAGTTACCACATTACGGTTAGCAAAAACAATTGTATTGGGTGTTGCCGCATTTTGATCCTCATTTACGCTATCAATGAAACCCTTGTTGTTGTTTTGTCTAGAGAAATTGAAATTGTAATTCAGTGATAACTTGTCATTGAAACGGTATCGTGGTCCCAAAGAGAAGCCATATGATTTGCGACCTGCTTCATCAAAAACAGAAAATGATGGATTGAAATCAAAAGCAAAAGGATTATTGTAGTTGGTCGAAATATAAATAAAACCGCCAATTCTAGTTGGGCGAATTACGAAACGATCAGCGGCTCGAGGTTCGTAATAATCATAAGTTTCTACCGGGTTAGCATCGAATCCGAAACCAATGTAATGGTTTTTTTTGGTGTTCGAATTCACCTGATAGTTGATATTACTCGATTGTATTTTTCCAGTTTCTTTTTGAAATTGAGTGTAGGCATTAATCCTAGTGTTAAAGGAGTTGAAATATTTAGTAGGGTTTAAAATTCTGTAGCTCGCATTACCATAAACGCTGTAATAGTTGGTTTCGAAATTGATCCCCAAATCATTATTGTCAAAATCTTTACTCATGACATCGCCTCCAATGCCATAGCGAAATTTACCGCTTGTTTCAGCAAAGTTAAGTTGCGAATTGATTCCAGTTTTAGTTGCGCCTTCATTGACATGACTATATTTAAAATCGCCCGATAAGTTGTAGGTGTTTTTTTTAGTATTCAAATCCCAAACTAGCGCCGTTACGTTTCCGTCTCTAAAACTTCCGTTTCTGGTCACATTGGTATTCACAAATGAAACTGAGGAATTTTTGCGAAAGCGCTGGTCAAGTACCAAAACATTATAATTTGCCAACGGTTCAAGTAATTCTCTGCGTGTTTCTCCAGTTACAGTGTTAGCTATAGTTGCCGAGGTTTTTTGAGTAACGGCATTTAAAATTCCTACTCCAAGTCCATTTTTAGTTCTTCCTGATACCTTGAAGGCATTTATTAAACTTACGTTAGCAGGATTTTCAAGAAGAACTTCATTGGTTCCTACTGATGGTGAATTCGTCGGATTACCACCAATTCTTCTCGAGTAAACCAAATTTCCTTTGCTAAACAAGTCAGTTCCCTCTGTAAAGAAGGGTCTGTTTTCATTGAACTGCTGTTCAAAAGGACCTAAATTTAGGATTTGATCATCAAATTTTGTTTGACCAAAATCAGGTATCAAAATCATATCTAAGGTGAAAGCATCATTGATACCATACTTTACATCCAAACCACCTTTGAGAGTTCCTACTGTTTTTTGTCGGGAATTGGCATCCACATAAAAAGAGGAGTAAGGCAATAAAAAGAGTCGAGTTGGTGGTTTTATATTTTCAATTCCTTCTAAAATTCCAGTTTGTTGTGTAAAAGTCCCTAATTTGGAGTCGATAAAATTCCATGTGTATTTAAAACGATCTCTGCGTACTTCTCTAAAAAAATTAAGTCCCCAAGTTTGTTTTTTCTCAGCTGAAAATCGCAATGCAGCATAAGGAATTCGCATTTCTACGTTCCAACCTTTATCTGTAATGACGGCTTTACTTCGCCACACAGCATCCCAAGAATAGTCCTCGCCATTGGTATCGGTTGTAATACAATCGGCTTGACCATCAGCAGCATTTACAAAAAATTGAAAATCTTGCTGCCCATCATTAAATCCATTTATAAACACTCCAAATACATCCGAAGTACCAAAATCATCGCGTTGTGTAATTTCACGAAGAATTTTTTCAGGATTTTCGTCATTCATTATAGCTGCAATATAAATAGCATCATTGTCATATAAAACACGAACTTCAGTTTTCTTATTTTCAGGAATGGGTTTACCGTTATCCGGTTCAAAGGTGATAAAATCACCCGCTATTGGTGCAGTTTGCCAAACAGACTCGTTGATTTTGCCGTCGATTTCAATTTTGTCAGAAATGAATTTTGTTTCTAATTTTTTTCTTTGTCCAAAGCTGTAAATGGTGCCTAATAAAAGAGTCAACAAGATTAGTTTTTTCATGAAACGATTGATTGGTTGATTGATGATGATTGTAAAACCAAAATAGCTTCAAGAAGATTGTCTTTTTTTTGCTTTTAAGTTTGCATTAATAGACTAGTTTGTCTGTGAAATGTTACAGTTGTGGCATAAAAAATATTATTTTAACACATTCGCATCAATGAAATAGCGGATACTAATAGATAACACACTAGTAAGGTTGCTATTGAATACGTTTTTTAAATTTGTGGTCAAATTTTTCTCTACTGTACTAGCACGCTGTAAGCCGTAATTACGATACAAAAGTGAGATTTCACTGCCGGGTGCAAACCACCAAGAGTAGGACAAATCAAAGTTCCAAGAATTAAAATTTCGGTCTTTGTTTAGATTGTAATTGTTATTTGAAGTTAAAAATCCATTTGGTTGCAAGGTGAAAAATTCTCTATTTTTTGAGTATGACCAATAGTAGCGAGCAGTTAGGTTGAGCGTCATCTTATTATTGATGGAGTATTTCCCGGTAAGATCATTTTGCAGGATTTCGCGGTTTCGTTCTGTAAAAACAATTTCGCCATTGTCCCCAAAATCAACCCATCCACGATCTTGATTTAATTTTGAGTAATCGATAGCAAATGCTAAAGATAGTTTGTCGTTAAAACGGTACTTTGGGGACGCGTAAAATTCGTAAGTGTTACGTCCTTGTTCGTCAAATTTTACATAGCTAAAAGTCATATCCACCAAAAAAGCATTGTTTCGGTTTAACTCAAAACCAAAATAAGTAGCTAAGTTTCGTGGTCTGTAAACGTAACTGCCGTAATCGCGTGGCTCGTAAAAATCATATACTGTAAAAGGATTCGCTACTATTCCCAATTCAAAATAGTTGTTTTTTAAAGTAGTACCTTTAACGACAGTTTTGTACCAAGCTTCTTGCATTTTACCGGTTGTATTTTGTAATTCTAAATTGAGTTCTTGTTCCACTTTTAATGTATTAAATACTTTAGTGGGGTTTAAAATACGGTAGCTAACATTAGCAGAAGCAGCATGGTAATTGGTATAAAAAATAATACCTAGGTCATTGATGTCATAGTTCTCAGATAAATATTTTCCTGAAAATAAATAGCGATAGCGGCCACTAGTTTTTTCAAAGTTGATGCTCGTTTTGTAGCCACTGTAATTTTTAGTATCATTCACATGACTAAACTTAAAATCACCATATAAATTATAGGTGTTTTCTTTAGTGCTTAAGTCATAAAGTAAAGCAGATGCATTGGCATCCCTAAAACCGCCATTTCGGGTAGTGTTGGCATTCACAAAAGTAACCGAAGAATTTTGATTAAATCGTTGGTCGAGTACTAACATATTATAATTAACCAAGGGCTCAATTACCGCTTTGCGGGTCATGCCAGTAGCTTCATCTAGAATTGTTGCTTTCGTTACTTCAGTAATAGCATTTAAAAATCCAACGCCTAGTCCTTTTTCGGTGCGGCCTGAAACTTTTACCGCATTTATTAAATTAACAGTACTTGGGTAGTCGATTATCTGTTCAGTATTATTTAATTCGGGTTCACTTGTTGGCGATCCGCCAATTCTACGGGAATAAAACAGTCCACCCTTATTGAATAGATCTGTTCCTTCAGTAAAAAAAGGTCTGTTTTCTTCAAAACGTTGTTCGAAGGGTAATAAGTTTAAGATGGCATTATCAAATTTTGTTTGACCAAAGTCAGGTACAAGAATGGCGTCTAGCGTAAATGAATCATTGATTCCGTATTTAATGTCAAGTCCAGCTTTAAAAGTATTATCGTAGCCAATATCGCTTTTTTGTGCATAGGCTGATGCATACGGAATAAGAAATAATCGAGTAGGAGTTTTGATATTTGATATGCCTTCTAAAATTCCGGCTTGTGGAATTACAGCTCCAATTTTGGTATCAATTCGGTTCCAAGTATATTTTTGAACGTCTCTTTTTATTTCGCGCATGAAGTTCAAGCCCCAAACTTGCTGATCTGATTTTGAAAAACGCAGTGCAGCATAAGGAATTTTCATTTCTACAGACCATCCAAAATCAGTCAATAATACTTCGCTATCCCAAATAGC
Source organism: Flavobacterium erciyesense (assembly GCF_018069925.1). Classification (GTDB taxonomy): domain Bacteria; phylum Bacteroidota; class Bacteroidia; order Flavobacteriales; family Flavobacteriaceae; genus Flavobacterium; species Flavobacterium erciyesense. Next base: position 68,208 of record NZ_JAGPXB010000001.1, on the reverse strand, counting down.
ATCCCAAGTAAAGTCTTCAAAATCTTCAGTTGCTAAGCAGTCCATTTGAACTCCAGCGGCACTAACAAAAAAACGAAAATCTTGCTGTCCGTCGTTAAACCCGTTGATATAGACCGCAAAATGATCCGATACTCCAAAAACATCTCGGTTGGTTAATTCCTTTTGAATTTTACTCGGTTCGTTGTCATAAAGCAGTGCCGAAATGTAAATAGCGTCATTGTCATAAACAATTTTAACCTCTGTCTTTTTATCTGCACTAATGGGTTTTCCATTATCGGGTTCAAACATGATAAAGTCAGTAGCTACTGCAGTTGAGCCCCAAATTGCTTCGTTTGCTTTGCCGTCTATGATGATGCTTTCGGTGGTTTTTTTGGCTTGGAGTATTTTTTTTTGACTGTAATTATTTACAGAAAACAATAGCATGAGCAATGCTGTTAAATATTGTGGTTTTGGCATGAAATGGTTGGTTGGTTTTGAACAAAAGTAATAAAATTAACAAATAAATTGTAGTTTTTTTCACCATCTGCTCTTTTATTGTTCCTATTACAAAAATACCTGTAAGAATAAAATTGTGTTAAAAATTATTCATTTCTCAATAAATAACTTAGGTTTGCAAACCCAAATTTATTTACAACATAAAGATAATCAATGATTTATAATACACTTCCTACGCTATTTATTTCGCTTTGCTCATTATTTTTACTTTCTGAAAATGGTGCTTCTATTTCAACAGAAACTAAACATTCGTTTATTGCTCGTCATGAAGTTTCAAATCTTGACGAAGTAGAAGTTCTTTATCAAGATTTACAGCTCAAAAACAAACAAATTCCAACATTAGAAAGTTTCCAGCAGGCCGTGGATGCCTATACTAAAATAAAGCACAAAGGGCTTGTGCAAAAGGAACTGCTTACTATTATTGATTTTAGTTTGTCAGCAAATACCAAGCGACTGTGGGTGATTGATATGGCCACCCACGAAGTTAAATTTCATTCTTTGGTATCGCACGGCCGAAATACTGGTGAAGAGTTTGCTACTTCATTTTCAAACGCTGCAGAATCTTTTAAAAGTAGTCTTGGTCTTTATCTAACTGCTGAGGTTTATTCTGGCAAACATGGTTTATCTCTTAAATTAGATGGTCTTGAAAAAGGAGTAAATGATCATGCGAGAGCAAGAGGTATTGTGATGCATGCCGCTGATTATGTTTCGGAATCTTTTATAAAAAACAATCAACGTTTGGGCAGAAGCCAAGGTTGTCCTGCTGTACCAAGTAGTATTTCTAAAGAAATTATTAATCTTATTAAAAACAAATCTTGCTTTTTTATCTATCATCCTTCGCGTGCAGTTGCTTTGGGAGGAACATTTGTATCATAATTTAAAGTTGAAAAATCCAATTATCTAAAAAATGAATCAAATTTTGGTCTAAATTGAAGATTAGAAGGCTTGATTTTAGGTTTTGATTATTAATTTTTAATTTTTTTTTTCGTCAAAATTATTGATGATAAGATTTTCATAGTAAATAAATTAGGTGCGGAAATGTACTTTGTTGAGGTCTGAAAGTGGAGTGAATTTTAGTTTTTTTCAGAAAAAAACTTGCAAGAAAGCAAAGTTATTAAGTATATTTGCACCGTTGTAATGCGAAAGTAGCTCAGTTGGTAGAGCTCCAGCCTTCCAAGCTGGTTGTCGCGAGTTCGAGCCTCGTCTTTCGCTCTAGGTTTCAAATCTAGTTTTTGAAATTAAATTTATTGTATTACAATGCGAAAGTAGCTCAGTTGGTAGAGCTCCAGCCTTCCAAGCTGGTTGTCGCGAGTTCGAGCCTCGTCTTTCGCTCAAAGCCTCAAACATTTGTTTGGGGCTTTTTTTATGCAATGTATTCACTTCTTATTTGCATATTCAATTTAAACCATAAAAAAAATCCAAAGTAAACTACTTTGGATTTTTTTAATTTTCTTATTTCAAAGCGCTCAAATCAGAACCAGTTGGTAACTCCTCTGCTAATTGATTTTTCAAGAAGAGTCTTGCTGTTATGGGGCCTTTTAGTGTTACTTTGTCTGCTTTCACCTCAATCCAACTTCCTTCGCGCAGGCCCAAAACTGGAGCCGAGTTGTACGCGTGAAATTCTTTGATGCGGGTTTCTCGTGTTTCGCCCATGTGAGTAGATCTTGGATCAGGATCAAGATAATGTGGATTTATGTTGAAAGGAATAAGTCCCAGTGTTTGAAAACTTGGCGGATACGCAATTGGCATATCGTTGGTGGTTTGCATACTCAAGCCACAAATATTACTTCCTGCACTACATCCTAAATAAGGAGTTCCTTTTTTTAGAACTTCTGCTAGAGCGCCCATTATTTTGTTTTTGTAAAGCTGAGAAACCAGTACAAAGGTATTTCCGCCCCCTGTAAATATTCCTTCGGCTTGGTGAATTGCATTTTCAGGATTGTCAAATTCATGTATGCCAACGACTTTTTTATTGATCTTGGCAAATGCACTTTTTACTTTATCGGTATATTCTTCATGGCTCATTCCGCCTGGCCTTGCATATGGAATAAAAAGAATTGTATTACATTGACTGAATAGCAATTCTAATTCAGGAAGTAAATATTGTAAGTAATCCTCATTAGCTAACGTCGAGGTACTCGCTATGATGGCGTTTTTCATAGTTTAATATAATTTTTTTGATAAAGGTATTAAAGTCTGTTTTTGTATTCCTTTTTAATTAACATTTTTTTACCACGGCATTAGTATTAAATTTGGAGTTGAGTATGATACTTTTACGTGCTTAGGGATGACGTTATGCGACAAACAATGAGGATATACTGTTTATTTTTGATTCTTTTTGGTTTTAATTTGTCTGCACAAAATGCAAATAGATCAATTGTAAAAGGTCGAGTTGAGGTTGTTCGTGCAGATGCGGCAGGGATTTATGTCGCTAATAAGACTACAAATGATGTTGTGCAGACAGATGCAGAGGGTAATTTTGAAATAAAAGCTACCGTGGGTGATGCCCTTTGTTTCACTGCTCCTCAGTATAAAGAATTTTGTTTGGTGCTCACTGCAATTACTTTACAAAAAGAGGTTTTGTCAGTTTTTTTGAAACGAATTGTCAATGAACTCGATGAGGTAGTTGTTTCAGAGAAAGTAAGTGCAACCAGTTTGGGGATTATCCCGAAAGGGCAAAAAGTATACACACCTGCAGAACGAAAATTATATACTGCTACACATTTAAATGCTTCGGCAAATGCAGGGAGCATGGCCGGAGGATCTATTTCGGCTGATCCGCTTTTGAATTGGATTTCAGGAAGAACGAAAATGTTAAAAAAAGAGTTGCAAATTGAGAAAAAGGAGCGCTACATGCGGCAATTTGAAGCTTTGTTTTTGCCAGATTATCTTATTAGTAAGCTTAAAATCCCATCAGATTATGTAAAAGGTTTTGAGTACTTTGCCATAGAAGATGCTCAATTTGTGGCCTCTTTACAATCTAAAAATAAATCAATGAGTCAATTTTTAATTAATGATTTGGCTATCAAATATAAAAAAATACTAAGTGAATAATTATAGAGTCCTACTGTTGCTATTTTTTTTGCTGTTGATGCAAGGCATTAGTGCGCAAGTCAACTTGAGTCGTCAGTTAAAAGGTCGGGTTGTTGCTGACTCGGTAAGTGTAGATCGAATCAATATCAACAACATTACAAGTAAAGTTTTGGTGCTTACTCAAAGTGACGGTACTTTCGAAATTGAGGTTAAAAACGGTGACGTACTAGTCTTTTCTGCCGTTAATTTAGAAACCGTGCGAAGAACAATTTCAGCCATAGACCAAGTCTCGGGAAATGAAATGCAAATTCGAATGTACTCCAAAAGTATTATTTTAAAAGAAGTGGTTATTGCCGAATCGTCTATTACGGCTGAAAGTTTAGGGATTATTCCATACGGTCAAAAAAAATATACTGCAGCAGAACGAAAGTTGTATACTGCAACTTCTGGCGGCGGAATAGATGGCTTATTAAACACTATTTCTGGAAGGAAGGCTATGCTGAAAAAAGAGATTTTGGTCGAAAAAAAAGAAAGCAATTTATATCGATTAGAAGCCTTATTTGACGAAACCTATTTTACTGAAACCTTAAAAGTGCCGCAAGATTATGTAAAAGGATTTTTATATTATTGTGTTGAAGACAATGCTCTTGCAGCGGCATTGAAGGCCAAAAACAAAACATTGGTTATGTTTTTGATTGTGCCATTGGCTGAAAAGTATAACCAACTTCGAATGAGTGAAAACTAGTATCTATCTCCTTTTGTTTGGATTTTTCACTACGGTAATGCTGGCGCAAAATCAAAAACTAACTTCGATTCGAGGTTTAGTTGTGTGTCAAGAGCAATCCATCGCCGATGCTACAATTAGAAATGCGACAACGGGCCAAGAAGTTAAAAGTAACAGTATTGGAAGTTTTTCTGTTTTAGCAAAAACAGGAGATGAACTACTTGTTTCGGCATTTAACTATGAGACTGTTCGTAAAATAATAACTGCACAAGATTTACTTTCAAGCGATGTAAAATTTGAACTTTCACAAAAAATTACCGTATTACCCGAAGTCATTGTAAGGGATCAAAAGATTACGGCACGCTCGATTGGGGCACAAATCACAGAACCTAAACGGTTCACGGCTGCAGAGCGAAAGCTTCAAACTGCTGGGGATTTCAAACCAATTATGTTGTTGGGATTACTTGGTGGTTCCATGCCGCTCGATCCTTTGATTAATAAAATTAATGGGCGAACGAAAAGATTAAAAGTATTGGTTGCCTTAGAGAAAAAGGAGCAAGTAGTAAAGCTTTTGTCGGAATGGTTTGAGCCTAATTTTTACACCGATCAACTACAAATTCCATCGGAGTTTTGTTCTGGTTTTAAATTCTTCGTTGCTGAACAACCCTCTTTTGTAGTTTTAATGGATACTCGGGATAAAAATAAAATTGCTTTTGAACTGGCTATTTTGGCTATAAAATACAAAACGCTTTTGCATTCAAATGAATAGAGATCGCCTTCATTCATTTGATAATGAAATGTATTAAAATACTTTTAATTGCACATTTATAAAGTCATTTGCTGTTTTTTTGTATTCTATTAAAAAAATCATAATTTTTTTTGAGTCGAGATGAAACCTTTTGCGTTTTTTGGCGTCTAACAAGTTCTAGTTCGCAAGTGTTATTTGCTTAAAAGGAATTATTGATTAAAAAATGAAAAAATCTGTTGTAGTTATTTTACTGGCATTGTTAAGTTTGACGGTGTCTTCATTTGCTTATCACAAATTTTATGTAGGCCTGTTTCAGGTAAATTTTGTACCTGAAAAGAAAATGTTACAAGTAACTGCTCGGTTGTTTGTTGATGATTTAAATTTGGCATTGGGGAAAAAATACAACAAAAAAGTGTACTTGGGAGACCAAAAAGAAACCACAGAAGATGTTGTTTTATTAAAAAAGTATTTGAACGAAAAATTCAATATCAAAATAAACAACCAAAGCAAACCGTTTTTCTTTGTTACTAAAGAATTAGAAGGCGATGTTTTGGTTTGTTACCTTCGTTTAAATGAAGTAAAAAAAATATCGGAGCTAGAAGTGTTTAACAGTTTGCTTATGGAGAGTAGTTCAGAGCAGCAAAACATCATGCATTTTAATATAAAAGGAACTAAAAATACGTTACTGATGACCAGTAGTTCTGCTCGCGGAATGTTAAAATACTAAATTAACAGTCTCTTAATCACTAAAATTCTTAATTTCACACCAGATAATAACCAGATTTCTACCTATGAAAAAATTGTCCTTTTTACTATTTTTTCCTGCGATGCTTTTCGCACAGGAAAAACCGGCTACAGTCGCGCCAAGACAACCAGGCAAATACGACACCAATAAGTTTAGCCAAATGTACGATTTGATGGCTACGCCAAACATGTTTCGTACTGCTTCTGGAGCGCCAGGTCCAGCTTACTACCAACAGCAGGCAGACTACAAAATCAACATTGAGCTTGATGACAAAAAATCAAGATTAACTGGTTCTGAAACCATCACTTATACTAATAATTCACCAGATACTTTAGAGTATTTATGGGTACAATTAGACCAAAACCAACAAAATAAAAATTCACAAACTCCTTTGGCAGAAAGTCAGAGAATAGATCAAGTTTTGCCTGCATCAAATTTTGCAAGCAAGTTTTTCAAAGACCCATTAGAGCGTGGTTTTAATATTGAGCAAGTAAAAGATGCAAAGGGCAATCCTTTATCATACGTGATCAATCAAACCATGATGCGTATCAATTTAGCTACTCCTTTAAAACCGGGTGAGAAATTCTCATTTGGAATTAATTGGTGGTACAACATCAATAATTATAGAGCAGAAGGTGGTCGTTCTGGATATGAATTGTTCGAAAAAGAAGGTAACAAATTATATGTAATTGCTCAATTTTATCCAAGAATGGCAGTGTATAATGATGTTGAAGGTTGGCAAAACATGCAATTCTGGGGAACAGGTGAGTTTACTTTACCTTTCGGAAACTTTGACGTAAACATTACTGTTCCTGCTGATCATGTGATGGAAGCAACTGGAGAGTTAATGAACCGTAGCGAAGTATTTACTCCAGAGCAAGTTAAAAGATACGAATTGGCAACAAAATCATATGATAAGCCAGTGGTTATTGTAACACAAGCAGAGGCTGAGGCCGCTGAAAAAGGGTTCTCAGATAAAAAGAAAACTTGGAAATTTAGCGCAAAAAACGTAAGAGATTTTGGTATTGCTACGTCTAGAAAGTTCATTTACGATGCAATGGCTGTAAAACTGAGCGAAAAAACAGTTATGGCAGTATCAGTTTATCCAAAAGAAGCAAATCCATTATGGGGCGAAACTTCAACTAGAACTGTTGCACATACTTTAAAAAGTTATTCAGCACACACGTTTGATTATCCTTATCCAAAAGCAGTTTCAGTTTCTGCCGAAGATCAAGGAATGGAATACCCAATGATTTGTTGGAACTATGGTCGTCCTGACGAAAAAGGAGTAACTAGCGATCGTATCAAAAACGGAATGATTGGTGTAGTAATTCACGAGGTAGGGCACAACTTTTTCCCGATGATCGTTAATTCTGATGAGCGTCAATGGTCTTGGATGGATGAAGGATTGAACACGTTTATGCAATACATGGCTGAGCAAGAAATGAATGTTAATTTCCCTTCAAGCCGCGGACCAGCAAGTAAAATAGTTCCTTACATGAGCGGTGATCAAAAATTCTTGGAGCCAATTATGTCTAACTCTGAAACGATTGTTCAATTTGGATCTAATGCTTACGGAAAGCCAGCAACAGGTTTAAACATTTTGAGAGAAACGATCATGGGAAGAGAGTTATTTGACCATGCATTCAAAGTTTATGCGAACAGATGGAAATTCAAACACCCAACTCCAGAAGATTTCTTCAGAACAATGGAAGATGCTTCAGCAGTTGATTTAGATTGGTTTTTTAGAGGTTGGTTTTATTCTACAGACTATGTTGATATCGGTGTAAAAGAGGTGAAGCAATATTTTGTTTCTGAAACAGCAACTAAGGAATTAAAAGATGCGGTAGTGCGCAGAGGTCGTTTCGGACAAGAAAAAGGACCTTTTGTTTACTTAGTTCCAGGAACAAGCGAAGAATTGCCAGCGAAAGATAAAAAAGCATTGGCTATTTCAGATGTGAATTTACTATCTGATTACGTAAACAAAAACTTTTCAGCAGAAGAAAAAGCGGCGATTAAAGCACCTAAATTCTTCTACGAAGTAGAGTTCAACAAGCCAGGCGGAATGTTAATGCCTATTATTGTGGAGTTAACTTACGAAGATGATACTAAAGAAACATTCAAGTATCCAGCTCAAATTTGGAGAAAAAATAATGATACTGCCAAAAAAGTATACGCTACTGCAAAGGCAATCAAAAAAATTCAAGTAGATCCAAAATTAGAAACTGCTGATATTGATGTAACCAATAACACTTGGCCAAAAGAAGAAGTAAAATCTAAATTTGACTAAACTTAAAAACAAAAAAAGACTCTGCAAAGAGTCTTTTTTTTATGAAATAATTAAAAGTCAAAGGGTCAAAAAGTAATATCTTTGTCTTTGAAATAAAATAACACTATTATGTTCGGTATAGGAGGAGGCGAATTAGTTTTTATCATGTTTATTGTGCTCATGCTTTTCGGATCAGATAAAATTCCTGAAATCGCTCGCACTTTGGGTAAGACCATGGCACAACTAAAAAACGCTACAAACGATATTAAAAATGAAATTCAAAAAGGAGCAGAAGCTAATGGTTTCGACTCTAAATCATTAACTGATTTCACAGGAAATATTACTAGCGAAATCAATAAAGCAAAAGAAAATTTGCTAGGTGATACAACTCAATTTACAAGTATTACAGAGGGTTTTAATAACGAAATCAATACTGTGAAAGACAATTTAATTGTAGATACAACGAAGCCTGTTGATGCTGCTAAAGAAGTTATTGAGGAAATAGAAGGTCCCATCAAACGCCAAATGTAATGCTTGACAAACTACGTGCAATTGACATTGATTTATTCGTTTTTCTTAACGGTTTAGGTTCAGAGTCTTTCGATCCGTTTTGGTTGTTGGTAACTAAACAAATCAATTGGATTCCTCTTTTTTTGTTATTGCTATACCTCATTTACTCTAAGATAGGTGTCAAACAAACCATTTATTTACTGGTTTTTGTAGCTTTGTTAGTTACGTTTACGGACCAAGTTACGAACTTATTTAAAAATGGTTTTCAACGCTTGAGACCATGTAACAATACTGATATTAACTCTTTCATTCGAGTAGTGCAGCAACGTGGATCGTACAGCTTTTTTTCAGGCCATGCTTCTAATTCTATGGCAGTTGCAACTTTTATATTTTGTGTTTTTCGATCTCAATTTAAATATTTTGGTTTCATTTTTTTATGGCCGTTGGTTTTTGCATACAGCCGAATTTATCTTGGATTACATTATCCGCTAGATATTCTTACTGGCTATTTATTTGGAGTTTTAAGTGGTTATTTGGTATTCAAAACTTATTCTCATTTTCAAAAAAAGTATTTTCCGCTAGGACAATAATTTTAAAAATAGTTGAATTAAATCTTTAGTATAAAATTCAAAATCCGAAATCATCTTACTTATTGCAGTAAAGTGATTTCGGATTTTTTATGTTGAAAAGTAATTTCAGCTATTTACAAAACACGGCTGACCGTCAAACCATCTCGAATGGGTAATAAAACAGTTTCTACGCGTGGGTCTGTAGCTAAAAGTTGGTTGTATTCTAATAATACTTTTGTGCTCACATCTTTTGGGTTTAAAGGTTCTAAAACCTTTCCACTCCAAAGTACATTATCAGATAAAATAATGCCGCCTGGATTCATTTTTGGAAGAATCAATTCAAAATACTCGAGGTAATTTTCTTTATCTGCATCAATAAAAACCAAATCAAATTTAAGTTCTAGCGTGGGTATAATATGTATTGCTTCGCCTAAATGTTGCACAATTTGTGCTCCCCAAGGTGATTTGTCAAAGTGCTTTCGTTGAAAGTCGACCAATTCTTCCTTGATGTCAATCGTATGCAATTGCCCGTTTTTTAGCATGCCTTCGCAGAGACACAATGCAGAATAGCCAGTATATGTTCCTATTTCTAGGATGTTTAATGGTCTAATTAGCTTAGATAACATGCTCAAAACACGACCTTGAAAATGGCCGCTTAGCATTCGCGGAAGCAGAATTTTTTGGTAAGTTTCTTTATTCAAAGCCGCTAATAATGCAGGTTCTTTTTCAGAATGTTGTTCGATGTAATCCTCTAATTCAGGCGAAATAAAATGCATGATTCAAATTTTTTGCTGTGGATTGCAAAGTTACCAAATTATAAAATCAACAAGTGTGCATTTCTTTAAATTGATGAAATAAATCAACAAATTGTCATTAAATTTGCAGCATGGAAATGGATAAAAAAGACATACGATCTTTAACAAAAGAGCAACTTCGTGATTTTTTTGTGGCCAATGGCGACAAGGCTTTTCGAGGCAATCAAGTGTATGAATGGTTGTGGAGCAAAGGAGCCCATAGTTTTGAAGATATGACTAATGTTTCAAAAGGAACACGTAGTATGTTAGAAAAGCACTTTGTAATCAATCATATTATGGTTGATACCATGCAACGTTCAGAAGACGGAACGGTTAAAAATGCTGTTCGTTTGCATGATGGCTTGGTTGTAGAGTCGGTTTTAATTCCTACCGCTACCAGAACAACTGCTTGCGTTTCAAGTCAAGTTGGGTGTAGTTTAGATTGTAATTTTTGTGCTACTGCACGATTAAAAAGAATGCGTAACCTAGAGCCTGCCGAAATTTATGATCAGGTTGTGGCTATAGATAAAGAAAGTCGTTTGTACTACAATCATCCCTTGTCAAATATTGTTTTCATGGGAATGGGCGAACCGCTTATGAATTACAATAATGTTTTGAAGGCGATCGAAATGATTACTTCTACAGAGGGTCTAGGGATGTCTCCAAAACGTATTATGGTTTCTACATCAGGCGTTCCTAAAATGATAAAAAAGCTGGCTGATGACGATGTCAAATTCAAATTAGCAGTCTCTTTACACTCGGCAATTGATGAGGTTCGTGCACGAATTATGCCTTTTAGCGCCAGTTTTCCATTAGCTGATTTGCGTGAATCATTAGAGTATTGGTACCGTAAAACCAAAAGTAAGGTTTCGTACGAATACGTGGTTTGGAAAGGGATAAATGACAACAAACAAGCGGTTGATGCTTTGGTTAAGTTTTGTAAATACGTGCCATGTAAAGTAAACTTGATTGAATACAACCCGATTGATGATGGCGAATTTCAACAAGCTTCCGAGGAGTCAATCAATGCCTACATTAAAGCATTAGAAGCTAGCGGAATTGTGGTAAAAGTACGCCGCAGCCGCGGTAAAGATATTGATGCAGCCTGCGGACAATTGGCAAACAAAGAAGCATAAAAAAAATGGAGTTCAAAGTTGAGCTCCATTTTTAGTTTCCGATAGGATTAAAAATTAATTCCCTAAAATTATTGGTTTTGCCTGTCCGCCATCAATGGCTAACATTGCAAGATTATCACATTCACCATTGCCGTATTCAATAATTGCATAGTGAGATTCCTTGCTAATTTTTAGTTTTCCTGATACAGGAAAAGGCATGGGAGTTTTTTGTAAGCTGCAAGCCGTTTTGTGTATTAATGCAGTTCCCTTTGCAACTAGCCAAGTATAAATCGATCCATTTGGATGTTTGGTGGTGAACGTTCCATAGGTGGCGAACACGTCGTCAGCAAGATTCAAACGAGTAGCAAAACCTGCAACCATTTCTCTTATTCTTTCTCCTTTACGGCTATAAACACCTTCTCTAGTTGTCCATGTCATAGCGTTCATAGAAAATGTGGTTTTTGGATGTAATTCATTCCCCGTTCCAATCATTTCTCTTTTCCAGGTTGATGTTCCCTCTAATTTATTGTCATTGATATAAAAATTATTGAAGGTAACAGTCATTATTTTAGGGAAAGTAGTTCCTACTGTACGCGTTAAAATAATTTGGCCTTTAAGGAATTGACCTCTAAACAAACAAGCAGCTGTGTTTGGATTGCCAAAAGTGATTGTGATTTTTCTAACGGTAGCTGTAGAGCCCAAATCGCTTACTGTGGCACAAGTAGGCAATATGGAGTGGTAGTTGCCTATTGTTCTTCCTGTTGATGTCCCTTCAGATAATTCATACTGATCGTCAACAATAACAGCAATATCATCTACAGCATTATCCATTTTTTGTGTTGCAGCAACCTCATTAGTGGTTACTATCGTATCAGCTGCAACCGGTTCGGATTCGTTGGTACAACTATTAAAACTAAGAATGCCAAGTGTCAATCCGAGAATTAAAATTTTCGATTTCATATTGATGGGGTTTTTGGTTTATTTTTATTAGATGCTTATTTGGGAAAAAGGTTTAACGTATATGTTAATATTATATTTAAAATTAGTAAATAAAAGTTAAATAATAGAGATTTCAGCAATTGTAACTGCTGTTAAGTTCAGTGTTATGCTTTTTAAATAATACACATACTTATATTTACGTACAGTTTTTTTGTTTCAAAATTGTATCTTTGAGGAGCAAATGAATATCACTTCACAAATAAAACAGCCCATTTTTGATGAAATGGAACTTTTTGAAAAAAAGTTCTACGAGTCGATGTCTTCGCAAGTGGCGCTTTTAAACCGCATTACGTATTATATTGTCAATCGTAAAGGGAAGCAAATGCGTCCGATGTTTGTTTTTTTGACTGCAAAAATGTTAGCGTCAGGCCAAGTTAACGAACGTACCTATCGAGGCGCTTGCGTCATTGAACTTATTCATACTGCTACTTTAGTTCATGATGATGTGGTTGATGATAGTAACAGACGCCGAGGTTTCTTCTCCATAAATGCACTTTGGAAAAATAAAATTGCCGTTTTAGTAGGCGATTATTTGCTCTCTAAAGGTTTGTTGCTCTCTATTGATTACGGCGATTTTGATTTGTTGCGCATTATTTCAGTGGCCGTTCGCGAAATGAGTGAAGGCGAATTGTTGCAAATAGAAAAAGCCCGCCGACTAGACATTACCGAAGAGGTTTACTACGAAATTATACGTAAAAAAACAGCAACCCTCATTGCTGCTTGTTGCGCGCTTGGTGCACAATCAGTTATTGAAGATGCCGTACAAGTAGAAAATATGCGCAAATTCGGCGAACTCATTGGTATGGCATTTCAAATTAAAGACGACTTGTTTGACTACACAGATGAAGCCATCGGAAAACCAACAGGAATTGATATCAAAGAGCAAAAAATGACTTTGCCATTGATACACGTTTTGAATACTTGCACTTCAAAAGAAAAAAGTTGGTTGATCAATTCCATCAAAAACCACAATAAAGATAAAAAACGCGTCAAAGAGGTTATTGCTTTTGTAAAAAACAATCAAGGTTTGTCTTACGCCGAAAATAAAATGATGCAATTTCAAGCTGAGGCATTGAGTTTACTGGCTAATTATCCAGATTCCGATTTCAAAGCAGCCTTGGTTTTGATGGTGAATTATGTGATAGAACGCAAAAAATAGTCCCCTTTTTTGCTGTCAAAAATCCTTTTTTAAATTTTTTTTGAAAAAAATTAACCTCCCATGCAACCATTTTAGAACCACAAGCGTCTATGCTAATAGAAGTCTGTATGAAACGGACTTGAGATAAAAAGTAGCGCAAGAACCACGCACATGAAAGTGATACACTTACATCAAGAAGAACGAGAAATAATTCAGTTGGCTGTCGAGCAAAACCGACAAGCACAACAGAAAATTTATTCGCAGTTCGCTCCTAAAATGTTAAGCGTATGCAGGCAATACATAAAAGACTTGCAGCAAGCCGAAGATGTAATGCTAACCGCTTTCATGAAGGTGTTTACCAATCTTCATCATTTTGAACACAAAGGAAGTTTTGAAGGTTGGATACGCCGCATCATGATAAATGAGTGTATTTCATTTTTAAGAGTTCATAAAAAAATGAATTATACCGAAGATGAATTTTTTGTTGAAGAATCTCAGGATACAATAACAGATCAATTTTCAGTGGAGCAAATTCAATTTTTAATTGATAATCTACCGGAAGGATACCGCGCTGTTTTTAACTTGTACGCTATCGAAGGCTACAAGCATCATGAAATAGCAACTCTTTTAGGCATTGCCGAGGGAACTTCAAAATCTCAATTATCGCATGCGCGTAGAATGTTACAAGAACAGGTGCAAACCTTAAAATCATACCAAAATGGAACCGAATAATTTCGAAAAACAAATTAAAGAACGCTTGGATGCTCGCGAGATTCAGCCTTCTGAAATGGCTTGGTCCAAACTAGATGCTATGCTAACTGTAGCTAGCCCAAGTTTAAGTGAGCAGCCAAAACCAAAAAATAAATTTCCGTGGATGTACTTGGCAGCGAGTTTTGTGGGTGTTTTATTGCTATCTACTTTGTTTTTTAATAATGATAATAACGATGTAATCCCATCAAAAACTACTGTAGTTGGTGTTGAAAAAAAGACTTCGAATGAAGATGAAAGAGGACAGTTAAGTTCAGTTACTCCAAAAGAGGAAGTGGCAGTACAAACTGCTTCTACAAAAGGGATGCATGCGATAAAACAAAATGTTGGATTAAAGTCTTTAGCTATTTTACAGTCTAATAGTGTAAGTGAAAATGAAATTGCTCAAAACAAAACTACTGAAATCAAGGAAGCAACGCCAATTACTGCAATTGAAGATGTTCAAAAAAGAACTATTTCATTATCTGCCGCTCGCTTACTTGCAGAAGTAACTAACGAGAATTTTCAATCTGAGGCCAATTTAAAAAGTAACAATAGTTCTGCAACATCAATTGTGGTGCAACCTGATCAGTTGTTGTCAAAGGCTGAATCAGAATTAAATCAAACCTTCAAAGAGTCGGCTATCAATAAATTCAATAAAAATTTTAATGCGATTAGAACGGTCTTGGTAAACAGAAATTACGAATAAATATCAAATTCAATCATCAATCAAAAAACGAAAATCATGCAAAAAATTATTTTAATTACAGCGATGTTGTTGCTTTCAGTTTTCAATAAAATGAACGCACAAGGAGTAGAAGCCATTAAAAACAGTACCGATTGGCATTATCGAGGTTCAAAACCGGATAGTTATGTTATGGGGCCAGATGCAAATGATTCCAATGTGTTTCAAATTAAATCCAATCAATCAAAAATATATGGTTTTGGAACCATCATGAAATCGGTAGCGCCATCTCCATACGCAGGAAAAACAATTAAAATGACGGCCACTGTAAAAACAGAAAATGTAAAATCATGGGCTGGTTTATGGATGCGTGTTGATTATTACAATGCTGCCGTGTTAGCTTTTGATAACATGCAAAGACGACCAATTAGAGGTTCGAAAGATTGGGCCAACTACGAAGTAGTTTTGTTTGTTCCTGAAGAGGCTACAGCCATATCTTACGGAGTATTGTTGAATGAAACAGGTCAGGTATGGTTTAAAAATTTAGTAATAACTGTTGTTGATGATACAACAGCCGAAACAGGTCAAACTAAAGGCAGAAACAATGTTTCTCTTCCATTTGAAACGAGAGCCAAAGCCATAAGTAATGAAATTAAAGGCATTACAAGTACAGAGAAAAAAGCGCTAAAAGAAGCCATTGAAGGTATTGATGCTGATCTTGCAAAAGGATCAATCACAAAAGAGAAAGCTAATGAGTTGAAAATGCAAAAAGCAACGCTTCATGCAAATAATATCGAGTCAAAAGTAGCCGTAGAACAAGCTAAACTAAACAAACTGGTGCAGGATAAAGTAGACGGTAAAGTAGAAGATGCTAAGGAATACAGATCTGGCGGCAGAACAATTGTAATGGGTACTAACTCAAGTCCAATTGGTTCACAAACCGAAATTAATCTCACATCAATGAAGGTATACAACGGACAAGAGGACAAAGAGGCACGTCAATCTAAAAAAACAACTTCACAATTTGTTTTTGCTACTGGGGTTAATAATGTTGTTACAGACGGAAAAGTCGCCAACTCAGATTTCAAATATGTAAGATCTCATTTTTATGAGTGGGGATTGAGTTACAATACGCGTTTGTTGCAAAACAATAACTTGTTGCATGCCAAATACGGTTTGTCATTGATGTACAATAACCTAAGACCTACGGATAATAGAATTTTTGTAGATAACGGACAACAAACTGATTTAGTTGTAAATCCTAACACTCATGATGATTCACGTTTTAGAAACGTAAACCTAGTTATCCCAGTTCATTTAGAATTCGATTTTACCAAAACTTCACAACGAGATGGGAAAACTTATTTTAAAACGCATGACAGTTTCCGCCTTGGTCTAGGAGGATATGTTGGTACTAACTTAAAATCAAAGCAATACATCAATTACGATGAGGCCGGTTACAAAGAGAGAACGGTAACCAAAGGCGATTTCAATACTTCAAATTTTATTTATGGTTTGAGCGCCTACGTGGGTCACAAAGCAACGAGTTTGTATTTGAAATACGATTTAAATCCGTTGTTTAGAAACAATGCCGTGAAACAAAATAATGTATCGTTAGGATTGCGTTTTGATTTTAATTAGAAATTGTTTTAGTTAGTTTCATAATTTGAAAAGCACTTTGTAAAGAAGTGCTTTTTTGTTTTTTTAGACTATGCATAATCCAATTTGATTTGTGTAATTTTACATTTTTCAATACCTAAATATTTTTTCAACTTGATTTCAAAGGCTACTATTGATACCGTTTTCGAAACTGCTCGTGTAGAGGAGGTTATTGGCGATTTTGTAAATCTCAAAAGAGCAGGAAGTAATTTTAAAGGATTAAGTCCGTTCTCCGAAGAGCGTTCTCCTTCGTTTATGGTTTCGCCAGCCAAAGGAATTTGGAAAGATTTTAGTTCCGGAAAAGGAGGGAACTCGGTTGCATTTTTGATGGAACATTCCCATTTTACCTATCCAGAAGCCATTCGATATTTAGCGAAAAAGTACAATATTGAAATTGAAGAATCAGAGCAAACAGATCAAGAAAAAGCAATTACCGATACGCGCGAAAGCATGTATTTGGTATCAGAATTTGCAAAAACCTATTTTCATAATACACTTTTAAATTCCGAGGAAGGCAAAGCCATTGGCCTTTCTTATTTTAAAGAGCGTGGTTTTACCAATGAAACCATCAAAAAATTCAGTTTAGGTTATTCGCCAGAATCTTGGGATGCCTTTACCAAAGAAGCACTCGGAAAAGGATATAAATTAGAATTTTTAGAAGCAACAGGTTTGACCATTCCTCGTGAGGATAAACCTTTTGACCGTTTCAAAGGGCGTGTGATGTTTCCTATTGAAAGCATGTCTGGTCGTGTTCTAGGTTTTGGAGGTCGAATTTTAACCAACGATAAAAAAGCTGCCAAATACTTGAACTCTCCCGAAAGTGAGATTTACCATAAGAGTAAAGTGTTGTACGGGATTTTTCAAGCCAAACAATCGATTGCTAAATTAAATAATTGTTACCTAGTTGAAGGATATACAGATGTGATTCAGTTCAATCAAGCCGGAATTGAGAACGTAGTTGCTTCCTCCGGTACGGCATTAACGCCAGATCAAATTCGATTGATTAACCGTTTGACTAAAAACGTGACGGTGTTATTTGATGGGGATGCTGCTGGTTTGCGCGCTTCTGTTCGCGGAATTGATTTGATCTTGGAAGAAGGAATGAACGTAAAAGTATGTGCTTTTCCTGATGGTGAGGATCCAGATAGTTTTGCCAAAAAAACACCTTATGATGAGTTAGTTCGTTATTTAGAGGATAACGCCAAAGATTTTATCCAGTTCAAAGCCTCTCTTTTGATGAATGAGGCCAAAAATGATCCAATCAAAAAAGCGGATTTGATTAGAGATATGGTTGGTAGTATCTCAAAAATTCCGGATCGCATTCAGCGTGAAATTTACATTCAGGAATGTTCCCGAATCATGGATATCTCTGAGCAAGTATTGCAAAGTACACTCGCTCAGCTCATGCAAAAAGATATTGCTGAAATTGGTAAAAAGCAAAAACAAGCTGAAGGTGGAGCTCCAAAAGCTTTTGAAGTTGTTAAAAACGATAATCCAATTGCTACTGAAAAAGTAGATGTACTATATCGATTGGAGCGTAAAATAATTGAAATATTATTGCTCTATGGCAATCATGAGGAAGAGTTTGAAGATGCTTTTCATAGAGCAAATGAAGAAGGCGAAATTGTAATCGTGACAGAGCGCAAGCTGTATAAAGTGTATCAGCGTATTTATTTGAGTTTGCAAGAAGATGAGGTCGAATTGGCAAATCCGCTTTTTAGAGGAATTTACAATGATTTAATTGCGTATTATCACCAAAATGAAAGTTTTACCATTGAGCAGTACTTGATGCAGTTGCATGCTGATTTTGCACAAGAGGTAACTGATATCTTGATGGAAGATGAGCAATTGGTCTTGCACAATTGGGTAGGGCAAAATATTTTTCCGAAATCAAAAACTGAAACAATTGCACAAGAAGTTTCAGAGACTATTTTAACTTTGAGATGGTATTTAGTAGGCAGTCTCATAGAAGAATTAAAAAACTCCCTATCATCTGAACCAGGTTCAGACAATACGGAGTCTTTATCTCTTGTGATGGATTATAATATTTTAATCCATTCTTTTTCGAAAAAATTAGGTAGAGTAATGTCTCGCTATTACTAAACGATCTCTAACTTTTTAGCTTTGTCAACTAAATCAACTAAGTTGGTTACGTTCAGTTTAGTTAACAAACGCAATTTGTAAGTACTGATAGTTTTTTCGTTTAAGTTCAAGATTTCGGCAATTTCGTGGTTTTTTTTGCCTCCGCTTAAATAACGTAAAACTTCAACTTCTCTGTTAGAAAGTTTTCTGTACAAACGCTCGCTCTTACTTTGCTTAGCAATTAGGGCTAAGTTTTTCTTAACGGTTTCGTTCATAATGATTTTTCCTTGTTGTACTTTAACAATAGAAATACCTAGAGTTTCTAACTTTTCAGACTTGTGCACAAAACCAGAAACCCCGGCCTTAATCGCATTTGGTGCGTAGATTTGTTCAGAAAGTCCACTGTAGATAATAATTTTAGTTTTTGGAAAGTTTTTTAAGAGTGCTTTCACTTCAAAAATACTAGAAAGACCTTCTAGCTCTAAATCTAAAACTAATACATCAATTTCCTTCGTCTGAAGAATATCCCTTACCATCATAAAATTACCTACGTTAGCAGCAATTGAGATGTCAGCATTATCTTTAAAGTAAGATTTTACTCCAAAATGCACAACAGGGAAATTGTCGGCGATACATACTTTAATCATAATAAAAATTTTTTAGAATTGTTTGTAATTGGAGCTGTAAAATTAATAAATAAATTCTGTAAATATTTGTAAATCAACAGAAAATATTTTTTTTTAATTAAATTTTAAGAAAACACACCGGAATTGGGTCCATTTTATGACGATTTGCAGTGTTCAAACGGGTGTAAATTTCAAAAACAATACGCTGCCTTCCTTCAAAATCAGAAGCTTTTTGTCCTGCTTCTGATGCTAACATCGCCCATTCAAGTTCATCGTAGGTTGCACCAAGTTGGTCTTCGTCTGTGCGGTCATCCCCAAATAGTCCGTCTGTAGGTGCTGCGGTCAAAATTGAATTTGGAATTTTTAAATAAGTACCCAAAGCATACACCTCTGATTTCATTAAATCAGCAATCGGACTCAAATCAACACCGCCATCTCCGTATTTGGTATAGAAACCTACGCCAAAATCTTCAACCTTATTTCCAGTTCCAGCAACTAGCAATCCGTGAATACCCGCGAGATAGTATAAGGTCGTCATTCGTAATCGAGCACGAGTATTAGCTAAGCTCAAGTTCAGTTTGGCAGTATCAGAACTTGTTGGTACTGCACTTTTAAAAGTCTCAAAAACAGGTGTCAAATCTACGCGATCGCTATTCACATTTGGGAATCGCGCTTTCAACTGTTCAATATGTTCTTGTGCACGGGATACGTGACTTGCTGCTTGGTGAATAGGCATTTCAACACATAAAACCTGTAAACCTGTTTGTGCGCACAAAGTAGAGGTTACGGCCGAATCAACGCCTCCTGAAATACCAACAACAAATCCATTTACTTTCGCATTTTGGGCATACGTTTTTAACCAATTAACAATTTGCTCGTTTACATTCTCTACGTTGATGGTTCTTTTTTTAGTCATAATAATTACGTTTTAAAAAGCAGGAATGTATATTTGCAAAAGCAATTTGTAATGCTCTCCTTTTTCAGGATTCCTTACTAACAAATTTAAAAAATTAATATGAAAAAATACCTGTTTCTTGTAGTCTTTTGTTTCTTTATTGCATCTTGTGATAAGAAATCTAAGGTTGAGAAAGAAGTTGAAGCAATCCCTGTCGAAATGAAAGTGGAACGTTTTGATCAATTGTTTTTTGAAACAAAACCAGAAGATCTTCAAAAAATAAAAAAGCGTTACCCTTACTTTTTTCCACAAGGAACTCCTGATGCGGTTTGGATAGAAAAAATGCAAAACCCGTTGTGGCGTGAATTGTACACCGAAGTACAAAAAAAATACAGCAATATCGATTCTGTAAAGCAAGAGTTGACCGAAGTTTTTAAACATGCAAAATATTATTTTCCAGAGGTAAAAACGCCAAAGTTAGTAACCATCATTGCTGAAATGGATTATAACAGTAAGGCTATTTATGCAGACAGTTTGGTCATTGTTTCACTAGAATTGTATTTGGGGAAAGGACATAAGTTTTATCAGTTTCCGAAGTATATAAAACAAAATTTCGAATCCAAACAAATTGCACCAGATGTAGTTACTAGTTTTGCTAATAGCAAAATGCAACTTCCACTCGAAAAAGATTTTATAAGTCAGATGATTTATCAAGGGAAACAACTTTATATGAAAGATTTGTTATTGCCTGATTACTCAGATGCTGATAAGATGGGATATACTCCAGAACAAATAAAATGGTGTGAAGAGAATGAAAGCTACATCTGGCGTTACTTTCTTGAAAAAGAAATGCTCTATAGCACAGACCAAAAATTAGCGCCACGATTTATTAATCCGGCGCCTTTTTCTAAATTTTATCTTGAAATTGATAACGATTCACCAGGTCAAGTTGGTGCCTGGATTGGATGGCAAATTGTACGAGCTTACGCGAAAAACAGCGAAGCACCTTTGTCAGAATTATTAAAAACCAACGCTAAAGAAATATTTGTTCAATCAAAATACAAACCTAAAAAATAATGGCTAATACCAACACCTCCGAAATTAAGTTTCAAATTGAACTTGATGAAAATAGAGTACCTGAAAAATTAACTTGGTCTGCTGCTGATGGTGGCGTAGAGCAAGAAGATACCAAAGCCATCATGTTGTCTATATGGGATAGTAAGGCGAAAGAAAGCATGCGTATTGATTTATGGACAAAAGACATGCCTGTTGATGAAATGAAAATATTCTTTCATCAAACTTTAGTGGCAATGGCTGATACTTTTAAACGTGCTACAAACGATGAGAAAATGGCTGACACCATGAAAGACTTTTGTGATTATTTTGCCGAGAAGTTAGAGCTTGTAAGCGGAAAATAAAAACCAAAAAAAATCCAAATTCGAAAACTGAATTTGGATTTTTTATTTTGTATCAGTTTTTAAAACTGACTATTGTTTTTAAAAACTTCTTGATTTACTTCGTCAATATAACTGAGTAATTCTTCTTTTCCGATGCCTTCTGTAGCCGAGGTTACGAAGTATTGAGGCATTTCGGCCCAGTTGTTGGCAAACATTTTCTTTTTGTATGCTGCAATATGTGAGTCAATTTTCACCTTACTAATTTTATCGGCTTTGGTAAAAATGATGCAAAACGGAATTTCACTTTCTCCCATATACGACATGAATTCCATATCAATAGTTTGTGCTTCGTGACGAATATCAATCAAGACAAAAGCGCACACTAATTGCTCTCTAGTTTCAAAATAATCTGTGATGAATTCCTGAAAAATAGATTTTGTTTTCTTAGATACTTTGGCGTAGCCGTAACCAGGTAAATCGACCAAAAACCAATTGTTGTTGATTAAAAAGTGATTGATTAATTGTGTTTTACCAGGTCGACCTGAAGTTTTTGCTAACTTTTTGTGATTGGTAATCATGTTAATCAACGAAGATTTCCCCACGTTAGAACGACCAATAAAGGCATATTCTGGTAAAAAGTCCTTCGGGCACTTTGTTACATCAGAGTTACTAATTACAAATTCGGCGGTATTGATTTTCATATTAAATTGGGAATGTGAGGCTGCTGAGATTAATGTATTGCTAAATGAGTGTGCGTAAGCCATTCTTCTAACAGCCTATTGAATTCTTCCGGATGCTCCATCATGGCGGCATGACCGCATTTATCTATCCAGTACAAACTAGAGTTTGGTAATAGTTTATTAAATTCTTCAGCAACATCTGGTGGCGTAACTTTATCATTTTTACCCCAAATAATACAAGTTTGCACGTGCATTTTTGGTAAATCTTTGGCCATGTTATGACGAATTGCGCTCTTAGCAATAGTCAAAGTTTTAATTAATTTGATTCTGTCATTTACTGATTCGTACACTTCATCAATCAACTCTTTTGTCGCAACTTTAGGATCGTAAAATACGTCTTCGGCTTTTTTCTTGATGTATTCGTAGTCACCTCTTTTTGGGTAACTGTCGCCCATAGCGCTTTCGTATAATCCAGAACTTCCTGTGATTACCAGTCCTGCTACTTTTTCAGGATACATTTTGGTATGGTACAACGCAATATGTCCTCCTAATGAATTACCTAATAAAATAACGCGTTCTAATCCTTTGTAGGTAATAAAATCTTTAACGTATTTGGCAAAGCTTTTTACGTTGGTTTTTAAAATATTCTGGGTATAAATTGGCAAATCAGGGATGATGATTCTGTATCCTTTTGAGGAAAAGTGATTGGCAACGGCATCAAAGTTGCTTAGTCCGCCCATCAAGCCATGTAAAATGACAATGGGAGTTCCTTCACCTGCTTCATAATAGCTGTATTTACCTTCTTTTTTATAATGTTTTTCCATTTTTTTTGAATGCCTATTTTCAATTTCGACAAATATAGGATTTAATAAACAAAAATGAATTTTTCGGGTGTTTTTTAATTCTAAAATTATCTTTAAACCTTGAGTGAAACACCTATTTTTTAATGCCAAAAACTGTATTGGAAGGTCTCTTTTTAGCGATTAATTCTTCCTCAATACCGATGAAATAGCCGTTGCGTTTTTGGAATGTTTAATCTAACGTTAGGTTTCCTACATTTTCCTTTTTCGAATGCTAATGTATTGATAGTCTATAAACTACCGACAATGAGACGAAAGTGGTTAAACTTATTAACAAAGTGGTATTAAGTGGTAAATAGTGGTAATATTTTTTATATTTTTGCTCTATATCAATAAACACTTTTTGTTTGAACACAATTGTCGGAACATACGAATGTAAAGTCGATGCTAAAGGAAGGCTGCTCATGCCAGCGCCTCTCAAAAAGCAGTTGGCCTCTTCTCTTCAAAACGGATTTGTTTTGAAGCGATCGGTGTTTCAGCCTTGTTTAGAGTTGTATCCGATGCAAGAATGGGATGCAATGATGGCAAAAATTAACAAGTTGAATCGATTTGTTAAAAAGAACAACGATTTCATTCGTCGTTTTACAGCAGGTGTAAAAGTGATTGAGATTGATGCTTTAGGAAGAGTTTTGGTGCCAAAGGATTTGGTTTCTTTTGCAAGTATTTCAAAAGATGTAGTGTTCTCCTCTGCAGTGAACATTGTAGAGATTTGGGATAAAGATTTATACGAAAAATCTATAAGTGGTGAAGATATGGATTTTGCTGATCTAGCCGAAGAAGTAATGGGGAATTTAAATGACGACGACAATGGAATATCATAATCCAGTTTTGCTTCACGAATCAGTTGATGGTTTGAATATAAAACCTGATGGAGTTTATGTAGATGTAACTTTTGGTGGCGGTGGTCACTCCAAAGAAATATTAAAAAGATTAGGTCCAAATGGTAAATTGTTTGCCTTTGACCAAGATGAAGATGCGTTGGCTAATGCCTTAAATGACGATCGCTTTACCTTAATAAATGAGAATTTCAGATTTATCAAGCGCTTTTTGAGGTTTTATGGTGTTAAAAGTGTAGATGGAATTTTGGGCGACCTTGGAGTTTCTTCACATCAGTTTGATGTGCCAGAACGCGGTTTTTCCACTCGATTTGATGCAGGTCTAGACATGCGCATGAGTCAAAAAAACGATCTAAACGCTTATAAGGTTGTAAATGAATATGAAGAGGCTGAATTAAAAAGAGTGTTTTTGGATTACGGGGAATTGAAAAATGCGCCTGCTCTCGCCAGAACTATTGTTGAGGAACGCGAGCGATATCCGATAAAAACTACCGACGAATTAAAAGAAGTTTTAGCTCGTTTTTTACCAGACCGTGTAAAAAATAAAATTTTGGCGCAAATCTATCAAGCTATTCGTATTGAGGTAAATCAGGAAATGGATGTTTTGAAAGAATTTTTAGAGCAGTCATTAGAAATATTAAGTCCCGAAGGCCGATTAAGTATTATATCGTATCACTCACTTGAGGATCGATTGGTAAAGCGATTTATGAAAAACGGACTTTTTGACGGAGAGCCAGAACGTGATTTCTTTGGCAATTTTTCTGTTCCTTTTAAAAATGTAGGCAAGTTAATTGTTCCCAACAACGACCAAATTAAAGAGAATAATAGAGCAAGAAGTGCAAAACTGCGCATAGCAGAAAAAAAATAAAGGCATTACTGATGAAAAACGGAGTGTACAATATTTTAAAAGCCCGATTTCTAGTTAATGATGATGCGTTCAAAAACTGGAGATTCATTGTCTTTATAATAATACTGGCAATAATCATGATTGCCAATACGCAGCGTTACGAGCAAAAGGTTTTTAAAATTGTAGCATTAACTAATGAAGTCAAGGAGTTGCGATCAGAATTTGTAGATCGTCGTTCAGAGTTAATGAAATTAAAAATGGAATCAACAGTGTCGAAAAAAATGGAGGAGAAACAAATTTTTCCAGCAACAGTTCCTCCAATAAAAATAAAAATAGTTAAAAAAGAAGAGAAAAACTTTTTTCAAAAAATATGGCAGTAGACGATAAAAATATTTCCTACCGAGTTTACCTGGTAGCAGGCTTCATCTTTTTGATGGCCATTGCTATTGTGGTAAAGTTGACCAACATTCAGTGGGTCGAAGGAGCATATTATCGTCAGCTTGCTAAAGAAAGAACGGTGAGGAATTTTGTAATTCCAGCCAACAAAGGCAATATCTACTCGGCAGATGGTAGTTTATTGGCAACATCTATACCTAATTATGAGATTCGTTTTGATGCTTTGGCACCAAAAAGCGAGGTATTTGAGAAAAACGTAAAGTCATTATCAGACTCGCTAGTTACTGTTCTGGGTAAAACCGCTTATTTCTACGAGAATGAATTGCGAAAAGCGAGAGCCAACAAAAACAGGTATTTTTTAATTGGTCGAAAATTAAGTTACACGCAATATTTTAAAATTAAAGGTTTCCCACTTTTTAATTTAGGAGCTTACAAAGGCGGAATTATCGTAGAGCAAGAAACGGTTCGTGAGCATCCAATTGGGAAAATAGCCGAAAGAACTGTAGGTTACGAGCGCACTGCAAATGGCGTTTCCGTCGATGGTAAAGGAATTGAATGGGCTTTTAGAGACTATTTAAACGGAAAAGATGGCAAAATTTTAAAGCAAAAAATTGCCAAAGGTCAATGGAAACCAATTCGTGATGTAAACGAAGTGGATCCTCAGGACGGATACGATGTGATTTCGACAATTGATGTGTACATACAAGATATTGCGCATCATGCTTTGCTAAAACAATTGGAAGCCTATGAGGCAGATCACGGATCAGTAGTAGTGATGGAAACAAAAACAGGTCACGTAAAAGCGATTTCAAACTTAGGACGCGCAAATGACGGAACTTATTATGAAACAACTAATTATGCTGTTGCCGAATCTCACGAACCAGGTTCTACCTACAAGCTAGCTGATTTGATGGCGCTTTTTGAGGATAAAAAAGCCGATACGAGTACTGTTTTTGATAGCAAAGGTGGAGAGGTTACTTATTTTGGTCGCAAAGTTCGTGACTCCCATAAAGGTGGTTATGGTAAAATTTCATTAGGGCGTGGTTTTGAGGTTTCTTCAAATACGGTTTTAGTTCAAGCGGTTTACAATGCATACAAAGACAATCCGTCACAGTTTGTAAATCACCTTAATAATTTTGGTTTAAATAAAACATTAGGGCTTTCTATCAAAGGAGAGGGAATTCCGTACGTGCCGCAACCTACCGATAAAAATTGGTCAAGAGTTTCTTTGCCGTGGATGGCTTTTGGGTATGGCGTACACATTACACCGATGCAAACTTTAGCTTTTTATAATGCTGTTGCTAATGATGGAGAAATGGTGAAGCCACAGTTTGTTTCTGAAATTAAAGAATGGAATAAAACCATTAAAAAATACGATAAAGAGGTCCTTAACCCGAGAATTTGCTCGAAGGAAACCATTGTAAAACTGAAAGCAGTTTTGGCCAATGTGGTAAAAAAAGGAACAGGAGAAAAATTGTATTCGAAAGAATTTTCGATGGCAGGAAAAACCGGGACAGCTCAGGTTAATTACGGTAAAGCAGGTCGAACAGGAATGTATTATGCTTCTTCGTTCGTGGGATATTTTCCAGCTGAAAGTCCAAAATACTCTTGTATCGTAGTAGTGCACAAGCCTAACACAGCACTGAATAATTTTTATGGAGCAGATGTCGCCGGACCTGTTTTTAAACGTATTGCACAAAAGATATTTACGGATGCGCCATCAACAAACGCAATAAGAAATATTGATCGTAAAATCAAAAAACAAGAAACACATTACGCTTCTTTTTATTCAAAAGTGCAAAAGAAAGCCAATGTTATGCCAAACCTCAAAGGGATGTCAGGCATGGACGCTGTAGCATTAGTAGGCAATCTTGGACTTAAAGTTAAGGTGATTGGCGTAGGTAAAGTGAAAAAACAATCGTTGCAAGCAGGAGATGCATTGGTGAAAAACGCAACGGTATTATTAGAATTATCATGAAAGTATTGCAAGACATATTACATAAAGTAGCCATTGAATCTATTCAAGGAGCAACTACTGTAACTATCAATAAAATTGATTTTGATTCCCGAAATATTGGAGCAAATGATGTTTTTGTGGCTATCAAAGGAACAATTTCTGATGGGCATGATTTTATTAGCACTGCCGTTTCGCAAGGTGCAGTAGCTATTATTTGTGAGCAGTTACCAACTGTTTTGGAGTCGAATGTGACTTATATCCGTGTGGCTGATGCGAACGCTGCTCTAGCTTTTATGGCGGCAAATTATTACCAAAATCCATCAAGTGAATTGAAATTGGTTGGAATTACTGGTACAAATGGTAAAACGACTATTGCTTCTTTACTATATCAATTGTTTAAAAAAGCGGGTTTTAAAGTTGGTTTGCTGTCTACCGTTAAAATTTTAGTTGATGATGTAGAATACAAGGCAACGCATACTACTCCGGATTCGTTGACGATTAATCGTTACTTACGTGAAATGGTTGATGCTGGTGTAACCTACTGTTTTATGGAAGTAAGCTCGCACGGTATTCATCAGAAAAGAACCGAATCTTTGCAGTTTGTAGGTGGGATTTTCACCAATTTGTCGCACGATCATTTGGATTATCACGCAACGTTTGCTGAATATAGAGACGTCAAGAAAGCATTTTTTGATGGTTTGTCAAAAAGTAGTTTTGCACTCGTGAATGCCGATGACAAAAACGGAATGGTGATGATGCAAAATACGGCAGCAAAAAAATGTACGTATGCATTAAAATCTTATGCTGATTATAGAGCGCAAATTTTAGAGAATCAACTAGCGGGTTTACTGCTTAAGATAAATGGAAATGAAGTTTGGGTAAAGTTAATAGGAACCTTTAACGCTTATAATTTATTAGCAATTTATGGTGCTGCAGTAGAATTAGGCTTAGAAAGCCTTGAGGTTTTAAGGTTGTTATCAAATTTAGAAAGTGTTTCAGGTCGCTTTCAGTTCATCGTTTCGAAAGAGAATATTACGGCTATTGTGGATTATGCCCATACACCCGATGCTCTCGAGAATGTTTTGAAAACCATAACCGATATCCGTACCAAAAATGAGCAATTGATTACTGTAGTGGGCTGTGGAGGAAATAGAGACAAAGCTAAGAGACCTATTATGGCAGCTTTGGCAACTACTTGGAGTGACAAAGCCATTTTTACGGCTGATAATCCGCGTAACGAGGATCCAGAAATCATTATCAAAGAGATGGAAGAAGGAGTGCCTGCGCAAGATTTCAAAAAAATGGTCTCCATTACTGACAGACGCCAAGCGATAAAAACCGCTTGTCAATTGGCGCAGTCCAACGATATCATTTTAATTGCTGGAAAAGGGCATGAGTCGTATCAAGAAGTAAACGGTATTCGTCATCATTTTGATGATATGGAAACGGTAAAAGAGTTATTACAATTATTAGAAAAATAAAATCAAGTTCAAGTTTGCTTTTCATCGTAAAAAAAACTGAATCATAAAATAAACAACGAATTATGCTATACTACTTATTCGAATATTTAGACAAAGTAATGGATGTGCCGGGCACAGGAGTTTTTCAGTACATTACCTTCCGTTCTGCCTTAGCTTTAATGCTTTCGTTATTATTGTCTACCATTTACGGGAAAAGAATTATTCGTTTTTTACAAAGACAGCAAGTAGGCGAAACAGTTCGTGAACTTGGGTTAGCGGGACAAAATGAAAAAGCAGGTACACCAACCATGGGTGGATTGATAATTATTTTTGCCACATTGTTGCCGGTTCTTTTGTTTGCTAAACTGCATAATATTTACATCGTTTTGTTGATTGTTACCACTTTATGGATGGGAACTATTGGTTTTATTGACGATTATATCAAAATCTTTAAAAAAGACAAACAAGGTTTAAAAGGAATTTTTAAAGTAATAGGTCAAGTAGGATTAGGACTAATCGTGGGTACCGTTTTGTACTTTCATGCGGGAGTTACAGTTCGTACTGATACTTCAACATCGGATATTTTTAAAGCGCCAAATAGCACAGTAATAACTCCAGCTCCTATCGAAGAAAAGTCGACAGCTACTACAATTCCGTTTTTTAAAAATAACGAATTTGATTATGCTGAGGTTTTAGCTTGGACGGGTGATGGTTATGAAAAATGGGCTTGGTTGATATTTATTCCTGTTGTTATTTTTATTATCACAGCGGTTTCTAATGGAGCTAATTTGACGGATGGTATTGATGGTCTGGCCGCAGGAACATCGGCAATAAGTGTGTTGGCACTCGGTATTTTTACTTTTGTTTCTGGAAATATTATCTTTTCGAACTACCTCAATATTATGTACATCCCGAATTCGGGTGAAATGACCGTATTTATAGCCGCATTTGTTGGGTCGTTAATTGGTTTTTTATGGTACAACTCTTATCCGGCATCGGTTTTTATGGGCGATACAGGAAGTTTAACTATTGGAGGAATTATCGCTGTACTAGCAATTGCAGTGCGTAAAGAAATGTTGATTCCTTTGTTGTGCGGAATTTTTCTAGTCGAAAACTTTTCTGTAGTGCTGCAAGTAAGCTACTTTAAATATACCAAAAAACGTTTTGGCGAAGGACGAAGAATTTTTCTAATGTCGCCTTTGCACCATCACTATCAAAAGAAAGGTTACCACGAAAGCAAAATTGTAACTCGCTTTTGGATTGTAGCCATCATGTTAGCCATTTTGTCTATCGTTACTTTAAAATTGAGATAGTATGAGGCTAGTAGTTTTAGGAGGAGGCGAAAGCGGTGTAGGTACCGCCATTCTTGGAAAAAGTAAGGGATACGATGTTTTTGTATCCGACTTTGGGAAAATCAAAAACAATTACAAAGAAGTTCTTTTAATTAATGGCATTGCTTGGGAAGAAGAAAAACATACGGCAGATTTAATTTTAAACGCCGATGTAGTGATGAAAAGTCCAGGTATTCCTGATCGATCGCCTATGGTGAAACAGCTTTTAGCAAAAGGAATTCCTGTAATATCAGAGATTGAATTTGCAGCTCCTTTTACACAAGCAACAATTGTGGGCATTACAGGTAGTAACGGCAAAACGACCACTACCATGCTTACGCATCACTTGCTAAAATCGGCAGGTTTGAATGTTGGTTTAGGAGGTAATATCGGTAAAAGTTTTGCTTGGCAAGTGGCCGACAACAAATACGATTCTTACGTGCTCGAATTAAGTAGTTTTCAGCTTGACGGAATAGATAAATTCAAGCCGCACATTGCCATAATTACAAATATAAGTCCAGATCATTTGGATCGCTATGAATACAATTATGATAATTACATAGCAGCCAAGTTTAGGATTACAATGAATCAAACCGAAGAAGATTATTTGATTTACGATGCCGACGATGAGGCGATAACAAATTGGTTAAAAAACAATACAACAAAAGCAAAATTAATTCCTTTCTCATTGACACAAACTTTCAGCGAAGGAGCCTTTATAAAAGATAACAAAATGGAAGTAAAGATTACTAAAGACGAATTTACAATGGACACAGAGCACATTGCATTAGAAGGAAAACATAACATGAAAAACGCAATGGCAGCAACTTCTGTAGCTCGATTAATGCAAATAAGAAAGGCTACTATTAGAGAAAGTCTTTCGGATTTTCAAGGAGTAGAGCATCGTCTTGAAAAAGTGCTTAAAATTCAAAACGTACAATATATCAACGATTCAAAAGCGACGAATGTAAACGCAACTTTTTTTGCATTAGACAGCATGAACACACCAACAGTTTGGATTGTGGGTGGCGTAGATAAAGGAAATGACTATAATGAGTTAATGTCTTTGGTTCGTGAAAAAGTAAAGGCTATTATTTGTCTTGGAGTGGATAATAAAAAAATTATCGATGCTTTTGGCAATGTAGTTGATATGATGATTGAGGTTACGAACATGAATGATGCAGTTCGTATGTCACAACGTTTAACCGAGAAAGGTGATACGGTATTGTTGTCGCCTGCGTGTGCTAGTTTTGATTTGTTCGAAAACTACGAAGACAGAGGAAGACAATTCAAGCAAGCGGTTAAAAGTTTATAATAAAAATCCATTCCCAAAGTTCAAAACTACAAGCAATGATTAAAAATCTAGTAAACAAATTAAAAGGAGATAAAGTTATATGGTCATTTGTGGCCTTATTGGCTTTGTTTTCGTTTATGCCTGTTTTTAGTGCGAGTAGTAATTTAGCTTATTTAGGCCATGGTACGGGAAATACCTTGGGATATTTACTGAAACATTTGGTTCACATTTGCTGTGGTTTTGCCATTATTTTTTATGTGCACAAAATTCCGTACCAATATTTCCGTTCTTTATCAAGATTGCTACTGCCCCTTGTATGGGTGATTTTGTTGATTACAATGGTAAAAGGAACCGTTATTGGTGGCGCAAACGCTAGTAGGTGGTTGCAAATTCCGTTTATCGGTTTGTCCTTTCAACCATCGGCATTTGCTGCTTTGATTTTGTTTATTTATGTTGCAAGGTACCTTTCTAAAACTAGAGAAACTCCGATAGATTTTGTACAATCATGTAAGGAATTGTGGTTGCCTGTTTTCATCACTCTAATGTTTATTTTACCATCGAATTTTTCAACAACTGCCCTGATTTTTTCAATGGTAATTATGTTAGTTTTTATTGGTAAATATCCTTTAAAGTATATCGGATTTATAGTTGGATCAGGTATTGTAGCTTTAGTATTTTTTGTTTTAGTTGCTAAAGCTTTTCCTAATGCTTTTCCTAATCGTGTAGATACTTGGATCAGCCGAATAGAAAGTTTTACAAGCGACAAACCAGATGAAGATGATTACCAAATAGAAAAAGCAAAAATTGCAATAGCCTCTGGCAAAATTTACGGTTTGGGTCCTGGTAAAAGTGTCCAAAAAAACTTTTTACCGCAGTCTTCCTCCGATTTTATTTTCGCCATAATCGTAGAGGAATATGGCCTTGTGGGTGGAATTGGAGTTTTGATTATTTATATGTTTTTGCTTATTCGTTTCGTAGTAGCATCTCATAAAGCGCCTACCATGTTTGGGAAATTAGTGGTTATTGGTTTAGGATTTCCGATGATATTTCAAGCAATGATCAATATGGCTGTTGCGGTTGAGTTATTACCAGTTACAGGACAAACTTTGCCATTAATTAGTAGTGGAGGAACTTCTATTTGGATGACTTGTATTGCACTTGGTATTATTTTAAGTGTGACGAAAAAAGAAGAAGAAATCGCCGAAGAACAGAAAGAAGCGGCCAAGCGTGACGAAGTTTTACAGCGTTTAATTGATGAGACGATAGCAGCTGAAAACAATGCGGAGCCTTCTTACTCAATTGAAGAAAAAGGCTCAAACCCTTTGAAGGCAGTTTACAATAAATAAAGTACAGTAGATATTTAAGCATACAAAAATGAAAAACTATAAATTCATATTGAGTGGAGGCGGAACCGGTGGACATATCTATCCGGCAATCGCTATTGCAAATGAATTAAAGTCGCGTTTTCCTGACGCTTCTTTTCTTTTTGTTGGTGCCCAAGATAAAATGGAAATGCAAAAAGTACCTCAAGCAGGATATGCTATCGAGGGTTTATGGATTGCTGGTTTACAACGAAAGCTCACATTTGATAATGCTGTATTTCCACTAAAAGTAATGTCAAGTTTATGGCGTTCAAAAGCTATTATTAAAAAGTTTCAACCAGATGTAGTTATCGGTACGGGAGGTTTTGCGAGTGGTCCGCTATTGCAAATGGCAGGATCGGCGGGAATTCCTACTGTAATTCAAGAGCAGAATTCCTTTCCTGGAATTACAAACAAAATATTGAGTAAAAAAGCACGCAAAATATGTGTGGCTTACAACAATTTGGAGCGTTTCTTTCCAAAAGATAAAATTATTGTAACAGGAAATCCTGTTCGTCAAGATCTATTAGATATTGAATCAAAAAGAACGGAAGGGATTGCTTATTTTAACTTAGATGCTTCCAAAAAAACGCTTTTGGTTTTAGGTGGAAGTCTTGGTTCGCGAAGAATCAACCAATTGATCGAAAAAGAGTTGGATTTTTTGATTGCTTCAGGTGTTCAAGTTTTTTGGCAATGTGGCAATTTTTATAAATCAGAATACGAGCATTTGAGCAGTAAACCTGGCGTTCAAGTGGTAGCATTTATTGATAGAATGGATTTAATTTATGCAGCTGCTGATTTCGTGATTTCACGTGCTGGTGCTTCTTCTGTGTCTGAATTATGTTTGGTAGCCAAGCCAACTATTTTTATTCCATCACCAAATGTTGCCGAAGATCATCAAACTAAAAACGCACAAGCAATTGTGGATCAAAAGGGAGCACTTTTATTGAAAGAAAGCGATTTAGAAGTAAAATTTCAATCACTTTTCAACGATATTTTGCACGATGAAAAGTTGCAAAAAAGTTTAAGTGTAAATATGAAAGCCTTGGCTAAGCCTAATGCGACTAAAGATATTGTTGACGAAATTGTAAAACTGATTCGGGATTAAGGAAAATAAGTTCAGTATAAAACAGTGAGACTTCGTTAGAATAAAATTTTAAACAGAAAATAAAAATGAATCTAGAGCAAATACATAACGTTTATTTTATCGGTATTGGTGGTATTGGTATGAGTAATCTGGCGCGCTATTTTAAAACCTTGGGAAAACAAGTAGCGGGTTATGATAAAACGCCATCGGTATTGACTAATGAGTTGATAGCGTCAGGTATTGCTATTCATTTTGAAGATAACGTAGCTCTTATTCCATCTCATTTTTCTGTTGAAAGTACATTGGTAGTAGTGACACCGGCTGTTCCAGTTTCGCACTCACAATGGAATTTCTTTCTGCAAAACAATTTTGTGATTAAAAAAAGAGCCGAGGTACTCGGAATTATAACTAAAGATACTTTTTGCTTTGCCGTTGCGGGTACACATGGTAAAACAACTACTTCTGGAATTTTAGGTCACATCTTACATCAAAGTGGCGCTGATGTTACCGCTTTTATTGGCGGCATTGTAGAAAATTATAATTCAAATTTAATCGGAAACGGAAAAACGGTCACTGTTGTAGAGGCCGACGAATTCGATCGTTCATTTTTACATTTGCATCCAAATATAGCATGTATCACCTCTATGGATGCAGATCATTTGGATATCTATGGTACGAGCGATGCAATTGAAGCGTCGTTTAAAGAATTTGCTTCTAAAGTAGAAGATAAAAATAAGTTATTCATAACAAGCGAGTTACCAATTGATGGGGTGGTTTGCTCAATTAATACGGATGCACCTTATCGTGCGTATAATGTACGAATTGGCAACGGAAGTTATGTTTTTGATGTACAGACACCTACTGAAATCATCAAAGATCTTCATTTTGGATTGCCAGGAAAACACAATTTAATGAATGCATTAATGGCGATTGCAATGGCTAATTTATTCGGCACCCCAACCGAGGCCATTGCAAAAGGCATTGCTTCTTTTCAAGGGATTAAAAGAAGATTTTCGTACCAGATTAAAAGTGATGAAAAGGTTTATATAGACGACTATG
This sequence comes from Flavobacterium erciyesense, assembly GCF_018069925.1. Classification (GTDB taxonomy): domain Bacteria; phylum Bacteroidota; class Bacteroidia; order Flavobacteriales; family Flavobacteriaceae; genus Flavobacterium; species Flavobacterium erciyesense. The sequence goes on along the minus strand of NZ_JAGPXB010000001.1, from coordinate 33,810 downwards.
CCCACCATCCTACTGAAATTAATGCCGTGCATCAAGCCGTAAGAGAATTGTATCCAGGGCAAAAAGTACTTGCAGTATTTCAACCGCATCTTTTTAGTAGAACGCGAGATTTTGCAGCTGATTTTGCAAAAAGTCTTTCAGCTTTTGATGAAATCTTGTTGATTGATATTTATCCAGCAAGAGAGCTACCAATTGAAGGAATTACCTCAAGTTGGTTGTTAGAAATGGTGTCTAATGAGCACAAAAAGTTAGTAACAAAATCAGAGATTATTCCTGCTGTTTTAGCTAGCGATGCAACGGTGATTGTGACCATTGGTGCAGGTGATATAGGAGAGATGGTTCCGCAAATTAAAATGGCTATCAATGAAACGCTTTAACTGGACAAATACCCGATTAGTCCTGATGTTTGGACTAGTTATTTTTCTTTTTTCATTCACTTCAAAACGAAATGAAAAAAGAAAATTAAGAGCTACAGAAGTTATTTTTGTTGAGCAATTAGACCCGTATGTTAAACAAGAATCGGTTAATAAATTGTTAATAGAAAAAAATAGGGATGTAAAAAGTATTGAAAAACTTACTTTAGATTTGAGGGAGTTGGAGCAAACTATCAATTCACAAAAAATGATTAAAGAATCAGATGTTTTTGTGACTATTGATGGCGTGCTTAAAGCAGTAGTAAAGCAAAAGACCCCAATAGCAAGAGTTTTTGCCAATGAAAGGTCTTTTTATATTGATTACGAAGGTGGTACAATGCCTTTGTCAACCAATTTTACTGCAAGAGTTCCGCTTGTTTCTGGAGTAATTGGGTCAGTAAATAATGAAGAATTGGTGAGTTTGTTTCGGTTGATTTACGAAGATGATTTTTTGAAAAAAAATATTATTGGAGTCGAGATAATGCCGAACAGTAGCCTAAAAATGTACAATAGGAATTTTGATTACCGCATCGATTTTGGTAATTTAAAAAATGCGGCAGTGAAATTTAAAAACTATAAAGCTTTTTTTCAAAAAGCAGTTTTAGATAGTTCGTTGTATAAATATAAAAAAATTGACCTCCGATTTACGGATCAAGTAGTTTGCACTAAATAATAGAGAATGGAAAAAGAGAACATTGCAGTAGGTCTAGATATTGGGACAACTAAAATTGTTGCCATGATAGGTAAAAAGAATGAGTACGGGAAACTCGAAATTTTAGGATTAGGTAAATCCAAAAGTCTTGGTGTAGCCCGAGGTGTGGTAAATAATATTACCCAAACTATTCAATCTATACAGCAGGCAATTCAGGAGGCGGAGATAGATTCAGGTTTTAAAATTAAGGATGTTGTTGTTGGGATAGCCGGTCAACACATTCGTAGTATACAGCATACAGATTATATCAGTAGAAATAATCCAGAGGAGGTTATTGGCGGAAATGACATACAGTTTTTAATTGACCAAGTCAACAAACTTGCGATGTTGCCGGGAGAGGAGATTATTCATGTTTTACCACAAGAATTTAAAATTGATGGTCAATCTGAAATAAAAGAACCTATCGGGATGTACGGCGGACGCTTAGAGGCGAGTTTTCATGTTGTGGTAGGGCAAGCTGCTTCTATCAGAAACGTAGGACGTTGCATTCAAAGTTCTGGTATTGATTTGTCAGGACTTACTTTGGAACCTTTGGCTTCAGCAGATGCAGTTTTGAGTCAAGAAGAAAAAGAAGCAGGTGTTGCCTTGATTGATATTGGTGGTGGAACTACTGATTTGGCTATTTTTAAAGATGGAATCATTCGTCACACAGCTGTAATTCCTTTCGGTGGAAATGTAATAACAGATGACATCAAGGAAGGTTGTTCAATCATTGAAAAACAAGCTGAATTGCTTAAAGTAAAATTTGGTTCTGCTTGGCCAGGTGAAAACAAAGACAACGAGATTGTTTCAATTCCTGGTTTAAGAGGTAGAGAGCCGAAAGAGATTTCTTTGAAAAATCTGTCTAAAATTATTCACGCACGAGTTGTAGAAATCATTGATCAAGTTTTTACAGAAGTAAAAGCATACGGACACGAAGATCCTCGCAAAAAATTAATTGCAGGTATTGTATTAACTGGAGGTGGTGCGCAGCTTAAGCACATCAAACAATTAGTGGAGTACATTACCGGTATGGATACGCGTATTGGTTATCCTAATGAGCATTTGGCAGGTAATTCAGATGAAGAAATTTCAAGCCCTTTATACGCGACAGCAGTAGGTTTGGTAATGAAGAGTATCGAGAATAATTCTCAAAGTGCTGTTCGAAAAGGTCAAATAGAACAACCAAAAGAAGTTGTAAAAAGAGTTCAAGAAACACCAACTGTTGTTTATGAACCAGAAGAAGAAGTGCAGATAGAGCCAGAAGCAGTGAAGGCACCTTCGACAGTAAAAGGAATACAAAAAAACTTCTTTGATCGTTATGTAGAAAAAATCAAAGAATTTTTAGACAACGTAGAATAAGAAGTCAGCAAAGAATAAGAATTAATAATAAATATCAAAAACCCAAAATTATGCCAAGCAACACAGAATTTGGAAGTATTTCATTTGATTTACCTAAAAATCAATCAAATGTAATAAAAGTTATAGGGGTCGGTGGCGGCGGTAGTAACGCTATAAACCACATGTTTAGACAAGGAATCAAAGGGGTAGATTTTATCGTTTGTAATACTGATTCTCAAGCGTTGCATAATAGTGCTGTTCCAAACAAAATTCAATTAGGTGTACACTTAACTGAAGGTTTGGGAGCAGGCGCAAATCCAGATGTAGGACAACAATCAGCCATCGAAAGTATCTCTGAGATAGAGAAAATGTTAGATGTAAATACCAAAATGGTTTTTATCACCGCTGGTATGGGTGGAGGTACAGGTACTGGTGCTGCTCCTGTAATTGCACAATTAGCTAAAGAAAGAGATATTCTTACTGTAGGTATTGTGACTTTGCCTTTCTTATTTGAAGGTAAAGTACGTCAGGAACAAGCGTTAATTGGTATCGAAAAATTGCGTAAGCAGGTTGATTCTTTGATTGTTATCAACAATAATAAGTTAAGAGAAGTTTATGGTAATCTTGGTTTCAAAGCAGGATTTTCAAAAGCGGATGAAGTTTTAGCTACAGCCTCAAGAGGTATTGCAGAGGTAATTACGCACCACTACACACAAAACATCGATTTACGTGATGCTAAAACTGTGTTATATAACAGCGGAACGGCTATCATGGGATCAGCTGTTTCTTCTGGCGAAAACAGAGCAAAAGAGGCTATTATTGCGGCTTTAGATTCTCCTTTATTGAATGATAATAAAATTACTGGTGCCAAAAACGTATTGTTGCTTATCGTTTCTGGAACTAATGAAATTACTATCGATGAAATTGGCGAGATCAATGACCACATTCAAATTGAAGCAGGTCACAACGCCAATATTATTATGGGTGTTGGTGAGGATGAAGCTCTTGGTGATTCTATTGCAGTTACAATTATTGCTACAGGTTTTGATATCGAACAACAGAATGATATCGTAAACACAGAGCCAAAAAAAATTATTCACACCCTAGAGGATGAGCAAAGAAGTGTTCATAATTTGAGCAATACGTCAGTAAATACTTTTGATATCAATATTGAAACTCCAGTATCTTCAAATTCAAACGAAAGAATTGTCTTTGATCTTATGGAAGATGAAGTTGTCGTTCCTGCTCCTGTAGTTGCAGCTCCGGAGGTAAATGCTGAAGAGTTAATTGGAATGTCTGACTTTATCAAAAATTTGGATGTTACTTTCGAGATAGTTTCTCCAATCACTGATATCGATTTTGTAGTAACCAATGCTATTCCAGAAGTAAAAGCAGTTCAGCCAAAAGCGCCAGAAAAACAAGAACAAACCGCATTTTCTTTTGACTTGCCACTTTTCAAAACTGAAGCAGCAGCTCCAGTGCAAGAAAATAAAGTAGTTTGGGAACTAACCAACGAAACAAAAGAAATCAAAGTAAATGATGCAGTTCAGTTCGTTCCTGTAACCGAACTTTCAGATAACGGCATTATCAAATATTCTTTAGAGGAGTTTATGGAGCCAGAAGCAGAGTTCATGCCAAAGCCAGTTGCTAAAGTAGTTGAACCTGTAATTCCAGCTGAATTAAATATTACACTTAAGCAAGTTGAGCGCGCGGTAAATGAGGCGCCGGTAGATTTCGCAGCAATTTCACCAATGGAAATGACTATTGAGGAATCAATGCGTATGAAAGCAGATGAGCGTCGTCAAAAATTAAAAGAATTCAACTATAAGTTCAATAACAACGTAGCGAATCGTGACGATTTTGATAAAGGACCAGCCTACAAGCGTTCTGGGATCGATATTTCAACTAATCAAGTGAACAGTGCTAATTCAAGAATTTCATTGAGTACTGACAGTAACAACGATTTACAATTCAGATCAAACAACTCGTATTTGCACGATAACGTTGATTAATACGCAATAATACCAAATGTAAATAACCCGAAAATAGAACTTATTTTCGGGTTATTTTTTTTGATGCTATGACATTAACAGCAGTTGCTATTACGGTTAAAATGCTATAAATTTGTCGAGCCTATTTCCAGCTGTCGTTACAAGCTTTTGGCACAAAACACTTTTTTCTACCTCCTTAAAATAGCTTCCTTTGGTCGCTTTTTAAGTCCAAGAAAAAAATGTGTTTTCCTCTCAAAAGGCTTTTCACTTTCATCTGGGGCAAAAATTTATCATTCATAAGTTGTTTCAACTACAACAGTAAAACAAAATTTAAAACCCAATATATGAGTTTATCAGTACAAATCATGGACGAAATGAAAACCGCCATGAGAGCCAAAGATACGGTTGCTTTAGAAGCTTTAAGAGCCATAAAAAGTGAGATTCTTTTAGCGCAAACGGCTTCTGGATCTAAAGAAGAAATTACCGAAGATGAAGAGGTGAAGTTATTACAACGTTTAGTAAAAACACGTAAAGAAAGCGCAAGAATTTTTACAGAGCAAAACCGTTTGGATTTGGCTGAGCCAGAATTGGCTCAAATCGCTGTAATCGAAAAATTCTTGCCAGCTCAGTTAAGTGAGGAGGAAGTAGAAGCTGTAATTGCTAAAATTATTGCTGAAACAGGAGCTTCTGGTATTGCAGCAATGGGTAAAGTAATGGGATTGGCTTCTGCACAACTTGGTGGAACCGCTGAGGGTAGAACGATTTCAACAATAGTAAAAAAATTATTGACCTAGTCAGAAATTTATGCATAACGATTTTATTTTGTAAATCTAAAATCGTTACTTGCGCCTCTCAAAAAAACAAAACTTTTCCGTTTGGTTTGTAATCGGCAGTTACATTTTTGCATACCAACAGTGTTTTTAACACTCCAATGAAAAACTGTTTTGTTTGAGATTTTTTTGGCTGTGTAGTTCAACTGGATAGAATATCAGATTTCGACTCTGAGGGTTGCAGGTTCGAACCCTGTCGCGGCCACTTTTAACTTTAAAGCTTCAACTGATTTCCCAAGGAGGGAGCATGGTTGAAGCTTTTTTAATAAATCCACCTTTTCGTATGACAATTGCATTGATAATTTCTGGGTTTGTTGCTGTATCTCTTTTGCTCTATGTGATCTTTGTGATTGTAGAGCCCATTTTTTTGTTTCTTTTTAATAAGCCACTTTATGTTCATTTTTATCCGGTACAACGCAAATTGTCACCGAATCAAAGAGAATTACTGGCAGATAATTTTCCTTTCTACACGGCACTTTCCACACGATACAAATCCTATTTTGAACATAGAATAGTATGTTTTATCGAGCGTTATCAATTTGTAGGTAGGAAAATTGAAGTTACCGATGAGATGCGGGTTTTAATCGCTGCTACTTACGTCATGCTGAGTTTTGGTTTGCGTAAGTATTTAATAGCTGTTTTTGAAGTAATTATTATTTATCCTACTTCTTATGATTCGGATGGCAATGGTGTCTTTCACAAAGGGGAGTTAAATATAAAAGCGAAGGCAATAGTTTTCTCTTGGGAAGATTTTATGTCCGGTTTACAAACGAAAAATGACAATATTAATTTGGGTTTGCACGAGTTTGCGCATGCCTTACAAGTGCATGGCGTAAAAAGTAAAGATGCAAGTGCAATTGTGTATCACGATTCTTTCAACCAATCACTAAGTTATTTTTTAGACCCTAATCGTCAAAATGAATTACTTCGAAAAGGATATTTTAGAGCTTATGCTTATGAAAATGAGTTTGAATTTATGGCCGTGGTTTTAGAGCATTTCTTTGAATCTCCTTTAATTTTTAAAGAGAATCATCCCGCATTATACCAACATGTTGTTAGGATGCTAAATTACAAAAGCAGGTAATTTTGTGCTCTGCCGCCAAGCGAATTGAGTTGCGTCTTTTTGTTATTTCCCAATTGTAAAGCTATTTTTTATAATTATTTACCAAGATTTGTATAGTAGTGACAAGTGGGGAAAGTAAATTTTTAAAGGTTGCTATTTTTGATAAGCCTACTTTATCGCTACACAATATTAATTTTATAACACAAACTAATTCTAATGGAAAAGAAAGAAAAGAATTTTGGTCTTCACGAAGATTGGACTGTGGTACTCATTGGATTTTTAATTATTGCTATATCGCTGTTTGTATTTCTGCCAGAGGTGCCTGTTTTTAAATGGTCCACGGGTTCTGATTTGATGGATACGGTTTTTTCAAAAGAAAATGTGCTGCTTATCCTTGTTCAATTTTTCTATTTTGGAGCATTAGGCAGTCTTGCAGCATTGTTGATTGGTAAGTCAGTGCGGTATTTTGCTATAGTTTTTCCAGTACTGTATGCTCTTACCCTTTTGGCTCTTATTTGTGCCGGAAACAGCTGGGTAAAAAATTATAATTTAGAAGCGGTTATTTTTAGTTTAGCAATAGGGTTGTGTATCGGTAATTTGGTTATACTTCCTGACTGGTTTCGTACAGCGCTTTCAACTGAAGTCTTTGTCAAAATTGGTTTGGTGCTTTTAGGAACGAGTGTGATTTTTTCAGATATTCTAAAAGCTGGTTCGTTGGGACTTATACAAGCATTGGTTGTGGTTTTGTCAGTTTGGTACTTTGCCTTTTGGTTGTGTAAAAAACTTAAAGTTGACGATGAACTGACTATGATGATATCTAGTGCCGTTTCCATCTGTGGCGTATCAGCAGCTATTGCTACTTCGGGAGCTATTAAAGGAGATTCAAAAAAGTTATCTTACGTAATTTCGATGGTGTTGGTTACTGCAATCCCAATGATGATTTTTATGCCGATGATTGCTAAATATTTTAACTTTCCAGAAACAGTTACAGGAGCTTGGTTGGGCGGAAGCATTGATACTTCGGGAGCGGTTGTTGCTTCGGGGTCATTAGTAGGCGAGACGGCTTTAAAAATAAGTACTATCGTTAAGTTTTCTCAAAATGTTTTATTAGGAATTGCTGCTTTTGCGATTTCAGTTTATTGGACGTATACGCAAAACCAAACAGCCGATGTTCAGGCTGCCAAACCTACTTTAGGAGTTATTTGGGAGCGTTTTCCGAAGTTTGTTTTGGGTTTTATTGCTGCCTCTTTGTTTTTTTCTTTTTTGGTTCCATCTGAAACGAGAGAAGTTGTAAAAGAAAGTTTAAAAAATATTCAAGGTCTTTGGTTTGCTTTAGCCTTTACTAGTATTGGTCTTGAAACCAATTTTAAAGAGCTTTTTTCAAATAGTAGTAAAAAACCATTGTTCGCTTTTTTATTGGCGCAGTTATTTAACGTGATTATGACATTGATTGTTGCTTTTCTATTGTTTGAATAACTTTTGTAATAGGAAGCCCTGAAAATTTTTGAAAGTAATTCTTCTAGAAATAAAAAATCCCAATCTATGTGATTGGGATTTTTGTCGTTTTATATGGTAGTAATCTTTTTTAAGTCGGCAACCGTGGCAATTGGGTCAGTAGCTCCAAATACGTAGCTTCCAGCAACTAAAACATCGGCTCCAGCTTCTGCTAGCTGACGCGCGTTTTTGTTGGTTACACCGCCGTCTATTTCAATAATTGTTTGCGCTCCTTTGCGGTTTATTAAAGCTTTTAGCTTTTCTACTTTTGCGTAAGTGTTTTCAATAAATGATTGTCCTCCAAAACCAGGATTTACACTCATGATACAAACCAAATCAATATCATTAATTACATCTTCTAACAGATCAATTGAAGTGTGTGGATTAATGGCAACTCCTGCCTTCATTCCTTCTGCTTTTATGGCTTGCAGCGTTCTGTGCAAGTGTGTGCACGCTTCATAATGTACGCTCAGGATATTAGCTCCTAGGTCAGCAAATGTTTTGATGTAACGATCAGGATCTACAATCATTAAGTGTACATCAATTGTTTTGGTAGCGTGTTTTGCTATAGCTTGTAAAACTGGCATTCCGTATGAAATGTTTGGTACAAAAATGCCGTCCATGATGTCTATATGAAACCAATCGGCTTCACTATTGTTGATCATTTCAATGTCTCGCTGTAGGTTTCCAAAGTCAGCCGCTAATACTGATGGAGCAATAAGTGTATTTTTCATTGTGTAGTTGTTTAATCTGAATATGTTTCAGATTCTTAAGTTGTTGGTGCAAAAATAGTTTTTTTAGACCAATTGAAGTACTTTTTCATTAAGAAGAAATAGCGTCTTTTTGTAACGAAGGTAGCGTAAGGGATAACAGCGACATTCTTTTGTGCAGCGTTAGCGAAACAAAAGATATAGAGAATAGCCCGACCCGAAGTTTTTACGGAGGGTTACGCCCTTAAAGTGAATAGTGAGAAGTGAATAGTGAGAAGTGAATAGTGAGAAGTGAATAGTGAGAAGTAAATAGTGATTTGTGGTTATATTGAAAAAAAATAAAACCTCGGAAACTCGATCCGCCGTGGCGGAGAACAGACCGAGGTTTTATTGAAAAAAATAAAACCTCGGTAATCAGCCGAGGTTTCAATCATCAATCAAAAAACGAACAGTTAATCAGACTGTTGTTTGCTTTAAAAAAGTTTCAAGTTTAAGGTTTCAAGATGTTTTGAGCAACTTTAAACTTTAAACTTGAAACAAATATAGTTATCCTAAATAGGTTTTTAAAATTTTACTTCTAGAAGTATGTTTTAATCTACGGATTGCTTTTTCCTTGATTTGACGTACACGCTCACGAGTTAGGTCGAAAGTTTCTCCAATTTCTTCTAAAGTCATTGGGTGTTGGTCACCAAGACCAAAGTACAAACGAACTACATCAGCCTCACGAGGTGTAAGAGTTTCAAGAGAACGCTCAATTTCGGTGCGCAATGACTCGTGAATTAACTCTCTATCTGGGTTTGGAGACTCTCCAGAACGCAATACATCGTAAAGGTTAGAATCTTCACCTTCTACAAGTGGAGCATCCATGGATAAGTGACGACCAGAGTTTTTCATAGACTCTTTTACATCATTTACGGTCATGTCAAGTTCTTTTGCAATTTCCTCAGCAGATGGCGGACGCTCGTTAGATTGCTCTAGTAAAGCGTACATTTTGTTGATTTTATTGATAGAACCAATTTTGTTCAAAGGCAAACGCACAATACGAGACTGCTCAGCCAAAGCTTGCAAAATCGATTGACGAATCCACCATACAGCATACGAAATGAATTTGAAACCACGAGTTTCATCAAAACGTTGTGCTGCTTTTATAAGTCCAAGGTTTCCTTCGTTAATTAAATCGGGAAGTGTTAAACCTTGATTTTGATATTGTTTTGCCACCGATACTACGAAACGTAAGTTGGCTTTTGTTAATTTTTCTAAGGCGCGCTGGTCACCAGCTTTAATCTTTTGTGCTAACTCTACCTCTTCATCAGCCGTGATAAGATCAACTTTTCCAATTTCTTGTAAATATTTGTCTAATGATGCAGTTTCACGATTCGTTACCTGCTTGGTAATTTTAAGTTGTCTCATGGTGTTGTCTCCTCAATTTTAAAGTGTACAAATAGTTATACGTAAGGAGTTGCAAAAAAGTTACATTTTTTAAAAATAAATTTATTTAGTTTAATCCTGAGCGAAGCCGAAGGAGGGCATTTTCGCCGCGGCGAACCATGCTATTCGTTACAATCTTTTTATTCGCCGCGACGAATAAAAAGGATTTCCACTGCTATCCCTAATGCGGTTTGGTATACATTAGAACGATATGTGTTTTTAGAAAACAAAAATCCCGTTCGCATTGGCGAACGGGATTTTCTATAAATAAACCTTTAGTAAACTAAGATCTGATTACTCTTTTTTCTCCTCGCGCGGAGGTCTTGGTAAAAGAGCTTTTCTTGATACTTTCTCTTTTCTAGTTTTAGGATCAAGTCCTAGGTATTTTACTTGGAACACATCGCCCATGTTTACCACATCGCTAACGTTTTCAGTACGTTCCCAAGCTAATTCAGATACGTGTAATAAAACTTCGTTTCCAGGAGCTGCTGTATATTCTACCACCGCACCGAAATCTAACATTTTAATTACTTTCACTTCGTAAGCTTCACCCATCGCTGGTTTGAAGATGATAGAGTCAATTTTAGCTAAAACAGTTGCAATTCCGTCTGGATCAGTTCCTAAGATCTCAACTACTCCTTGCTCGTCCACTTCGTTGATTACGATAGTTGTTCCTGTAGCTTTTTGTAATTCTTGAATTACTTTTCCGCCAGGTCCAATTAAAGCACCAATAAAGTTTCCAGGAATAGTTCTGGTAATAATTTTGGGAGCATATTTTTTAACATCAGCTCTTGGTGTAGCAATTGTCTCAGTCAATTTTCCTAAAATATGTAAACGTCCATCACGAGCTTGTGCTAATGCTTGCTCCATAATGTCATAACGTAAACCATCAATTTTAATATCCATTTGACAGGCAGTAATACCGTCAGCAGTTCCAGTTACTTTAAAATCCATATCTCCTAAGTGATCTTCATCACCTAAAATATCAGATAGTACAGCAAATTTTTCGCCGTCAGTAATTAATCCCATGGCAATACCGGAAACTGGTTTTACCATTTGAACTCCAGCATCCATTAACGCCATTGTACCAGCACAAACTGTAGCCATTGAAGAAGACCCGTTAGATTCTAATACTTCAGATACGATACGAATTGTGTAAGGACAATCTGCAGGAATCATGTTTTTTAACGCTCTTTGCGCTAAGTTACCGTGACCTACTTCTCTTCTTGAAGTTCCTCTTAAAGGTTTTGCTTCTCCAGTTGAGAAAGGAGGGAAGTTATAATGTAAATAGAATTTTTCTTCACCTTGTTCAGATGGAGAATCTATTTGATTCGCTTCTCTTGAAGTTCCTAAAGTTACTGTAGCTAAAGCTTGAGTTTCTCCACGTGTAAATAAAGAAGACCCGTGAACTCTTGGTAAATAATCAGTTTCACACCAAATTGGTCTGATGTCTGTTGTTTTTCTACCGTCTAAACGAACACCTAATTCTAATACTACATTACGAACGGCTTCTTTGTTTGTTTTATAAAAATATTTAGAAACTAAATCTCCGTCTTCTGCTAATTCTTCTTCTGTAAATAAAGCTTTTACTTCTTCTTTTACTTCAGCAAATGCAGCGGTTCTTTCATGTTTAGCAGAACCTACTTTAGCGATATTGTAAATTTTATCGTAAGCAGCAGCTTTTACTTTTTTATAAATTTCTTCGTTTTCTTTCTCACCTTCGTAAGTACGAATTTCTTTTTTACCAAAAGCAGCTTGCAAACGCAATTGCGCTTGAATTTGAACTTTGATTGCTTCATGAGCAAATTTGATAGCTTCTACCATTTCTGCTTCTGAAATTTCTTTCATTTCTCCTTCAACCATCGCTACAGAATCCATAGAAGCTCCAATCATCATGTCGATGTCAGATTTTGCTAAGTCTTCTCTGCTTGGGTTGATCACAAATTTCCCGTCGATACGCGCAACACGTACTTCAGAAATTAAATTGTGAAAAGGAATGTCTGAAACCGCTAATGCTGCTGAAGCGGCTAAACCTGCTAATGAATCAGGCATTACTTCTTCGTCATGCGACATTAATTGAATCATAACTTGTACTTCCGCGTGGTAATCATCTGGGAAAAGTGGACGTAAAACACGGTCAACTAATCTCATAGTTAATACTTCGCTATCACTAGGACGTGCTTCTCTTTTGAAGAAACCACCTGGGAAACGACCTGCGGCTGCAAATTTTTCGCGATAATCTACTGTTAAAGGTAAAAAATCTACATTTGGATTGATGTTACGAGAGGCTACCGCTGTGGCAAGGATCATCGTATCACCCATTCTTACTACTACAGATCCATCAGCTTGTTTGGCTAAACGACCTGTCTCGATTGTGATGCTTCTGCCATCACCTAAATCGATACTTTCTACAAATAATTGTGGAATCATAAATTTAATTTTTTAGTTAAACATGGGTTCTAGTTGTGTTGTAGTTGTTGTTGTGCGTAGTTAATGCCTAAAACCCAATGAAAAACCAAACTTTTTTTAATGATCAATTCAAATGAATTGATTTTGCGATTTTGTCTTAGCTCTAATCCCTTTTGTGTCAGGACTTCTGTAGTGATTCAAGACAATATTATATAAAATAAAAAAAGAGGCACTTTCGCACCTCTTTCCTATTGATTATTTTCTGATATTCAATACTTTGATAATTTCACGGTATCTGTTGATTTCTTTCTTTTTCAAGTAATCTAACAACGATCTTCTTTTTCCTACTAGTAATACTAATGAACGCTCAGTGTTGTAATCATGACGATTTTTTTTCAAGTGCTCAGTTAAATGACTAATTCTGTAAGTAAACAAAGCGATTTGCGCTTCAGCTTTTCCAGTATTCGTTTTTTCTCCGTGTTGTGCGAAGATTTCTTCTTTAATCTCTTTAGTTAAATACATTCCAATATTATTTAATGATTCTTATGTATGTCTGCCATCTATTGGTAGACGGGTGCAAAATTAGTATTTATTTCTGATAATTAAAATTAAACTTGCGAAATCTTTTAAAAACTTTGCTTTCAGTATCTTAACACTAATTTGCCATTATTGTTATTGGTAAACTGTAAAAAAATCGAGAAATAATCCCTCTTATTTTACCTGGATTCCAGTTTTTAGCTTCATTTATAACTCTTAATGCTTCTGCTCCGGTTCCATATCCCGCATCTCGTACCACTTTTGCTTCTGTGAGCTTTCCGTCTTTGTCGACAATAAAGGTCACATAAATTTTACCACTAAAACCACGAATATTTGGTGCGTTGTATTTTTTTCCTACGTAACGATAAAAATCATTTATGCCTGTTTTCGGCGCTGGTTCTTCTTTTACTTCGGTGTAGGAATACTGATGATTGTCCTCATCAGTACTGTTGCCATTTATGAGTTTGCCGCTATCGTACTCTTCCAAATATGAAATTTTAGGACGTGTTGAGTTCCCTATCCATTTTCCGTGTTTGAATCCATTTTTGATTTCGCCTTTCTCATAAACGGTTCCTACTATCTCAAAACCTTCAACAATATCTTCGTCAATTGCTTCGTACATTCCATTGCCATCAATTACTAACTGTGTTTTATCGGGACTCCAAAATTGCAATACTTTTTCACTAGTTTTATTTGTGCTTTTATCGTAGCTAAACTCTTTTTCGGATTGTATTGAACCATTTTCATACCATCGATATTGCTTGCCTGTAATGTGAGAATCAATGTAATTGGTGATTTCTTTTTTACGTCCGTTTTCGTAATAGCGAACCACTGATCCATCTGGTCTTAAAATGTCTTTGTCTTTTGAAGTGCCAGCAGCGTAAATTTTACCAGATCTGTAGTATTCTAGAAACTGATAGTCATCTTTTTCTACGTAGTACTGCTTTATTACTCTTACGAATTTATGATTAGCTTCTTCTCCCACACGACCTAAAGAGTCAATATAGAAAAAAGCATCGTCATTTTTTTGTCCAAAAGAAGGAGTGACAAGACAAATAAAAAATAAAGTGATAATACAGAATTGAATTTTGAATTTTTTGTTGCTCATCATCAATTGTAGTCTTAAAATAATGTTGCAATCTCTTGATTTACAAACTCTAAAAATCGTTCGTCTTTCTCAGTGAAAGGATCTATTACATGGCTATCAATGTCAATTTGGCCAATATTTTGTCCGTTTACGAAAAGAGGCACAACAATTTCAGATTTTACGGTAAAACTACAAGCAATATAATTGTCCTGAGCGCTTACATCGGGCACCACAAAATTTGCATTCGACTCGGCAACTTGTCCGCAAATTCCTTTTCCGAAAGGGATTACAGTATGATCTGTTTCCGCACCTACGTAAGGTCCTAAATGAAGCGTTTTTGTTTCGTGATTGGCAAAATAAAATCCTACCCAATTGTAGTATGAGATAGAATTGCTCAAAAGCTGACAGATAGACAAAAGTTTTTCATCTCTACTTTGAGTTGTATTTTGAGTAATTTCGGTAACTTTAGGTTGTAATTCTTGAAAGGTCATGTTTTATTGATTTTATTTTACAAAAGTATTTAAAGACGGTTTTATATTTTGTATAAATTTGTTAAAAAAAATCAAGTTGAAAAAATATTATTACCAATACAAACCCTTTTTACTTTTTTTAGGTTCTTTTTTTCTGAGTTATGTTGTTTTGACAGCTTTATACCAATACTACTTATCTGGATTTGAATCGAATAAAGTGGATGGGATTACCAAAATGGTCAGCAATAATACTGCTTGGGTTTTGGATTGTTTTACTACTAATTCTTTTGTGACTGAAAGTTCAAAACATGCTTACATGAAACTCATGTATCAAAATCATTACGTTGCCAGGATTGTCGAAGGTTGTAATGCAGTGAGTGTTCTTATTTTGTTTGCCTCATTTGTAATTTCTTTTTCTGGTCGTTGGGCTATTACAATTGGGTATGTTTTGTGTGGTTGTGTTTTAATTTATATCCTAAATGTACTTCGTATTGCAGCCTTGAGTGCTTTAATTTTTTATTATCCAGAGCATGAGCCTTTTCTACATGGAGTCATTTTTCCATTATCTATTTATGGGGTGGTGTTTTTATTGTGGTTAATTTGGGTTCGTAAATATTCGAGTTATGCTGCGTAAACTACTTCAAAACAAATCGCGTCTTTTCTTTTTGATTGTTCTTATTGTACTTTTAATTGCGGTGCGTGCTTTTGAGAATCAAATGTTTTATGATCCACTTTTAGATTTTTTTAAAAACGATTTTGAAGAATCAGCATTTCCGGTTTTAAATAAAGGTAAATTATTCTTTGGCTTATTTTTTAGGTATTCTTTGAATACTGTTTTTTCGCTGGCAATCATTTTTGTTTTATATCGGGACAAAGCTTTAATTAAGTTTGCATCACTGCTGTACTTGTTCTTTTTTGTGGTGTTAATTGTTGCGTTCTATATTGTGCTATTGAATGATTTACCAAATCAAAATTGGTATCTCTTCTACATCAGAAGATTTATAATTCAGCCTCTTTTTTTGCTTTTGTTCTTGGCCGGTTTGTACTATCAAAAGCAATCAAAGTAAATTCATTTTGGGTTTTATCGGTGTTTTTTACAACCGTTAATAAAACTTTAAAATAAAACAATAAATTGTTCTTGATGTTTATTATATGTACTTTCACGCGCTGATAATCGTAGTACAAAAAAACTTAGAATGAACAATTTTGATTGGAAGAATTTAATAGACCCACTTTTTTATATCCATTTTGATGTCAACGGGATTAAGTTGGGAATTTATATCGTTTTATTTATTGTGTTTGCCGAAACGGGTCTCTTTGCAGGTTTCTTTTTACCAGGAGATAGTTTGTTGTTCTTGGCAGGAATTTACAGTCGCGAATTAATTGAAAATATCGTTTTTATTGATCATGATTTCTTAAATGTGGTCTTGTTAGCTACATTGGTAGCATTAGCTGGTATTTTAGGAAACGTAGTTGGGTATTGGTTTGGGTCAAAAAGCGGATATTATTTGTACAACAAGCAAGATAGTTTTTGGTTCAAAAGAAAGTATTTGGTTCAGTCTAAAGATTTTTTCGAGAAATATGGTGGCAAGGCGATTATTTTTGCTCGTTTTCTACCAATTTTTAGAACTTTTGCACCAATAGTCGCTGGTATTGTTTCTATGAACAAGCAAAAATTTATGTTTTATAATGTCTTGAGTTCATTTATTTGGTCTTTCACTTTGATATTCGCAGGACACTACTTGTACGGTTTTCTTTTAAAGAATTATCAAGTTGATTTGAAAGAGCATATTGAATTAATTGTTTTGTCACTCGTAGGAATTACAATACTACCGGTTATTTATAAGTTCAGTAAAAAATCAAAAGAGTAAAAAAATAGTTATACAAAAAAGCCCCAATTTAATTTGGGGCTTTTTTTATGTTTAGTAATGAACAGGAAATTACATCATTCCTGGCATTCCACCGCCCATTGGCATTCCGCCACCAGCGTTTTCTTCTTTAATGTCAATTAATGCACATTCTGTTGTTAAGATCATTCCAGCTACAGATGCTGCATTTTCTAATGCTACACGAGTTACTTTCTTAGGGTCGATAATTCCAGCAGCAAGCATATCTACATATTGATCTGTTTTAGCGTTGTATCCAAAATCACCAGCGCCTTCAGCAACTTTCGCTACTACAACAGATCCTTCAAGACCTGCGTTTTCAACGATAGTTCTTAATGGAGCTTCTACTGCACGAGAAACAATTTGGATTCCCGTAGCTTCGTCAGCATTGTCTGCAGTAATTGAAGTAAGAACATTTTTAGCTCTTAATAATGCTACACCACCACCAGCAACAATACCTTCTTCTACAGCAGCACGAGTTGCGTGTAATGCATCGTCTACACGGTCTTTTTTCTCTTTCATTTCTACTTCAGAGGCAGCACCAACATAAAGAACAGCAACTCCACCAGCTAATTTAGCCAAACGCTCTTGTAGTTTTTCTTTGTCATAATCAGAAGTAGTAGCTTCCATTTGACCTTTAATTTGGTTCACACGATTTTTGATCATGTCCGCATCTCCAGCACCGCTTACAATTGTAGTATTGTCTTTATCGATAGTTACTTTTTTAGAAGTTCCTAACATTTCAATAGTAGTGTTTTCTAAAGTGTAACCTCTCTCTTCAGAAATTACAGTTCCTCCAGTTAAAATTGCAATATCTTCTAGCATTGCCTTTCTTCTGTCACCAAATCCAGGTGCTTTTACAGCAGCAATTTTTAATGCTCCTCTTAATTTGTTTACTACTAATGTTGATAAAGCTTCGCCATCAACATCTTCAGCAATAATTAATAATGGCTTACCTGATTGCGCTACAGGCTCAAGTACTGGTAATAATTCTTTTAAAGAAGATACTTTTTTATCGTATAGTAAAATGTAAGGACTGTCAAGTTCTACTTCCATTTTTTCTGAATTTGTTACAAAATACGGAGATAGGTATCCTCTATCAAATTGCATTCCTTCAACAACATCTACAAATGTATCTGTACCTTTTGCTTCTTCTACAGTGATTACTCCTTCTTTTCCTACTTTTGCGAAAGCAGTAGCGATTAATTCACCAATAACTTCGTCATTATTAGCAGAGATAGAAGCAATTTGTTTGATTTTTTCAGAGTCGCTACCTACTACTTTAGCTTGCTGAGCTAAGTCAGCTACAATAGCCTCAACTGCTTTGTCAATACCGCGTTTCAAATCCATTGGGTTAGCTCCGGCAGCTACGTTTTTTAATCCTTCTTTTACAATTGCTTGCGCTAAAACAGTTGCAGTTGTAGTTCCATCACCAGCTAAATCATTAGTTTTCGATGCTACTTCTTTTACCATTTGAGCTCCCATATTTTCTAAAGGATCTTTTAATTCGATTTCTTTAGCAACGGTAACACCATCTTTGGTTACGTTTGGACCTCCAAAAGCTTTTCCAATAATTACATTACGTCCTTTTGGTCCTAATGTTACTTTTACAGCATTTGCTAATGCGTCAACTCCACGTTTTAATCCGTCACGTGCTTCAATATCAAATTTTATATCTTTTGCCATTTTTAATTTAGTTTAAAGTTGTTTTAGTTTAAAGTTGCTTTCAGGAATCTAACCTGAAACTTTTAACAAAATTTAGATTATCGCTAGAATATCATCTTCGCGCATGATCAAATAATCTTTTCCTTCTAATTTTAATTCTGTCCCAGCGTATTTTCCATAAAGAACAGAATCTCCAATTTTTACGGTCATTGTGTGTTCTTTAGTTCCATTTCCTACAGCAACAACAGTCCCTTTTTGAGGCTTTTCTTTGGCTGTATCTGGTATAAAAATTCCTGATGCAGTTTTTGTTTCTGCGGCAACAGGTTCGATAAGAACTCTGTCTGAAAGTGGTTTAATGTTTAATGCCATGATTTATGTTTTTAAATTATTTATTTTGGAATGCTCAATAACTTTCAGAAATTATGCCATGGTATTAAAACTGACATAATTTCTTAAAAAAAATGCCAGCTTTGACAAGCTGGCATTTTGTATTGTGTGTCGTAAAAATTATTTAGCTGGATTTGTAGCAGCTGGAGCCTTTTGTGCTGGTACAGCTGGAGCCTTTTGTGCTGGTACAGCTGGAGCTGGAGCCGCTGATGCTGGCGTGTTTTCAATGATTTTAGAATCTGTATCACTTAATGATCCAGTGAAACTTAAGCTTGAAAGTAAAATAAGCGCAATTAAAATAGCAGAAAGTGTCCAAGTACTTTTGTCTAAGAAATCAGTTGTTTTTTGTACTCCACCTAACATTTGTGAACCACCAACATTAGATGATAATCCGCCACCTTTAGGGTTTTGTACCATGATTACTACGATTAATAGGAAACAAACTATAGTTATTAAAACTAAAAAAATTGAAAATGTGCTCATTGTTTAATTATTATTATGTTGTAAAATCTTAATATCCGATATGCGGTCCGCAAAGAAACTACTTTTTTCTGGATATTTCAAAATTAATATTTCATAAGCTTGTATCGCTTTTTGATATTTTTTTTGCTCCAAATAAACTCTCGCTAAGGTCTCTGTCATTAATGCCGAATGATCTGCTGTAGGAAGTTCAATATTCACAGCTGGACTAGAGTTCTGCTTTACAGGAGAAATTTTAGGACTAGTCTCAATGAACTTATCAATAATGGCTAATTTTTTTAATTTTTCGGGATCAAGCGCAGGTTCCTTTGGAATACTTTGCTCAATTTCGTCTCGTTTGATAGGCTCTGTTCTTGAAAGTTGTAACCATTCTTGAAACGAATGTTGCTCTTGTTTTGAAAATTCTAATGGACTTCCAATTTCGAGTTTTTCGATCAGTATGGCTTCTTGCTCTTTGGGTTCAGGCGTTGAAGCTTCTTTAATCGAGGTTAAAATTGACCTTTCAACAGGACTCAGCACCGGTGTTGTAATTTCAGGCTGCTTTATTTCTTCACTATCAATAACATTAATGTCTAAGATGGCTTGGAGTTTTTTTTCGTAAAGTCGCTTGTGTATAGCCACAAAATTTTCGGAAGTGATAAAATCAAATAGTACCGAACGATCTGTGGTGTGGGCGGCCGTTAGTTTTAAAGCGCCATTATATTTAAAGCTGTTTTGACTGTATAGCCCTTTTAGCTGAATGGCTTTCGCACTTTGAAAATAAGGATACGATGCAATCACGTCGTCTAACGATGTGGTTTGCTTCTCAAGGATAGCATCCGGCTTGGTTATTAAATAGGTAAAGTCAGCTAATTCCATTTTTTTTAAATCAAGTTGTATGCTAATATACAGCTAGTTGGTCAAATAATTGTGAGTGCAGGTTGGATTAAGTTACCACTTAGCCAAAGACTCGTTGAAGATATCTTGTGTAATACGATCAAAAATTTCTTCCAAGGCACTATTAAGTGGTGCACCTGTTAATTGCTGTTCGGCAGGATAATCAAAGAAAAAGCTAAACGATTTTTCAAAATCATCTGTTTCTTTTTTCTTGTTTGAAAAACGAACATTTACTCGAACGGTCAAGCGGTTTTGTGCAGCTCTTTGATCAGCAGTGGCGGTCATTGGACTAATTCTGTAATCTACAATTTCACCTTCGTAGGTTAAGTCGGCACCATTCGTTACAAGGTTTAAATTCGTTTGATTCTGAATCAAATCTTGTAATTTCAAGGTAAATGTTCTATCGATTCCAGGTTCAATTAATTCAGCATTATTCTGAAAAAACCCTACTTGAAAGGTTTTGGCATCAATGTTACCTGTTCCCGTAAAATTATAAACAGAGCAGCTATTGGTGCTTGCAATTATTATGGCTAAAAGAAAATATTTTATAAATTTCATGTTCTTGAAAGTAATTGGTGAAAATTTAATCTGTTTTTTACAAATCAAATTGCTTAATTTTTCGATACAAAGTGCGCTCCGAAATTCCTAATTCATCAGCAGCAGCTTTTCGTTTTCCTTTATTTTTTTCTAGCGACTTTTTTATCATTTCAATTTCCTTTTGCTCCAAGCGTAATGTTTCTTCTTCTTCGACTGTTTCTGCAAATAGATAATTGTCATCGTTTTCTTGATATAATTCTTCGGCAGAAGGCGTAGTGATTAAACCGGTTCTTGGTTCTTCTTCAAAATCTATTTCGTTGTCGCTATCTTTTGTTCCGTAGATTTTCTTGATCAAATGTTGATTCGTTTCTTGGACTTTGGTACTTCCGTTTTGAATTAGTTCAAGGGTAAGTTTTTTGAGATCATTCAAATCACTTTTCATATCAAAAAGTACTTTGTACAAAATTTCCCTTTCGGTCGAAAAGTCGTTTTCACTTTTTTTATCCTTAATTACAGATGGCAAATTACTTCCTTGCTCGGGTAAATACGATTGCAAAGTTGCAGCAGAAATATCACGGTTGGTTTCTAGAACTGAAATTTGTTCCGCTACGTTACGCAATTGCCTAATGTTACCGCTCCATCTAAATTTTTGCAGTAACAGCACCGCATTTTCATCTAGTTTCAACGGAGGCATTTTGTATTTGTGTGCAAAATCAGCAACAAACTTTCTGAATAACAAATGAATATCGTCCTTGCGCTCGCGTAAGGGCGGTAAAGTAATGTCTACGGTACTCAAACGATAGTATAAATCTTCTCTAAAGTTTCCTTTCTCGATGGCGTCAAACAAATTCACATTGGTGGCAGCCACAATGCGCACATCAGTTTTTTGGACTTGTGACGATCCTACTTTGATAAACTCGCCATTTTCTAGTACACGCAATAAGCGTACTTGGGTGGTAAGAGGCAATTCGCCCACTTCGTCAAGAAATATAGTTCCGCCATCAGCTACTTCAAAATAACCTTCACGTGTGCTTGTAGCACCTGTAAAAGCCCCTTTTTCGTGACCAAATAATTCGCTATCAATAGTTCCTTCTGGAATAGCTCCGCAGTTTACAGCAATATATTTGCCGTGTTTTCTATGGGATAGGGAATGAATAATACGAGGCATATTTTCTTTTCCAACCCCGCTTTCGCCGGCAACCAATACAGTTATGTCAGTAGGAGCAACCTGAATGGCTTTTTCTATGGCGCGATTGAGCTTGGGATCATTCCCGATAATCTCAAAGCGCTGTTTTATATTTTGAACTGATTCCATTTGATTTTTGTTTAAAGTTTTTTTTGTTTCAGGTCTCAAGTTATCGAGTGAACTTTAAACCTGAAACCTGAAACTAACTTTTCTAATTCATTTCAGAATATCCAACTGCTTCCCCTTTTAAAGTTCCGCTTGTGCAACTTGTAATTTTTACATTTACAAAATCTCCAATTTTATAGTTTTCTTTTGGGAAAACAACTGTAATGCTTTGTGAGTTTCTACCTGAGAATTCTTGAGTTGATTTTTTAGAAACTTTTTCTACCAAAACTTCTACAGTTTGACCGATAAATTCTTCTGAACGAAACCAAGCGTGTTTTTGCTGTAAGTCTACAATTTCTTGCAGTCTACGTGCTTTTGTCTCTTCGGGTACATCATCTTCCATTTTTCTACCTGCAAGTGTTCCCGGACGTTCAGAGTACGAGTACATATAGCCAAAATTATACTTCACATAGTCCATTAACGCCAATGTATCTATATGGTCTTGTTCTGTCTCTGTTGGGAAACCTGCAATCATATCTTGCGAAATGGCGCAGGTTGGAATTACAGTTCTGATTTTATCAATCAAAGTCATGTATTCCTCACGCGTATGCAAACGATTCATTTCTTTAAGAATGCGATTACTTCCTGATTGTACCGGTAAGTGAATGTGCTTGCAAATATTTGGGTATTTAGCTATCACTTGTAAAATACTTTCATGCATATCTTGCGGATTTGAGGTTGAAAATCGAATGCGCATTTTAGGAAAAGCAACGGCAACCATTTCAAGCAATTGATCAAAGTCGATTGCAGTAGCTTTTTGCATTACGCTAGCATTTACAAAATCTTTTTTCAAGCCGCCACCATACCACAAATAACTGTCAACATTTTGACCTAATAATGTGATTTCTTTGTAACCGTTGTTCCATAAATCTTGAATTTCACTCAAGATACTTTGTGGTTCACGGCTGCGTTCGCGTCCGCGTGTAAACGGAACTACGCAAAAAGTACACATATTATCACATCCTCGAGTAATAGAAACTAGTGCTGTAATACCATTAGTCATTAAACGAACAGGCGAGATATCACCATAAGTTTCATCCTTTGATAAAATTACATTGATGGCATCACGACCTTCTTCAACTTCGGCCAATAAATTAGGTAAATCTTTGTAGGCATCTGGACCAACTACCATGTCAACGATTTTCTCTTCGTCTAAAAATTTTTCTTTCAAACGCTCCGCCATACAACCTAAAACCCCTACTTTCATTTTTGGATTAATGCGTTTTACGGCATTATACTTTTCCAATCTTTTTCGGATGGTTTGTTCTGCTTTGTCGCGAATTGAACATGTATTTACTAAAACTAAATCGGCTTCCTCCAAAACTTGGGTAGTATTGTATCCATTTCCGGATAAAATAGAAGCTACAATTTCGCTATCTGAAAAGTTCATAGCGCAGCCGTAACTCTCGATAAATAGTTTTTTAGTGTTTTCGGGTTTATTTTCTAAAACGAGACTTTCGCCTTGTTTGCTTTCTTCAATTATCTTTTCCATTCCATTTTTTCAAAGGACAAAGATAGAATAATTTGAGTAAATATGACAAGATGTCAGCCTACAAATTAACAATGTTTTGCATTTTACAATGGAATACTCTTGAGCTAACTGAAGTTGTCGAAAAAGTTTGGATTTTGCTCTACTTTTTACTTTGTACTGCGAAATAAGAAATTCTATTTTATGCCATTACTAAAATTTGGTTTCTGATTATTTTTATGAATAGAGTCAGTTTTTTGAAAGAGCGACAACAATTGTTATTATTTAAAATGAACCTCAAAAGACTTATTTTCGTAAAACAAGAGGCGGAATTTATTTATTTTCGAAGTGTTTTTCGAGAGATATAAAACAAGGGGTTTAGCTACAAATAATCAAATCAAGTAGGTATTATTCTATTTTAAAAATCGGCAAAAGCCCGATATATAAAAAAAACTTCTACTTTTGTCCCAGAAAAATAGAGCAATGGCAAAGAATTTAGTTATCGTAGAGTCTCCTGCAAAGGCAAAAACAATCGAAAAATTTCTTGGAAGTGATTATCAGGTAGAGTCCAGTTATGGACATATCGCCGATTTGCCTTCACGAGAAATAGGAGTAGATGTGGAGCAAGGTTTTAAACCAAAGTATGAGGTTTCTGCAGATAAAAAAGCATTGGTTACCAAGTTAAAAGGTTTGGCTAAAAAAGCAGAAATGGTATGGCTAGCGAGCGATGAGGATCGCGAGGGTGAGGCTATTTCTTGGCACTTGGCCGAAGAGCTAAATTTGGATATCAAAAAAACCAAACGTATTGTTTTTCATGAGATTACAAAAACGGCCATTTTAAAAGCGATTGACAATCCACGTGAAATTGACTATAATTTAGTAAATGCACAACAAGCTAGACGTGTACTTGACCGATTGGTTGGTTACGAATTATCGCCTGTTTTATGGAGAAAAATTAAAGGCGGTTTATCTGCTGGTCGTGTGCAATCGGTTTCGGTTCGATTAATTGTTGAACGCGAGCGCGACATTCAAAACTTTAATGCAGTAGCAACTTATTCAGTTGTAGCTGAATTTACAAACGAAGCCGGAAAAGCATTCAAAGCTAAGTTGCCTAAAAATTTTAATACCAAACAAGAAGCAGAAGCTTTTTTAAAAAATAACGTAGGTTCACAATATAAAGTAGGGGAGTTAGAAACAAAACCTACTAAAAAGTCACCTACAGGTCCTTTTACCACTTCAACTTTACAACAAGAAGCAGCTAGAAAATTGTATTTACCAGTAGGTATTACTATGCAGCTTGCGCAACGTTTGTATGAAGCGGGATTGATCACTTACATGAGAACGGATAGTGTTAATTTATCAAAAGAGGCGATGGAAGCAGCTCAGGCTGAAATTATCAAATCCTACGGTAAAGAGTTCTCAAAACCTAGAACTTTTACCAATAAAAGTAAAGGCGCTCAGGAAGCTCACGAGGCGATTCGACCTACAGATATGTCACGTCACACGGTAGATATTGATCGCGATCAAGCCCGTTTGTACGATTTAATCTGGAAACGTACACTTGCTTCACAAATGAGTGACGCACAATTAGAACGTACCAATGTAAAAATTGAAGCTAATAATCACGATGAAGTATTCACAGCTTCTGGAGAGGTGTTGCTTTTTGAAGGATTTCTAAAGGTTTATTTAGAAGGCCATGATGATGACGAAGAAGAGCAAGAAGGCATGTTGCCAGCAATGAAAGTAAACGAAAAGTTGCAGAATAATTATATTACCGCTACTGAGCGTTACTCTCGACCTCCAGCTCGTTTTACAGAAGCTTCGTTGGTGAAAAAATTAGAGGAGCTTGGTATCGGTAGACCATCTACTTATGCACCAACAATTTCTACAATTATCAACAGAAATTATGTTGAAAAAGGAAATCTTGACGGGCAAGAAAGAAAGTACACGCAACTTACTTTGCAAGCAGGCGCGCTTGCTGAAAAAGTACTAAAAGAAAATACAGGCTCTGATAAAGGAAAATTAGTACCAACGGATATTGGAACCATCGTTACCGATTTCTTGGTTAAGAATTTTGGAAACATTCTAGATTATAATTTTACTGCCAAAGTTGAGCAAGATTTTGATGAAATAGCCGAAGGAAATATCGTTTGGACGAAAATGATGCAAGAGTTTTACGATCAATTTCATCCAACGGTGAAGGATGTAGAAGCAAATGCAGAACGCGAAAGTGGTGAACGTATTCTAGGAATTGATCCTAAAACAGGCAAACCAGTTTCGGTGCGTTTGGGTAAATTTGGCCCAATGGCTCAAATTGGCGCTGCTGATGATGAAGATAAGAAGTTCGCAAGCTTGATGAACGACCAAAATATCGGTAACATCACGCTGGAAGAAACTTTAAACTTGTTTTTGTTACCAAAAAACCTAGGGGTTTATAAAGATGAAGAAGTAGAGGTAAGCAATGGCCGTTACGGTCCTTATATTCGTCATGGTGCAGCTTTCGTATCTTTGCCAAAAGGCGAAAATCCACTGGATGTTGATTTTGAACGTGCCAAAGAATTAATTGATGAAAAAGCCCTTGCTGATGCGCCAATTGCAGTTTATAAAGGCGAAGGTGTTCAAAGAGGTGTGGGTAGATTTGGTGCTTTTATCAAATGGAATGGCCTTTTTATCAATGTGAGTAAAAAATATGATTTTGATAATTTATCTCAAAACGATATTGAAGCATTGATTGAAGATAAGTTGCAAAAAAATATTGATAAAGTACTTCACAACTGGGAAGAGGAAGGAATTTTGGTTGAAAAAGCAAGATGGGGACGCTCTGTTATTACTAAAGGAAAGATAAAAATTGAATTAAGTAAGGATGTTGATGCTTCAAAATTGACTTTGGCCGAAGTACAGGAGATGATCGCAAAGAAAACTCCAGCCAAAAAAGTAGCGGCGAAAAAAGCGCCTACCAAAAAAGCAACAGCAAAAAAAACAGCGGTAAAAAAGCCAGTAGCAAAAAAATAGAAAATGGAATTTGATTTTTTGAAACCCATAGATTCAGATGTTCTTGATTTTATAGGTAATCTTAAGGCGCAGCAATTAGGGAGTAAGGTTGTTTTACATACAGCAGATCAATTTCCGGATTTAGATCAAGTTCAAATTGCCATTTTTGGTGTTTTGGATAATCGAGGCGATCGTAATGCTATTTCTGAGGTAGATGTCAATTCAATTAGGGAGCAGTTTTATAGTTTGTTTCCAGGAAATTGGGACGCTTCTATCGCTGATTTGGGAGATATTCCTGCAGGAAGTAATGTTTCAGATACTTATTTTGCGGTGAAGCAAATTGCTGCCGAATTAATTAAAAAAAGAATAATACCTATTGTTCTTGGCGGCTCTCAGGACATTACCTATTCTTTGTATCGTGCCTATGATACTTTAGAGCAAATGGTAAATTTGGTCGCCGTTGATGCAAAATTTGATTTCGGGACAGATGAAGAAGATCTTTCAGCTACTTCATACCTCACCAAAATGATTGTAGAGGAACCTAATAATTTGTTTAATTATTGCAACATCGGATATCAAACTTATTTCAACTCGCAAGAAGAAATTGATTTGATCGAAAAATTGTATTTTGACGCCTACCGATTAGGTGAGGTTTCGAATAATATTGCAATTGCAGAACCAGTTTTTAGAGATGCTGATATGGTTAGCATTGACCTGAATTCTGTAAAATCTTCTGATTCTGGAAATACAATTCGTTTTCAGCCAAATGGTTTTAATGGTAAAGAAATTTGCGCATTAAGCAGGTATGCAGGAATAAGTGATAAAGTATCTTCATTTGGTATTTACAATCATAACAATACTGCTGCCGAAGCCGTGCTTGTAGCTCAAGTCGTGTGGTATTTTATTGAGGGGTTTCATTACCGTTCACATGAATATCCGTTTGGAAGCAAAGACAATTATTTGAAATATATTGTTCCTTTAGAAGAGGAGGAACTTGTTTTTTATAAAAGTGATAAAACGGACCGTTGGTGGATAGAAATTCCATTTATTTCAAATGTTAATAATAAATTAAAAAGAAACACGTTATTACCGTGTTCCTACGATGAATACCTACTTGCTTGCAACCAAGAACTACCCGAAAGGTGGTGGAAAGCACAGAGAAAAAACATCGTTTAGATCGATTTAGGACATATTTATGATTTTTTTATAAAAAATGGTTTGTTTGCTACAAAAAAATTGTTTTTGTAAAAAATAATAAATAGGTTTACACACTTAAAAATAATGATTAGATAACCAAATTTATATGAAGAAGTTCATAGCTTTCACAGCGATTATAGCCCTTTTAATTGGCTGTGGTAAAACAAGCGACAGAGGAGAATTAGTTGGTGTTAATGGAGGGAAATGGCATCCTGAAAAACCTTATGGGATGACTTTGGTACCAGGAGGATCTTTTATAATGGGTAAATCAGATGCTGATTTAGCAAATGTTGAAGATGCGCCTACCAAGACTGTTACTGTGCGTTCTTTCTATATGGATGAAACGGAAATCACAAATAAAGAATATAGACAGTTTGTAGAGTGGGTTAAAGATTCTACGATGAGAGTTCGTTTAGCTATTATGGCTGATATGAATGGTCAAACAGCAACTGCAAGTACCGGAAGAGGCAGAAATGCAGGTAGCATTGGTGATTTCGCATTCAATGATTCAGATCCAGCAAAAATGACTGCTTATGACAAGTACATGTATGATAACTATTACAGTATTGGTACAGAAGATGATCAGTACGCTGGTAGAAAATTAAATAGAAAAGTGAAATTAATTAAGGATACCAAATTATATCCAGATGAATATTACACTGAGGTGATGGATTCTATGTACTTGCCAATCGAAGAGTCATATAATGGTTTACGTACTATAGATGTAAATAAATTGAAGTTCCGTTACTCTTGGATGGATATCCAAGCTGCAGCTAAAGCAAAAGTTGGTAGAAGAAAAGATTTCATCAAAACAGAAACAATTAAGGTTTATCCAGATACTACCGTTTGGATCAAAGATTTTGCTTATTCATACAATGAACCAATGCATAACGACTACTTTTGGCACAAAGCCTATGGAGAGTACCCTGTAGTAGGTGTTACATGGACGCAAGCAAAAGCTTTTTGTGCATGGAGAACTTTGAACAAAAACACATACATAAAATCAAAGAAAAAAGGGCAAGATTTAATCAACTCATTCCGTTTGCCTACAGAGGCTGAGTGGGAGTATTCAGCTAGAGGAGGTTTAGAATCAGCTACATATCCTTGGGGAGGTCCTTACACGAAAAATGATAGAGGATGTTTCTTAGCTAATTTCAAACCAAACCGTGGAGATTATGCTGCAGACGAAGCTTTATATACCGTAGAAGCTAAATCATATGAACCAAACGGATATAATTTATACAATATGGCTGGAAACGTTTCTGAATGGACGGATTCAGCATACGATCCAAACGCTTATGAGTATGTATCTACAATGAACCCAAACGTATTAGATGCATCCAACAAACGTAAAGTATTACGAGGCGGATCTTGGAAAGATGTTGCTTATTTCCTACAGGTAAGCACAAGGGATTACGAATACGCTGATTCAGCAAGAAGTTATATTGGTTTTAGAACAGTACAAGACTACATGGGACTTCAAACAACTGGAACAGGAAAAAAGAAAAAATAACAAAAACCCAATCTATTAAATTTTAAAACTATTATTATGGCATTACTAGGTAAAAAAGCAATGAACTTCGCTTACGGTATGGGAGCGGCAGTTGTAATCATCGGAGCATTATTTAAAATCACACATATTGAATTTGGTCCTATCACAGGAAACTTGATGTTGACAATTGGACTAGTTGTTGAAGCTGCAATTTTCGCACTTTCAGCTTTCGAACCAGTTGATGATGAATACAAATGGGAAAACGTTTACCCTGAGTTAGTAGGTGGAACGGCAAAACCAGCTGCAAAAAAAGCAGAACCAGTAGCGGATACTCAGGGTTTATTGTCTCAGAAATTAGATGCTATGTTGAAAGATGCTAAAATTGACGGTGCTTTAATGGCAAGTTTAGGAAACAGTATCAAAAATTTTGAATCAGCAGCAAAAGGAATTGCTCCTACTGTAGATTCAATTGCTTCTACTAAAAAATATAGTGAAGAGTTAAGTTTGGCGGCTACTCAAATGGAGTCTCTAAATAGCTTGTACAAAGTACAATTAGAAAGTGCTTCAAAAAATGCACAAATTAATGAAGAGGTTGCAGCTAACAATTTGAAATTGAAAGAGCAAATGCAGTCTTTAACTTCTAATTTATCTTCTTTAAATAGTGTATACGGTGGAATGCTTTCTGCTATGAACAATAAAGGATAATTAGTCAAGCGATACATTAACAACAAACTAATTATTTAGAAAATATGGCAGGAGGAAAACTAACCCCTAGACAGAAGATGATTAACCTTATGTATTTGGTTTTCATTGCTATGTTGGCATTAAACATGTCCAAAGAAGTGTTATCTGCTTTTGGATTAATGAATGAAAAATTTGAAGGATCAAATACAGCAGCAGAACAATCTAACGCTCAAATGTTATTGAGTTTAGATGCTAAAGCTGCAGAGGCAGGCGGAGAGTTTAAAGACGCTGCTGCAACTGCGCACAAAGTAGAAACACTTACTAAGAATTTCTACGATTATATTGCAGGTTTAAAAACGGAAGTTTTAACAGGTACCGAAACAAATCCTGATACGGGTAAATTACCTTATGAAGAAATGGATAAAGGAGACAACTTAGATAATTCTTGGTTCAGCCCTGCAGGATATTCTGCAAAAGGTAACGAAGTTGTTAAAACTATTGAGCAGTACAAAAATGATGTTAAGGCAGCTTTAGGTGGAAACAAAAAATTAGCCCCGATTTTAAGCGAAGTAGAGTCAAAATTTGATCTGGCTCCAGTTAAAAACAAAGACGGAATAGCAATAGCATATTTAGATTACCATTTTAAAGGCTTTCCAGCTGTAGCATCGTTAGCAAAGTTATCGGCTTGGCAAAATGATGTTAAAAAAGTAGAAACTGATGTTTATAATACTTTGTTAGGAAAAGCGGCAGTTGCGGCTGCGTCTTACAGTAACTATCAAGCGATTGTTGTTTTAGACAAGAGTGCTTACTTTCAAGGAGAACAAGTTACAGGTAAAGTAGTTTTAGGTCGTTATGACGAAAACACAAAACCAACTTCTTTTTCTGGTCCTGGAAAAATAGTTAACGGACAAGCTGTAATTTCGATGACTGCTGGAAGTGTTGGTGAGCAATCAATCAACGGTAAATTTACTTTCTTAGAAGATGGAAAGAACATTCCTTTACCTTTTCAAGGCAAGTATGTAGTTGTTCCTAGACCAAATTCAGCGACTATCTCAGCAGACAAAATGAATGTTGTTTATAGAGGAGTTGTAAACCCAATTTCTATCTCATTTGCAGGAATTGCTGATAACAACGTTAATGCTTCTGCACCAGGACTGACTAAAGTAGGAAACGGAAAGTACAACATGAGCCCACAAGCTGGTAACGAAGTTGTAATCAATGTTTCTGGAAAAATGGCAGATGGTAAAGTAGCTTCTGATAAACGTGTGTTTAGAATCAAAGGTATTCCTGGTCCAACTGGTACTATACGTGGAGAAATGGGAGTTGTTAAAGGCCCTAAATCAAGTTTAGAAATTTCTACTGTTGGCGCTAAGCTTGTTGATTTTGACTTTGAAGTAGGATTGAGTGTGGTTGGTTTTAACTTAAAAGTTACTGGTCAACCTACCGTAGTTGTTCAAGGAAACAAATTAAACGCACAATGTAAAGCTGTTTTGGCAAAAGCTGGACGTGGAGATCAGGTTACTATTTCTGAGATCAAAACAAAATTAGAAGGAGCGGGTAGCTACTTGTTGCCAAGAACTGCACCTGTAATTTATGAAATACAATAATACAACGGTTGCATAAACCAAAGTCAATATTTTATTAGGACAATATTATGAATGTAAGAAATCTTTTTATCGCTATCGTCTCTCTTTCTTGGAGCATTAGTTCTGTAGGGCAGTCGAATTTGCTTAATGCAAAAACTCCAGACCAAATTGGACTAAAAACCGCTGCGCAGTTGGATTCAGATAACGATAAACCACTAGCATACGGTTATGTACATGATCGTGATGTTTTAATGGGTAAAACAACATGGGAAATTATTGATTTAAGTGAAAAGATAAATTTCGCGTTATACTTTCCGATTGATACAGCGAATATTGGTTCTGATAGAAGGTCTTTGTATGATGTTTTGACTAAGGCTTTGAAAAATGGTGAAATCACTGAAGTTTATACTGATAGTTATTTCAACACCAAAAAATCTTTGCAAGACATTCAGGGTTCTTTAACTCGTGTCGATACAACTGATGCTGGTAGAGAGCAATTAAATGCTGGTAACAGAATTTCTGATGAGTATATTGTCAGACAAGATTTATCTGCACAGGATGTGACGCAGTATAAAATCAAAGGGTATTGGTATTTTGACAAACGTCAAAGTGAGTTGAAATATCGTTTGTTAGGTATTTGTCCTATTACTCCTGACGTGTATACGATGAACAGTGATGAAAAAGATTATATCGAGTTGTTTTGGGTGTTTTTCCCAGCGGCGCGCGAAGTTTTACATAATGCAAAAGCTTTTAATGATAAAAATTCAGCTATGCCAGTTTCGTTTGATCAAATCTTAAACTCGCGCCGATTTAACAGTTTGATTTATAAGGAAGAAAACGTTTACGGAGATCGTGCAATTGAAGAGTATATGAAAGACAATGCTCAAAATCAGCTGTTAGAATCTGAAAGAGTAAAAGATAAGATTAGAAATTTTGAATCGGATATGTGGAACTACTAGTTTCCGTAAGATGATAATAGATAAAACTCTTACCCTTGTGGTAGGAGTTTTTTTTGTTTATTAGTGATATTTAAACTGATATTTTATGATTGATTATTTAATAGTTGGTGCCGGCTTGGGCGGACTTTCTTTTGCAGAATGGGCACTTGAAAACAATAAGACAATTTGTGTGGTGGATAATAGTTCGCAAAATTCTTCCAGAGTAGCCGGTGGTTTGTACAATCCAGTTATTTTAAAGCGGTTCAGTGAGGTTTGGAATGCAAAGGAGCAACTTGAGCAAATGAAAGCTTTTTACAATAGAATTGAAAAACGTTTATCTTTTCAGTTTGATTTTAAAAGGCCTATTTTAAGAAAATTTTTCTCTATTGAGGAGCAAAATAATTGGTTTACAGCTTCCGATAAGGTAAATCTGTCACCTTTTTTATCGACAACATTAATTCATGAAACGTTTGAAGGCATTGACTCTCCTTATGGTTACGGTCAAGTTTTACATACAGGTTATGTAGATACCGCTTTGTTGCTTCAGAAATTTAGGACTTTCCTTTCTGGATCAGGTCAATATATAGAAAATGATTTTGAGTATGACGCTTTGGAGTTGATTACAGGAGGAGTGCGTTACAAGGGGATCATTGCCAAGCATGTTATTTTTGCTGAAGGGTATGGCTTGCACGCTAATCCGTATTTTAACTCTCTTCCATTAGATGGAACTAAAGGCGAATTATTTATAATTGAAGCGCCTGGTTTAAAACTCGATGTAATAGTTAATACCAGCGTATTTATATTGCCGCTCGGACGAAACCGTTTTAAAGTAGGAGCTACTTACAACTGGAAAGATAAAACCAATGATACGAGTGAGGAGGGCAAGCAAGAATTGATTGATCGAATACATGAAATTATCAGCTGTGAATTTAAAATAATATCTCATTTTGCAGGAATCAGACCCACCGTTCGAGATAGAAGGCCATTAATTGGAACGCACCAAATGTATCCGCAATTACATGTTTTAAATGGTTTAGGAACTAGAGGAGTTATGCTAGGTCCGGCAATGGCTAAGGCCTTGTATGATTTTATTGAGTTTGAAATTCCTTTAGACCCAAGTATTGACTGTTGGCGATTTGAAAAGCGTAAAAAGTAGGGGTTTATTTTTTGTTTTGGTTAGGGTCATACGAAACAAACATATTGATATAAATGTTTCGAGCCCATCGTAAAACAAACGGAAATAGTGCTGTTAATGCAATGATAATAACAGCAAATGCCTCTTTTAAGTTTGATTTAAAGAAGAAAAAAGAAATAATAAACGCTGCAATACCTATAGCTACATTGAGTCCGTAGCTTACGTACATTGCCCCGTAAAAGAAGGATGGCTCTATTTGATATCTCAATCCACAATGACTGCAATTGTCATGCATTTTTAAAACTTGGGTTAAATGCCAAGGGTTTTTTTGTAAATACATGCTCTCATTGTGACATTTAGGACAAGTTCCTGTTAAAATGCTATATAATTTGGATCCTTTTTTTAACATTTGCAAAAAATTTAATTTTCCTGATTTTAGTCCTATCAGAAGATAGGCAAATTTAATAAATCACAGAGGAATAAAATCACAATACATGCTTAATATACATAATTTATCGGTTTCTTTTGGTGGCTCTTATTTGTTTGAAGAAGTTACTTTTAGACTCGGTGCAGGAGATAGGGTTGGATTAGTTGGAAAAAATGGTGCGGGAAAATCAACCATGTTGAAAATGTTAGCACGTGACTTTGCTCCAGACTCGGGTGTGATATCTCA